>NZ_JAKKCK010000010.1:0-54791 GCF_021725735.1 Vibrio sp. J2-3(2022)
TTGCTTGGCGACCATAGCGTTTTGGACCCACCTGATTTCCATGCCGAACTCAGAAGTGAAACGAAATAGCGCCGATGGTAGTGTGGGGCTTCCCCATGTGAGAGTAGGACATCGCCAGGCTTTAAATATCGTTATTTGCATAGACAAGTAACAACATCATCAGTGTACTAATCTGTTGATGACAATTTGTGGAGAGATGGCTGAGTGGTTGAAAGCACCGGTCTTGAAAACCGGCATACGTTAATAGCGTATCTAGGGTTCAAATCCCTATCTCTCCGCCACTATTCAGAAGCCTCGCTAGAAATAGCGAGGCTTTCTTCGTTTCTGACGCTTGGAAATTCGTTAGGGACTGGAATCAATCCCTTAGCTGATCGTATCCCCGGACTAGGTATCCCTGCACTATGTCACTTGAGAAGCCTTGCTTTAAGCGCGTTCTCGCTATCCACAGGTTGTGCAGCGACAGAAGTTCATAACTTTATCTTCTAATGAGAACCATCAAGTCTGAGTATTGGCATTCCTACCTCTAAGGGTGAAGTGTTTCTGTTAACAAGAGACTTGTCTTTACTCTTTACTCGATGTTACGTGCGTTAGCGCTCTTAGTGTTACCTAATGGCTCTTCGCTATCTTGCCCTAGTTGGTACAATAAACACTCTCTAAGCATTGTATAGGACAGTCCTTCATTGAAGAGAATGGAGAGTATTGGAGCTTATGTACCTATTTTTTCTTCCTGCACTATTTCAAGTTACCTGTATTTTGTTAGTAGAGCTCCTTCCTAGAAACTTATATTTGGTTGTTTGCCTTGAAGAAAGTGTGCAAGCTATTTTTTAGAGGATTTTATTGGGCTTAATGGAGTGCTGCTGGAAGCGATGAGGCTCTCAATGAGGTTTAGGCGATTGAAGGGCATTAGCTCTAGTGGATATTGCAGGTTTGTGTCGTGTTGATGAGTGACAGGCAATAAAAAAGCCGACAGTAAACTGTCGGCTTGGTTAGATGATTGCTACTTAGTCGTTCTGGACGAGCGTGAGAGCTTTACGAGAGACTTCGTGAGCGGCTTTAGTTAGATTCTGCTTTTCTAGTGTGTCTGCTAGGAATGCATAATCAGAGACGTCAGAGCGAAGCTTTAAGGCGATCTCAAAGTGGTCTTGGGCTTCTTGCCACTTCTCTTGACGGAAATAGAAGTGCGCTAATGCGCTATGCGCAGCGGCGTTATCTGGCTCTTTCTTCACTACTCCCTCTAAGAAAACCACGACAGGGTGGATATCTGGCAGGTTTAGATCTGGCAGTAGTTGATAAAGCTCAGGAGCCGGTTGTTTTTTCAATGCTTCTTTTAGCACAGTAAAGGCTTCAGCATCTGCTTTCCGGGCTATCAACTCACGAGCAAAACAGGCGACTAGGTGTGTGTCTTGTTTTACTTTGCGTGCAAGGCCATTCCAATGAGAAATAAGCCCTTCGCTACCTTGCTGCTGTGCCACTTCATGGAGTAAGCCGCATTGCGCCTTTTGAATCAGCTCTGCGTGTTCTTCTTCCGTGATGAGTTTTGCTTTGGTGAGTTGTGGCAAGAGGTCAATAAGAGGTTGCCACAATTTTAGCTGCATGTACGTTGTTTTCAGCAAGTTCAATACAATCGAATTACTCGCATACTGACCTTTTAACGATTGCAAAGTATCGAAAGCAGCCTCGAACTCGTTATCGCGAATAAACTGTTTAGCACGAGTTAGCTCTACTGCGAGATGAGCATTCTCTTGCTGGCTTGCTAGCTCTAGGTAGTGATCACGTTTTGCTTTATCACCTTGACCTTGTGCAGCTTCAGACGCAACTAAGTAACAAAGTAGTGGCATGTCGTGATGATTCGCCCAACGAGTCACTTTTTTCTCGGCACCTTTCCAGTCTCCTTCTAGGAGTTTAATAATGCCTTCATTGGTGTATCGACGGGAATGGCGCATTTTGCGCACGCTGAAGTAGTTCCATGTTGTAGAACTTGCGTAAACTAGCTTTTTAATTAGGTACTCAAGTAGAAAAAGGCCTGCGAGTGCTGCGATAACGAATACGACCAATGTCGTTACGCTCATCTCGATCGTTTTCTCAGCGATGGAGATGAGTACATAGCCTTGCTGACCAGAAAATTGAGTGCCAACAAATAGTCCTGCACCTAGTACAACAAATAGGAAAATAAGACGAAACATTACTTATCCTCCATACCTGTCATCGTTGTGACTTCGCGACGTAGGCGCTCACGGATGACATCTGATAGTTGAGACTGACTTTGCAGTTTCGTTGGGTATTCCACTTGAATGTTTTGCTGGCTTAACTGGTTAACAGTTTTGTTGAACTCTTTAACGGAATTATCGTCTTGGTTGAAGAAAGCTAATGCCCATTTATCGGCCGTTTTTAGAGACGTGGTGTAAATTTCACCTTGCTCTTGGTACACCGCTTTTATTGCGGTCTCCAATTTGGCTTTGATGTTTTCTTTTAGGTAAAAGTGTTGCTCAGGAGAAAGCAGTGGAATGACGTTACCATCGCGCGTGCGGAACGTAATGAAGTTTTCTGAAAAGTCCTTCAGAGAGGTCATTAAGTTATCTTGCCAGTTTGCAATATCTTCCGACACTTCAGTGTTCTCTACGACTTCTGCTTCTGGGAGTAGTGCATTGGCGAGTGGTAGCTTGTCTACTTGCTGTTGCAGAGCAGTTAAGCGTAGTACCAATCCATCACGGTCAATCAGCGGGATAGTACGAAGTTTGGTGATATCGTTCGCCATTGCTTTACGTAGTTTGACGAGGCTAGGGTCATTCAGTGCGGCAATGCGTTGATCAGCACTTTCCATTAGTTGAGTTGCGCTTTCTACGTCATGCTCTAAGAACAGTTTACGACCTGCTAATTTGACGAGGTAATCGGCTTCAGCAAGTAGCCAGTCGTTTGGTCGGCGACCTTTCACATCGGCAACGGCAAGCTGTAAGCTTTCAATGCTCTTCTGTTGCTGTCCCAGTACCACTTCCGCTTTGTGTGTCACGGTCGTTGCTTTCTCGATGGTTTCTTCTTGTACCCGGCTGAGCTCTTGCTTCATGGAAGCTTGAGTGCTTTCTAGTTGACTTTTTAGTTGGGCGATCTGCGCTTGGTAATCGGCTTGCTGCTGATGTAGCTTGTATGCGAGGCCACCGCCAAAAATAATCGATAAGATGATAGCGACTGTGCCTAGTTTAACTCCGCGCTTGCCTTGTTTTTCTTCAAATTCGACTTTGGCTGGCTCGGCTGTTTTTGGGGGCTCGGCCACTTTTGGCTGTTCTTTTTTAGGGGCCGCATCCTGCTGCGATGTGCTTTTTTCGGCTATCGGTGCCGATGAGGTTTCTTCGGAAAGGTTTTTATCGTTATTTTTTTGGTCGTTATTTTTACTTGTCATGCCTATATCCTGTGTAGCTAGGGCTGGAGAGCCGCCAGTAATTCTTGGTTGGATGCGCTTCCCGTGCATCTCACCCGAGTGAACCCCCTTTGAAGTGCGATGTCAGCGATACGCTGACTGGGGATATACAACTCTTGTTGATTAAGCCAAGTCAATTGCTCTGACGTCAATTGGCTGCACAAATAATCCAGTTGCTCACCACTGGTGACGATGATCTGGTCAATTTGTAGGGTTTTCCATAGTGAGACACAGCTTACTGGATCGAATGGGATGAATTCTCTCTTGTAAGTCTCACTATAGTGAACTTTTGCGCCACGTCTCACCAATGCATCTTTGATCAGCTCTCTTCCACCGTTCCCACGAAGGATAAGAACCTGTTGTTGGGCCACATTATTGAGCTCTGGCAGTCGCAATAAATGTTCACTATCACTGACTTGGGGATAGTGTACTTTCTGTTGGGTACATTTGCTTAAATAGTGTGCTGTTTTTTGACCAACGGCAAGGTAAATGGCTTGTTTCGGCCATGATGTCTCGTTGCTGGCTAAGATTTGCTGTGCACATTGCACGGCATGTCGACTAACAGCGATAACAATTTGAGCTTGATGCAGGTGTTTAGAGAGGTGCGTGTCCGTGAGATCGGCGACAATGTCGATCAGAGGATGGTGATATGCGGAAATGCCGTGCCTTTCGAGCAGAGAGCAAAGCGCGCTGCCTTGCTCTCCCGGCCGAGTGACCAACACTGCCATGATTATTCGTGATCTGCGTACAGCTTAGTTAGGATTTCACGAGCGCCGTTATCCAGTAGTTCATTGGCTAACTGCACTCCTAACGTTTCGCCGTCTTTACGATGGCCACGGATTTCACCACGAACAATTTCGCTGCCATCTGGTTCGCCAACTAATGCGCGTAGCCAAATGTTATCGCCATCTAGCAGGGCATAGCTGCCGATAGGTACCTGACAGCCGCCTTCTAGCGTCAGGTTCATTGCGCGCTCACACAAAACGCGGTCTACGGTGTCTTGGTGGTTAAGCGGCTCAAGTAGCTTAAGCAGCCTTTCATCGTCAAGGCGGCACTCAATACCGACAGCACCTTGGCCTACCGCAGGTAATGATTGCTCTGGCTCGATAAAGCTACGAATGCGTTCTTCAAGTTTCAATCGTTTAAGGCCAGCCGCAGCAAGAATGATCGCATCGTATTCACCCGCATCTAGTTTACCAAGGCGAGTGCCCACATTACCGCGAAGCTCTTTAATGATGATATCTGGACGATATTCTTTCAGTTGGCATTGACGGCGCAAACTGCAAGTACCAACCACTGCACCTTGAGGGAGTTCATCAATGTTGCTATAGGTATTGGAGACGAAAGCATCACGAGGGTCTTCACGTTCACAAATGGTCACGAGACCAAGACCTTCCGGGAAATCGACGGGCACGTCCTTCATTGAGTGAACGGCAAGGTCTGCACGGCCTTCTAGCATTGCGACTTCAAGCTCTTTTACGAATAAGCCTTTGCCGCCAACTTTTGCTAGCGGTGTATCTAAAATCACGTCACCTTTGGTCACCATGGTTACTAACTCGACTTCCAAACCAGGGTGAGCGGCTTGAAGGGCGTCTTTGACAAAGTAAGCTTGCCATAAAGCAAGAGGGCTTTTTCGAGTTGCAATGCGAATAGGTGTGGATTGTGTCATGATCTTCTCAATGCTGTTTGGATTTGGGTTTATCCTACCATTCTCATCAAGAAATGCTTACTGTTAGTTCGTTATCTCTGAGAGCTATGAATGGAATTACATGACGTTATGAAAATAGTGTGACTGGATTCTCAATTAGACTAAGGACTATTATTAGTAATAGGTAATAAGAGCGACACTACCGCGCGATTAATTTTGTGACTAAAGTATGGTTTTGCATCCTGAGTGGTGCGTGGGCGTGAAACTTTACCCGCACCAATAAAAGTGTTAAATTGATCACGTTTTTAGGCCGTTTTGGTTTAAAACGTCAGCAGATTTTCGTGATTGTTCAACCAAGGAATTCCCCTTGCAGGCTTACACCCAAAAAATCATTCAGCGACTAGATAATTTGAATCAGCAGCGAGTTGATCGCGCGCTGGCGCTTATGGATTCGCAAAGCCAGCAAGTCTTCCACTTGATTCCTGCCTTGTTGAACTACAACCACCCTGTGATTCCTGGCTATTACGATGCCGATGTCCCGTTTGGTGTGCATGGGCTGGCGCTAAATAGCATTCAGCAGCAATTCATTGATGACATTCAACTTGCGATTGGTCAGCCACTTAAGACGGCAGAGAAGCCGGCTATCTTGGGCTTATACACCATGGGCAGTACCTCATCAATTGGTCAAAGTACTTCTAGTGATTTAGATATTTGGGTGTGTATTTCGCCAGATATGGATTGTGACGAGCGAGAATTGCTGACCAATAAATGCTTGCTGATCACCGACTGGGCACAAAGCCAAGGGGTGGAGGCGAACTTCTTCTTAATGGATGAAGAACGCTTTAGAAGCAACCATTCTGAAGAGATGACAGGTGATAACTGTGGCTCATCTCAGCACTTACTTTTGCTTGATGAATTCTATCGCAGCGCGGTGCGTATTGCTGGACAGCGTTTATTATGGCAAATAGTGCCGCCAGAAATGGAAGAGTGTTACGATGAGTACGTTTCTCAATTATGCAGTGATGGTTACATCGACTGTAGTGAATGGATCGACTTTGGCAAATTGAACCGCATTCCTGCTGAAGAGTACTTCGGCTCGAACTTGTGGCAGCTATACAAAAGTATCGATTCTCCCTACAAATCGGTATTAAAAGCCATTCTGCTTGAAGCTTATTCGTGGGAGTACCCACATACGCAACTGTTAAGCATCGACACCAAGCGTCGTTTCTTTGCCCATGAGCCAGACCTCTATGGCATGGATGCATACTACTTAATGCTGGAAAAAGTGACTCGCTATTTAGAGCGAATCCAAGACGACACTCGTTTGGATTTGGTGCGCCGTTGCTTCTATCTCAAAACCCATGAAAAGTTGTCGCGTGAACCGGATGTTGGTTCAGTGGCTTGGCGCCGTGAAGCGCTGAGCGACATGATTGCAAAATGGGATTGGGATGCCAGCGTTGTTGCTGAGCTCGATGATCGCCGCAACTGGAAAGTTGAACAGGTAAAAGTGGTGCATCATGCGTTGCTGGATGCGTTGATGCAGAGCTACCGTAATTTGATTCAATTTGCGCGTCGCAACGACATTACCTCCGCTATCAGCCCGCAAGACATCAGTATTTTGGCTCGTAAGCTTTACGCCGCTTTTGAAGTATTGCCGGGCAAAGTGACGTTGCTCAACCCGCAGATTTCCCCTGATTTGCATGAACCGGATTTAAGCTTCATCGAAGTGAAAGATGGTGGTGTGAACAAGTCTGGTTGGTATCTCTATAAACAACCTCTGATCGCGCACCGCATTTTGGGGCAGCCATACTTAGAACATCATGAATACTTGAGCAAGTTAGTCTCTTGGGCATTCTTTAATGGTTTAATCACCGAGTCGACTCGTTTGCACGCGGTGGTGCGTGAAGCGCAACTGGATATCGATAAGTTCTACCAAATGGTGAGCGACTTACGAAATACCTTTGCGCTGCGTAAGCGCCGTCCGACGATGCAGGCATTAGCGAGCCCATGTGAAATAAGCCAGCTAGCGATGTTCATCAACTTTGAAAATGATCCTACGTCAGAGCTTTCGGGCCGTTCACTGAAAGTGGATGTAAAAAATACCGATATCTTCAGTTTTGGTCCGGAACATAAAAACTTAGTCGGCAGTGTCGACTTGGTTTACCGTAACTCCTGGCATGAAGTGCGTACGCTGCATTTCAAAGGGGAAACGGCGATGCTGGACGCACTGAAAACCATTCTGGGCAAAATGCACCAAGACGCGTTGCCACCAGAATCGGTGGATGTGTTCTGTTATGCGAAGAACATGCGTGGTGTGATGCGTAATATGGTCTACCAGCTTTTAGCGGAATGTATCGACTTACGCTTGAAGCCAGTAGAGCAAGAAAAACGCCGCCGCTTTAAAGCGATGCGCCTTGGTAACCAAACTTACGGGCTGTTCTTTGAACGTCGTGGTGTGTCGGTGCAGAAGTTAGAAAACTCAATTGATTTCTATCGCAGCATTTCTACTAACAAACTTAAAGGCTCGCCGCTATTAATGCTCGATCGTGAGCAAGAGTATCAAATGCCAGAAGCGGTGGATGGTTTTGCCAGTGAAGGTCTGGTGCAATTCTTCTTTGAAGATAATGAAGATGGCTTCAATATTTATGTGTTGGATGAGTCAAACCAAGTTGAAGTGTATCACCAGTTTAGTGGCTCCAAAGACGAGATGATTTCGTCTGTGAACAGCTTTTACACATCCGTAAAAGATGACAGTCGTGTTGCGTCGAAATTTATCAACTTTAACCTGCCGCAGTACTACCAGATTATCCATCCTGAAGAGGGCAATGCTTATATCATCCCTTATCGTAATGATGGTTGCTCGCCGCATCGTCCGACGAAAGCGGTAAACGCGTAATTAAACCCGTATCAATAAACAAAAAGAGCACTTCGGTGCTCTTTTTGTTTTGGTGACGATTGACGGACATTATGCCCAATCAATGGCTTCGCCCGCGTGCTTTTCACACTCTTGCTTCACCATTTCAAATAGCTCCATGCCCGTTTTTGAGCAGGTCCATTTATCTTCAATAAGTTTGAAGTGGAAACCACCAGATTTGGACGCTAGCCAGATCTCATGCATCGGCTCTTGGCGGTTAATGATGATTTGGCTGCGGTCTTCAAATTCCAATGTCATTACGTTGCCAGTGACTTCGTAATCAATGTCTGCGCCTGAATCATCGATGGATTCTTCGATGATTTGCATCTGCGCATCCACCAGTTGATGAAATTCAGTATCGTTCATCCGTCTATCCTATTGCTTTTCCTGAGTGTGGTGCGATTATAGGGGGCATTGATTCAATAATCACGATATGCGAAATGAAAAAATTAGTTACTGTGTTGTTTGTGATGGTTGCCGCGACGTTAGCGGGATGTGGCCAGTCTGGCTCACTATACATTCCAGATGACACTCAACAGAATGAGCAATCACAATAAATAACCGCGCCTTAGGGTGAAATTAGGGTTCAGCAGTCGAATAAAATAAGGGAAGCGAATTTTGGATTACTTCAACTATCAGGATGATGGCCAGCTTTGGGCCGAAGACGTCCCACTTCAAGCTCTTGCAGAGCAATATGGCACTCCTCTTTACGTATATTCTCGAGCCACGCTAGAGCGCCACTGGAAGGCGTTTGATAGTGCTGTGGGTCAACATCCTCATCTAGTTTGCTACGCGGTGAAAGCGAACTCAAACCTAGGCGTATTGAACGCACTGGCGCGTTTGGGTTCGGGCTTTGATATCGTATCAGGTGGTGAACTTGAGCGTGTGATTGCCGCAGGCGGTGATCCGAAGAAAGTCGTTTTCTCTGGTGTTGGGAAAACACCTGCAGAAATGAAGCGTGCTCTTGAGCTAGGTATCAAATGTTTCAACGTTGAATCTGAGCCTGAGCTAGAACGTTTGAATAAGGTTGCGGGTGAGCTTGGTGTGATTGCGCCAATTTCTCTGCGTATCAATCCAGATGTCGACGCGAAAACACACCCTTACATTTCGACTGGTCTTCGCGACAATAAATTCGGCATTGCATTTGATCGTGCGCCAGATGTTTATAAATTCGCGCAAAGCCTGCCGAACTTGAATGTGCAAGGCATCGACTGCCACATTGGTTCTCAGCTCACCAATATCGACCCATTTATCGACGCGACAGACCGTTTATTAGCCTTGATTGATGATTTAAAAGCGCAAGGCATTAACATTCGTCACCTTGATGTCGGCGGCGGTTTAGGTGTGGTCTATCGTGATGAATTACCACCTCAGCCTTCAGATTACGCCAAAGCGTTACTTGGTCGTCTTGAAAATCACCAAGACTTGGAGCTGATTTTTGAGCCGGGCCGAGCAATTGCTGCGAATGCAGGTATCTTGCTAACGCGTGTTGAGTTTTTAAAACATACTGAGCACAAGAACTTTGCCATCATCGATGCGGCAATGAACGACTTGATGCGTCCTGCACTATACCAAGCATGGCAAGATATCGTGCCAGTTTCGCCGCGCACGGGTGAAGCACAGACTTACGATTTGGTTGGCCCTATTTGTGAAACCGGCGACTTCTTGGGTAAAGATCGCGCACTCGTTTTGCAAGAAGGTGATCTACTCGCGGTTCGTTCAGCAGGTGCCTATGGTTTTGTGATGTCTTCGAACTACAATACTCGTACCCGAGCGGCAGAAGTAATGGTGGATGGTAAACAAAGCCACTTAGTTCGCCAGCGTGAGGAGCTGACCAGTTTGTGGCAGCTGGAACAGATTCTACCGGAGTAACACACAACAAATGCATTTCCACTTTTCCAAAATGCACGGTTTGGGCAACGACTTCATGGTCGTCGACTGTATTACCCAGAACGTGTTTTTCTCGCAAGACCTGATCCGCCGTTTGGCGGATCGTCATACCGGCGTTGGTTTTGACCAATTGCTCGTGGTAGAAGCCCCTTACGACCCTGAAACTGATTTCCATTATCGGATTTTCAATGCCGATGGTAGTGAAGTCGAGCAGTGCGGGAATGGCGCGCGCTGCTTCGCGCGCTTTGTTCGCTTGAAAGGGTTAACCAATAAGTACAGCATCAGCGTAAGCACCAAAAAAGGAAAGATGATTCTCAACATCGAAGATGATGGAGAAGTGACGGTCAACATGGGTGTGCCAGAGTTTGAGCCGAACAAAATTCCTTTTAAAGCCAAGCAAAAAGAGAAAACCTACATCATGCGCGCTGGTGAAAAAACGCTGTTCTGTGGCGCGGTAAGCATGGGTAACCCGCATGTGGTGACGGTGGTCGATGACGTGGATACTGCTGATGTCGATACATTAGGGCCGCTGCTTGAGTCACACGAGCGTTTTCCAGAGCGCGTCAACGCTGGCTTTATGCAGGTGGTGAGTCGTGACCATATTCGTCTTCGAGTTTACGAGCGAGGCGCAGGTGAAACACAAGCTTGTGGTAGCGGCGCATGCGCGGCGGTAGCGGTAGGGATTCTTCAGGGTCTGCTGGATGAAAACGTTAAGGTTTCTCTACCAGGTGGTGAACTGCGAATTGCGTGGCAAGGTCCGGGTAAGCCGTTGTTTATGACCGGACCTACAACGCATGTATTTGATGGTCAATTGTCTTGCTAGTAGAAGAAAAAGGAAACGTTTTGTCTCAAGTAGAAGCAGATGCCTTAACGGCTGAAGTGGTGGCCGAGTACCTCAAAGATCATCCCGATTTTTTTGTGCAGCGTCCGGAGCTTGTGGATCGTCTATCTTTCCCACACTCAGACTTGGGTGCGGTGTCTTTGGTGCACATACAAATGAACCGCCAACGTCAGCGCATTGAAGAGTTAGAGGAAGAGATCACCACACTGATGTCGCTTGCGGCGAACAACGATCGCACCTTTTACGAATTTATGGATTTGCAGGGGCAGATTCTAAAGTGTGGTGACTTTAAACAAGTCATTCATTCTATTGAAGAGAAAGCTAAAGCACTGGGCTTACGCGCGTTTGTTCGATTGTTTAGTCAATGCGACGCATCGATTCAATTGAGTAAGGAAAGTTATCAACGTTTTGCGACCACCCACTTAAATGGCAAATACGCGTACTTAGGACGTCTTCGCAAAGTGGATCGTGAAGCTTTGTTTGGCAATATGGATGTGCCGGAAATGGGGTCCTATGTGGTACTGCCGCTCGTGAAACAGCAAACACTGGGCGTGCTTGCTTTTTCTAGTGAAGATGGCGGCCATTTTCAGCCAGATATGGATACCTTGTTTTTGCGTCACCTATCATTAGTAGTGGCACATCTCGCTCAAACATTGGTATGGCAAAGTTACGATGACGACAACTCCCAACACTCCTCTGCCAAATAGTCTGCAAAAGCCTCTTGAGCGCTTCTATGAATTCTTACGAAGCGAAAAGGGGCTCAGCCTACATACTCAACGCAATTACAAACAGCAGCTAGAAACCATGGCGCAGCACTTGGCTGAAATGGGACTTAAAGATTGGTCTCAAGTGGATGCAGGCTGGGTGCGCCAATTAGCAGGTAAGGGCATGCGGGAAGGCATGAAAGCCAGCAGTTTAGCGACGCGCCTCTCATCGCTGCGTAGCTTTTTCGATTTCCTTATTCTGCGTGGCGAGATGTCAGCTAACCCTGCCAAAGGGGTTTCAGCGCCACGTAAAAAGCGCCCGTTGCCGAAAAACCTCGATGTTGATGAAGTGAGCCAACTGCTTGAGGTCAACGAAGACGACCCGTTGGCTGTGCGTGATCGCGCCATGATGGAGCTGATGTACGGTGCAGGCTTGCGTTTGGCTGAGTTGGTGAGTGTGGATGTACGTGATGTACAACTGCGCAGTGGCGAGCTTCGTGTTATCGGTAAAGGCGATAAAGAACGTAAAGTACCATTTTCTGGCATGGCAACTGAATGGGTTGCCAAGTGGTTGAAAGTCAGGGGTGACCTTGCTGCACCAGGTGAACCCGCCTTGTTTGTGTCTAAACTCGGAACGCGTATTTCGCACCGTAGCGTGCAAAAACGTATGGCAGAATGGGGACAAAAACAGTCTGTGGCGAGCCATATTAGTCCGCATAAGTTGCGTCACTCGTTTGCGACACATATGCTCGAATCCAGCAATAACTTACGTGCGGTGCAAGAGCTTTTAGGGCACGAGAACATTTCGACGACCCAAATCTACACGCACTTGGATTTCCAACATTTAGCGCAAGCCTACGACCAAGCCCACCCACGCGCACGTAAAAAGAACGGGGAGTGAGCCGAAGTATGAAATTTTATCGCCGTATCGAGCCTATTAAGGCCATGACCTTCGATCTTGATGACACGCTGTACGACAATTACCCGGTGATTATCCGTATGGAGCGTGAGTTGCTGACTTGGTTGCAACAAACACATCCAGCCGTGGCGCACATGGATAAGGCTGATTGGATGCAGGTAAAAAAACATGTGCTCCAGCAGAGACCGGATCTCAGAAGCGATGTGACGCTTTGGCGTTTAGTGCAGCTAAAGCATGGTTTTCTTTCAGTTGGCTATGATGAAGCGCAAGCTCAAGCCGCAGCTGAAGAGGGTGTGCAGCTCGCTTTGGATTGGCGCAGTCAGTTTGAAGTGCCCCAATCAAGCTTAGATGTTTTAACACAACTGGGAGAGCGAGTTCCGCTCGTGGCGATCACAAACGGAAACGTCGATTTAGATAAAATTGGCTTAACGCCGTATTTTCAATGTGTACTCAAAGCAGGGCCTGATGGGTTGGCGAAACCCGCCACCGATATGTTTGCTAAGGCGAAACGGTTCTTGGATATTCCAGCAGAGAATATTCTGCATGTCGGTGATCACCTAACCACGGATGTGCATGGTGCAAAGTCGGCTGGTTTTGCGGCTTGTTGGTTCAATAATATGAATAAAAATGTCATTAACCATTCAAAAACACGTACTTTACCTGATATTGAAATCAATAGTTTGCAGCCGTTACTCACACTTTTTTAATTGCTTTCGCATTAATCCATTCTAATCTCATTTTGTGTCTAGAAAAGCAGCGTAAAGCCACGTAAATTATTCACTATTAAGTAAAAAGAGTAACGCCACACGTCGTGGTGAAGATAGTGTTACGGCAGTGGTAGGTGCATGCGAGCTTTTTCAAAACTGGTTTATGATGTCAGTCAGTTAAATGACTTTTTAGTCACTTCTCAGTTCTCTTCAAGTAAACAATATTTGGTGCAAATATTGTCGACTCAATCACGCGACTTTACGACCACACTTGCGGACGCTGTTTTATTGTTGCTGCCGAATGCTCATGTCATGGGGCATAGTACGCGTAATGTCATTCTGGAGGGGGAGATATTTACCTCTGGTTGCCTGATCAGTGTGACTGAGTTCGAACAAACCACGCTTACTTCTGCTGTACAAACCTACTCTTACTCCCCCGATATTGATGGTGGAGAGCTCAAACGCTCGCTTCTGTTGCAGCATAATTCGCAAGTGATCCTCAGCTTTGCTGTGCAAATTGAACGACGTGACTATCCCTTGTTTCAAACGTTCGCTAGTGAAGAAGTCGTGATCTCTGGAGGGTTGGCGCAGAGTATTGATGATGGATGCTGGGTGCTATATCAAAACCGAGTTTACGATAACGCTGTGGTTGCCGTAGCTTTGCACAGCGATACCTTGAAGCTATGGACAGATGCGTATTCGGAATGGAACCCGATTGGCATGCCACATAAAGTCACCCATGCAAAAGGAACGCGCTTGTATTGCTTAGGTGAACAGAAAGCGTTGGACGTATACAAGCGTTACTTGGCGGATGGGCATGACGTGACGCTGAGTCAACTGCTCAGCTTTCCTTTGTATCGAGAAAGTTTGGGGCGTAAGGAAGTTTGCACGGTAACGGAGCTACACGCTGATGGCAGTATGAGTTTCGACAGGCCTTGGTGTCTTGGTGACGAAGTACAATTTTGCTATAACCACCCCTCATTAACGCTCGAACAGGTGCGACATGGTGTGGTTGAGTTAGCCATGCACCAACCTGAAGTCGTGATGATTTTTAACTGCGCGTCACGGTTAGACTTTATTGACAGCAGCGACGAAGTCCAAGCCTTCAAAGATATCGCGACGACGTTTGGTAGTTATTGTATGGGGGAACTGCATGGCGGTATTGGACAGCCAGAAATTCTTCATCACAGTCTGACGTATTTAGCGATGCGAGAGGGAGACGAAGTACAAGCATTGAACTTGCCTAAGTCGCCCGTTAGCTCCTCTATTTCACCATTGTTTAGCTTGATTCGAAATGCGATTGGCGACCTCAACCATATGAACGCGCATATGGGGTATCAACTCGATCGCCAAACGCGCAAGTTACAAGAAAGCTATCGGCGAGATAGTCGCACTGGATTACAAAACCGAGTCGCGCTGCAAGAGCGGCTGAGTAGCATCGATTTGGATGAGCACTTGCTGACTCTAAAGCTACTTAACTTCAGCCATATCAATGAAAAATACGGTTATAGAGTAGGGGATCAGCTACTTAAAGACCTCTCAATGCACTTTACGAATCGACTGCGAAAGCGTTTTGGCATGCCAACGGCTTTGCAGCTTTATAGTATTGGGGTTGGTGAGTGGGCGTTCATATTTAAAGCTGACCAAAGCAGCGAAACCATCAAACAGCACTTTACTCGTTTTGCCGACGCGGTAGAGCAAACTAATTTTGAGCCAATTGGTCTGCGCGAAATAGATTATCTTTCTATCTCGCTGTGCGGCGGCTTAGTAAGTCGTCGAGATTTTCCATCAGCTTCTGCGGATGAGCTATTGCTTAAAGGCATTGAAGCGAGGCGTTCCGGTGTGCGCAGTAATACCCATATCTGCAATGCGAAAGACATCGAAGTCAGTGAGGATGTGCGTAAAGAGCAGCTTGGATGGTTGAGTTGCGTCAGTAAAGCCATTCTCAAACAGAACATCATCACCTATAGCCAGCCGATAGTGCATGCGGATAGCCATAAATTGGCAAGCCAAGAATGTTTGGTTCGCATTTTGGAGGAGGATGGAACGGTAATTGCGCCAGGGCGCTTCCTGCCTATTATTTCCGATACGCACCTTTATACTCGATTGAGTCGGCACATGATCCATTCTACGTTACATTACATGCGAGATAAGCAAGGTGACTTTTCTATTAACTTATCGCCGCAAGATTTGCTTAGTGATAAAACTTTAATGCTTTTAGAGCATGAAATTTGTCAGCTCAATGACCCTAGGCGAATTGGTTTGGAAGTGTTGGAATCTGAGCAAATCAAAGACTACGGTCGAATGATCGAAGTATGCAGTCATTTTAGAAGCTTAGGAGCGCGTATCATTGTTGATGATTTTGGCTCAGGCTATTCCAATATTGATGAAATCCTAAAGCTGGAGCCGGAAGTCATAAAGCTCGATGGTAGCTTGATTCGTGATATCGATAAAGACTTAAAGCAGCGCAAAATAGCTTCTCAGTTGGTGCGTTTATGTCAGGTGTTTAACGCGGAGACGGTGGCGGAGTTTGTCCACAATCGAGAGGTGTGCAAAATCGCGCAGGATATGGGCGTCGACTATCTGCAAGGCTATTATCTGGGTGAGCCGACCCGATTATTTTAATGCTGTTTCACGTGAAACCATTCTAAATAAAAACGCAGCCTTGGCTGCGTTTTTTATTTTGAGCAATTCGGTTTTAGTTGCGTTAGCTCGGTGATTGCTTGAGAGCGTGTCCACTTTTTTCGGCTTGAAATAGTGCAAGGTAGTGAGCAAAGAATGTGAGCATTTTTTGCTGGTTATTTTGCTCGCCTAGTTGTCCGAGTAAATGTGCAGCGACTTCAAACGTGCACAGGTTACCTTGTTGTTGGTTGCGTCGCAGCTGATATTGCGAGTCTGCCGATGTAGACAGCGCCATAGTAGGGATACTTTCTAACCAACGGCTCTTGTTGATCATCTTGCGCGCCTCTTGCCAGGTAGCGTCCAAAATAATAAACAGCGGATTTTTGGTTTGTTGCTGGCTTTGGAGCGCCATATGTTCGAGTGTGACGCTTTCTTCACTTGGGAATAGAAGCACTGGATACAGCGACGGATCAGCTAATCGAGCGAGCAAGTCTGCTGGTGGTTGTTTTCGGTCCCAGATTACTCGCTCAATATTGAGTTGGCACTGCTCTAGTAGCTGGCCGGTATTAGTATCACGCGTCAGTTCATTCGGATGCATCAACAGCAAGATGTTGTGCTCGCTGGTAAGTTTCGGCACCAGTGAGCACATACAGTTGAATTGAAAACCACAATTTGGACACGGTTGCGACATTACAGACGAACTCCTTCGCGCACAGGGCTAACCCCATCCGAGAACAGACGCACGCCACTGATTTGGTTTTGCGTTGCCGTTGGTGCCATGCTTGGGTTGAGTGGGTAGCTAACCCCACTGTATTGCATCACGTGTTGGGCTGCCTTAGATCCGCCACCGCTGACATTAAAAATCAGATCTCGCCAACCATGGGAGGTTTGTTGGCCGAGCATAATCGGGCTTTGTACCAGTGTGATGCGGCTATTGAAGCGCCACTCTTTTTCGTGATGTTCAAATATCAGCAATGTACAGCCACCGGAACCACACCAATCCAGCTGTACTAATAGCTCTTCGTTACCATCGCCGTTGAGGTCGTAAGTTAGCCAACGGTACTGGTTGTTGTTGGGGTTGGTTTGGTGAATGAAGAAGTAGTTGCGCACGGCGGCATCTACTTTGGAGTCAAACTCCGCACTAGAAGGTACGTCTGCACTGCTGATGGGCTTGTTGGCGCGTTTCTCGGCTGGTTGCATCATGCCCTCATCACGAGTGGTGGCAGGGTAAAGCACTAAACCACCATCGGCGATTGGGTATACCAAGTTACCGACTTTTTCTTTGGTCGCTTTGAGCTGATTGCCTTCTCGCGTAAACAGTCGCTCTGACATCAGTTTTTGTTGTTGATGATGCGTCATGACGACTTGAACCTGAGACGGACTTAATTGTTGCCAGTACCCACGTTCGATTAACGGTGCTTGCCCATTGGCGTAGCTGTATTTTGTTGTGGCGCTGTGGTCTGGGTTTAAGGTCATTTGCACCTCAAAACCTTGTGATTGGGTTGAAGTCGCGACATAGGTATTGGCCCAGCCAAGCGTAGCGTCCACGTTTGCAGCCGTACCACAACCTTGATAAGTGTCGCCATCATGTTTTAGCGTCGCTTTCCAGCCATACAAAGAATCACTCATCGTATCTGAGCAGAGGTTTTCTGTTAGGCGAAGTTCACCATCTTGTAGTTGATATGTGCGCTGGCGAGGTTGAAGTTGACTGCTCTTAATCGCTAATTTTGTGGTTTGTTTGCCGATTGGCTGGAATGTCAGTCCATTAGCCTCAAAGCTTGCCGACCAAGAAGGCTCATTGCCAAACACGCGAGTTGGTTTGTTTGGTTGCTGACAACGGTTTGGACTTTTCGTTGTGAGGAAGTTCACTTGTTCCACGACAAAGTTAGCATCGAAATCAGCAGAAAACCCATCGATGCCCGGTGGGTTGAGATGGCCGATAACCTCGCCATACATGGTCTGGTAAGGCTCGTTATTTAACTGAATTGCTCGTTGCATTTGCTGTGGTGACAGTTGTAACCAATATTGCTTGTCGCTGCCACAAGGCATGATGTATTGGCTCTCGTGACCGACGATCACTTTTCCACGTAGCATAAAGGTTTGAGGTTGAATGGTGTCAGGCTTATCTAAGGTGGCTGGTGGAGAAGCTGGGTCGGCAGCGCCAGAATGTGGCGGCTGCGAACTACATGCTTGCAGAACCAGCAGAGTGGCAAGCGCCACTGGGTTTTTCAAAGCCTTCATGTTATATCTTCCTCATTATTGTTACTCAATCGGCATCGGATGGCATTATGGCATATTGGTTATTTAAAACTGAACCAGATACCTTTTCTATTGACACGCTTCGAACCCAAAAGGTTTCATGTTGGGAGGGAGTTCGTAATTATCAGGCGCGCAATATGATGCGTGACCAAGTCAAGGTGGGCGATTTCGTCCTGATTTATCACTCTTCTTGCAAGAATGTTGGCGTTGCCGGTATTGCTAAAGTCGTGAGAGAAGCCTATCCCGATCATTTCCAGTTCGATCCTGAAAGTGATTATTACGATCCAAAGTCAGACCCAGACAACCCGCGTTGGATTATGGTGGATGTCGAATTCGTGCGTAAAACGACGCGAGTGATTCCGTTATCGGTGATGAAAGCGATGCCAGAACTTGAGAACATGCCATTGGTGAAACGTGGAAATCGCTTGTCGATCATGCCTGTGACAGAAGAAGAGTGGGAAGCGATCCTTTGCAAAGAGAAGTTGCCAAGTCAGCGATAAAAGAAAAGGGCTGCGAATGTGCAGCCCTTTGTTATTGTTTGGAGTATTGCAGCTTACAGCAAGTGATCTTGTAGGTAGTGTGCAACCGCATCTTCTGCATTGCTGCCAATCACTTCGTTATTTGGCAATGCTTTCATCACTTTCTCGTGTGATGTACCCATGACCAATCCTTTACCTGCCATCGACAGCATTTCTACGTCATTCATGCCATCACCAAATGCCACGCAATTTTCTAACGTGAGGCCGAGTTTTTTCGCTACCGCTTCAAGAGCATGGCCTTTAGACACACCTGCACTCATTACTTCCAAGCACCATGGTGTTGAAAACGCAATATTCAGCTTATCGCCAAATTGTTCACGTAGTTTGTTTTCAAACACCACCAAGCGTTCGTGGTCTTGTGCTGGATGGGTGAAGAAGATTTTCGCAATACCGTCAGTTGGTGCTTGGTCTTCATCGAATAAGACGTATGTGAATTCGTCATGGAAATCACGCAATGTTTCGTCGTCTTTGTTCATCAACCAACTGTCATTTTGATACATGTGGATAAGTATTTCTTGATCGTGCTTGATCGTGTCGATCACGCCTTGAACCAGTTCTGCAGGGACATTCTCGCTGTACATCAACTGATCTTCCTGGTCATGCACACGGGCACCGTTCGAGGTGATCATGTAAGCCGGAATACCGACCTGACGACGGATGCTCGCAACGTCTACGTGGTGACGGCCTGTTGCAAAGACAAAGGTGTAACCCTTTTCATGCAGCGCTTTTAGCGTCTCTTTTGAGTAAGCACTGAGCTGATGGTTTGGTGCGAGTAACGTGCCATCCAGATCAGAGGCAACGATTTTAGTGATCTCTTTGCAAGGTAGCGATGTGCTCATGAAGTCCTCGTAAACGGTTTGGATAGTGTGGAACAGGTGATTGCAAACGGAGTACAGCAGACTGACTAGATCATGCTGCTCCGAATGCGGGGGAACTTTGGTCGGTTGCATCTGCATGGTTCAACGCAGCCAGACCCAAGCAGTGTACGTCAAAATGAGGATGAAAAAGAGGGTAAATCAATGTGCAGACATTTCCTCTTTAATCATGGCCGTGAAATGGTCGCCTAGAGTTCTTATTATGTTTTTTCGTTTGGCGATGATTTCGGGTCATTCATAAAGCGGAAGATCGCATCGAGTGCTTGATTACGATACTGGTCGGTCTCGAATAAGATCTCATGCTGTGCGCCTTCGATAGAAAGTAGCTCCGCATGTGGGTTGGTTTTACGCAATTTATCGATAAAACGTTTTTGTGCCAGATTGCTGACAATACGATCGTTCCCAGCTTGAATCAGGAGCACCGGTACTTTGACTTGGCGAGTCAATAAAAAGCATTGTTTTGCTGCCATTAGCCCTTGCCATACCCATCGTGTGCTCGGTCCACCGACTTGCAGTTCCGGTTTTTCCGTATAGAGATTTCGGAACCATTGGTAGCGACCATAGCTTTGGCTGAGCGGGTTATCTTCAAAGGGCTTAGGAAAGTAGGCCTGATGTCCTGGCGCATAACGTGGCAAAGTCGATACCGCTGACATAATCTGTGTCACTGGAATCGCTATTGGCGATAAGTACCATGGCAGATTAATACCAAACATAGGCGCACTGAGAATCAAACCAGTAAAGGGATGTTCTGGGTGAGTTTGCAGATAACGTGTAGCGATTGCGCCGCCCATGGAGTGGGCAATGATGAAACATTGCTGATAGTCGCTAAGGTCGTGTTTGTTTACGACCACGTCCATATCGTCAATATAATCAGTAAAGTCATAGACGTGACCCATATCTGAGTCAGACAATAGACGATCTGATAAACCTTGTCCGCGGTGGTCAAAGGAATAGACGTCGAAGCCTTGGCGATAGAGATCGTAAAACAGTTCTTGGTATTTCCAGGAAGACTCAATGCGCCCATTAACGATGAGCACGGCTTTTTTATGTTCTGGGTTGGTCAGTTTGCACCAGTAAATGTTCTTTTTCTCAGTTCCTTTAACAAAGCCTTCTTGGCGAGTTTGCCAAAGTGCCGCGATCGGACCACCAATTGCTTGCTCAAATAATGACTCTTGAGTATAAGTCAAAGGTGAATGGTTAGTAGCCATTAGTCGATTACCTGAAGATACGTTGTTTACGCGATGTATCATCGAAGAATTAGTGAGGAAATGCAATGGATACCCACGTCTGGTTAGCTTATGTAGTAACTGCAATCGTTTTTAGTTTGGCTCCGGGGTCTGGCACGGTGAACTCAATCAGCAATGGTTTGAGTTACGGTACTCGCAAATCTTTGGGGGCTGTGATCGGTCTCCAAATTGGTTTGGCCATTCACATTGCGTTAGTTGGGGCGGGCATTGGTGCGCTGGTCGCACAATCGGCAACGGCATTTTCTGTCATTAAATGGGTTGGCGCGGCTTATTTGGTTTGGTTGGGTATCCAGAAATGGCGAGACACTTCCAGCTTGGTGGCGGCTGAGAGCCACAAAGACATGTCTGGCATGGCACTCTTGTACAAAGCTATTTTGATTAACCTGACGAACCCTAAATCGATTGTTTTTCTGGTGGCGTTGTTTCCACAGTTTATTGACCCGGCACAAGACCAACTGACGCAACTGTTGGTGCTTGGTGTTACGACTGTTGTGATCGACGCGTGCGTGATGTTGGGTTACACCACCTTGGCGGCGCAAATGGGACGTTTTATTCGCTCCGATAAAATCATGGGGAAAATAAACAAAGTCTTCGGTTCAATGTTTATGGGTTGTGGTGCATTATTAGCAGCTGCAAAGTCATAAGCCATTTATAGGTCCTTCTTTAGCATGAATACAACGTATGTTGCTCGCCAGCCGATCTTTAACCGCAAAAGACAGACGCTGGGTTATGAATTGTTGTTTCGAGATGGGGAGAGTAACGCATACCCTTCGCATATTGAGTCAAACCGAGCAACATACCGATTAATTGTCGAGAATTTCCTATCACTGGGCACTAACCCAGTGATTGCTTCTTCGCGATGCTTTATCAATTTTCCTCATCAAAGCTTGGTGCGCCGCTTACCGCGCAGCTTGCCAAAAAACAAAATCGTCGTCGAAGTCCTGGAAACTTGCCAGCCGACCGATGATCTTCTCGATGCGATTCGCGAGTTGTATCGAGAAGGTTATTTGATCGCGCTGGATGATTTCACCTTAACGCCGGAGTGGTGTCGCTTCTTACCTTACGTGCACATCGTTAAACTCGATATCATGGCAATGGGGCTGGAAAAAGCGTGTGCGTTGGTCAAAGCTCACCTTGCTAAACGCGTCAAATATCACTTTTTGGCGGAACGTGTTGAAACCGCAGAAGAGTTTGAGCAAGCCAAAGCGGCTGGCTTTAAGTTTTTCCAAGGCTACTTTTTTAGTAAGCCATTAGTTTCGCAAACAAAATACGTGAGCCCTGAGCAAGTGTTAGCGCTACAGCTTTTTCGTGAAGTCTGCTCACCAGAGCCAGACTTTACTCGTATTGAAACCATCATTACGCAAGATGTCGCGTTGTCGTACAAATTATTGCGCTTTGTAAATACGCAAGCGCCGAACCTCGCTGTCGAAATCTGCTCGTTTCGTCAGGCCTTGATCTACCTTGGTCAGGATAATCTTAAGCAGTTTGTCTCCTTGGTCGTGGCGTCGTATATCTCTAGTAACAAGCCTCGAGAGCTGTATCACCTTTCATTACAACGAGCGCAGTTCTGCCAATTAATGTCGCGTTATCAGCCATTTTCCCACCTCAACGAACAAGGGTTTATGGTCGGCTTATTATCGATTTTAGATGCGATGCTTGATTTGTCGGTGGAATCTTTAGTCAAGCAATTGCCACTTAGCGAATCCGTACAACAAGCCTTATTACATCGCAAGGGGGTTTATGGTGCGCTGATTTCTCTCGAAGAGTGTTACGAGCGTGCCGACTGGTCAGGCGTTGAAAAAATCACGACGCAGTTGGGATTGTCTTTGGAAGAGGTCAAGCTCTCGTTAGGCGAAGCGGTTCGCTGGAGTCAAAACGTCGCAACCGCGTAAATTTCTGCCGTATCTTTATTCTCTCTAACCGTTCTTCTCTCAATCTTTATTGGCTGTTTCGATGTGAAACTTTTATGACGATGATGGGATCACTCTTGACGACATCTCAGAGTTAAATAAATATATACGCATATCCATATATAGGTATGTTTATTATGCTTCCACATCAGTTTTTCAAGCTGTTATCCGATGAAACGCGCGTACGTTGTTTAATGCTGGTGGCCCGTGAAGGCGAAACTTGCGTGGGTGATTTGGCGTTTGCGTTGCAAGAGAGTCAGCCGAAAGTTTCTCGTCATCTTGCTCAGTTACGCTCCAGTGGCATCTTGGTGGATAAACGCCGAGGGCAATGGGTGTACTACGAGTTATCGCAGCAATTACCAGGTTGGATGCGTAAGCTGATTGAAGACTTAGTGGCATCAAACTGTTTGAAGCAAGAGTACCAAGACGACATCACACGCTTGCACGATAAAAGTCGTGAGGCTTGCTGTTAATAGCAAACAGAGATTCAAGGTAGAAGATTAAAGGGTAAAACTATGACAATTAAAGTAGGCATTAATGGCTTTGGCCGAATTGGTCGTTTAGCACTGCGAGCGGCATTCGATTGGCCAGAGTTAGAGTTTGTGCAAATCAACGATGTCGCAGGTGATGCAGCGACGCTTGGCCACTTATTAGAGTTCGATTCAGTGCAAGGTCGTTGGCACCATGAAGTGCAGGTTGAGGGCAATGAGCTCGTCATCAATGGCAAGCGCATCGCCACGACTCAGCAACGTGATATCGACGCTGTGAACTGGTCTGGCTGCGATGTTGTGATTGAAGCGACAGGTGTACACCGCAAAACCTCGTACCTAGACCAATACCTCGATCAAGGTGTGAAGCGCGTGGTGGTGAGTGCGCCAGTGAAAGAAGAAGGCATTGCGAACATTGTTGTTGGCGTGAACGATCATATTTTCGACCCTGAAAAACATCGTATCGTGACAGCCGCTTCGTGCACAACAAACTGTATAGCGCCTGTGGTGAAAGTCATTCATGAGAAGTTGGGCATTGAGCAATCCTCTTTCACGACAATTCAC
Source organism: Vibrio sp. J2-3(2022) (assembly GCF_021725735.1). Lineage (NCBI taxonomy): Bacteria > Pseudomonadati > Pseudomonadota > Gammaproteobacteria > Vibrionales > Vibrionaceae > Vibrio > Vibrio sp. J2-3(2022). The sequence continues at coordinate 23,540 of NZ_JAKKCK010000010.1, forward strand.
GATTTGACCAATACGCAAACCATTTTGGATGCGCCACATAAAGATCTGCGCCGTGCTCGTGCGTGCGGCATGAGTCTTATCCCGACCACTACCGGTAGTGCGACTGCGATTGTGGAAATTTTCCCAGATTTAAAAGGCAAGATTAACGGCCACGCGGTACGTGTACCGTTGGCGAATGCGTCATTGACCGACATCATCTTCGATGTAAAACGCGATACCACAGCAGAAGAAGTGAATGCTTTGCTGAAAGAGGCGTCGGAAGGGGAGCTAAAAGGCATTCTTGGCTTTGAGGAACGTCCGTTAGTGTCGATCGATTACAAAGGCGACCAACGCTCAACCATCGTTGATGCACAATCCACCATGGTGGTTGGCTCACGAATGGTGAAGATTTACGCCTGGTACGACAATGAAATGGGATACGCAACGCGCACCGCAGAATTGGTTCGAAACGTTGGTCTGGCATAACAGGAGTTCATAATGTCTCATCCTACATGGCAATTAGATTTGGACTCTGGTGCATTAGTCCTAACACCGTGCCCGGGCACCAAAGGCGTCGAGTTGAAAGCATCGTTGGAACAGTTGAAGGAGCAGGGGGTTCAAGCGGTCGTTACTGCATTGGACGATAGCGAGTTAGCAGCGAAAGACGTTGCGGATTTGGGTGAAGTTACCCAACAACTGGGCATGAAATGGTTCCAGATCGAGATTGAAGATGACTGTGCACCAAGTGAAGAATTTGCGGCGAAGTGGCAACAAGCCAGTCCGGAACTGCATGCGATTCTTGCTCAAGGTGGCAAAGTCGCGATGCACTGCATGGGCGGCTCGGGTCGCACAGGTTTGTTTGCGGCTCACTTGTTGCTAGAGAAGAAATGGCAGTTAGAAGATATCGTGCGAGAAGTGCAGGCGCTTCGCCCTGGTGCGTTTACAAAACCGGTGCAGCTTGAGTACATCGAACGCGTGGCGCAAGACGCTTGATCAGCTTAAATAGCTTTTGGAACATCATGATCCAAAAACTATTTTCCAGTTTATATAATGGAAAATAGGTCAGCAGTAAAACTAAAGATTTTAATTTAAGCTTTTGTTTTTATTGGTTATCTTTGTCCATTTTTAAATTTCGGTGTGTTTGTGAATTCGAACTAAGGTTGTATCGCCTTATGGTTGGTGTACAGGTTAATAAGCATTTGGCACATGATGATCTAAATGCTTCTATCGCTGTACATAAGAGGTCAATATGATTTCTCAATTGAGCAAAAGTATTCGTCAGTACATGTTAGTGACGTTTAACTATTGGAACTTTACCGTGACCGACGGAGCGCTGCGTATGCTGGTGGTGCTCTATTTTCACGACTTGGGTTATTCCACGTTAGCTATTGCCTCACTGTTCCTTTTCTATGAATTTTTTGGTGTGGTGACCAATTTGATTGGTGGGTGGTTGGGCGCAAGGTTAGGCCTGAACAAAACCATGAACATTGGTTTAGCGATGCAAGTGTTTGCGTTGTTGATGCTGGCAGTACCCAACGCATGGCTGACGATTCCTTGGGTGATGGCGGCGCAAGCTTTGTCGGGGGTTGCCAAAGATCTCAACAAGATGAGTGCCAAGAGTGCGATTAAAACATTAGTACCAGACGAGCAGCAAGGCGCACTCTACAAATGGGTGGCGATTTTGACAGGCTCGAAGAATGCACTCAAAGGGGCGGGCTTTTTTGTTGGTGGCTTGCTGTTGTCTTGGGTGGGCTTCCAAAACTCGATGTTTATTATGTCGAGTGTGCTGGCATTGGTGTTTGTTTGCAGCATGATCTGGCTAGAAGCAGACATGGGTAAAGCAAAGAGCAAACCTAAGTTTCGCCAAATTTTCTCCAAGTCCGAATCTATAAATATTTTATCTGCGGCGCGTATGTTCTTGTTTGGGGCGCGTGATGTGTGGTTTGTGGTCGCTCTGCCTATTTATCTTGGCAGTGTGTTTGGCTGGGATCACTTGTGGGTCGGTGGCTTTTTAGCCGCATGGGTCATTGCTTATGGGTTTGTGCAAGGCTTTGCGCCGCGTATTACTGGCAAAGCGCAAGGTCGCGTGCCTGATGGTAGTGCAGCATTAGTATGGGCAGGAATTCTTGCGTTAATTACGGGCGGTATTGCTTATGGTGTGCAAATCGGTTGGCAGCCTGAGTTGGTGATTGTTGTGGGGTTAATGATTTTTGGCGCTGTGTTTGCCATTAACTCTTCACTGCACTCGTATCTGATTGTGAGCTATGCCAAAGGCGATGGCGTATCTCTGGATGTTGGCTTCTATTACATGGCCAATGCGATGGGACGTTTGATTGGCACGGTATTATCGGGTTGGATCTACCAAGAGGCTGGTCTTGCGGCGTGCTTATGGGTCTCCTTTGCTTTCTTGGCGCTGACGACGTTGATTTCGATTAAGTTGCCAAAAGCTAACGTTGCCACAGCGTAAATTTTGCCCGGTGTTTTTATCTGTAGATCGTACAAAATGGCTCCAACTTGGAGCCATTTTTTGTTTCTTGTACGTCACGCGGCGTAATCAAGTGGTGTGGATTCGGTCTCGTGAGTTCATGCTGATGTTTGGTTTTTGTTCCCGCCAACGGATTAGAGTGGCGATGAAATCCCCGTTGTAGGTCATTGTTGCGTTAAAAATAAGCAAAAACAGATTGTTAACCATTTCACTGGCTGAGATTTACCCTATGCTATAAACGATAAGCGACTCAAAGTAGGGAAAGGTATGAGAGAAAGGGTTCTGTTTTTTGATTTATTGCGCTGCTTTGCTGCGGTGGCAGTGATCGCCATTCACGTCTTGGCCCCTTATCGAAATGAGTTAGGAGTGATCCCGTTTGACCAATGGTTGACGGCGGTAGGCGTTAATAGCGTTACCCGCTGGGCGGTGCCAGTTTTCATTCTGATCACCGGAGCGTTGATGCTCAGTGATACTCGACCATTTGACGGTAAGTATTATATCAAAAGGCGTTTAGGCAAAGTCTTAGTCCCATTTCTTATTTGGTCGATGTTTTATGCATACCTCTCTGGCTGGACGGCTCAAGGGTTTGACTTTGAAACCGTAAAAGAGGTGTTAAGCAATAGCCCATTCCACGCAACGTATTACCACCTCGGTTTTTTCTATTACTTTATACCGCTGTATTTTGTGATTCCGTTGTTCCAATGGATGGTACGCAACGTTGATGACAATGTGTTGTATACCTATCTCGCATTTTGGCTTTTCACCAGCACGCTGTTTTTGTTCAAGATTGATGGTCCGTGGAGTAACCAAATGTGGCTCTACATGGGTTACCTTCCTCTGGGTTATGTTCTATTTCAAAAAGTGCCTTTGAACCGCTCTATGGTGACCTTATTTACAGGGTTTGGCCTCGTCGCGTTGGCTGTGACATTTACTATGGTCGTGACGAACAGTTTAGAGGCGGAGAAGTACACGGTTGGACGCTGGCTTTCTTACAAAACACTGAATGTCATTCTAGCGGCTTCGATGATTTTCATGATCGGTCGTTACTTTGGGGAAGGCTTGTCACCAAAAGTACAAAAAGTGGTGAGTGTGATCAGTCAGCACAGCTTGGGGATTTACTTACTTCACCCAATTTTCTTATGGCCGATGAAAGCGTTTGGTTGGTACACCGGACATCCCGCATGGGTGATTCCAGTCTGGATCATTATCAGTGGAGCTGGAGCCTTGGCGATGAGCTATCTATTTTCTCGCTCTGCCAAGACTCGTTGGTTACTGCCTTAACGTTTGATGGCGAAGTGAAGGAATTTGTTACCACGATAGGTTAGCGTTCCTTTATCTCCAGGGTTGAGTGCATGGTAGTAGTGCACTCCAATTTGGAACTCTCGTTTAGGGCCAATAGAACCGCGTTGGACATAAATCCAATATTCTTGGTCGTCTTGGCCTGGTGGTGCATCTGGGATGTCGATAGCTTGCTTATCTAAAATAGTTACCTGTGCACTTTGTTCTGGAGCGTCTTCGCCCACATAGTGCTTGCTATAGAAACGAAAAAATACCCATGCGCCCAAAGCAATAAGGGCGAACAGGGCGACAATAAGTGAGATTGGCATGTTAACCTCCGATGTTTCATTGAGCTCTATTCTACAGAACTCATTGATGAAACGATGAGTTGAGATAACTTATTCATAATCTAATGAAAGGGACATGAATTTTATTCGGCGCACTTCACGGTTTATCTCAATGGGGACGCGATGAAATCGTTGCTTCATCTGCAAGCTACGTCACTAAAGCTGAACTAAGCAGCTTTCACTTGTCTGGCTATATGCGCTCAAGGGCACAAATTGAAAGTAAAATTGCACTTAACGGCTCGAAAAAGCTCTAAATTTATAGAAGAATAAAAATAACGAACACGGGAAGGGTCTGGTAAGGAGGGTTACGATGTCAGATATTGAAAAAGTAGTCATGCGTACCCGAACGATCGAAAAACTTTTGCGTACTCAGTACCATGCAGAAGGGAAAGGGTTACACCAACTTATTAATAGTTGTGAAGAACGTTTACCACATGACGTGATAGCGAAGCTTCGTTTTATCGCTACTGTGCGTAATAAAGTGGTTCACGAAGACGATTATAAGCTGGATGATCGGAAAGGCTTTATGGCGGCATGTGACGCTTGTGAAAAAGAGCTAACGCCAAGAAGCTCTCGTTTTATTTGGCGTGCAGCAATTTTGCTAATGACGTTGATTACGCTCGCCGCTCTTGGTTTCTACTACATGCATTGGGATATCTTGTCCAAACACATACAGTAGAAAAGCACAGATAAATAAAAAAGGACGCATTTGCGTCCTTTTTTATTTTTAATCAGTAGGTTAGTACATCATTGGCAGTGTCATTAAACCCACAACCACTGCAATCATTACCAGCCCTTGTTTTTGAGAAGATGAAATCATAACACTACCCCTTAATCTTTGATGAACTCGATGAATTTAATATAGCACTGTTTTTGGGGTTTGATCAACATATGCTCGATAATCTTTTCAAAAAATACACTTAACTTGTCTTTTTTTACGTGTTTTTGACTAATGAAACTGTGTTTTTTGTGTTGTATTTAAAATGCTCGTATTGTGTGATTGTTGTTCGTATTTTATTTAAGCATATGATTTTAAAGTGTCAATCTTGGTTTGTTGTTGGCTTGGAAATTGTTTTTTGTTTCGGTTGGTATGTTGATTGCCGATTTTGTCTGTGTTTCTCAAAAATTGAGAAAATAAAAAGATGTGCTATGGAGGTGCATCATTGAGTTGAGGTGTGGAAGGGGAATTTTCTTATCTAATGAGAAAATATGGGCTTAAAAAAGTGTTTAGTGATTTGATGGTTTATGAAGTCGGTGTTTTCGATGGTTATTGAGAATGTGGCTTTATTTATCATTAGCTTACGTTCGCTATTTGATGTTTTTGTTATTGAGTTAAGTTTGACTTTTCATGTTGTTCTAATCTGTTCATCGGTGGTTTCTACTATCTTAGCTCGCTACCAAGACGATTTTCTGTTTTGTGTCTGTTATTTATTCTTGTTGCCTGTGATGTATACAGTCTGATGGTTTAGTCATCAGTTTTTGACGTAATGGGTTACCAAGGCCATTGGGCTGCTTTTTAGTTAAATGGCCTGACTTAGCGCGGGTTATTGTGCCGTGTGATTTGATGAACTTGGCTCATGGGATAGGGCTCTGCCCCATATTTATGGCCGTCATTAAGGCTCATCGACTTAATTGTTGTGCAGACTGAGGGTTACAAAATGTTTCGAATCGCTAGCGAGATCCAACTTTCGCAGATTGTGTCTTTACATCAAAACTGGTCTACCTAGACTAGCGGCGAGTTTAAGTAAAAGGTGTATACGGCATGTGGAGTTGGCTGGCGATAGGGCTATCAGGTGTGTATTCCGTGTTGGGAGCAAAACAAGCTAACCCGACACAATCCCTCGTGTTTAAAATCTTTACTCTGCTACTTCTTCTTGTGTTGGTGTTAACTCAAGGCGCATCCGCAACATATACCTACTGGATTGCGGGTGGGCTTATTGTGTCTATGGTGGCAGATACGCTGCACTCATTTAAAACTCGCAAGCTAATTTACTTTGCTGCGTATTTGCTTGCTCAGGTGTGCTATAGCAAGTCATTTTGGGTGCAGCTTAATGGTGAGATTGTCTGGTGGCTGTTGGCCCTACTGCTCGCAGCGAGTATCGTGGCGTTCTTTTTGTTGCTACCTCAACTCGACTCTCTGGTGTTTCCTGTTGTGATCATGGGGATGATGTTGGTTCAGCTTGCTTGGGCGGCGGGTGAAGTTTGGTTGCAGGCCCCGAGCTATGCCAATGCTATCGGTTTCAGCGGAACCCTAGTTTTGATCTATTCGGCGTTGGCGTATGCGATACACGGTTACCGAAAACCGATGAAACACGCCTATTTGTGGGTAAGTGGTAGCTACTTCTTTGCCCACGCCCTCATTGTTGCCTCTATCATTTACTAATTTAAGTCAAAGCAGCTCCCGAAGATTTCAGTAAACTGGACGTATTGTTCTTGATGACTGGAGTCAATAATGAGTGAAATCCATGCCCACGAGCTGCTAAACCTACTTCGAGAAACGCCAATGGGTCGCGAAGCGCTGGCACAGCACTTTGGCAACACCGTTCGCTTTCACACCTGTAAACTGAATGATCTAGACTTAGATGCATTGCTAGCATTTTTGCTCAAGCGCGACAAAATACGTGAGCTTGAAGGTAAGTTTGTGGTCAATATGGCGCGTGTCTGTAATCACTAAGCGGCGGCTATGATGCGAGGGTGAATATGCTGTTTTCGCCCTCAGCCATGTACTCACGTTGTCAGTTTGCTATACACTGGCCGCCATTTTTTAGGTGAGGCCAGAATATGGACATTCTTTCTGCAGCGACCATGCTGTTTCTAATCATGGACCCTCTCGGTAATTTGCCGATTGTGTTGTCTATTCTCAAGCACATCGATCCTAAGCGTCGCCGTAAGGTATTGATTCGTGAACTACTGTTTGCCTTACTGATCTTGATGTTGTTTCTGTTTGCAGGACAAAGCATCTTAAGTTTTTTGCATGTCCAGCCAGAAACGCTCAGCATTTCAGGTGGCATTATTCTCTTCATTATCGCGATTAAGATGATCTTTCCGAGTGCTGGCAGCATCACTGGACTGGCGGCAGGCGAGGAACCCTTTATTGTTCCGATGGCCATTCCTATGATCGCGGGCCCTTCAGTGATTGCAGCATTGCTTTTGCTATCTTCACAGCATCCAGAAAAAATGTTGGAAATGTCCGCATCAGTTGTGATTGCGTGGGGCGCAACATTCTTTATTCTAATGTTTTATGGCTTCTTTAATCGTTTGTTGGGCGAGCGTGGCTTAAAAGCGGTAGAGCGTTTAATGGGCTTGTTGCTGGTGATGATCTCTACTCAAATGTTTTTGGATGGTGTTAAGAGCTATCTTGGGTGATGGAAGAAACGCAATAAAAAAGCCGCTCTTGTGAGCGGCTTTTTAGTATTTGGGCGATTACATCATGTGTTTACGACGAATATCGAGCAGGGCAAAAATACCAAAGATCAGGATGGAATATTTTTCCCAACTGCTCATTTTAATTTTGTCGCCAAATGCGCCAATGAAGATGGCCATTTGTAAACCGTGCATGATGAACAAAAAAGCGGTCATGATGTACAGCGCAATCGCGGCATTACCGGGAAACGGCATAAAGATATTGAGGATCAATACTAACCAAACAAAGGCGATAGCCGCTTTGGCCAGCAGAATTAATGCTTTCATTTAAGTGTCCTTTTAAATCGAGGCGTTATGCGGAGGTACGTTCATACAGACGGTAACTCACTTGGCCTGCTGTTTTTTCTCGATGTAACTGCCAGTTTTCTGGTAAGTCGGCAATATTGAGTTCTTTTTCTGTTTCAATATAAATCATCGCGTCTTCCGCGAGCCAGCCATTTTGTTCTAGCAGAGCCACGGTTTCATCCAATAGTCCCTTACGAAACGGTGGGTCAATAAACACCACATGGTGCGCAGTACCCGGCTGTTTTAAAAAGCTCAGTGCGTCGGTATTCACTACTTGGATGTTGTTCGCGTTAAGAGATGTCACGTTCTTCTGTAATTGCTGGAAAGCTTGTGGGTTCAGCTCGACCATGGTCACTTGCTCTGCTTGGCGCGAAGCCGACTCAAAGCCTAAGCCGCCGGAGCCGGCAAACAAGTCGAGACATTTTGCTTGCGGCACATCTTGAGCCAGCCAGTTAAATAGCGTTTCTTTGACGCGATCGGTCGTTGGGCGTAAGCCTTCAGCATCGTGTACAGGAAGTTTTCTGCCTCTCCATAAGCCACTAATAATGCGAACAAAGCCCGTTGTTGGCTTTTTTTGTGATGAGTTTTGCTGGCGACGTCTTACCATAGATTTTTTGACCGCTAATAAAGTGATACTATATCTAATCGCCCAAGCCGTGAGCTTGGAGCTTGGATACAGCCCAGAATATTCAAGATGACAGAGTGTAACACTAATAAGATTAGAATTACCTAATCGGAAAGTTTTCAGAACTTTGTCATTAGCCTTTTTTAGACAGATAATAATCTTGTCAAAAAAGAGTCATTAATAGATAAAAGAACAATCTAGGATAGCCCCAGATGACGGAAAAAAAGAAGCGCGGATTACTTTCGTGGCTAGGTTTTGGTGACGAAGAACAAAGCCCAAAACCAAAAACTGAAGAAACAGTAAAAGAAGAAGCAGTGGAAGCGCCTTCTGAAGAGCAGCAAACCGACGCGGCTGCTGAGCAAGCGGAAGCAACGCCAGAACTTGAAGAAGAATCGAAAAAAGCGGAGGCTGCCCCAGCAGAAGCAGAAGCAGAAGCAGAAGCAGAAGCAGAAGCAGAAGCAGAAGCAGAAGCAGAAGCAGAAGCAGAAGCAGAAGCAGAAGCAGAAGCAGAAGCAGAGGAGCCAGAAGTCGTATCGGCCGCGCCTCGTGTTCAAGAACAAGAAAAGCCAACAGAAAGCTTTTTTGCTCGTCTTAAACGTAGCCTAAGCCGAACAAAAGCAAATATTGGTGCTGGCTTCTTCGGTCTATTCAGCGGTAAGAAAATCGATGAGGACTTATTTGAAGAGCTAGAAGAGCAACTGCTTATTGCTGATGTGGGCATGAATACCACAACAAAAATCATCAACAACCTGACAGAAAAAGCCACACGTGGCGATCTAAAAGACGGCGAAGCCCTTTATGGTTTGTTGAAAGAAGAAATGGCTGAGATTCTTTCTAAAGTCGAGCAGCCACTAGAAATCGATAGCAACAAAACGCCTTACGTTATCTTAATGGTGGGTGTAAATGGCGTGGGTAAAACTACGACCATCGGTAAGCTTGCCAAGCAGTTCCAAACTCAAGGTAAAAAAGTGATGCTTGCAGCGGGCGATACTTTCCGTGCCGCAGCGGTTGAGCAGCTACAAGTGTGGGGTGAACGTAATAATGTTCCTGTGATTGCTCAACATACTGGCGCAGACAGTGCTTCTGTTATCTATGATGCGATTGAAGCGGCAAAAGCACGTGGTGTGGATGTTGTGATTGCTGATACTGCGGGTCGTCTACAGAATAAAGCGAACCTAATGGAAGAGCTGCGTAAGATTGTACGTGTGATGAAGAAAATTGATGACTCAGCACCACACGAGATCATGCTAACGCTAGACGCAGGTACAGGGCAAAATGCCATTAGCCAAGCGAAACTTTTCAGTGATGTTGCCCCTCTAACCGGGATTACCTTGACTAAGCTGGATGGTACAGCCAAGGGCGGAGTAATTTTCGCTATTGCTGATCAGTTCGGTATTCCAATTCGTTACATTGGTGTGGGTGAAGGTATCGAAGACTTGCGTCCATTTGAAACTCAAGAGTTTATTGACGCACTGTTTAGTCGTGAAGAATAAAAAGAGTTAGAGGAAATCAGCGGTGATCAAATTTCAGCAAGTGAGCAAAGCTTACCGAGGTGGTCGACAAGCACTGCAAAAAGTCGATTTTCACCTGAGGCGCGGTGAAATGGCGTTTTTAGGCGGGCATTCCGGGGCTGGTAAAAGTACCTTGCTGAAATTGATTTGTGCGATAGAGCGCCCGACCGATGGAAAAATCCATTTTAATGGTCACGATATCACGCGCATTCCAAGCAAAGACATCCCTTTTTTGCGCCGCAATATTGGGATTGTTTTTCAAGACCATCGTCTATTGATGGATCGCAGTGTGTACGACAATGTTGCTCTGCCGATGCGTATCGAATCGATTTCTGAAAACGAAATCAAACGCCGTGTTTCTGCGGCGTTAGATAAAACGGGCTTGCTTGATAAGGCTCGTTGCCTGCCGAGCCAACTCTCTGGTGGTGAGCAACAACGCGTCGGTATTGCCCGTGCTGTGGTCAATCGACCAACGTTGCTGGTGGCTGATGAGCCGACAGGTAACCTCGATCCCGAACTATCCAATCGCGTATTGCGTTTGTTCGAAGAATTTAATCGTGCTGGAGTGACCATCTTACTCGCCACGCACGATGTGGGGTTAGTAAACACTCGCCCACAGTATCGTCATTTTGAATTAAACCAAGGCTTCCTAAGTGAGGTAGAAGACTATGGCAGGTAACAAGCACTCCCAAAAGAAGGGGAAAGGCCGCAGTGCCAAGCGTGCAAATACCGATGGTTTTTTCTCTGTCCACGCAAAACAAGCAAAATCCTCTTTTAGCGCCTTATGGCAACGACCTTTAGGTAATATCCTGACCCTAGCCGTGATTTCAATGGCACTTGCTATGCCAGCTTGTTTGTATCTACTGGGCAAAAACGTCGCGGGTGCCGCGGAAGATGTGGCATCTCCCTCGCAAGTTAGTGCTTACTTAGTAGAAGGCATGCCGGATGCACGTGTAATGGTTCTCAAAGATCAAATTGAAACTTGGCCTTTGGTAAAAGAAGTAGAATATATTTCTCCACAGCAAGGTCTGTCTGATTTGAGCCAATATGCAGGATTCGATCAGGCTATCAGCCTTTTAAGTGGCTATGCGCTACCCGGTGTGTTGGTGATTACGCCAGCCTCGGAGCTAAAAAGTGATATTCAGTCATTAGCCAAAGACGTTCGAGAGCAACAAGACGTGACCGATGTGAGACTTGACGAAGACTGGCTGGCGCGTCTTGATGCGATCAAAACTCTCGCGAGTATTATTGTCATTACTCTGACAGTGTTGATGCTCGGTGCGGTATTTTTAATCGTTGGCAACACGTTGCGATTTAATGTGCTGGCGAATAAAGAAGAGATTCAAACCATGAAACTGATCGGTGCGACGGACAGTTTTATTCTGCGTCCTTATTTGTACACGGGGATGTGGTTTGGCGTATTAGGTGCCACCATCGCGTGGTTGGTAACGGCTTTAGTGACCATTGTTATGAATAGTGCGGTGGAAGATCTTGCTGCGTTGTACGACAGCCAGTTTCGCCTGATTGGTTTAAGCTGGGATGAATCTTTGCTATTAATCATCATTGGTAGTCTTTTGGGATGCATTGCGGCGCGCTTTTCTGCGCAACGACATTTGAAAGAAATTGAACCAGTTTAAGTGATGAAGGTCTTACTACTCGGATTTTATTAGCACTAGCTAATCTGGATCCCTTGTTTAGACCGAATGTTTATGGATAATTGCTTCCCCTTCTTGAAACTTGTTCATTTTGAGTTCAAGATATCGAAGCTAAATTTGCAATGTAATGCTCCAGATCAGAGATTGATGAGGAATTGAATGACAAAAGAAGCGTATCCGATGGCTCTAGTCACGCAAGATAGCCTTGATAGCTATATTCGCTCAGTAAACAGCTACCCAATGCTGACTGCAGACGAAGAGCGTGAGCTGGCAGAACGATTACACTACAAAGGTGAGATTGAGGCTGCAAAAGGTCTAATTCTTTCGCACCTACGATTCGTTGTTCACGTTGCTCGTGGTTACTCTGGCTACGGTTTGCCAATGGCGGACCTTGTGCAAGAGGGTAACATCGGTCTAATGAAAGCCGTTAAGCGTTTTAACCCAGAAGTAGGGGTTCGCTTGGTGTCTTTTGCTGTCCACTGGATCAAAGCAGAGATCCACGAATACGTGCTACGTAACTGGCGTATCGTGAAAATTGCGACCACTAAAGCGCAACGTAAGTTGTTCTTCAATTTGCGTAAGTCGAAAAAGCGCTTGGGTTGGTTTAACAACGGTGAAGTCGAAACCGTTGCGCGTGAGTTAGGTGTTGAGCCTTCTGAAGTTCGCGAGATGGAATCACGCTTAGCGGCGGTGGATTCAACCTTTGATATGCCAACTGACGAAGACGACAGCTCAAACGCTTACACAGCGCCAATGCTGTACCTAGAAGACAAATCGTCTGATGTGGCTGACAACATCGAAGCTGCAAACTGGGAAATGCATACCAATAATCGTCTGGGTCATGCATTAGCGAGTTTGGATGAGCGTAGTCAGCGCATCGTGCGTTCTCGTTGGTTAGATGATGAGAAAGCAACATTGCAAGACTTAGCTGATGAGTTCGGTGTTTCTGCCGAGCGTATTCGCCAGCTAGAAAAAAATGCAATGAAGAAACTAAAATTGGCCGTGGGTGAATTTTAATTTCCACTGCTAATTGAAAGTAAGATTTTCATAGAAAGCCGAGATCATGTGATCTCGGCTTTTTTATTGTCGATCGAAAATCGATAGCGTTTGCGATCCGGATTTTATGTGCTACCTGTGTATAACTCTGTGAAGTAATTATTTATCAACTGTTCGAAACCCGGACAAAATAAGGGATTCAAGCACTTTCCCATCTGGGGATAGTTATAGATATACACACAGTTAGATCAGGATCATCACTACATATTGTGGATCAAAAGATCCAAATACACTTTATCAACGCAATTCACAGCTTTATCCACAAATGGTTGGAATGTGTACACTTTTGAAAAGCCTGATTATCCATGTGTCTAAGTTTGCCGTTGGATAGGTTACAATAGCGGCAGTATACCCAAGCGGCTTCAAATATAGATTTTATGCTGTACCACGGGTGCTGATTAGCACGTTAGGTTCGAGGTTGCTTGGGTATATTAATAAGACAATGAGAAAGTAAATGGATCAGTTTAAGCATATCGATGTACAAGGTGCGCAAGCGCTGCTCGAGCAGGGTGATGCGAAGCTTGTAGATATCCGTGACCCTCAATCGTTTGCCGTTGCGCATGCGGAGTCCGCGTATCACTTAACTAACGATACGATCGTTGCGTTTATGGATGAAGTGGAGTTCGAACAACCTATTCTGGTGATGTGTTACCACGGCATTAGTAGCCAAGGTGCGGCGCAATATTTAGTTAACCAAGGCTTTGAACAGGTGTACAGTGTGGATGGTGGCTTTGAAGCCTGGCATCGAGCAGAACTACCGATAGTGAGAAGTTAATGAAGAGATTGGTAACGTTAAATAATCCACGTATGGCACAAGCCTTTATTGATTATATGGCCTCTCGCCAAATTGACATCGAAATGATGCCAGAAGGGGATGGGCAATTTGCGCTGTGGCTGACTGATAGCCAGCATGAAATAGAAGCGGAAGCCGAACTTAAGCAGTTCCTTGCTAACCCGTCTGATTCAAAATACAGCGCCGCCTCGTGGGACGTTGCCGATACTCGCAAGAGCACATTTCATTATTCTAGCCCGAGTATCATGAGCATGGTCAAAGCAAAAGCAGGCCCAATGACTTTGCTGATCATGACGGTGTGCACCATCATCTACTTGTTACAAATGTTTGGCTTTGGCAATGGGGTGTTTAAGTTGTTGCACTTCCCGGCCTTTGAGGGACAACAATGGCAAGTGTGGCGATGGCTAAGCCATGCGTTACTGCACTTTTCAGTGACTCACATCGTGTTCAACTTACTATGGTGGTGGCAGTTGGGTGGCGACATCGAACGTCGTCTCGGTTCCGGTAAGCTATTGCAACTCTTTGTGGTGTCGGCAGCGCTTTCTGGGGCTGGCCAATTCTATGTTGAAGGGGCAAACTTCGGTGGCTTGTCTGGCGTGGTCTATGCGTTGCTTGGTTATTTGTGGATATTGGGTTACCGCTTGCCACATTTAGGCCTTACGCTACCCAAGCCAATCATCGTTTTTATGTTGGTGTGGTTAGCACTTGGTTTTGTGCAGCCGTTCATGGCGATTGCAAACACCGCTCACTTGGTGGGTTTACTGTCGGGGATGGCGATTGCGCTGTTTGATTCAGGCAAGATGAAATACCAACAGCAAGCCTAAATCTGAAATGAAAAGACCGCTCAAGAGCGGTCTTTTTTATGTTCAAAACGATTTGGGTTTATTGGTAAAGGTATTTTGTAAACAACAAATCGGCAATGATGGTTTTACCTGTTTCGGGCAAAAGTGTTTCGTTGAGGGTCGTCACTAAGGTTTTGCGCAGATCTTCTCGGCCAGAAAGGGACTTAATAGTATCTTCTGTTTGCTTACCCAGTAATTCAATTACTGCATCGCGAATCAAAGGTTGGTGATGCTCAACAATCGATAAATCTTGTTGGCTCATTACCATGATGTCGATGCGCACTTGCACATAACCTAACTTTTTGCCTTTGGTGTAAAAGTTAGTAGTGAGATCAGGCTCAAGGGTAAAGTATGCCAACTTAGGTCCAGCTTCTTCCGTTTCAGCCCAACTTGGTGCGGCGAACAGTATGGTTAACGCAAAAATAATTTGGGCTATATAACGTTTGTACATATTTCTAACTTTTCTTTCTCTGGATCGCGATATTCGAATCGCTTCAGTCTTGATACAATGGGCCGTCTATAACAAATAACGGAACTTACGGTTACATACATTACTATGGACGGTAAGTTGTTGCTTTATTGTACGCATAAAGCCTCCAATTGAATACTAGTATGAATCAGCCAACATCACTCTATCTTGCTTCTTTATTGGAAGTAGAGTGGCAAAACCCCGAAGAATTCGAATTTCCAAATGAATTTGCCAAGCACTGGCTTGAAGAGCAAGGGTCTTTGTCACGTCGTTTAAAGCAACACTGCCAAGCATTAACGGTAGAATTGCTACAAAATCAGATCGTCACTGCGGCGACGTTAAAACAGGACGAAAGCCAGTTATTGTCCGAACAAGATTGCTTACTGCGAGAGGTAATTTTGTGTGGTGACAATGATAACTGGGTTATCGGACGGACATTAATTCCTCGCTCAACCTTAGTTGATCAGCAGTATGATTTGGCTCAACAAGGGGATATCCCATTAGGACTAACTGTGTTCAGCGCAGATAACGTTGAGCGGGACTCTTTGCAAATGGGATGGGTAGCCGTACCAGAAGGACGTTTGTTAGCGCGACGCTCAAGGTTGTGGATGAATCACAAACCGATGCTAGTCGCCGAGTTATTCTTATCTAATTCACCAGTTTACGCTAAGGAGACAGTGTAAATGTCCGCAGAAAAAGCCAAAGCATATTGGCAACTGATGCGCATGGATCGCCCGATTGGTTCACTGTTACTGATGTGGCCAACGATTTGGGCGCTAATTATCTCAGCCCAAGGGATGCCGAGTTGGGATGTATTTATCGTGTTTGTATTGGGTGTATTCCTAATGCGTAGCGCGGGGTGCGTGATTAATGATTTTGCTGACCGCAAAGTCGACGGCCATGTAAAACGTACCAAGCAACGCCCACTGCCATCAGGGAAAGTGACAGCAAAAGAAGCGATTGGATTATTTTTGGTTTTGGGTATCAGCTCATTCTTGTTAGTGCTGACCATGAACCCGTTGACGATTCAGCTATCCTTCGCTGGCATCGTGTTGGCGTTCATTTATCCATTTATGAAGCGTTACACTCATATTCCACAGCTCTTTTTAGGCTTGGCGTTTAGCTGGGCAATTCCAATGGCGTGGGCTGCACAAACCGGGGAGCTACCACTGATAGTTTGGTTTGTGTTTCTGATTAACGCTTTATGGACCATTGCTTATGATACTCAATATGCGATGGTCGATCGCGATGATGATTTAAAGATTGGCATTAAATCGACGGCAATTTTGTTTGGTCGTCATGACAAACTTATTATTGGTGTGTTGCAACTGATTACGCTCGCGATGTTGGTTTGGTTAGGGCAGTTCTACCAATTGGGACAAAGTTACTACTGGACCCTTTTGATTGCAGCGTCGTTGTTTGTTTATCAGCAGCACTTAATTCGTCACCGTGAGCGGGAGTTGTGCTTTAAGGCTTTCCTCAACAACAACTATGTTGGCATGGTGATAGCGATAGGGTTATTGGTCGCATTTTGGTAAGCGAAGAAATAGCAAAAAGGCATCCGATTGGATGCCTTTTTTCTTATTTTGGAAGAAGGTAAAACGGTTACGACTGAAGTTGATGAATACTCTCTTCGATCGTCAGTTTCACTTCTGGATAAAGCAGAGTGAATAGTAATCGTGCAAATTGCTGCGTTTTCTTCGTGTCACAGTTACCATCGTTATCGAGGTATTTTTGCTGTTTGAGTGTATTGAACATAGCGGTAAACACACCTTTATCGAAGAATTCTGGAGCATTAATACCGTGTAAGCGTCCTAAACGTTGAGCAATATCTTGGCTCTTCTGTTCTAGGTCCGATTTACCGAGCTCTGGGTAAGCAACAAGCAAGTTCATCGCAATAGAGTAGCGCTGCAGTGTTTCCGTGATTGTACGACCTAGCAGAACCAAAGGCTGGTTGTTCGACTGATTGATCTCCAGCTTATCACCATCGAGGCTAATCATTTTCTGCTCGGCAAACTCATGCAGTGTTTTAACGACCAATTCATCCAACTCGTCTTCTTGATAGCTTAAGAACAACTCTTTCTTCAAGAATGGGTAGATTTGCGCGACATTCGCTTGAATTTTTTCTACCGAAAGGTTGCGCTGACGAATGATCATCTGAGCAATTAATGATGGCAGAGCAAACAAGTGGATGATGTTGTTGCGGTAGTAGGTCATCAGGATCGATTGGCTACGATCCAGCGAAATGATGTCACCCATGCTATCGGTTTCAATCACGAACTTATCAAGTGAAATCGCATGATCGACCAACTCCTCAGCACTTTCGGTAGGGATAGTGGAGGTGCTTGAGTACGGATTATTTTTGAGTAGCTTTAAGTAACACTCGATCTGATTGATCAGCGAGTCACGAGAAAGTGCACGTTGACGAGAAGCAAGCAGTGCGGTTGCACACAAGGTCAACGCGTTTGCCGCCGCCGCATCATTGATGTGCGTCATCATCTTATTAGCAAGGTCGTTCACCACAGGATTCATCCACTGTGGTTTGTTACCACCCATGCTGTCGATGTCTTTCGTCCACTCAGGAGCATGCTCGTTCAAGTATTGGTTGAGCTGAATTGGCTCACCGAAGTTCACATAGCCCAAACCAAAGTTACGCAGTTTACGCAGAGTACGCAGTACAAGCCCTGCGTTTTCTTTCTCTTTGCGTTTGCCACGCAACTCTTTCGCGTAAGTGCCTACTTCCATTACGTGCTCGTAACCGATGTAGACCGGCACTAGTGTTACTGGGCGGTTTAGACCACGTAGCATTGCTTGGATGGTCATAGCCAGCATACCCGTTTTCGCTTGCAGTAAGCGACCTGTACGTGAACGACCACCCTCACTGAAGTACTCGACTGAATAGCCTTTGGCAAACAGCTCAGCTAGATACTCGCGGAAAATGGTTGAGTACAGTTTGTTACCTTTAAAGCTACGACGAATAAAGAACGCCCCACCGCGACGGAAAAGAGGACCGGCCGGGAAGAAGTTCAGGTTAATGCCTGCCGCAATGTGCGGAGGCACCATGCCTTCATGGTATAAAACGTAAGACAACAGTAGGTAGTCCATGTGACTACGGTGACACGGAACGTACACAATTTCGTGGCCGTCTTGCGCTAAACGACGCACAGTCGAGGCGTTATTGATGTGCAACCCTTGGTACAGCTTTGTCCATAGCCAACTCAGGATGCGGTCGCCGTTTTTCACTAGACCGTAGGAGAAGTCGGCGGCGATTTCATCCATGATGTCGTGGGCTTCTTTACGTGCCTTATCAATCGAGATATTTTTGCTCTTGGCTTCGTCAGCGATCGCCAGTTCAATAGCTGGAGATTTTAATAAACGAGCAAACAACACTTGGCGTTGTGGCAGGTTTGGGCCTGAAGCCGCAAGTTTTTGGCGAGAGAAGTGGATACGCGCCACGCGAGCCAATTTGTGCGCAATTGCGCTGTCGGTACCGTGAGAGTCTGCCATATAACGCAGAGATACCACGGGACTAAAGCGAACTAAGCAGTCGCGTCCTGCTGCCATTACCGCTTTCGCCTTTTGCGGGCCATTCATTGGCTGAAGGTAAGGCTTTTGGTTTTCTTCTTTACCTGGTTTACGACCCCAAAGCACGGTTGCAGGGATCATTTGAACGTCCAATTCACTGTCCAGTTTATGCAGTTCCAGCAAGTCTGTGAACAGAGAGACAGAGTCGGTTGGGACATCATTATCGTTGTTCATCACAGTTGGACGCGCAGCGATAAAGACGAAACGGTTCAGCGTTTTGCCATTGATTTCCAGCGGACTGAGCGGGTCAGGCAGACCAAGGCTCATGGCTTGTTTTTGCAGTGTCAGCAAATCCACGTTCGAGCGGAACGGTAGGGCATATACAATCGGCTTAGCGAGGTCGATATTCAGATCTTCAATCGGGTTCGACGGGATTGTGGTGCCCTTTACCAGTACCGATAAAGGTAGTTTTAGTAATGAACGTGAAAATGATTGTCCAGAAGACATAAAGTTCACAGCCTCAATAGGTATTCAAACAGGCCTAACCTTATTTCAGTGTCCGCTTTGCATGTCTTCTATAGAAAAAGAAATGAGTACGGCAAAAGAAATAAGCCTAGGCGATAAAATTTAAGCGCAGCAAGGATACCAGAAACTGGTCAAACCTTTTAATTTTATTGGCTGTAAATTAGTCGAACTCCTAAGTTGTTGCTTTACTTTGATTAACTGAAAAGGCGGTGTTTTAAACGCATGAATAATGAACTTGGGCAGCAAACGAAGTGCACTCCACAAATAAATTAAAAAACAACCAATTGGGTTTTCATTTGAGCATTTACTGGATATACTCACAGTTAACTGTATAAAAAGACAGGTGAGACATGAAGCCGTTAACGCCACGCCAACAACAAGTCTTCGATTTGATCAAAAGTAAAATCGATGACACCGGAATGCCACCAACTCGTGCAGAGATTGCGCGTGAGCTTGGCTTCCGCTCTGCGAATGCCGCAGAGGAACACCTAAAAGCGCTTGCTCGTAAGCAAGCAATTGAAATTATCCCAGGTGCATCGCGTGGGATTCGTATCCTACTTGATGACTCTGCCGCTAATGACGAACAGGGCTTGCCTTTGATTGGTCAAGTTGCTGCGGGTGAGCCGATTCTGGCTCAGGAACACGTAGAAGCGCACTACCAAGTCGACCCTGCGATGTTCAAGCCGCAAGCGGATTTCTTACTTCGTGTAAATGGCGAAAGTATGAAAGACATCGGGATTATGGATGGCGATTTGCTCGCTGTGCATAAAACCCAAGACGTGAGAGACGGTCAAGTTGTCGTTGCGCGCGTTGATGATGATGTGACAGTAAAGCGTTTAGAGCGCAAAGGCTCAACCATATTACTGCATGCTGAGAATGAAGAGTTTGCCCCAATCCAAGTGGACTTAACGTCTCAGCATCTTACGATTGAAGGCTTAGCCGTTGGTATTATTCGTAATACCGATTGGATGTAAGTGTATTTAAGCAGCCCAGTTCATCTGGGCTGTTTTGTCTTTTCTCTTCTTTTCTCTTTTTCTACTTCCTCCAAAAGCTTGCTCATCATCTTGACCTTGTTTGTTTTGAGCAATTTATAAGCTTGATAATGTAATTGATATTCATTATCATCTATTTCAATGTCTATGTTTTCTCTCTGGCGCAGGAAATGCCCATGTCTCAGTCTAAACATCAAGTTCCTAACCATTTATTAAAGCCACTGTTATTGCGTAGCCGTGAAAGCATGGTCGACAATGGCTTGGTGTACGATCCGATTGCTGCTAAAGCGTGTTTGAGCTGTAAGATGGCGCCGGATTGTTTGAGTGGTGATATTGCGCAGAAGCAATTGCTGCACGTGACGCTGACCCAGCTTTGTGACCAGCAGGTTAGTCACTTCTTACAGCAGTATCCCGATGCTTGGATAATCAATGTTGGAGCTGGGCTGGATACCCGCTTTTATCGTTTGGATAATGGACGCTGCCATTGGATAGAGCTGGACGTGACGGAAAATTTGGTATGGCGTCAGCGCTTGTTCCACAAAAATGAACGTTATGAACATCGCTGTGGCAGTGTGGATGAAATGTCGTGGCTAGAGACGTTAGCCATTCCAGATCAAGCACCAGTACTCATTTTATGTGAAATGGCACTGCTCGATTGCACAGAACGTCAAGTCGCGAAATTTATTCAAACCTTGGGTCGACATTTTGTCTCTGCTGAACTGTGTATGGTGCTGGCAGGAGATTTAACTGAAACCAAGTGGGGACAAAAGCTTGGTTCTGATCGTTATGCTCATGGCTTTGAAGCGCCTGCAGAACAGATATTGCAATGGTTACCATGGGCACAGTGGGTGAAAGCTTTCTCGCCATTCGATAGATTCTGTTCTCGTTGGAAAGCTTGGCAGCGTTGGCTTAATAAGATTCCAATGTTGAAGCATCGCCTCACGCCAGTACTCGTTCATATCAAGTGGTAATTGGCTAGTCGTTAAGCGCTCAGGTACACTCGTCGATCTTACTGATGAGGTGCCTGTGACAAATTCAATCTTCTCTCCTTTATCTAACCCAAAAGTTCATCGCCAAGTCTTAGCTTTAGCGATACCTATGGTGCTGTCGAATATTACTGTTCCATTGCTCGGTTTGGTCGATGCTGCGGTGATTGGTCATCTAGACCACGCTTGGTATTTGGGCGGTGTTGCGTTGGGCAGTACCATGATCAGCGTGACATTTTGGCTGCTTGGTTTTTTGCGTATGTCGACTACTGGGTTGGCAGCGCAGTCCTATGGCGGTGAAGACCGAAAACAACTTGCCTTGGTGTTTATGCAAGGCTCACTCATGGCGCTACTGTTTGCGTTAGTCTTTCTTATTGCCCATAACCCGATTGCTGATTTGATCTTTGGTTGGAGTGACGCCAGTGCTGAAGTGAAGCACTACGGCATGCAATATTTCTCTATCCGAGTGTGGAGTGCCCCCGCTGCGCTAATGAACTTTGTGTTGTTGGGGTGGTTGCTCGGAACGCAAAATTCCAAAGCACCAATGTGGATGGTGATCATCACCAACGTGACTAATATTGCCCTCGATTTGTTGTTTGTGATGGGTTTGGGGTGGAAAGTAGAAGGTGCTGCGCTGGCATCGGTGATTGCTGACTACTCAGGCATGGGTTTTGGTCTCATGTGTGTCTGGAAAACCTGGCGAGAGAGGCAATTACCATCACCTCAAAAGCTGCTAGCCAGCACTCAACACGGGTTAGGGCGCTTCGTGAAATTGAATCGCGATATTTTCTTGCGCTCTTTGTGTCTGCAAGCGGCTTTTAGCTTTATGACGTTCCAAGGCGCAAGCTTTGGTGATGAGGTTGTCGCTGCAAATGCGGTACTGATGAGCTTCTTGATGATTATCTCGTATGGCATGGACGGCTTTGCTTATGCAATGGAGGCCATGGTCGGGAAGGCGGTTGGTGCCAAAGATAGGCAACAATTGAGTGCATCGCTTGTCGGCACTTTCTTTTGGAGTTTGGTTATTTGCTTAGGACTGACCGCGCTCTTTGGTTTGGCGGGATCGCAGTTGATCGCCATGATCACTTCAATTAAGGCGGTACAACAGCAAGCAGCGGTGTATCTACCTTGGCTGGTGGTGATGCCACTTGCGTCGATGTGGTGCTTTCTATTGGATGGCATTTTTGTCGGTGCAACCAAAGGCAAAGACATGCGCAATAGTATGTTTGTCGCGACCAGCAGTTTCTTTGTTGTCTTTTACTTGTTCGCCGAGTGGGAAAATCACGCGCTGTGGTTTGCAATGACGAGCTTTATGTTGATGCGGGGTATTGGTTTAGGGGTTATCTTTCTCTACCAATGGCGTAAGGATACCTTCCTCGCACAATGTTGATATAAAAACAGCAGGTCCAAGCCTGCTGTTTTTCTGTTTGCTATCAAGAAGCATAGATTAGAACAAGCGGTTCAAACCATTCAATGCAGCGACACGATACGCTTCGGCCATCGTCGGATAGTTGAAGGTTGTATTGACGAAATACTCGATGGTATTCGCTGAGCCTTTTTGCTCCATAATAGCTTGACCGATGTGGATAATTTCCGCGGCACGTTCGCCAAAGCAGTGAATCCCTAAAATTTCTTTGGTTTCACGATGGAACAATATCTTCAAGCTGCCGATGTCTTTCCCTGCGATCTGTGCACGAGCTAGATGCTTGAACGAAGAGCGTCCTACTTCATACGGTACTTTAGCAGCTGTTAGCTCTTGCTCGGTTTTACCCACAGAGCTAATCTCAGGGATGGTGTAGATACCCGTTGGAATATCATCAATCAGATAGTTTTCTGCCTGACCTTTCGTAATGGCTTGTGCGACAAATCGCCCTTGGTCATAAGCGGCGCTTGCAAGGCTAGGGTAACCGATGACATCGCCTACAGCATAAATGTGTTCAATATCGGTTTGGTAGTTACGGTTTACTTTTAGTTGTCCGCGAGAGTCCGCTTCCAGACCAACTGCGCCCAAATTCAACTTATCGGTGTTACCTGTTCGACCATTCGCATACAACAAGCAGTCCGCCTTCATCTTCTTGCCAGATTGTAGGTGAATAATCACGCCATCTTCTGTGCCTTCGATTTTTTCATAGGTCTCATCATTACGAATTACCACACCGCTGTTCCAGAAGTGGTAAGACAGCGCATCTGACACTTCGTTATCCAAAAACTCCAACAAGCGGTCGCGGGTATTGATAAGGTCGGTTTTCACTCCAAGTCCGCGGAAGATAGAAGCGTATTCACAACCGATAACGCCCGCACCGTAAATGATGATATGGCGAGGGTCGTGTTTCAGACTCAAAATGGAATCACTGTCGTAGATGCGCTCATGCAAGAAATCAACGTCGTTAGGCTGATACGGACGAGAACCCGTCGCAATGACAAACTTATCCGCTGAATAGATTTCTTCTGTGCCGTCGCTTTGCATCACTGCAATAGAGTAGTTATCGATAAATCGCGCGGTTCCGAACAAAAGTGTGCATGAGTTACGGTCATAAAAGCCCTGACGAAGTCGAGTTTGCTTATCAATGACCGATTTAGCATGACCTAAAATGTCAGAAAATGTTGCATGAACGCTGGTGTTGTTTCGACAAAATAGCGGATTGCTATTAAATTCGATGATGCGGCTAACGGCATGACGCAGTGCTTTTGATGGAATGGTACCCCAGTGAGTACAACCGCCGCCGACACTGCTTTCTTTCTCGACAATGGCAACATTCAGTCCCGCTTTGGTTAATCCCATTGCAGCCCCTTCTCCGCCAGGGCCACTACCGATTACGATCACGTCATAGTGATTAACATGCGCCATGATGCCTTCCTTGTTATATTTGCTTAACATTGCTTTAGCGCGATTTTAACTCATTTACTCTATTGGTACACGTCATGCCTGTTAGAGAGTGGAAGTGATCACGCAGAATCGACCAAAAGGATGATTTGGTATGTTGTATGTCTATAAATTGCATCGAGAACATTGCAATTAGATGCATGCCAATAGTAACGTTCTCGGCGCTCAGAGCGAGCGAAGCAACATATCTTTCTCCGTAGGAGCAAATTGCGTTATATTGAGGCTCTTGTACCCTACAGAAAAAGAGCAAGTTAAGAATGAAATCGATGGGAATCCGCGCACAGCAAAAAGAGAAGACACGTCGATCATTGATCGATGCGGCATTTAGTCAATTAAGTGCGGATCGCAGCTTTTCCAGCCTTAGCTTGCGAGAAGTCGCCCGAGAGGCAGGGATTGCACCGACTT
Source organism: Vibrio sp. J2-3(2022) (assembly GCF_021725735.1). NCBI lineage: Bacteria > Pseudomonadati > Pseudomonadota > Gammaproteobacteria > Vibrionales > Vibrionaceae > Vibrio > Vibrio sp. J2-3(2022). The sequence goes on from NZ_JAKKCK010000010.1 coordinate 47,605, forward strand.
CTTTTTACCGTCACTTCAAAGATATGGATGAGCTAGGCTTAACCATGGTTGATGAAGGCGGTTTGCTACTACGTCAACTGATGCGTCAGGCGCGTCAACGTATTGTGAAAGAAGGTAGCGTAATTCGTACCTCGGTCGAAACCTTTATGGAATTCATTGAAAGTAGTCCGAACGTCTTTCGTTTGTTGTTGCGTGAGCGCTCCGGCACTTCTGCTGAATTTCGTACCGCTGTTGCTCGAGAAATCCAGCATTTTGCGGCAGAATTAACCGAGTATTTAATGAGCACCGGCGTGACCAGAGAAGAGGCGTATACTCAAGCAGAAGCGTCTGTGACTTTGGTTTTCAGTTCGGGGGCTGAAGCTTTAGATTTAGATCGACGTGAGCGCGATGAACTCGCCGAGCGATTGATCATGCAATTGCGAATGATAGCCAAAGGGGCCTATTGGTATCGCAAAGAACGTGAACGTAACCGATTAAAAGGCGGGATAGAATAATGTCGAATGGAAATAAATCTGAAAAGAAAACGCTGATTTTGGCACTGGTTGCAGGTATGTGTGGTGATGCTTTGTTGTCATGGTTGACCATGAGTGAAGTATCGTTTTCAATCTTCCCATTGATTGCACTCGTACTGGCTGTACAAGCTCTTTACCAAGAGTACCTAAATAATCCGGTATCAGAAGATATCCCATTAGTTGGCTTGGCGTGTTTCTTCGTAGGTGCGTTTGGTCACTCTGCGTTTATTAAAGCGCAATACCCAGAAGCAGGCTCAAACTTCTTCGCGATCATGGTTTCAATGATCTTACTCGCATGGATTGGTAAGAAGCTAGGTTTTGTCAGCAAGAAGACTTCTGCGGAGTAAGCAAAACGAATCAAATACAAAAAAGCGAGCCATTGAGCTCGCTTTTTTGTATTTGACGCCGTGGGTTACGCTTTGCGTTCCAATAGCACGCCCGCTTCCATATGGTGGGTATAAGGGAATTGGTCAAACAGAGCAAAACGCGTCACGTTGTGTGTTTCGCATAGAATGTCCAAGTTCTCTTTTAGAGTCTCAGGGTTACAAGAGATGTACATGATGCGCTCGTAACCTTGCACCATTTTACAAGTATCGACATCCATCCCAGCACGTGGTGGGTCGACAAAAATCGTGTTGCAGTTGTAGCTCTTCAGATCTACGCCTGCATCTTGTAGACGACGGAATTCACGTTTACCTTCGATCGCTTGAGTAAATTCCTCTGCTGATAGACGTAAGATTTGTACGTTATCAATCTTATTGGCGGCGATGTTGTACTGTGCAGATACAACCGATGGTTTGGCTAGCTCAGTTGCCAGGACGCGGTCGAAATTCTGTGCCAGCGCCAGCGAGAAGTTACCGTTACCACAGTAAAGCTCTAGTAGGTCGCCAGTGCTTTCTTGGGTACAGTCGACCGCCCATTCCAGCATCTTCTCTGCGACTTTGCCGTTCGGCTGAGTGAAGCTGTTCTCTACTTGTTGGTAGATGTAGCTTTGACCATTTACATCGAGCTTCTCGATCACGTAGTCGCGGTCTAGGACAATCTTCATCTTACGAGCACGACCAATGATGTTTAGGTTGAAGCCTTCATCATTTAAGCGCTGTTTAAGGGCTTTCGCGTTTTCAATCCACTCTTCATCAAGTTGGCGATGGTAAAGGAGTGAAACCAGAATCTCACCACTTAGCGTCGATAGGAAATCCACCTGGAACAGTTTACGACGTAGCGAGTCGTTGTCTTTCATCGCTTCAACCAATAGCGGCATCAGGTCGTTGATCAGACGGCTTGCTGCAGGAAATTGGTCAACACGGTATTTCTCACGAGTTTCTTGGTTGAACATGATGTAGTAAAGATCTTCGCCTTCATGCCAAACACGGAACTCAGCACGCATGCGGTAGTGCTGCTCTGGTGATTCAAACACTTCCAGTTCTGGCATGTTGTATGGCGCGAACATATCCGTGAGACGTTCGACTTTTTCAGCCAGTTGTTCTTGGTAGCGTTGTGGGTTTACATCAAGAGTAGCCATGATCTTACCTTTTATGGTGCATTCAATTTAAGAGCGCAGATTTTATTCAATCTCAATAGGATGTCCAGTTTTGTACTGGAATTGATTTAAAGATAGTGCGTACAGACAGAGTAGAAAGCAAAATCAATCAAAACGTTACAACTTGTAAGGGCAATATTGGCTGGACAAATAATCAATAGCTGAATAATATTTGCCTCAAGTTGGTGCTATCTAGCAATCTAGATGGCTGAAATGGGAATCTGGTGTGAATCCAGAACTGACGCGCAGCGGTAAAAGAGAACGAACGCTCATCAGACACTGCATTAGTTTATGTGGGAAGTCGAGCAAGTAGGCGGTACACCCGTGCTCTTGAGTCCGAATACCTGCCAACAACTGAGCCATAGCACTGGACTGTCATGATGACAGGGCTCGGAAGGAATTACGCGATTTAGGACAATACAATGAGAAAATCCGCACTGGCGATCACTTTGGCATCGCTGCTTTCACCTGTCTCTTATCTACAGGCCCAAGAAACCTCCACTGACGAAACCATCGTTGTTACTGCAAACCGTTTTGAGCAAGCCGAAAGCCGTACGTTGGCAGATGTCGAAGTAGTTACTCGACAAGACATCGATCGCATTCAGGCGAAAACCCTACCAGATGTATTGCGTCGTCTTACTGGGATTCAAGTTTCACAAAATGGTGGTCGTGGTCAGTTAGCGTCTTTATTTGTTCGTGGAACCAGTTCCGACCAAGTTTTAGTACTGGTTGATGGCGTACGTTTTGCACGAGCAGCGAAGGGCGCTGTGGACTTTAACCAAATCCCACTTACTTACGTTCAACGGATTGAGTACGTGCGTGGTGCGCGTGCGTCACTTTATGGCTCAGAAGCGATTGGTGGCGTGATCAATATCATCACCATTGCACGTGCTGACGAAGAAGGAACGAAGTTAAGCGCAGGTTTAGGTAGCTTAGATTACCAAGAATTGAGTGTGGCATCTGGCATTAAAGTCACAGAGAGCGGCCAGCTGAATATCGCGCTTGGTAGTGAAAGTGATGATGGTTATAACGTTCGTCCTGTACCTGGAGTTAATGACGGCGATCGCCATGGCTTTGATACAAAGAATGGTCTGCTAGGTTACGTGCATAACTTCAATGACCAGTGGTCTGTATTTGGTAACCTACGTGCTTACGAAAATGTTTATCAATATGACAGCAGCTACGGCAGTCGCGGTTATTACGAAGCAGAAAAAGACGACCTTTCTGCCACTCTGGGCGGTAAATATCAGTCTGGTAACGTGATGTCAGAACTACAAGTAACGGCACAGAAACAGAAGTCTTGGAACTATGAGCAAGCAAAAGGCAAACACTCAGGTACTGAAGATGAACTTGAGCAGCAAAATGTCCAGTGGACCAACAGTTACTTGCTAAACAATAATACGACGTTTGCTGGTGGTATTGATTGGCGCAACGAATCTTACAAAGACAAGAGTGCGAATAAAACGTTTGATCGTACCAATGGCGCTCTGTTTGGTATGGCAACCACTAGTATTGATAAAGCAATGCTTGAGGGCAGTGCTCGCTTGGATGATAACGAAGAATACGGTAGTGAGTTCACTTACAGCTTAGCGGCTGGTTACCAGTTTGTGCCAGAGTTTGGGGTTAAAGCTTCTTTTGGTACTGCGTTTAAGGCTCCAAACCTATATCAACAGTATGACCCAACATACGGTGAGAAAGATCTGAAGCCGGAAGAGTCAGATGCTTGGGAACTAGCATTTAGCGGTGATGTACAAGGCGTTTTTTGGTCCGTCACGGGTTATGACTATAAAATCACGAATCTTATCGATTACCATCCAACCACATACAAATATTTGAATGTCGATGGTGAAACACGTATCCAAGGTGTGGAGCTTGTTGCTGAGTTTGATACAGGGATTGTGCAACACCAGTTGAGTGCAGATTACAAAGATGCTGAAGACGATAAAGGGCATCAGTTGCAGCGCCGCGCTAAAGAAATGTATAAGTGGAACGCTTTAGTGAGCTTCGATAAAGTGGACTGGTCGGTTAGCTATCAGTACGTAGGTAAGCGTCCAGATGTGGATTACAGCACTTGGCCTTCACAAGATATCACGCTTTCTTCTTACTCGTTGGTTGATACGGCTGTGACTTACTATCCGAATGAGTCGACCTCTATTAGCGCTCGTATCGATAATCTATTTGATGAAGAGTATGAGATGGCAAAAGGTTACCCTGCCGCTGAGCGAGCGTACTATCTAAACGTTGGCTACGAATTCTAATCGTGAATGAACACAAACCGCCTTCGGGCGGTTTTTAATATTTTGTGGTGGAAAATCGAATGAAGAAACCCAAGCAAGTGGTGATCAGTTGGTCCAGCGGTAAAGATTCGACATTAACGCTTGAGCGCCTTAACGAGAATCCAAATTATCAAGTTGTCGGTTTGTACACGACTTACGTAGGGAAAGAAGTCCCTTTCCAAGCAACTCCGCTTGAAGTCGTACAAATGCAAGCCGACTTACTTGCGCTTCCGCTCATTACTATCGAGCTACCTGAAGTCTTTCCAAGTAACGACATTTATCAATCGACCATCGTTAATGCATTACAAAGTAGTGGTCTGAATATAGAAGCTGTCGCATTTGGCGATATGTTTTGCAATGGCATTGCCGAGTATCGACGCAGCTATATTGAACCTGCTGGTTGGGAGTGCGTCTTTCCTCTATTAGGGGAGAGCAGCGAAAAGCTAGCGATGGAAATCATAGAGCGTGGTATTCAAACTATGTTGATCACCATCGACGGAAGTGTTCTCCCTCCAGAGTGGTGTGGTCGCTGGTATGACAAAGTCCTAATAGAGTCATTACCAAGTCAAATTGATCCCTGTGGGGAAAATGGTGAATTTCACACATTGGTCACGTCTTCGCCGTCTTTTCAAGGGCATATCGAGCTGACGAAGCGAGATGTAGAATCTGGAGATAGATTCAGCCATCAAAGATACCATGCTAAAGCATTGCCAAAACAAATCTAAGCAGTATGATCGCAACGTTTCTGTTCTTTAGGTAAGGCTCGTGCGAGTAGCAAGTAAGAAAAAAGTCCTAGTTTTTGACTCCGGTGTTGGTGGTCTTTCTGTATTCCAAGAGATACATCGCCTATTGCCGCAGCTTGACTACTTATACTTATTCGATAATCAGGCTTACCCTTATGGTGAACTCGATCAGGCGGTACTCATTTCACGAGTTAACCAACTGGTCTCTTCATTAGTCGAAGAACACCAAGTCGACATTGTTGTCATTGCTTGTAATACGGCAAGCACCATAGTGCTTCCTTCCCTACGCGAAAATTTATCTATTCCCGTTGTTGGTGTTGTCCCTGCGATTAAACCCGCATCGCTTTTAGCATCAAAAGGGGTGGGGCTGATCGCCACGCCGGCGACAGTAACACGCCAATATACTCATGAGTTAATACGAGACTTTGCGCAAGGCAAACCAGTTGAGCTGTTGGGATCCACTCGCTTGGTGGATATGGCCGAAGAGAAGTTGCGAGGCAACAGCGTTTCTCTAGACGAACTGACAAAAATCCTGCTTCCGCTTCGCGATAAAGTAGACGTTGCGGTGCTCGGTTGTACTCACTTCCCTTTAATCAAAGAGGAAATTCATCAAGCTTTGGGTGAGGACGTTACTTTAATTGATTCGGGTGCAGCCATTGCACGTCGAGTAAAAGCATTACTATTAAGTGATGAAATTGAGGATACGGAAGAGGGAAGTAAGTCGATTTATGCCAGTGCAACTCCTTGGCAGGAAGATGCACTGAACATTTGTTTAAAGGAGCTAGGTTTTAATCCTGTTCTGGTTTACCACCATCCGGGTGTTTAGGATCGTTCGCAATTCTCACTTTTAGCGTTCTCTCCATATATTCCTTTTCATTAAGTTTAGCGATAGCTGGCTTGGCATCTGCCGCAGCCATCACGACAAAACCAAACCCTCTTCTTTTTCCAGTGCGCTTATCTTTCATTAAGCGTACTGCATAGACCTGTCCATATTCAGCAAACAAATCGCGAACGTGACTCTCATTGGCCTTATAAGGAAGGTTGCCGACATACAGAGTTTTAGTTGATGGATCCGAGTCTGTTGATTGAATAGAAGGTGTCTGGCTAGAAAATGAAAATAAAAAAGCAGTAGCGATAACACCAATGAGAAAACTCAAGGCTGGTGGGATGGTGACTTGAGAGAAGACGATTCCCCCAACGACGGCCAGCCCAGCACATAAAATCAGATTTTTTTTAGACGTCATTTTAATTACTACACATAGTGATAAAGAGATCGATTGTCCATTAACAGAATAGACACATGAATCTTACGTATATGGTTGGTGTTTTTCCAACCAATTGCTGTGATATGTCTCAAATGTGACGAAGAAATATGCAAATATCACGCTTTTGGCTAACTAATAACCTGTTGAAAGTTTTTTTGCAAAAAACGCTTGTACTAATTTCTCAACTCCCTATACTGCGCATCCACCGACACGGAGTGAGACGAAAGTCACACAGCGAGTCGGAAGTGAGAGAAAAAGAAATTTGAAAAAATGCTTGACTCTCTCACGGTGCGGAGTAAGATACGCACCCCTAACGACGAGCAACTAAGTTGCTGGATAAGTTAGAAAAGCTCTTTAAAAATATAAACCTATCAATCTGTGTGGGCACTCGTTGATGATAATCCAATTAGAAACTTCGGTTTCAAATTAGGTTTCAATGAAACGAAGTGACCATTGAATCTTCGGATTCAGCACAGTCAATTCAAACATTACGTTATGTAATGTTCAGTATTCATTGAGCCGAACAAAATCTTAAATTGAAGAGTTTGATCATGGCTCAGATTGAACGCTGGCGGCAGGCCTAACACATGCAAGTCGAGCGGAAACGAGTTAACTGAACCTTCGGGGAACGTTAATGGCGTCGAGCGGCGGACGGGTGAGTAATGCCTAGGAAATTGCCCTGATGTGGGGGATAACCATTGGAAACGATGGCTAATACCGCATAATGCCTACGGGCCAAAGAGGGGGACCTTCGGGCCTCTCGCGTCAGGATATGCCTAGGTGGGATTAGCTAGTTGGTGAGGTAAGGGCTCACCAAGGCAACGATCCCTAGCTGGTCTGAGAGGATGATC
>NZ_JAKKCK010000011.1:0-52507 GCF_021725735.1 Vibrio sp. J2-3(2022)
AAATGGAAGTTCGTGAACTTCTATCTGAATACGATTTCCCAGGTGATGACCTACCAGTTATCCAAGGTTCTGCACTAGGCGCACTAAACGGCGAAGAGCAGTGGGAAGCGAAAATCGTTGAACTAGCTGAAGCTCTAGATACTTACATCCCTGAGCCAGAGCGTGCGGTAGATCAGCCATTCCTAATGCCTATCGAAGACGTATTCTCAATCCAAGGTCGTGGTACAGTAGTAACTGGCCGTATCGAGCGTGGTATCCTAACTGTAGGTGACGAAGTTGCTATCGTAGGTATCAAAGACACTACTACTACTACATGTACTGGTGTTGAGATGTTCCGTAAGCTTCTAGACGAAGGTCGTGCAGGTGAGAACGTTGGTGCACTTCTACGTGGTACTAAGCGTGACGAAGTTGAACGTGGTCAAGTACTAGCGAAGCCTGGTTCAATCACTCCACACACTAAGTTCGAATCAGAAGTATACGTATTGTCTAAAGATGAAGGTGGTCGTCACACTCCATTCTTCAAAGGCTACCGTCCACAGTTCTACTTCCGTACAACTGACGTAACTGGTGACATCCAGCTACCAGAAGGCGTAGAAATGGTAATGCCAGGTGACAACGTACAGATGACTGTTGAGCTAATCGCACCAATCGCAATGGACGAAGGTCTACGTTTCGCGATCCGTGAAGGTGGCCGTACAGTAGGTGCTGGTGTTGTTGCTAAGATCTTCGACTAATTCATAACGAATTAAACGAAATCTTGCACTCTTCTTCTTTATGAAGAAAGCGCATCGAGAAAGGGAAGCTTAGGCTTCCCTTTTTTATATCTAAATTATATTTGGTTATAAGTGTTCGTAGGAAATTCGTTAATTTTTTAATTTAAAAACAGAATATTACCGGCTCTATTTTTCAACACCTTTAGTCGTAACACCTAACCCTCTGATCTTTGCCAACTGTCACCAAATCTATATAACAAAATATTCTGAACAGGCCTATCAATGCGACTGGTAACAAGAACTATTCTTGTTTATATTGGTTGCCACAGGTTAATTTAATAGGTTTTTGAGTATGTACGTTTGTCTTTGCCATGGGGTCTCCGACAAGAAAATTAGGAAGTTGGCGATAGATGAAGGCGTAACGGATATTAAAGGAATCAAAAAATGCACAGCATTGGGTAGCCAATGTGGTAAGTGCATCAGACAGGCCAAGGATATTTTAGCGGAAACCAGTTACACGGTATTCAAACAAGCTAGCTAATTACTGTGAGCATGCAGTAATTAAGTAATTATTTGCCTAGCGTTTTGACACCTTCTCATTTGCTTCTACATTTAAATGAAGCCAAAGAGGAGGTTTTTGTCATGAAAGGCGATCCAATCATCATCCAACATCTCAATAAAGTGCTCGGAAATGAGCTCATCGCTATTAATCAGTATTTTCTTCATGCTCGAATGTATAAGGACTGGGGGTTAAAGCGCCTAGCAGATAAGGAATATCACGAATCTATCGATGAGATGAAACATGCCGATCATCTGATTGAGCGTATTTTGTTTCTTGAGGGCTTACCTAATTTACAAGATTTAGGCAAGTTGATGATAGGTGAAGACACTAAAGAAATGCTCGAGTGTGACTTAAAGCTTGAAATGGCCGCCATTCCAGATTTAAAAGATGCGATTGCCTATGCTGAAGACATTCGAGACTATGTGTCTCGCGATCTGTTTCAAGATATTCTTGAAGATGAAGAAGAGCATGTTGACTGGCTAGAGACGCAACTTGGCTTGATTGAAATGTCTGGCATTGAGAACTACCTCCAAGCGCAATACGTAGACGAAGAGTAATAGCGTCCAGGATTTTGCGTACTTCAATTGTAAGAAGAAAAGAGCACCTGACTCGAAAATCAGGTGCTTATCCCCGCTATCTGGTCTAATCTCTTTTATTATCGGCTTTTTAAGGATATTGCTCGCAATCTTGCCTATGAAGTTTGATTTCTATCCGATAGAATTTATGCCCCCTTACCTAAAAATAAAAAAGAGAAACGTCCATGTCTGAAGACAATCGCCAAGCAGCCACTCCAGAAGAAGAACATCGCCAAAAAGCATTGGATTACCATGCTTATCCAACCCCAGGGAAGATTGCTGTCGAATTGACAAAGCCTGCGGAAACGGCGGGTGATCTTGCCCTTGCTTACAGCCCTGGTGTTGCAGAACCAGTGCGTGAGATCGCACAAAACCCTGATAACGTGTACAAGTACACAGCGAAAGGCAACATGGTTGCTGTTATTTCTAACGGTACCGCTATTTTAGGTCTAGGTAACCTAGGTCCACTTGCATCTAAGCCAGTAATGGAAGGTAAAGCGTTACTGTTTAAGCGTTTTGCAGGTCTTGATTCTATTGATATTGAAGTTAAGCACCGCACGATCGATGAATTTGTTGATACTGTCGCAAGCATTGCAGACACCTTTGGTGGTATCAACCTTGAAGATATTAAAGCACCAGATTGCTTTGAGATTGAAAAGCGTTTAATTGAGCGTTGTGATGTACCAGTATTCCACGATGATCAGCACGGTACTGCGATTGTAACGGCGGCAGGCATGCTGAACGCGATCGAACTTCAAGGTAAGAAGCTTGAAGACTCAACGATCGTTTGTCTTGGCGCTGGCGCTGCAGCCGTTGCGTGTATGGAGCTGCTGATTAAATGTGGTGCAATGCGCGAAAAAATTTACATGCTGGATCGTAAAGGTGTGATCCACACTCGTCGTGATGATCTTAATGAATACAAGCAGCTATTCGCAAACAACACGGACAAACGCACATTAGAAGACGTGATTGAAGGCGCGGATCTGTTCCTAGGTGTATCTGGTCCAAACCTATTGCCAGCGGAAGCGTTGAAGCTGATGGCAGATAAGCCAATCGTATTTGCATGTTCGAATCCAGATCCTGAAATTAAGCCGGAACTTGCCCACGCTGTTCGTGATGATTTGATCATGGGGACTGGTCGTAGTGATTACCCGAACCAAGTAAACAACGTATTGTGTTTCCCATTCATCTTCCGTGGTGCTCTTGATGTGCGCGCAAGTGAAATCAATGATGAAATGAAACTTGCAGCCGTTGAGGCGATTCGTGAGCTAGCAAAAGAGCCTGTACCTGAAACTGTATTGAAGGCCGCAGGCGTCGATAAGCTTGAGTTTGGTGCAGACTACATCATTCCAAAACCAATGGACTCACGTTTACTACCACGTGTTGCAAAAGCTGTGGCTCAGGCGGCAGTTGATTCAGGTGTTGCTCGTATCGAGATGCCTGAAAACTACATGGCAGAGTAATATATCTATTAGATGTGATGTACAAAAAATGGGACGCAATCGCGTCCCATTTTTTATGTCATTCTTTTGGCTCGAGATAAGAGTTGCTATCTGAAGCCTCCAGTCTCGCTTTTTACTCTTCGTCAAACGACTCAAATTCGATGCCCATTTCGGTCATCAGTGCTTTTACTTCTGTTGGAATATCATCTGGACGGTCTTTACGAAGGTCTTCATCTGTTGGAAGTGGCTGACCTGTATACGCGTGCAAAAATGCTTCGCATAGTAATTCACTATTGGTTGCATGGCGTAAGTTATTGATCTGACGGCGAGTACGCTCATCAGTTAGCACTTTTAAAACTTTTAGCGGGATAGAGACGGTAATTTTTTTTACTTGTTCGCTTTTTTTGCCGTGCTCTGCATATGGGCTAATGTATTCGCCATTCCAGTCAGCCATTGCACACCTTCATTTATGTAATCGGTTAAAAATAATTTAGGTGCTGATTTTAGCTGCATTTACCGCCATAAGCAAAGACATATGGACGTCTAGAAGTGTTGACGTCTCATTTTTTGACGAGTAAAGTGAACAGAACAGCAAAGGAAGCGTGTTGATCACTTTATTTAACTCATTAGATATAGCGCATTCCTATTTAGAAGTCATTACCCGTGAAAGGATACACCCATGAGCTCTCGCAAACCTGCGACCATTGCAGTACGCACTGGTATTGAATCAGACAGCCAATATCACGCTGTCGTTCCACCTATTTATCTTTCCACTAACTACGGTTTTCCTGCTTTTGGTGAGGTACCTAAGTATGATTACACGCGATCTGGAAATCCAAACCGCGGACTGTTGGAAAGTGCGTTATCTGAACTCGAGTCTGGAAAAGGAGCGGTTGTCACGAACTGCGGTACGTCGGCATTAAATTTATGGGTGTCCGCTTTTCTTGGCCCTGATGATCTCATTATTGCTCCTCACGATTGTTATGGCGGCACCTATCGTCTTTTTAATACCCGAGCCAACAAAGGCGATTTTAAGGTTCAGTTTGTCGATCAATCTGACGAGCAAGCTTTGGATGCAGCATTAGCACAAAAACCAAAACTCATTTTGCTAGAAACTCCGTCAAACCCTCTGGTTCGCGTAGTGGATATTGCAGCTACCTGTGAAAAAGCGAAACAAGTCGGCGCGTTAGTTGCGGTGGACAATACCTTTTTGACACCCGTGTACCAAAAACCTTTAGAGCTAGGTGCGGATTTTGTTATCCACTCCACAACGAAGTACATCAACGGTCATTCAGACGTGATTGGTGGCGTGATCATCACCAAAACAGAAGCGCATGCAGAAGAGCTTGCATGGTGGGGCAATTGCATTGGTGCGACTGGCACACCTTTCGATAGTTATATGACGTTGCGAGGCATTCGTACACTTGGTGCTCGCATGCGAGTGCATGAAGAGAGTTCACAGCAGGTACTGGCTTATCTCCAGAAGCAAGCGTTAGTTAAAACCATTTATCATCCAAGCCTGCCGGAGCACCCGGGTCATGACATTGCTAAAAAGCAGCAAACGGGCTTTGGCTCTATGCTGAGCTTTGAGTTTGCCGGTTCGTTTGAGCAGTTAAAAGTGTTCGTTAAAGAGCTCCAACTGTTTTCATTGGCTGAGTCATTAGGTGGAGTAGAAAGCTTGATTTGTCATCCGGCATCCATGACGCATCGCGCTATGGGAGAGGAAGCACTGGCAGAAGCGGGGGTGTCACATCAACTATTGCGTTTGTCTGTCGGCTTGGAAGATGCACAAGATCTCATCACGGACTTAGAGCAAGCATTCGCTAAAGCTGCCCAACAATAGGAGACGAGAATAATGACTGTACAACGTCAGCTGCATAAGTTTGGTGGCAGTAGCTTAGCAAACCCAGAATGCTATTTACGCGTTGTGGATATTCTTAAGGAGTATTCGACGGAAAATGATCTTGTGGTCGTTTCGGCGGCAGGAAAAACCACTAACCGCTTGATTGAGTTCCTGGAAGGGTTAGACAAAGATGGCCGAATCGCGCATGAAGCACTTCAAAGCCTAAGGCAGTTCCAAACGGAGCTAATAGAAAATTTGTTGGAAAATGAAGTACAAGAAGAGCTATTAGCGTTACTGCATGATGAGTTCAGTACCTTATCTGAGCTGACAGCACCACTCACTGGCGCGCAAAAAGCCGCGGTACTAGGACACGGAGAAGTTTGGTCTGCTCGCCTATTGGCCGCGTTATTATCTCAACGTTCTATCCCCGCTGTCGCACAAGATGCACGAGCGTTTTTACGTGCGGAAGCCGGGACTCAACCTGAAGTTGATCGCGCTCGTTCATATCCTTTGATAAAAGAAGTTCTCGCGCAACACAATCATAAACGTGTGGTAATTACTGGCTTTATGGCTCAGAACGAGGCGGGCGAAACCATTTTACTTGGTCGTAATGGCTCTGACTATTCTGCAACTGTCATTGGTGCTCTGGCTGAAGTGAGCACGGTCACCATTTGGAGTGACGTTGCCGGTGTCTATAGTGCCGATCCGCGTTTGGTGGCAGACGCGTGTCTGTTACCGTTACTTCGATTGGATGAAGCCAGCGAACTCGCCCGTTTAGCCGCCCCAGTCCTACACAGTCGTACACTTCAGCCTGTGGCGCAAAGTACTATGGATCTCAACCTCAAATGTAGCTATCTGCCGGAATCGGGCTCCACTCGTATTGAGCGTGTCTTAGCGTCTGGCCGTGGCGCTAAAATTATTACCTCGCTGGATGATGTTTTATTGGTGCAGCTGTCTTTCATGCATGGGCACGACTTCGAAAAAACACAGAATGATGTATTACAAGCGTTGCAGCGAGCGCAATTGGAACCATTGGCATTTGAGGCACAGCCCGATCAACACACGTTGCGCTTGGCGTATACCGCAGAAATTGCCGGCGGCGCACTGAAACACTTACAAGAGCTTGCGGTTGAAGCGGAGATTAAGCTCAAAGAAGGCTACTCGCTCTTAGCGGCAGTAGGCGCTGGCGTTACGAAAAACGCCAACCATTGTTTTGGTTTTTATCAGAAGTTAAAACACTCTCCGGTTGAATTTATTTCTGAAACTGAGTCGGGGCTGAGTTTAGTCGCCGTTTTGCGTCGTACTGATACCGAAGTGTTGGTTCAAACGATTCATAGCCAGTTGTTCCAAGCGCAAAAGCGCGTGGCGGTGGCTTTATGTGGCAAGGGCAACATTGGTTCTAGTTGGTTAAATCTATTTGCAACTCAAAAAGGTGAGCTCGAAAAACGTCATGGCATGAGCTTCGACCTTGTCGCGGTCGTGGATAGTCAAACCTACTGGTTCGATGAGCAAGGTATTGATGCAGCAAGTGTTGCTGAACGATTTGATGATGAAAGCCTAGCAAACGATGGGTCTTGGTTGACTCACTTAGGAGCGCTAAAAAATTACGATGAAGCCGTAGTGCTTGATGTGACAGCGAGTAAAGACTTAGCTCAGCGCTATGTAGAAATTGCGCAGCAGGGCATTCATTTGATTTCCGCTAACAAAGTGGCGGGTTCGGCAGATAGCCAGTATTACCATCAGGTTCAAGATGCATTCGCTAAAATTGGTCGTTATTGGCTGTACAACGCGACGGTTGGTGCAGGGTTACCAATAAACCATACCGTGCGAGATCTACGTGAAAGTGGGGATGAGATCGTTGCTCTATCGGGTATTTTCTCAGGGACGTTATCATGGTTATTCCAACAATTTGACGGCTTAGTACCATTTAATGATTTAGTCGACCTCGCTTGGCAGCAAGGTTTAACAGAGCCTGATCCTCGTTCTGATTTAGATGGTTCAGATGTGATGCGTAAGCTGGTTATCTTAGCTCGAGAGTCTGGTCTCGATATTGAGCCGGGCAGCGTTAAGGTTGAATCTCTGGTACCAGAAGAATTAAGAGAACTTAGCATCGATGACTTCTTCGATAACGGAGGGCTGTTGAGTGAAATACTGCAAGAGCGCCTGACAAAAGCACAGAGAAACGACCAAGTGCTTCGCTACGTTGCTCGTTTAGAAAAAAATGGTAAAGCGACGGTGGGAGTAGAAGCGTTATCTCGTGAACATGCGCTCGCCAACCTACTGCCGTGCGACAACATTTTTGCCATTGAAAGTAAGTGGTACAAAGATAACCCACTCGTTATTCGAGGGCCTGGCGCAGGAAGAGAAGTGACAGCCGGCGCGATTCAATCCGACCTCAACCGATTAGCCGGTTTATTCTAAAGTTGCGAGATACCTAAAACCCTGGAACCCGACCAGGGTTTTTTATTTTGCCTTCAGTGCCATACTGAAGTATCGGCTTGTGATAAGTGGTGAAATAACGTTCAAGTAATAACTTGAACTATCCTCATTATTAACTTGAGAAAAATTCATAATTACAAGGTTGACATTAAATCGTATTCAATACATTCTGTAGACATATAGACGTCTAAACGTCGATTTAAGGAATTTGTTTTCGTGGCGGAGTGCCACAGGGAGAGTAAGATGGGATACACGCACGCAGGCCATATTGACGCCTTGAACCAGAATATTGCTGAGTTGTCAGACAACATCAATGTATCATTTGAGTTTTTTCCACCAAGCAGCGCGAAGATGGAAGAGACACTCTGGAATTCAGTGCACCGTCTTAAAACGCTCCAACCTAAATTTGTTTCTGTGACTTACGGCGCGAACTCTGGCGAGCGTGACAGAACGCACTCCATCATTAAAGAAATCAAAGCAACAACCGGATTGGTTGCCGCTCCTCACCTCACTTGTATTGATGCGACTCGCGAAGAGTTGATTAATATTGCCGATGATTACTGGAATAATGGCATTGAAAATATCGTTGCTCTGCGTGGTGATATTCCTCCTGGTGGCGGTGCGCCTGACATGTATGCCTCGGATCTGGTTGAGCTGCTGAAATCACGTCACGATTTTGATATCTCAGTAGCCGCATTTCCTGAGGTTCACCCTGAAGCTAAAAGTGCGCAGTCTGACTTATTGAACCTAAAACGTAAGGTAGATGCAGGTGCAAACCGTGCAATTACTCAGTTCTTTTTTGATGTTGAGTCTTATCTGCGATTCCGTGACCGTTGTGTAGCGGCAGGAATTGACGTAGAAATTGTGCCAGGAATTTTGCCTGTATCGAACTTTAAGCAAGCGTCTCGCTTTGCTGCGCAGAACAATGTGAAAGTACCAGGCTGGATGAGTAAACAGTTCGAAGGCTTGGATGATGATCCGGTGACTCGTCAGCTTGTAGGAGCTAGCCAAGCTATTGATATGGTGCGCGTACTTAGTCGTGAAGGCGTTAAGGATTTCCACTTCTACACCCTAAACCGTGCAGAGATGACTTACGCTTTATGTCATACGCTAGGCGTTCGTCCTCGCGCTGCAGTAGGTGCATAGATCGACCGGGTTTCAAAAAGACAAAAGGCTTGCCGAGTGGCAAGCCTTTTTCGTTGTATCAAAGTAAAAGGAAATTAACCAATCACTTCAAGTTCTGTTAGGACTTCTTCAGCCCAAGTGATCCACGTTTCACGTAACAGTAGGTTACGACGAAGCGTTAAACGCTCTAGGCGAGCTTGTTTGTCTAAAGTTGACGGCGTTGCGTAGTAAGCCGCTTCAATTTCTTTGTAGTGAGAAACCAGTTTGCGAGACTCTTCAACCAGTTCGGCGAGTTGATCACGGAAAGGTGTTGATGGTTGAACGGCACATGCCATCAATTTCGCTGAAAATTCATCACGAACAGTCGGGTGTGCAGTTGGTTGATCAAACCATTCTCCTAAAGCGCTGCGACCAGCATCTGTGATGGAGTAAACCTTACGGTCTGGTTTGCCTTCTTGGGGTTCTAATACGCAAGTAACCAGCTCTTTCTCGGCCATTTTATTGAGTTCACGGTACACTTGTTGGTGGCTTGCTTTCCAGAAGTAACCGATGCTAGCAGAGAATTCTTTAGTGATATCGTAACCGGTTGCGTCGCGAGTGCTAAGAACAGTTAAGATTACGTGTGGTAATGACATGTCTTCAATCCAAATGGTCAATAAACTTGTAAACAAGCTACTTATACTTTCAGCTGTGCTCTTTCTGGCACTTGAGTTTTTTAATGTATAAGTAGCACCAACAATGTTGGTCCTGTCACCTTAAAGCCGTTTATCACCTAGAGAGATGGGGAGTCCCATCATGGCTGGAGCAGGTATGATTGGATTTATGAGCTCTCAGCAGGCAAGTAGTATATAAATAATAAGCATGAAGTGGAATAGTAGGACAAAATTACCCTAAAAAACTAACATAATAATCAATAGTGTTAACTTGTGGTTTTTTATTCTTTTTGTGTGGTAATTTTTGGGTTTTTTATAGTTTATTAAACTGCCTTTTGGTTGTGCAATTATCCAGCGCCAAAAAAAAGCTGAGCACTTGCTCAGCTTTTTATTACAAATGAAGCGATTAGCCTGTGTTGCGCATGCCAGCTGCAATACCAGCAATTGTCACCATTAGCGCTTCTTCTAGGTTTGCAGATGCTTCTTCGGTTTGGCGTGTACGGTATAGCAACTCGGCTTGTAGCATGTTCAATGGCTCAACGTAGATGTTGCGCAAGCGAATCGATTCGAGTCCCCAAGGGTCATGCTGCATCAAGTTTTCGTTGTTCTCTACATTCAGTACTGCTTTGATATCTTCTTGAAGCTGAGCGCGAAGCTTTTCACCGAGTGGACGGAGTGATTCATCCACCAATCGCTCATCGTAATAGCGAGAAATATCGATATTACACTTCGAGTACACCATTTCTAACATGCCAAGGCGAGTCGAGAAGAACGGCCATTCACGACACATCTCTTCGAGCAACGCTTGGTGGCCTTTATCGATCGAGTATTGAATCGCTTCACCCGCACCTAACCATGCTGGAAGTACCAAACGATTTTGGCTCCACGAGAAGATCCACGGGATTGCACGTAAGCTTTCCACTCCGCCCTTCGGATTACGTTTTGCAGGACGAGAGCCAAGTGGCAACTTACCGAGCTCGAGCTCTGGTGTCGCTTGACGGAAGTAAGGCACAAAATCAGGCTCGCCGCGAACTACGTTGCGATAAGACTCGCAGCTAACTTCTGATAGCACTTCCATTAAGTCGCGCCATTCTTGTTTTGGCTCTGGCGGTGGCAATAGGTTAGCTTCTAGAATCGCGCTCGCGTAAAGGTTAAAACTGTTTACAGCGACATCTGGAAGGCCCAGTTTAAAGCGGATCATCTCGCCCTGTTCTGTTACGCGCAAACCACCTTTCAAGCTTTTTGGTGGTTGAGACAGAAGTGCTGCGTGTGCTGGCGCGCCGCCGCGGCCTACTGTACCGCCACGACCGTGGAATAGAGTCAGTTCAACACCTTCTTCTTCCGCCACTTTTACTAACGATTCCATCGCATGGTACTGAGCCCAGCCTGCAGACATGACACCCGCATCTTTCGCTGAGTCAGAGTAACCAATCATGACCATTTGGTGGTTTTGGATAAAGCCACGGTATAGGTCGATACCCATCAGCTGTTTGATGACCGATTCTGCATTGTTCAAGTCGTCTAGCGTCTCGAATAACGGGCAAACATCCATACGATATGGGCAGCCAGCTTCTTGCAGAAGTAGGTGGACTGCTAACACATCTGATGCAGTGCGTGCCATAGAAATAACGTAGGCACCGAATGCTTCACGCGGTTGTGCTGCAATAATCTTACAGGTGTCCAAAACCTCTTTGACAGGTTCTGATGGTTCCCAATCACGAGGCAGAAGAGGACGTTTAGATGCGAGTTCGTTGGTTAGGAAAGCAATCTTATCTTGCTCACTCCATTGCTCGTAATCACCAATGCCTAAGTAGCGGGTTAATTCAGACAATACGTCTGAATGACGCGTGCTCTCTTGGCGGATATCAAGGCGAACAAGATGAATACCAAATGCTTTTACGCGGCGCAATGTATCCAGTAGAGAGCCATTTGCGATCACACCCATGCCACATTCATTTAGCGACTGGTAACAGGCATACAGAGGTTCCCAAAGTTGCTCGACTTTTTGCAACGGAGCTTTAACGGCCAGTTTTTGACCATGGATTTTAGCATCGAGAATATCTTTGGTTTCGTTCAATAGTGAGCGAAGTTGTTTCAGGATCGCACGATATGGTTCGTGCTGATCTTCGCCAGCAAGCTCACGAACTTGGTCGTTTGAAACCGTCATAGACAGTTCACTGATCAACTCGTTGATGTCATTGAGATAAAGATCTGCGGCTTTCCAACGAGACAGAAGCAATACTTCACGTGTCACGCTATGAGTGACAAACGGGTTACCGTCGCGGTCGCCCCCCATCCAAGAAGAGAAGTGCACAGGGCGCGCATCAATTGGTAAACCTTCACCCAAGTAAGACTTCAGACGATCATTCATTTCACGTAAGAAGTCTGGCACAGCTTCCCATAGTGAGTTTTCAACGACTGCAAAACCCCATTTTGCTTCATCCAGCGGAGTAGGGCGCTGTTGTCGAATTACGTCTGAATGCCAGCTTTGCGCGATCAGTTGCTCTAAACGACGCTCGGTTTTCTTGCGCTCTTTAGAAGAAAGATCACTCAGTTCCAACTTTGATAAGCACTCGTTGATCTTGACCAACTTGTTGATCATCGTGCGACGCGTGATTTCCGTTGGGTGAGCCGTCAATACCAATTCAATATTCAGATCACGAACCGCTTGCGCAGTGTCCAGTTTGCTCACATCGTTTTGTACCAGTTTAGAAAACAGCGAGTTAATCGCGTCTGGTTCACAAATGTGCTCTTCACAATGGCGTGAAATCGTGTGGTATTGCTCAGCAATATTGGTGAGATTTAGAAATTGGTTAAACGCACGGGTAACGGGCGTTAGCTGCTCATCGGGTAGGTGTTTGATTTCTTCTATCAAGCTTTCCCTGTCTGCTTGATTACCTGCTTGAGCCGATTTGGATAATTTACGAATGGTTTCCACTTTCTCGAAGATTTCTTCGCCATGGGCATCGCGAATGGTGTTACCCAATAAGTGGCCTAACATGCGCACATTACTTTTGAGTGCGGCGTATTTCTCGTTCATTGTCGTCCTGCCTCGTAAAAAAACTACATCCATTGTCCTTGTTAAGACTCCAATCTAGCGAAAAGCACCAGTTATAGTCAAATAAAGCAGACTAAGTTTGCAATTATTCCGCTGTCTCCTGATTTAGAGCAAATTTACGGCAGCTGTAGAATAAGAAGTGAAAATTAATTACAAAATAACAAGTTAAAGAAGTGTTAAGGCTAGCGCTAAATTGTGAAGATAAAAAGATGCAGCTCAATCGAGCTGCACTGACTTTTGAGTTTATTCGCGTATTAACAGCAATACTTGACCATTGCCTTTGAAAGCACATCAATTGTGGGATCGATAAAATCAAATGAGAGAAACTCATCCGGTTGGTGCGCTTGGTCAATTGAACCCGG
The DNA here is from genome assembly GCF_021725735.1 of Vibrio sp. J2-3(2022). Classification (NCBI taxonomy): domain Bacteria; kingdom Pseudomonadati; phylum Pseudomonadota; class Gammaproteobacteria; order Vibrionales; family Vibrionaceae; genus Vibrio; species Vibrio sp. J2-3(2022). The sequence goes on from NZ_JAKKCK010000011.1 coordinate 12,773, forward strand.
GCCAAGAACTAAGGTTGGACAGAGCTGTTGTAAGAAGGGCGCCTCAGTACAGTAGTTCACGGTTTCTGAACTGGTTTGGCAGATCTCTTCAACACCACCGATAAATGGGTGGTCATGTTGGCATTCGTAACCCGGAATTGGTTCATGTAACGGAATTATCTCCAAGCGTCCAGGCCACTTTGCTTCGACTTCTTTTAATGCTCCGCGCAGCATATTTTCTAGGCCATCCAGGCTGATCCCTGGTAGTGGGCGAACATCATAGTGCAGCTCACAGCAACCACAAATACGGTTAGCGCTGTCACCGCCGTGAATGTGTCCAAGGTTTAGGGTAGGGCTTGGAATGGCAAAACCCGGATGGTGGTATTCTTTCACCAATTTATCGCGCAGTTGCATCATGGCAAACATCACTTCATGCATGATCTCAATCGCGTTAACGCCTAAGGCAGGATCGGATGAATGGCCTGACTTACCCGTGACCCGAATTGCATTCGCCACATGACCTTTGTGGCCGCGAATAGGAATGAGGCTGGTGGGCTCACCAATAATGCAGTAATCCGGCTTAAAAGGGGCGTTTACGGTGAAATGTCGTGCACCCAACATGGTGGTTTCTTCGTCACAAGTGGCTAATACGTATAGCGGCTTGGTCTGCTTACTCCAGTCGACTTTTTTGACGGCTTCGTAAATAAAGGCAAAAAAGCCTTTCATGTCTGCCGTGCCTAAACCGTAAAAGCGGTTGTCTTTTTCAGTCAGCTTATGTGGATCAAAATTCCATCGCCCTTGATCGAATGGCACGGTATCACTATGGCCAGCAAGTAAAAGGCCGCCTTCACCCTCTCCCATACGTGCGATCATATTGTGCTTGCCTGGCTCGACTTCGATCACTTCAACGCTAAAACCCAGATCTTTAAACCAAGATGCGAGTTTTTCGATGACTTTTGCATTGCCCTGATCCCAGCTCGGATCCGTGGAGCTGATAGAAGAGGTGCTGATGAGTCCTTCATAGACCTCTAGAAAAGTTGGTAATTGCATGGATTCTTCAAATCTCCTGTTGACAGACAGACCACAAAAATGTAAAACACATATTAAATCATATTTAATGAATAAAAAATCAAAATAAAGCAAAAATTAAATATGAATAGTCATTTGAGCCTTTAAGTATATGGATGTCACACAATGCTAAAAACCACGATTATTGGAGCCAGCGGTTACACCGGCGCAGAGTTAGCGTTAATGGTTAATAAACACCCACAACTCACGCTATCAGGTTTATACGTTTCCGCCAACAGTGTTGATGCAGGAAAGAATATTGCGCAGCTGCACGGTAAGTTAGCAGGCATCATTGATATTCCGGTCTCGCCACTAACGGATCCACTGCAAATCGCTCAAGAATCGGATGTGGTGTTTTTAGCAACGGCTCATGAGGTGAGCCACGATCTAGCCCCAACTTTCTTGGAGGCAGGCTGTCAGGTATTCGATTTATCGGGGGCATTCCGCGTCCAAAGTGAAGGTTTTTACAACACCTTTTATGGCTTCGAGCATCAACATAATAACTGGCTAGATAAAGCTGCATACGGCTTAGCAGAGTGGAACCAGGAATCAATTAAAACTGCTCCCTTAGTTGCTGTAGCAGGTTGCTACCCGACTGCTTCGCAGTTAGCCATCAAACCTCTACTCGAAAATGCATTAGTGGATACCAATCAATGGCCTGTCATTAACGCGACCAGCGGTGTGTCCGGAGCTGGGCGTAAAGCTTCTATGGTGAACAGTTTCTGTGAAGTGAGCTTGCAACCTTATGGTGTATTTACTCATCGTCACCAACCAGAAATTGCTCAGCACTTAGGTTGCGATGTGATTTTTACTCCGCACCTAGGCAACTTTAAACGCGGCATTCTTGCCACGATCACCATGAAGCTAGCATCAGGCGTTACAGAGCAACAAGTCGCTCAAGCATTTGAACAAGCTTATCTAGGAAAGCCAGCCGTGCGTTTAAAAGGCGATGGCATTCCACGTATTCAGGATGTCGAAAATACCCCTTTCTGCGATATCGGCTGGAAGGTACAAGGCGAACACATCATTGTGATTTCAGCCATCGACAATCTACTCAAAGGTGCATCAAGTCAAGCGATGCAATGTCTCAATATTCATTATGGTTACCCAGAACTGACAGCGTTGCTGTAGTCGTTGAAAGAGGGAAATGCGATGACGCAAACCAATCAAGCTCCTTTAGTCATTAAGCTAGGCGGTGCAGCTCTATCTTGCACTCAAACCTTAAGCCAACTTTTTGGTGCCATTGCGGCTTACCAAAAATCGGCACAGCGACAAATCGCCATCGTTCATGGCGGTGGCTACCTAGTTGATGAGTTGATGGCAAAGCTTCAGCTTGAAACCGTAAAGAAAAACGGTTTACGCGTAACGCCTTACGATCAAATTCCGGTGATTGCAGGCGCACTTGCAGGCACAGCGAATAAGCTACTTCAAGGCCAAGCCATCGCAGATGGACTCAATGCAGTAGGTCTTAGCCTTGCGGATGGTGGTTTGTGTCTTGTTGAAGAACTTGACCCAGAGTTGGGCGCGGTAGGTAAAGCATCACCGGGTGATTCAACGCTATTACAAGCGGTACTAAACACAGGCGCACTGCCGATCATCAGTTCAATTGGCTTAACCACAGATGGCCAGATGATGAATGTGAATGCTGACCAAGCCGCAGTCGCGGTTGCGGGCGCATTAGATGCGGAGTTGGTCCTGCTATCAGACGTGAGTGGTGTATTAGATGGTAAAGGCCATTTGATCAAAACCCTGTCGGAACAACAAGCGAACATGTTGATCGATGGACATGTGATCACAGACGGCATGATCGTCAAAGTTAAAGCTGCTTTGGAGGCGGCCAATGATCTTGGTCGCCCTATCGAAGTCGCGACCTGGCGTTACCCAGAAAAATTAGTACAGCTATTCGCTGGTGAAAGTATTGGAACGCAATTTTTGCCTCAATAAGCATCAGCAAAAGAATTCAATATTAGGAAGTAGTAGTTGGCACTGACCGCCGAGCGCAGCGCCAGTTAAGTTTGGAGAAGAAAGATGAGCAAAGTGAACGTAAATAAAGTGGTAGTCGCATACTCAGGCGGTCTAGATACCTCAGTAATTATCCCGTGGCTAAAAGAGAACTACGATTGTGAAGTCGTTGCTTTCGTTGCCGATGTTGGTCAAGGCGCAGAAGAGCTAGAAGGTATTGAAGCGAAAGCAAAAGCCTCTGGTGCTTCTGAGTGTTACATCGCTGACTTGAAAGAAGAAATGGTCGCAGACTACATTTACCCAACGCTAAAAACCGGCGCGTACTATGAAGGTAAGTACCTGCTGGGTACATCAATGGCGCGTCCAATTATTGCTAAAGCACAGGTTGAAGTCGCACGTAAAGTGGGCGCGGACGCATTGTGTCACGGCTGTACAGGTAAAGGTAATGACCAAGTTCGTTTCGAAGGCGCATTCGCAGCACTAGCACCAGATCTACAAGTGATTGCCCCTTGGCGTGAATGGGACCTAGTGAGCCGTGAAGAATGTTTAGATTACCTAGCTGAGCGTAACATTCCTTGTTCAGCGTCTCTTACTAAGATCTACTCACGTGATGCAAATGCATGGCACATTTCCACTGAAGGTGGCGTCCTAGAAGATACGTGGAACGCACCAAACGAAGATTGCTGGGTATGGACTGTAGACCCAGAGCAAGCACCAAACGAAGCGGAATACGTCACGCTGAAAGTAGAAAAAGGTGAGGTGGTCGAAGTTGATGGCGAAGCGATGACACCATACAACGCACTGGTTTACCTAAACGAAAAAGGTGCGAAGCACGGTGTTGGTCGTATCGATATCGTTGAAAACCGTCTAGTAGGAATGAAATCTCGTGGCTGCTACGAAACACCGGGAGGCACCATCATGATGGAAGCGCTACGTGCCGTTGAACAGCTCGTGCTAGACAAATCATCATTCGAATTCCGTGAAGAGCTGGGTCTAAAAGCGTCTCACCTTGTGTACGATGGCCGTTGGTTTACGCCACTATGTAAGTCGATCCTTGCCGCTTCAGAAGAGCTAGCGCAAGACGTGAATGGCGAAGTGGTTGTTAAGCTCTACAAAGGCCAAGCCACGGTAACGCAAAAACGTTCTGACAACAGCTTGTACTCAGAAGAGTTCGCGACTTTTGGTGAAGATGAGGTTTACGACCAAAGCCATGCGGGTGGTTTCATCCGTCTTTACTCGCTATCAAGCCGTATCCGTGCGTTGAACAGCCAGAAGAAATAATCTCTCCACATCTCGGATTGAGTAAAGACCTGCTATTGGATAGCAGGTCTTTTTTGTTGGCTTACGTCTATGAGCACAAAGATGCAAACACATTCCGTTTGAATATATATGTAAAAATATTGAATTTATACTTTATTTTTTGTCGAAATTGCCGTAACGTTGACCCATAAGAAAAAGTGAGCAAATGACCATCAAATTGGTTACTACTCATTCGAGAACGTTAGAGTAAGCAATAGTCATCAGGAGAAACGCAATGGCATTATGGGGCGGAAGATTTACCCAAGCGGCAGACACTAGATTTAAAGAGTTTAACGATTCGTTGCGTTTTGACTACCGATTGGCTGAGCAAGACATCGTAGGTTCAATCGCATGGTCTAAAGCTCTGCTTTCTGTAGATGTTCTATCGGCAGAAGAACAGCAAAAGCTGGAACTTGCTTTAAACGAGCTGAAGTTAGAAGTGATGGAAGATCCTCATCAAATTCTTCGTTCAGATGCAGAAGATATCCACTCTTGGGTTGAACAGCAGCTGATTAGTAAAGTGGGAGATTTAGGTAAAAAGCTCCACACTGGGCGTTCTCGTAATGACCAAGTAGCGACAGACCTAAAACTTTGGTGTCGTCAGCAAGGCCAGCAACTGTTGATTGCTTTAGATCGTCTGCAAGCACAAATGGTTCATGTTGCTAAGCAGCACCAAGGCACTGTATTGCCTGGCTATACTCATCTTCAGCGCGCTCAACCTGTCACCTTTGCTCACTGGTGTTTGGCTTATGTTGAAATGCTCGAGCGTGACTACTCTCGTCTGAATGATGCCTTACAGCGTCTCGACACTTGTCCACTTGGCTCGGGTGCTTTAGCTGGCACGGCTTATCCGATTGATCGTGAACAATTAGCTCATAACCTTGGTTTCCACCGCGCTACGCGTAATTCACTCGATTCGGTTTCGGATCGTGATCATGTGATGGAACTGATGTCGGTGGCCTCGATTTCTATGTTGCACCTTTCTCGTCTTGCAGAAGATATGATCTTCTACAACTCAGGGGAGTCTAACTTTATTGAGTTAGCGGATACGGTGACGTCTGGTTCGTCATTAATGCCACAGAAGAAAAATCCGGATGCACTTGAGTTGATCCGTGGTAAGACAGGGCGTGTCTATGGCGCATTATCGAGCATGATGATGACAGTGAAAGCCCTACCATTGGCGTACAACAAAGACATGCAAGAAGATAAAGAAGGGTTGTTTGATGCGTTAGACACATGGAATGATTGCATGGAAATGGCAGCGCTGTGTTTTGATGGCATTAAAGTGAATGGTGAGCGTACGCTTGAAGCTGCGAAGCAAGGGTATGCGAACGCGACGGAGTTAGCTGATTACTTAGTGGCGAAAGGCATCCCATTCCGTGAGGCGCACCATATTGTGGGCGTAGCGGTGGTAGGGGCAATTGACAAAGGCTGCGCGCTGGAAGAATTGTCTCTGCAAGAGCTAAAAGCCTTCTCTGAGGTGATTGAAGATGATGTGTATGACATTCTGACAATAGAGTCTTGTTTGGAAAAACGTTGTGCGCTGGGTGGCGTTTCGCCTCACCAAGTCGCTTATGCGGTAGAGCAAGCGGATAAACGTCTGAGCCAGCGTGACAGCTCGGCAGTGAAAGTGCGTCCTGCACGTTTGACGGACATTGAAACACTAGAGGGCATGGTGGCTTATTGGGCGAACCTCGGTGAGAATCTACCCCGCTCTCGAAATGAGCTCGTGAGAGATATTGGCTCCTTCGCGGTGGCTGAGCATCATGGTGAAGTGACAGGTTGCGCTTCTCTATATGTGTATGACTCAGGGTTGGCTGAAATACGCTCTCTTGGTATCGAAGCGGGCTGGCAAGGCCAAGGGCAGGGCAGTGCAATCGTAAATCACTTGGTTGAGAAAGCACGTCAAATGGCGATCAAGAAGGTCTTTGTCCTCACTCGAACGCCAGAGTTCTTTATGAAGCAGAGCTTCTTACCAACATCGAAGTCGCTGTTGCCAGAAAAAGTCTTGAAAGATTGCGATCAGTGTCCACGTCAGCACGCGTGTGATGAAGTGGCGCTAGAGATCAATTTAATGGAGCAAGTGATCCAAAAATCGCATGTGGCATGAGCTGAAATTTCGGAGTGATTTTATTAGCATTCAATGACATAGTTATTTTCTGATTCACTTACATCAGTATTTGCTAAAAAAATCGAAAAAATTTGGAACCTTTGAGAGGAAGCTCGGTCTATTAAAGTACCACTGCTTTTTCTTAGAAGAATCTAAGAGAGCCCCAGAACTGATATTGGTTTTGGGGCTTTTTTCTATCTGCCACTTTACTCTTTTTTATCCGTCTCTTTTCGTCCTCGCCGACGTTGCCACGGCAAGATGACAAAACGCATCCATAAGTGCAAAAACAATAAAATATTGAAAGCGAAACCAGCGAAGATCAAAGCGATCGAACCGATGCTTTGTGGATCATCTTTGAACGCAAACCACCACACAATCCAGCACAGTACCGAAAGCACCGTTAACTGATCCAAGCATCGTTGGCAACGCCCAAGCTTTTTCCAAAACCAATGTTCCTCGCAACGGCGACAAGTCATAGTGTTTTCCAAGGCATCAGTGTTGCTTCAGATTATATACCCAACACAAAGAGAGAAAGCGTTTTTTGTCGCAGCTTAGAGCGCAGGAACACAACCAAAAATGGAAAGTTAGCTTTGTAGAGCTTATGTGGCACGTGATTGATGTATGGTTCGCTGTCAGTCTTTAATAGGAAAGTAATCATGTCGACAGAATTGAAATTTGCGCTGAGTATCGCTGGTGGTTTTTTTACGATCGGTGTAGTCGCGATCATCATGGTAAGTCGTTACGCAATGATGGCAGTGTAGTACTTATGTAATCGCCTCAAAGTAGTCAACAGAAAGCCTCGTTAATCACGAGGCTTTCTGTTTTGTTTGGTATGTAAAGACTGGCTCGATTGAGCATGAAAGCGTTAGCAACCAGGCCCACAGTCAAGGCAATGTTTCACCATTTCTGGCCCTAAGTGTAGTTTTGCATTCAAATCACGTAGAGCGGTGCGGACACCCTCTTCGAGCACTGGATGATAGAAGGGCATATCTAGCATCTCAGAAACCGTCATTCTATTTTGGTGTGCCCAAGCCAAAAGATGCGCGAGGTGTTCTGCGTTCGGCCCCATCATCTCTGCACCTAAAAATCGTCCAGTACCTTGCTCGCCATAGACATGTAACATCCCTTTGTTTCGTAGCATGACACGTGAACGTCCTTGATTCTCAAACGAGACTTCGCCAGTAACAAAACAACCACAGCTTCCTAAGCGAGTTTCCAGTTGTTTGAAAGTTTCACCGACCATAGCTATTTGCGGATCGGAGAATACAGCTGAAATTGGCGAACGACGCAGACCTGCACGAATATCCGGGAAGCGACCAGCATTATCACCAGCAATGCGACCTTGGTCAGCGGCCTCGTGCAGCAATGGAACTTGGTTACTTGCATCACCCGCAATAAAAATACTCTCTACGGAGGTTTGCAATGTGTAGTGATCTGCGGTTGGTACACCGCGTTCATTTAATGCCACATTGGTGTTCTCGATCGCTAGCTTATCTACGTTAGGACGTCGTCCAGTGGCTGCTAAAACGTAATCAACAATAAAGGTTTCTAATTCACCGTCGTGGTTAATGAATTGGATCTCAACTTTGTCTGCGCCTGCTGCATTCGATGATGGTATGCGCTTCATGCTTTCTACTTTTACATCGGCATCAAGATAGAACTCTTCTTTAAAAGTTTTATCTGCGTAAGCCATCACCTCTGGATCTGTCAGTGGACCAACTTGACCACCAAGACCAAAGAGCTTCACTTTCACCCCTAGGCGGTGCAATGCTTGACCGAGTTCAAGTCCGATCACTCCGGGGCCAAATACCGCAACGGACTCAGGCAAATCATCCCAATCAAAGACATCATCATTAATTACGAGACGGTCACCCAACTCATTCCAAGCTGTTGGATAGGCAGGACGAGAGCCCGTCGCGATCACAATCCGTTTTGCGGCGACCTGAGTATGGTCATCTATGATAAGTGTATGATCATCGGCAAACTTCGCGTAACCTGACAACTTGTCTTCTGCGGGAATATCATCGACGCTTTCAAGCACAAAGCCAACAAAACGATCACGTTCGCGTTTTACACGATCCATGACTTCTTGTCCGTTAATGCGTATTTCACCTTGCGGATGGATCCCAAATCCAGGCGCTTTTTCGATTTGGTGGGCACTTTCTGCGGCCGCAATCAACAGCTTAGAGGGCATGCAACCGACGCGAGCACAGGTTGTTCCGTAAGGGCCGCCTTCAATCATTACTACGCTGTTAGTATGAGCTTTTGCTGCTCGATAAGCGCCAAGACCAGCAGTACCACCACCAATAATCGCTACGTCGACATTAACTTGTTTCATCGTGAACTCTCGCTTTTTGTTTTTAAGCCAAGCTAGCTACATTGAGCTTGGAGAGTGAATTGGGTCGTTGAATCTGCATAAGGAGTCACCTTATCGGTAGACGACTACTTATCTAGACTAGTAGAAGAAGTGAGTTAGGGTTGGCCTCCGAGCCAAAGGCACCGGAGACCGAGGGTGTAGGCTATGGACAGCTTAGCCTAGATACGCTTCTAGCTCTTCGCTACCGCCGATGTGCTTGCCACCGATAAAGACTTGTGGAACAGTCGTGCGACCAGATATAGCTCGTAGACTAACTGTCGTTGCGTCTTTACCCAGAATCACTTCTTCATATTGAAGACCGTGGTCAATCAGGTTTTGTTTCGCTTTCATACAGAAAGGGCAGCCTGGCTTAGTGAATACCGTGATGGACTCTTGCGTTTTGTAGTCTGGCGCAATGTAATTCAGCATCGTATCTGCGTCTGACACTTTGAATGGGTCGCCAGGTTCGTTTGGCTCAATGAACATTTTTTCTACTACGCCATCTTTTACTAGCATGCTGTAACGCCATGAACGTTTGCCAAAGCCGATGTCGTTTTTATCCACTAACATGCCCATGCCATCGGTGAACTCACCATTACCGTCAGGAATGAAGGTGATGTTTTCTGCTTCTTGGTCTTGTTTCCATGCATTCATCACGAACGTATCATTGACTGAGACACAAATAATCTCATCCACTCCGTGCTCTTTAAATACAGGGAACAATTCGTTGTAACGAGGTAGATGGCTTGATGAACAGGTTGGAGTAAATGCACCCGGTAAGCTAAATACGATAACGGTCTTACCTTTAAATAGCTCATCAGTCGTTACATTCATCCAAGAGTCACCTTGACGAACTGGAAAAGTAACTTGAGGGACTTGTTGACCTTCTTTAGATACAAACATAATGATTTCCTTTAACTATTTTAAATTATGCGTATAGAGCTTAGCGTTTTTCTTTGCTCTGTTTCGTTCTGTTGAGCCCATTATTGTAAAAATCCTTTGATAGCTCTAATCGTTTGGTGTTATGGTTTTGATAGGTATTAGCTATTGTTAAAAAAAGCGAATTGTGAGTTATGAATATTCGAGATTTTGAGTACTTAGTTGCACTTGCGGAACATAAGCACTTTCGCAAAGCGGCAGAAGCATGTTTTGTTAGCCAACCAACATTGAGTGGACAAATTCGTAAGCTAGAGGATGAACTCGGTACCACGCTTTTAGAGCGAAGCAGCCGTCGCGTTTTGTTTACCGATTCAGGGTTGCAGTTGGTGGAGCAAGCTAAGCGTATCTTAAGTGAAGTGAAAACTTTTAAAGATATGGCGAGTGGTCAGAGCGGAGCAATGACTGGGCCGATGCATATCGGTTTCATCCCGACGGTAGGTCCGTATCTACTACCCAAAATTCTGCCGCAGATAAAAGAAGCATTTCCTGAACTGGAGCTGTTCCTGCACGAAGCTCAAACACATCAGTTGGTGCGTCAATTAGAAGAAGGTAAATTGGACTGCTTGGTCTTGGCTTCGGTTGATGAAACGGCACCTTTTAAAGAAATCGAAGTGTATAACGAGCCGTTAAGCGTTGCGGTGCCATGTGATCATGAGTGGGCCTCTCTCGACCATGTTGATATGTTGGAGCTGAATGGTAAAACCGTTTTAGCGCTAGGAGACGGTCACTGTCTTCGTGATCAAGCGTTAGGTTTCTGTTTTGCTGCCGGAGCGAAAGACGATGAACGCTTTAAGGCAACCAGTTTGGAGACACTGCGGAATATGGTCGCTGCTGGTGCTGGGATTACGTTATTGCCTCAGCTTTCTATCCCCAATGAGAAGCAAAAAGATGGTGTGTGCTATGTACCAGCCGTTAACCCTACGCCTTCGCGCAATATAGTCCTTGTATATCGCCCGGGTTCACCACTGCGTGCAAGGTTTGAAGCTTTGGCGGCGAAGATTAAAGAAGTATTGGCTTCTTATCCTTCATTGAACGCCGCGGCGTAAAAGCCGACATAAAAAAGGGAGAGCGAGTGCTCTCCCTTTTGCTTTAGTGATTTAGAACAGCTCTTCTGCGCCAGAGCCGGAAGAATAAATACTGTCTTCCAAACGGTCTCCAGCGTATTCGGTAGGCTCAGTGCCTTTTTCAAAGTATTCGAACATTGATGTGCTGTCTACTTTGTGCGTTAGCATGCCAGTGTTGCGATCAATACGAACACGAATGATGTTATCTGGAATATTTTTACCTTGCTCAGGTGTTTCTTCTAGTGCAACGCGCATAAAGTCAATCCAAGCGGGTTCTGCGGTTTTCGCACCCGATTCAGCACCAGAAATTTGGCCTTTGCCTAGGTTGCTATTAACTGTTGTACGACCAAGTGCGCGTGAGTGATCATCAAAACCAACCCAAGCAATGGCAACAACACCAGGACCATAGCCGTTGTACCAAGCATCTTTGGAGTCATTCGTTGTACCCGTTTTACCACCGATATCACGACGCCCCAGTTTTTGTGCACGCCAGCCAGTACCGTTCCAACCCGTACCTTCACGCCAGTTACCACCACCCCAAATGTTGCTGTACATCATCTCACGCATTAAGAATGCATTTTGCTCAGAGATAACTTGTGGAGCATATTGAGGTTCATCATTTTCCAGTGCGTTGTCTGTTGCCAAACCATCAATCGCGACGTCTTGTTCGCCAAACTCATCGGCATAGCGATTGTCTGGCTCATCGCTCATTTGTGGGCAATCCTTATGACAAACGCTCTTTGGATTCGCTTTAAACAGCACTTCACCGAATGCATCTTCCACGCGTTCTACGTAGAACGGTTCGACGTAATAACCTCCGTTCGCAAATACAGAGTAGCCTTGTGCCACTTTCATTGGTGTTAAGCTACCAGCACCGAGCGCGATGGTCTCTGAACGTGGTACTTGGTTAATATCAAAACCAAAACGAGTAAGGTACTGACGAGTCTCATCAAGGCCTACTTCACGCAGCGTACGCACTGCCATCACGTTCTTTGACTGAGCTAAGCCGAGGCGAAGGCGAGTTGGACCGCCATAGGTTGGTGGTGAGTTTTTAGGTCGCCAAGCCGAACCAGAACCTGCGTCCCATTTGTTAATTGGCGCATCGTTGATCAGAGTGGCTAAGGTAAGTCCCTTGTCAATTGCGGCTGAGTAGATAAATGGTTTGATACTTGAGCCAACCTGACGCACTGACATAGTGGCACGGTTAAACTTACTATGAACAAAGTTAAAGCCACCCACTAACGACAATATCGCACCATTTTCCGGGTTCATCGCGACAAACGCGGTGTTCGCTGTTGGCACTTGGCTCAGTTTCCAGCTTTGTGTCGTGTTGTCATCTTCATTGGCTTCGCTCACTTCGCGAACCCAAACTTGTTGACCTGTCGCTAGCACATCATGCGCTGATTTTGGTGTTGAGCCTTGGCGGTTTTCGGTGATGTATTTACGTGCCCAATGCATTCCAGTCCAAGGAATGGTCTGCTCTTCATGGTTTTTAACCCAAACTTGTGCAGTCTTATCATCGACTTTTGTCACGACGGCAGGATAAAGGTCACCATAAGTTGGTTGCTTCTTAAGGTGCTTTTCTATTTGCTCGCTGTTCCAAGCGGTTTCACCTTCTTTCCAAAGCACTTTTTCCGCACCGCGGTAGCCGTGACGTTCATCGTATGACAGCAGATTATTTACCACGGATGTATTCGCGGCATCTTGCAGTTTAGAGTCCACCGTCATGTAGATATTCAAGCCAGAGGTATAGGCTTCTTCTTCACCGTACTCTTTCACGGCCCATGCACGAGCTAGTTCCGCCACATAAGGAGCTGAAAGTTCAATTTCAGCACTGTGGTAACGTGCCACGATAGGTTCGTTGCGTGCTTCGTCATACTGTTCTTGCGTGATGTATTTTTCATCAAGCATTCGCATTAACACGACGTTACGGCGTTTTGTCGCACGCTCAAGAGAGTAAATTGGGTTCATCGTTGATGGCGCTTTTGGCATCCCTGCGAGTGTCGCAAGCTCGCTTAACGTCAATTCATCAAGGCTCTTACCAAAGTAAACTTGAGCGGCCGCACCAAAACCATATGAGCGGTAACCAAGGAAGATTTTATTGACATAAAGTTCCATGATTTCTTGCTTACTCAGAAGCTGCTCAATGTGGATAGCAATGAAAATCTCTTTAATCTTACGCATGATCTTCTTCTCATTAGATAAGAAGAAGTTACGCGCTAGCTGTTGAGTAATGGTGCTTGCGCCCTGCTTAGCTGAACCTGAAATCGCAACTACAACGGCTGCACGAGTGATGCCGATAGGATCGATACCTGGGTGTTCGTAAAAACGGCTATCTTCGGTTGCGATTAGCGCATGAATTAAGTCTTGAGGAATTTCATCATAAGTAACAGGAATACGACGCTTTTCACCGAACTGTGCGATCAGCTTCCCGTCTTGACTAAACACCTGCATAGGTGTTTGTAATTCAACGTCTTTTAGAGTTGCAACATCTGGCAATTCAGGCTTCACGTACTGATAGAAGCCAAATATTGTGGTGACTCCAAGAATTATGCAAATCAATGTTAAAAATAATAAACGCTTTATGAACTTCACCGGAGAATCCCTGATTGGTTGAGGCTGTGTAACGGCAAACCCTTGTACTCTTAGGTCAAAAATTTAGCACATAGAGATATTAACTCTTATTTGGGTGCTAATAACAACCTTTGCACGAAGAAATTTCGGAGCGAGAGTAAGAGATGGATAAGCTAATCGTTACCGGCATCGATATAGGCCATAACAGCCTCAAAGCCGTAGTACTTAAACCCACAGGCAACAATTACGCTCTGTTGGGTTACAAAGAAATATTACTAAAGGAAGGTATTGTCGCTGAAAATAACACTATAAATCATCAAGAAATTGTAAAGACCCTAAAGCTGATTAAAAAAGAACTGCCTTTTGGTGCTAAAAAGGTCGCAATTTCAGTGCCTGATAATTCGGTGATCAGTAAAAAACTGCAAATAGAACAAAACCTTGAAGATAGCGAAGTTGAGTTTGCTGTGATTCAGGCATTTTCTCATCAATCGCCATTCCCTGTCGAAGAGCTGAGTTTAGACTTCGTCCGTCTTCGTGCCGAAGATGGGTTGCGTGGGACTGATAACTATCAAGTGTTTGCGACAAGAAAAGATGTGGTCGATAGTCGCGTGGATGCATTACAAAAATCCGGACTAAAACCCGTTTTAGTGGACGTGCATTCACAAAGTCTTGGTCATATCTGGAAGCTCACCGCCGATCGCTTTCCTGACAAAAATAAGTACTGCTTACTCGATATTGGCACCTCATCGAGCTCCTTTACCATGTTTACCGAACAAGGTGAGCTGTTTCACAAAGAGTTTGCTTGCGGCACTCGAGGAGCAAACAGCCCTGTTCAAGATGATTTGATGTCCGATGATGCTCAGGAGAAAACAGAGCTGTTTAATCGCCAAATCGTGGAACGGGTGAAACGTCAGATGCAGCTCTACACCTCAATTAATGGCTCGCAAAATATCAAAGGTATCTGGTTATCAGGGGAAGGAGCTTCGACACCAATGCTCGCGGAAGAGTTATCTCAGCAACTGTCACTAGAGTGTGAATTGCTAAACCCGCTAGGGCTATTTGAAATGAAGGTGTCCAAACGTAAACGTCGTGCCGCGGATTGGCAGCATTTCTCTACAGCCGCAGGACTCGCGATTCGTGGCATTCATTGGCTAGGAGGTGCGCGTGCTTTATCGCATTAATTTACTTCCTTGGAGAGAGAACCAAAGAGAAGAGCACCGACGTCGTTTCATTAGCTTGGTCGCGTTAGGCATGTTGGTTGCCATTGGTATTCAATGGGGTATTGGAAAGTTTTTTGAGTACCAACAAGATCAGCAGCAGGAGCGGCTTGATTACCTTACTCACTACATTGCTGAGCTCGACCAGCGTATTGAAGCAATGAAAATCGCCGAGCAAGAGCACAGCAAAATCCTCGAACGTTTAAAAGTGGTTGAAGGGTTACAAAACGGTCGAAACAAAACGACCGAGTTTATGAACTTGATGCCAGCCGTCATTCCTGAAGGTGTATATGTCGACAAGATCAAAATGAATGATCTGGAAATTGAGATCTCTGGGATCTCTGATAGCACTCCAAAACTTGCCACGATGCTGGACAACATGGAGCGTTCGGCCAAGTTGAATGATGTAGAAATGCACTCCATCGTTCACGGAAAAGCGCGTTTTGGAAAAGAGTTCCAAACGTTCAAAGTGTCTTTCATGTTCAAAGTGCCGGAGAAGAAAGTGGAGGCCCAGCATGGTTGATTGGCAGGATCTCGAAATAGATGAAATGGCAGAGTGGCCATTGTTGCCTCAGCTTGTGGTTATCGCGCTGCTGATTTTCCTCATTCAAGGTTTTGGCTATTGGTTTTACCTTAAGCCAAAAGAAGAGCAATTGAATAACTTGGTCCAGCAGGAGCAGACGCTCAAGGTGGCACTGAAGATTAAAGCGAACAAAGTAGCTGCATTGCCTCAGCTTCAATCTCAATTGGATGAACTCACCACGCGTTACGAGTTATTGCTACAACAACTGCCCGCGCAAAAAGAGTTGGCTACGATGCTCGCTTCGGTGAATGAACTCGGTATCGACAATAAGTTGACCTTTACCCGTATCGACTGGGGTGAAAAGCAATCAGAGCATTTCCTCTATCGTCTTCCTTTAAACATTGAGTTAACGGGAGATTTTCATGACATCGGACATTTTTCTCAGGCGATAGCAACGCTACCTCGAATCATCACGTTTAAAGATGTGACTTGGCAGCGTGTCAGCCAAGAAAGTGAAACTCTGCACTTTAGGGTACGAGCCAATACCTATCAGTTTAAGCCAGAGGAGACGAACAATGACAAGTAAGCATTTGTTGTTGGTGCTGATGGGGTCTCTGCTCCTTGGATGTCAGGCGAATGATGAGTCATTAACGGATTTTATTCGAGGGGTGGAGAGTCAGGCGCGTCAAGATGTCGAGAAACTTAAGCCTGCAGATAAGTATGTTGCCGTCACGTACGCACCTGAAGTACAGCGTGCGCCCTTTGAGTTACCAAAAGAAGCCACGATCGCCACTCAGCCCGTTGCAAGAAAAGATTGCTGGCAACCGCCTTCAAGACGGCGCACTGGCAAATTAGAAAAATTCCCATTAAGCCAATTACGTTTGAAAGGAGTTATGGGCATGGGTAATACGGTTTCTGGTCTCGTTCAGGCACCCAATGGCACCGTTTATAAAGTGAAGCCGGGGCAATACCTCGGACGCAACAATGGCAAAGTGACCCATGTCAGCCATTCCTATTTGTTAATTAATGAAACGTTGCCCGACGGCTTAGGGTGTTGGCAGAAGCGTAAAGTTAAGTTGGCTTTGAGATAGCCCCATTTATTTTTGATATTGAGTAATGAAAATGAGACAAGGATTAACACGTACACCAAGGATACTAACTGGGCTCTTCTCCTTATGGTTGTTTGTATTTTTAGCCCCTTTAGTGGCAGCAGAAGAAGTATCGTCTAATGCCTTAAAGAGTATCGATTTTCGCACTAATAAAGATAAAGACGCCGTTATTGTCGTTGAACTGGCGTCACCTGCCGCGATTGTTGATGTCAAACGCGTACAGGAAGGGTTAAGTATCGATTTGCTTAATACTTCGGTAAAAGACGAGCAACTGTATCTCCTAGACGTAAAAGATTTCTCGACTGTGGTTGAAAGCGTAGAGGTGTTTCGCGATACCTCAACTACGCGCTTGGTTGCGCACATCAATGAAGAATATACGCATGATTACCGTTTAACGGGGCGATTCTTGGAAATCAAAGTGGCTAAGATCAAACCCAATGAGAAAGCTCCGGATAAAAGCATTCTAGAAAAAGAAGGCAAGCTCATTTCGATTAACTTCCAAGATATTCCTGTACGTAACGTGTTACAGCTGATTGCCGACTACAACCAGTTCAACTTGGTTGTTTCAGACTCCGTAGAAGGTAACCTCACACTTCGTCTTGATGGTGTTCCGTGGCAGCAAGTGCTGGATATTATTTTGCAAGTTAAGGGGTTAGATAAGCGTGTTGATGGCAACGTGATTCTGGTTGCTCCAACAGATGAGCTTGATCTGCGCGAAAAACAGCAACTCGAAAAGCAGCAGCTAGAACAAACGATGGGAGAGCTTTCGTCTGAAATCATCAAGGTAAACTTCGCTAAAGCATCAGATATTGCAGAGATGATCAACGGAGAAGGGAACATCAGTATGTTGTCTGAGCGAGGCAGTATGACCATTGATGAGCGGACTAACTCGTTATTGATTCGTGAGCTACCTGAAAACATTGAAGTGATTCGAGAAATTATTGAATCTTTGGATATCCCGGTGAAGCAGGTTCAAATTGAAGCGCGTATTGTGACCATCAATGAAGGCAACATGGACGAGTTGGGAATTCGCTGGGGCTTTACCTCTATTAATGGCAATAACACGGTTGGTGGTTCTATCGAAAACAACCTTGCCACGATCGGTTTATATAACGGTGGTGGTGAAGGAGAAGACGGTGGTGACGGTGATGGAGTAGGTATCGATGACTTCCTAAACGTAAACTTAGCTGCAACCAGTCCAAACGCGACCAGCATTGCTTTTCAGGTTGCAAAATTAGGCTCAGACACCTTGTTAGACCTCGAGCTTTCTGCGCTGCAACAAGAGTCCAAAGCTGAGATTATCTCAAGCCCACGTTTGATCACTACTAATAAGAAGCCTGCCTATATTGAGCAAGGTACCGAGATACCTTATCTAGAGTCCTCATCAAGTGGTGCCACGACGGTAACGTTCAAAAAAGCAGTATTGAGTTTGAAGGTGACGCCACAAATTACACCGGATAACCGTCTTGTGTTGGACTTAAGCGTTACGCAAGATAGACCTGGACAAGTCGTGAAAACAGGCACTGGTGAAGCCGTTGCGATTGATACTCAGCGTATCGGGACGCAAGTGTTAGTAAATAACGGTGAAACCGTCGTTCTTGGTGGTATTTTCCAGCACAGCATTACTAACTCGGTGGACAAAGTGCCTTTGTTAGGCGATCTGCCACTATTAGGTGCGCTTTTCCGTCGAAGTTATGAAAATGTTGGCAAAAGTGAGCTGTTAATTTTCGTCACCCCTAAGGTGGTGATTCAGTAGTTCTACCTCGTGAAAAACTGATTAAATCAAAAATAAAGTTGCAATAGTGGCACCATGCTTGGATAATTTCGGGTCTTATCACGAATTATCTGTGAGGAACTGGTGCCACAAGCCTTGTAGAACAGCGATTTAGCTGTGTTTTCTTGTGGCGATCTTATTGAATCAATGTTGTAAATTACTGCTAAACATGGCTGAGAAACGTAATATTTTCCTTGTTGGCCCAATGGGCGCCGGCAAAAGTACAATTGGTAGACATCTAGCACAGCAACTGCATATGGAGTTTGTTGACTCCGATACAGTGATCGAAGAACGCACTGGTGCAGACATCTCTTGGGTTTTTGATGTAGAAGGTGAAGAAGGCTTCCGCAAGCGTGAAGAAGCGGTACTTGAAGACCTAACACAAGAGCAAGGCATCGTGCTTGCGACTGGCGGTGGCTCTGTTAAGAGCAAAGAAAACCGTAATCGTCTTTCGGCACGTGGTGTTGTTGTTTACTTAGAAACGACGATTGAAAAGCAACTTGCGCGCACAAACCGTGACAAGAAGCGTCCTCTACTTCAAACGGACAACCCTCGCGAAGTATTGGAGCAATTAGCTGAAGAACGTAATCCTCTGTATGAAGAAGTAGCGGATTACACTGTTCGCACTGACGATCAGAGTGCAAAAGTGGTAGCCAACCAGATCGTAAAAATGCTAGAAGAGAGATAAGTTTTTATCTTTTTTTTAATTGGAGCAAACCGATGGAACGGATTACGGTCAACCTAGCTGAGCGTAGCTACCCAATCTCTATTGGCGCCGGGTTATTTGAGGACCCGGCGTACCTCTCTCAAGTTCTCTCAAACAAAAATGCAAAACAAAAAGTTGTTGTGATCAGTAATGTCACAGTGGCGCCTTTGTATGCTGACAAAATTTTAAAGCAACTCGAGCAGCTCGGTTGTAGTGCATCCTTGTTAGAATTGCCTGACGGCGAACAGTACAAAAACTTGGATGTGTTTAACCAAGTGATGAACTTCCTCCTCGAGGGGAATTATGCTCGTGATGTTGTGATCATCGCGTTAGGTGGTGGCGTTATTGGCGACCTTGTGGGTTTTGCTTCTGCCTGTTACCAGCGTGGGGTCGACTTTATTCAAATACCAACGACATTACTATCTCAAGTGGATTCTTCGGTGGGTGGAAAAACCGCGGTTAACCATCCGTTGGGTAAGAACATGATAGGTGCGTTTTACCAACCTAAAGCCGTGATCATCGATACCAACTGTTTATCGACGTTGCCTGAGCGTGAATTCGCAGCAGGTATCGCAGAAGTCATTAAGTACGGCATCATTTACGATGCAGACTTTTTTGTATGGTTGGAAGAAAACCTTGAACGCTTGTACGCGTTGGATGAAGAAGCGCTAACTTATGCCATTGCACGTTGCTGTGAAATAAAAGCGGAAGTGGTGGCTCTGGATGAGAAAGAATCGGGCATCCGCGCTCTGCTCAACTTAGGTCACACCTTTGGTCATGCGATTGAAGCTGAGCTTGGCTACGGCAATTGGCTGCATGGTGAAGCGGTTTCTGCTGGCACGGTTATGGCGGCCAAAACTTCGCATCTGCGCGGTCTTATCTCAGCAGAGCAATTTGAGCGTATTGTTGCGATTTTGCGTCGTGCCAAACTGCCTGTTCATACTCCAGAAAGTATGAGCTTCGATGACTTCCTCAAACATATGATGCGAGATAAAAAAGTCCTCTCTGGTCAATTACGATTGGTTTTGCCTACAGGCATTGGCAGTGCCGAGGTCATTGCTGATACGACACAAGACGTACTCAAACAGGCGATAGACTTCGGTCGCGATATTTAACCTTGTAATGGCGCCTTTGGGCGTCATTCTTGTAGTGTATTAAGGTTATTAGATGAGTGTTGCTCACGTTCTGGAACTAGATTCTCAAATCGAGTTGCTTGATAGGTTGGGATTGCTGACTAATTTTGGTTCCAATTTCATTGCGATTAATGGTCATGATGGTTATGGAAAATCTTGGTTAGCGCAGCGATACCTTGAAGTGGGTGCCAGTAACAAGAATCAATGTTTGTTACTTTGTCATTCTAATCAAGATGATGTGCAGCGCCGCATCCTTATTTTGAGTCAACTGGTTTCGGACGCATTGTTTAATCAGCAAGAACCTTTACTTGATAGTCTCGAAAGACTATTGGGTGATGAGCCTTGTGATATCGCGATTGTGGTTGATGATGCGCATTTATTAAGTGAGACGCTCGTTTCTGAGCTTTGGATGCTGATTTTAGAGGCGCATCATAAGCCGAATTGGACCATCAATGTCTTATTATTTACGCAGTCTGGGCGCTTAGAAGGATTGCTGTCACGTCTCAGTTACGGACAAGAGATAAAGCCTGTTGAGCTTGATATTGATATGTTGTCCGAAGTGGAAGCCCGTCGTTTCTTTGAATCACTTGTTGCGCGCTATGTTGATGATGAGGCGGAGAAGCGGGTTCGAGATGCATTTAAAAAAGTTGACCCAGTACCGGGTGACATCATGGCGTTAGGAGAGATGAAAGTGGAAAAAAGGATCATTATCCGCTCGATTGTCGGTTCACCGCTGAATATTGCGTTAGTGGTATTAGCATTACTGTTGCTTGCTGTTGGTGGCTATTGGTGGATGTATAATCAACCAAGCCCTGATGATAAAGCGCAGCAAATTGCTGGTAGTTTAGAGCAAACGGCTATTCCAACTTTTGAAGATTCAGGAATCAGTGCTGCGCAGTCTTCACTACAATCTGTGACTGATGACACTAGCAGTAGCCTTGATGGCTCTGGCGCGATTGATGATTCTGATTCATTACCGCCAGCAGTAACGGAAGAAGTGGCGAGCGTTGGCAGTGATGACAATCAACAGAGAGTGGTGATTGAGTCGAATGTGGTCGATGCATTGCTTGAAGGTAAAGCTGATTCAGCAGACACAAAAGCGATTGATGATGTCATAGGCGTTGAGAAGCAAGACGCCACTGATGAAACCAGCTCACCCCTAATAAAAGTCGTAAAACCAAATCAAGGTATGACGCAAACTTCTGCTCGGTCAGGAGAAGACGGTGCGAAGCAGCCTGTGGTTAAGTTTTCATTTGCTCGCGAAGAATTAAAAGCACTATCACCAAGAGCCTATACACTGCAGCTTGCTGCTATGACGTCACTGGAGGATGTACAAGCCTTCCTCGATGAGCATCAGCTGAATAATCAAGTACGAATTTATCCTACCGTTCGCAATGACACCGAGTGGTATATCATCACATACCAAGATTATCCGACAATTCAAATGGCTCGCGATGCCGTTGCAAGCTTGCCTGATTCGGTTAAGTCGGTGAGTCCTTGGGCAAAATCACTCCGTCAGGTTCATCGCGAAATTGATCGCGTGAAATAAACCTGAGCTTCGCTGAAAAATATGTTACATTCCGCAGCCTTAATTTTTGGTCGATAGATAGAGCAGTAGATGAAAAAGCAACGAGCCTTTCTTAAATGGGCAGGAGGAAAATACGGACTGGTTGAAGACATCCAACGTCATTTACCGCCGGCTCGAAAGCTAGTTGAACCTTTTGTTGGCGCGGGCTCAGTTTTTCTGAATACCGACTATGACCATTACCTACTGGCAGATATCAATCCAGATCTGATCAATCTGTACAACCTACTGAAAGAACGCCCTGAAGAGTATATCTCTGAAGCGAAGCGTTGGTTTGTTGCCGAGAATAACCGTAAAGAAGCCTACTTACACATTCGCGCTGAGTTTAATAAAACAGATGACGTGATGTACCGCTCTTTGGCGTTTTTGTACATGAACCGCTTTGGTTTTAATGGCCTATGCCGTTACAACAAAAAAGGCGGCTTTAACGTTCCGTTTGGTTCATATAAAAAGCCTTACTTCCCAGAGGCGGAATTGGAGTTTTTTGCCGAAAAAGCCAAGAAAGCTACGTTCGTTTGTGAAGGTTATCCAGAAACTTTTCGTCGAGCACGTAAGGGGAGTGTGGTGTATTGCGATCCTCCTTATGCACCGCTTTCAAACACGGCAAATTTCACCTCATACGCAGGTAATGGTTTTACGTTGGATGACCAGGCTGCATTAGCCGACATTGCTGAAAGAACGGCGACTGAGCGTGGTATTCCGGTTCTGATTTCCAACCACGACACTACGCTGACGCGTCGGTTGTATCACGGTGCGGATCTCAATGTAGTAAAAGTGAAGCGCACCATTAGCCGCAATGGCAGTGGTCGTAATAAAGTCGATGAGCTGCTTGCGCTTTTTCATGCCCCTGAGATGGATCAACCAAGCTCTTAGTTCTCACACTATTAAATCTAAATAGTGGATCTCCCCACTGGCTTCGGTAGAATTGCGCGCAGATTGTTTGCTCATTACTACTGAGGTCAGGTATGAAAGATTTTCTTATTGCTCCATCCATTTTATCTGCAGATTTTGCTCGTCTCGGTGAAGATGTCGAGAAAGTACTCGCAGCGGGTGCGGATGTGGTGCATTTCGACGTTATGGATAACCACTATGTACCAAACCTGACTTTTGGTGCACCTGTGTGTAAAGCACTACGCGATTACGGCATCACCGCACCAATCGATGTTCACCTAATGGTGAAACCGGTTGACCGCATTATTCCTGATTTCGCAAAAGCGGGTGCGTCGATGATTACATTCCATGTGGAAGCTTCTGATCATGTAGACCGTACACTGCAGTTAATTAAAGAGCACGGCTGTCAGGCTGGTGTGGTACTAAACCCAGCAACGCCACTTGCGAGCCTTGAGTTCATCATGGACAAAGTCGACATGATTCTACTGATGTCGGTTAACCCTGGCTTTGGTGGTCAATCATTCATTCCTCACACGCTAGATAAACTGCGTGCAGTTCGTAAGATGATCGATGAGTCTGGTCGCGATATCCGTTTAGAAATCGATGGCGGTGTGAAGGTTGACAACATTCGTGAAATCGCAGAAGCGGGCGCAGATATGTTTGTTGCAGGCTCGGCGATTTTCGGTCAGCCAGATTACAAACAAGTGATCGACCAAATGCGCACGGAACTGGCTGAAGTGAAATAAGTCCTGATATACGCGCGATAATGCCCTGATTTTAAAGGCTGTCACTTTATTGGCAGCCTTTGTTATTTCTAGCGTTGGATGAAATAAAATATCCCCTGCGTTGAGCAAATAATCACTTGCCTATTTTGCGCCCTTTCTGTACTATTCGTGCTCCTTAAACTCAGTCAATTATCTTTAGTTCCTTGCTTCCTCTGGACGACTGAGCCATTTGTGGAAGCTGAATAATCCGTAAGGAGCAACCAATGCGTCATTACGAAATCGTATTCATGGTGCACCCAGATCAAAGCGAGCAAGTTGCTGGCATGATCGAGCGTTACACTGGTTCAATCACTGAAGCTGGCGGTAAAATCCACCGTCTAGAAGACTGGGGCCGTCGTCAACTGGCTTACCCAATCAACAAGCTTCACAAAGCTCACTACGTTCTTATGAACGTTGAAGCTGACCAAGCTGTAATTGATGAGCTAGAAACTGCTTTCCGTTTCAACGATGCAGTTCTACGTAACATGATCATGCGTACTAAAGCAGCGATCACTGAGCAATCTATCATGCTTAAGCAAAAAGAAGAGCGTGCTCCACGTCGTGAAGAGCGTTCTGAAGCTAAGCCTGAAGCTAAGTCAGAAGCTGCTGAGTAAGTTTTCTTATGGCCAATCGAATGGAGCTGAGCGGCACCATTGCCAAACCGCCCATTCGTAGTAAAAGCCCTGGTGGCATTGAACACTGTCGGTTTTGGCTGGAGCATCGCTCTACTATTATCGAAGCTGACTTACCTCGACAAGTTTATTGTCGTATGCCGGTAGTCGTCAGCGGGCTTGGGTCACAAGCACTAACTCAGAATTTAGTTCAAGGCAGTAACATTAAGGTAAGTGGTTTTGTCACTTATCAAACCGGCCGAAATGGCGTGGGAAAATTAGTGTTACACGCCGACAACATTACTCAAATTTAAGATCAGGAGATAGCCCATGGCTCGTTTCTTCCGTCGTCGTAAATTCTGCCGTTTCACTGCAGAAGGCGTACAAGAGATTGATTACAAAGACGTAGCAACTCTTAAAAACTACATCACTGAAGCTGGTAAAATCGTACCTAGCCGTATCACTGGTACAAGCGCTAAGTACCAGCGTCAACTAGCACGTGCTATCAAGCGTTCACGCTACCTAGCTCTACTACCGTACACTGACAAGCATCAGTAATCGGTTCATTTTATTAAGAAAGAGGATTAAGCAATGCAAGTTATTCTACTTGATAAAATTGGTAACCTAGGTGGTCTTGGCGATACTGCAAACGTTAAATCTGGCTACGCTCGTAACTTCCTTATCCCACAAGGTAAAGCAGTTATGGCAACTAAAGCTAACGTTGAAATGTTTGAAGCTCGTCGTGCTGAACTAGAAGCTAAAGTTGCTGAGCAACTAGCTGCTGCAGAAGCTCGCGCAGAGAAAGTTAACGCTCTAGAAGCTGTAGTTATCGCTTCTAAAGCTGGTGACGAAGGCAAACTATTCGGTTCTATCGGTACTCGTGACATCGCTGACGCTATCACAGCTGCAGGCGTTGAAGTTGCTAAGAGCGAAGTTCGCCTTCCTGAAGGTGCTCTACGTACAACTGGTGAGTTCGAGATCAGCGTTCAACTTCACTCTGAAGTTTTCGCAACTGTGAACCTACAAGTTGTTGCTGCTGAGTAATTCAGTATCAAGACGAAATACTAAAAAGCACCTCCTCGGAGGTGCTTTTTTTATTTCTAAAACTGAGAGAAAAAGGGTTAAAAAGCGAAAAGTAAATTAACGGAAAATACGCTATCCGCTTTGCTTAAGCCTTCAGGCACTTTATCGTGATACTGACGAGAGTGTGCCAGTTTCAGTGCAATATCTTCAGTAATATCATTGGTCACGCTGAGTTCACTATCGGCCCGAGTGTTACTTTTACCTGTTACCAACGTAATATCAGCCGCGAAACTCAAATTATCTAGTGCGTGCCAAGTCGTATTGATATTCCCTCGAAAAATGCCTTCTCGAACGATATCGGGAAAGACAATGTCGTCATCATCTATCTCATCTAAATTTGGTTCTTGATAACGAAAACCAGGACCGACTTCTACCTCTAAAATGAAGTTTTCAGTGTAGGAGAACTGGTAACCCAAACCGCCTGATAAGGTGTAGTCTTTAAAATAGGCACTGTAACGAGAATCCACCCCTTTAAAGCTGCCATACAAATACGTTTTAGGACCTAACTTGTAGTCACTCTGTAGGGCGTAGGTGGATGAGCGTTTGTCTTCTTCACCGTCTTTGTACAAGTTGTAGTACTTCCATTCACCATTAGAACGGTGTCGACCTGACGTATATTCAGCACTCAAACGAGCATTCAGGGAACGAGAGTCCGTGTTACCTGTGTGAGCTTGATAGCCGAACTCCACCTCGGTTTTTAATGGGTCGGGCACATCAATATTTTGCTCTGGCTGTACTGATTCGTCAGCATACGATGCACTAGCGCATAGTAGGCTAAAGCTAAGTAACCAGTATCGGGACACATCAACCTCGAACGTAATTAAAAAGGAGGGGCATGATACTGATACAGATATTTTGTTGGGTCAATGGTAGGTTAATTTTTATTAGAGCTGGGCGGAAGAACCAGGCTATTACTTGTGCGGTTCGCATGTGGATTTCTTAACAAGTAATTGTCGCTTCGGGGAAGCATCTCAGTTAGGTTAAGGTTATAATCGTGGGTCAATAGTAGTTATCGAGCAAAGTCATGGCGGAAAACAGAAATCGCAAACCTTCAGACAGTCAGGTCGACGCAATCAAAGTGCCACCTCACTCACTAGAAGCCGAGCAATCAGTAATTGGTGGTCTTTTACTGGACAATGAACGTTGGGACACCGTTGCCGAACGTGTTGTAAGCAGTGATTTCTATAGTCGTCCGCATCGCCTAATTTTTGAAGGTGTAAAAACCATTCTTGAAGCGGGCAAGCCTCTCGATCTTATTACTTTATCGGAATACCTGGAGCGTCACGAGCAATTAGAAGATGTGGGCGGTTTTGCTTACCTTGCAGATTTGGCGAAAAACACGCCAAGCGCCGCTAACATTAATGCGTACGCTGATATTGTTGCCGAACGTGCGATTGTCCGTGGTTTGATCGGTGTCGCGAATGAGATTGCGGATGCGGGTTACGATCCTCAAGGTCGAAGTTCGGAAGATCTGATTGATATGGCGGAGAGCAAAGTTTTCGCCATCGCTGAGTCACGAACCAGTGAAAACGAAGGGCCACAAAATGTCGATAACATACTCGAAAAGACGTTAGAACGTATCGAGTTGTTATATAAAACGCCGCAAGATGGTGTAACGGGTGTCGACACAGGTTTCACTGACCTCAATAAGAAAACCGCAGGTTTGCAAGGTTCTGATTTGGTGATTGTCGCGGCGCGTCCATCTATGGGTAAAACGACCTTTGCGATGAACTTGTGTGAAAATGCGGCCATGCAACAAGAGAAGCCTGTGCTTATTTTCTCGCTAGAGATGCCAGCCGAGCAGTTGATGATGCGTATGTTGGCCTCTTTGTCTCGCGTTGACCAAACCAAGATCCGTACGGGTCAGCTGGATGACGAAGACTGGGCGCGTATTTCTTCTACTATGGGTATCTTGATGCAGAAGAAAAACATGTACATTGATGACAGCTCCGGTCTAACTCCGACCGAAGTGCGTTCACGCGCTCGCCGTATCGCACGTGAACATGGCGGTCTGTCGATGATCATGGTCGACTACCTTCAGCTTATGCGCGTGCCTGCACTCTCTGATAACCGTACGCTGGAAATCGCGGAGATTTCGCGCTCTCTGAAAGCGCTGGCAAAAGAGCTGAATGTGCCCGTCGTGGCGCTGTCTCAGCTTAACCGTTCCCTAGAGCAACGTTCAGATAAACGCCCAGTAAACTCGGACTTGCGTGAGTCGGGCTCTATCGAGCAGGATGCCGACTTGATCATGTTCATCTACCGTGACGAGGTATATCACCCAGATAGCCCATACAAAGGTACGGCAGAAATCATCATTGGTAAGCAACGTAACGGCCCTATCGGCTCTGTACGTCTCACCTTCCAAGGTCAACACTCGCGCTTTGACAACTACGCGGGTCCTGCATTCGATATTGATGATGAGTAACCCCATGAGCTATATGAAAGCGGCCAAGGCGTGCATTGATTTGTCTGCGTTGCAGCACAACTTACAGCGCGTGAAAGCGCAAGCGCCCCAAAGTAAAGTGATGGCTGTAGTGAAGGCCAATGGCTATGGTCACGGATTACGTCACGTTGCAAAACATGCCAACCATGCGGATGCCTTTGGTGTTGCGCGCATTGAAGAAGCGTTGCAACTGCGCGCTTGTGGCGTGGTAAAGCCGATTCTATTGCTAGAAGGTTTTTACTCTCCAGGTGACTTACCTGTTCTTGTGACGAACAACATCCAAACCGTGGTGCATTGTGAAGAGCAGCTTATCGCTTTGGAGCAAGCCGACCTTGAAACTCCGGTTGTCGTGTGGCTTAAGATTGACAGTGGGATGCACCGTCTTGGCGTTCGCCCTGAGCAATATGATGAGTTTGTCACGCGGTTGAAAGAGTGTCCAAACGTAGCCAAGCCGTTACGTTACATGAGTCACTTTGGCTGTGCAGATGAGCTGGATAGCCATATCACTCCCCAACAGATTGAGCTGTTTAAGTCGTTGACCTCTGGTTGTCAGGGGGAGCGTTCACTTGCTGCATCTGCGGGGTTGTTGGCATGGCCTCAAAGCCATTTGGATTGGGTTCGTCCGGGCATCATCATGTATGGTGTATCGCCATTTGATGACAAGACCGCACAAGATCTGGGGTATCAACCCGTGATGACACTTAAATCCCATCTTATTGCGGTACGTGAAGTTAAGAAGGGCGAAAGTGTTGGCTACGGCGGTATGTGGACCAGTAAGCGAGATACAAAAGTCGGTGTCATCGCAGTAGGGTATGGCGACGGTTACCCAAGAAGTGCCCCGAACGGCACTCCGGTTTGGGTAAATGGTCGTAAAGTACCTATCGCAGGTCGAGTTTCTATGGATATGCTGACGGTCGATTTGGGACCAGATGCAACGGATAAAGTCAGCGACGAAGCGATTCTTTGGGGGAAAGAGCTCCCAGTAGAAGAAGTGGCGGGTCACATTGGTACCATTGCGTATGAACTCGTGACTAAGCTAACGCCTCGCGTCGAGATGGAGTACTCAAAATAAACAGCGAAAGGCTAACCTAAGGTTAGCCTTTGTTTTATCTACTCACCGTTAATCGTAGCAATAACGCGGCGGCCGCCGCCAAAGTCTCGGTGCTCACCCAAGTAAATGCCCTGCCATGTTCCTAAAGCTAATCGACCATTTTGGATTGGTATCGTCACACTACTGCCAAGTAGGGATGCTTTAATGTGTGCTGGCATGTCGTCATCACCTTCATAGGTGTGCTGATAATAAGGAGCACGCTCTGGTACAAACTTGTTGAAATGCGCTTCCATGTCCATACGCACGGTTGGATCAGCATTCTCATTTAAGGTCAAACTGGCGGAGGTATGCTGAATAAATAGGTGTAATAAACCTACTGAAAGCTCGTTTATTTGTGGTAATTGTTGTTCAATTTCATCAGTTATTAGGTGAAAACCGCGGCTTCTCGCTTTTAATTGCAGTGTTTTTTGTGCCCACATACGTGTTCCTTTGGAAATTTATAAATTGGCGTCTATCCTATTCCAATTAGAGCCTGTCATTAGTAAGTGATATGATTCTTGTCATCGTAAATGAATTGTTCATTTTCAGGGCAGGGAACGTGACCTAACTCAATGTGAATGTAAATACTCTCAGTCATAATTGGCACCTGAAAAAAAATTACAAAGACTTGTTTTGTGGCAATTCGCCCAAACATCTAATTAATATTCTATTTGCTAAATCGGGGATTCCACAGTTTTCGCTAGACTGTAAGGAATGGAACCTACTGTAACATCGGGATAAAGACCATGTTGAAAAATATCAATCCAACGCAAACACAAGCTTGGAAAGCGCTAACTGCGCATTTCGAATCTGCACAAGATATGGATCTTAAAGAGTTATTTGCTCAAGACGCAGCGCGTTTCGACAAATACTCTGCACGTTTCGGCTCAGACATCCTAGTCGATTACTCAAAGAACCTCATCAATGAGGAAACTCTGAAGCACCTGTTCGCTCTTGCGAACGAGACTGAGCTGAAATCTGCAATTGAAGCGATGTTCAGTGGTGAAGCGATCAACCAAACAGAAGGTCGCGCTGTTCTTCACACTGCACTACGTAACCGCGCGAATACACCAGTAATGGTAGACGGCGAAGACGTAATGCCAGCAGTGAACGCGGTTCTAGAAAAAATGAAATCATTCACTGAACGCGTTATCGGCGGTGAGTGGAAAGGTTACACAGGTAAAGCAATTACAGATATCGTGAACATCGGTATCGGTGGTTCTGACCTTGGTCCTTACATGGTGACGGAAGCTCTAGCACCATACAAAAATCATCTAAACCTTCACTTCGTATCTAACGTTGATGGTACTCACATCGTTGAAACGTTGAAGAAAGTTAACCCAGAAACGACGCTATTCTTGATCGCGTCTAAGACGTTCACAACGCAAGAAACCATGACTAACGCGCACACTGCTCGTGATTGGTTCCTAGAGTCTGCGGGTGATCAAGCGCACGTGGCTAAGCATTTTGCTGCGCTTTCAACGAACGCGACAGCCGTGTCTGAGTTCGGTATTGATACCGCGAACATGTTCGAATTCTGGGACTGGGTTGGTGGCCGTTACTCACTATGGTCTGCAATCGGTCTATCAATCGCATTAGCGGTAGGTTACGACAACTTCGTTGAGCTGCTTGAAGGTGCTCACGAGATGGACAAGCACTTCGTATCAACGGACCTAGAAAGCAACATCCCTGTGATCCTTGCTCTGATCGGTATTTGGTACAACAACTTCCACGGTGCGGAATCAGAAGCTATCTTACCTTACGATCAGTACATGCACCGTTTCGCGGCGTACTTCCAACAAGGTAACATGGAATCAAACGGTAAATACGTTGACCGTGAAGGCAATGCTGTGACTTACCAAACGGGCCCTATTATTTGGGGTGAACCAGGTACCAACGGTCAGCACGCGTTCTACCAACTGATTCACCAAGGCACTAAGCTGATCCCATGTGACTTCATTGCACCTGCAATCAGCCACAACCCAGCTAGCGATCATCACCAAAAACTGATGTCCAACTTCTTTGCGCAAACTGAAGCACTAGCGTTTGGTAAGAGTGAAGAAACCGTGAAAGAAGAGTTGGTGAAAGCAGGTAAGAACGCTGAAGAAGTGGCCGCGATTGCGCCATTCAAAGTGTTTGAAGGTAACCGTCCAACAAACTCTATCCTAGTGAAGCAAATCACGCCTCGTACGCTAGGTAACTTGATCGCAATGTACGAACACAAAATCTTCGTACAAGGTGTTATCTGGAACATCTTCAGCTTTGACCAATGGGGCGTGGAGCTAGGTAAACAACTGGCTAACCAAATCCTACCTGAGCTTGCAGACGAGTTTCAAATCAGCTCGCATGACAGCTCAACAAATGGTCTAATCAACGCATTTAAAGCGTTCAAAGCTTAATGTTTGGTTTGAATAGATAAAGAAAAGGTCAGCAAATGCTGACCTTTTTTATTGCCTGAGGCAAAAACAAAATAGGTTGGCCAGTGCCAACCTATTTTTTCTCTTTTATTCGAAGCAGATTTCGATAAAGGCATTTCCCCACTGGGAAGAGAAAGGCATGATGATGATTGAGCCCTCACATTTGTGGCGAATGGTATGGCCTCGGCCAGAAACCACTACCGGTGTTGCCATATCAAAATCAAAACCACTTTCCGCCAGAATGCGTTTCGCACCACCAGTAACCATGTTGGTGATCTCACCCACCATATCGGTGACCTCTTCATTGAGTCCATTTGGACGCTCACCAAGCATGTTCTGCATGATTTCTAGAGCTAGCGCTTCATCAAAGGTAATCGACATTGAACCACGAGTTTGTGGACCTACCATGCCAATCAGACCAGAAACGTCACCTCGTGCGATCTCATCTTTTTTGATTCGCGGTTTTTGTGGCTTCAGCTCAAGAGAAGCCATGGTTTTTAGCACGTTCATTAAAGAAGCTAAAAACGGGTTTACAAATTCAGCGCGCATAACGTTCTTCTATACTTTTTCTTTCGTCTCGGAGGAACAGGCCTGGCATTCACCATGAGTTTCAATAACTTGGTTGGTCAGTTTGAATCCATGCTTCTCGGCGTTTTCGGCTAACAAGGATATCAGCGTCTCATCTTCGAGTTCAACGACATCACCACATTTATCGCAAATTAGTAATTGGAAAAAGTGCTGCTGAGTATTGAAAGAACAACAAGTAATAAAGCTATTTGTCGATTCCACTCGGTGGATGAAGCCTTGCTCTAGGAGAAAATCTAATGCTCGATAAACAGTGGGAGGCTTAGCCTGAGGCTCACTCTCTTTTAGTTGCTCCAATAGCTCATACGCACTTGAGGCGCGGCGATTAGAACAAATGAGTTCAAATACGCGTCGGCGTTGCGGAGTCAATCGTACTCCACGCTCTGCGCAGATACTTTCAATTTGTTCAATGATTGTTGGGTTCAAACCTTTCACCATAACTATCGGACGTGCTCTATGATAAATCATTTCTATACGAAGTTCGTTTAGAAATGCTTCATTTTACCCACTATCAGAACGAAAATCATGAATTAAAGCAAGTCGGTGGTGGTGTGAAGTCGGAATAGTCATCACAGAATGAATCAACGAGTGACGAATTCGTATTACTGCTGCATATTCTTAAGCATTTGGCTAGCCAGCCAGCCAAATCATTCTCGCTGAAACTAGCACCTAGAGGTGCTTGGGTATACAATACCCGACTTATTTTTTGAGCGTACTGCTGCGCTCGACCTTGGCAACATAAAAACGGGTGTTTATATCATGACTCATTCTTGCAGGCTCTCCGTAGCACCAATGCTCGACTGGACCGATCGTCATTGTCGCTACTTCCATCGCTTAATGACCAAAGAAACCCTGCTGTACACTGAAATGGTGACGACAGGTGCGATCATTCATGGAAAAGGAGATTTCCTCGCTTACAACGAAGAAGAGCATCCGTTGGCCCTTCAGTTGGGTGGTTCAAACCCAGAAGACTTGGCAAAGTGTGCCAAACTGGCTCAAGAGCGTGGCTACGATGAGGTTAACCTCAATGTGGGTTGTCCGTCTGATCGTGTACAAAACGGTCGCTTTGGTGCTTGCCTAATGGCGGAACCACAGTTGGTTGCGGATTGTGTCGCTGCAATGAAGGATGTGGTTGATATTCCTGTGACAGTCAAGACTCGTATTGGTATTGATGATCAAGATTCTTACGAGTTCCTAACGGATTTTGTTTCTATTGTCTCAGAAAAGGGGGGCTGTGAGCAGTTCACTATCCACGCACGTAAAGCTTGGTTAAGTGGTTTAAGCCCAAAAGAAAACCGTGAGATCCCACCATTGGATTACCCACGAGCTTACCAATTGAAGCAAGATTTTTCTCACTTAACCATTGCGATTAACGGTGGCGTGAAATCATTAGAAGAAGCAAAAGTACATCTTCAGCATCTTGACGGTGTGATGATTGGTCGTGAGGCTTACCAAAGCCCATATCTACTGGCATCGGTAGATCAAGAGTTATTTGGCTCTAATGCTCCAGTGAAGAAACGCAGCGAAATTGTTGAAGAAATGTACCCATACATTGAAGCGCAATTAGCGAAAGGTGCGTACCTTGGTCATATTACCCGTCATATGTTAGGTTTATTCCAATGCATGCCAGGTGCTCGTCAATGGCGTCGTCATATCAGTGAAAATGCGCACAAGCCGGGTTCTGGTTTAGAAGTGCTGCAAGACGCGTTAGCGAAGATTCCAAAAGAATTGAATGTGTAAAATTCACCAGTGGTTGGCTAAAATTGCCAACTAAAGAATGATAAAGCCAGAGTGCAGAAATGCCTCTGGCTTTATTTTTGAATAAAATCAATGTTTTATCGTCATCTTGATAAGTTGGTATGGAAACTGCTGTGTTTATTAAAAACAAATGGAGAAGTGATTATGTTGGAGCTAATCTTTATTTTAGTCTTTGCGGCGACCCTATTGGTTACCGGTATCACAATGATGACCGTATTCGCAGCAACCGGTATTGCGTTAGTTGTGATGTTTTTACTGGGAATGGTCGGAGCGGTACTCAAACTATTGCCATGGTTAATCGTGATTGCATTGGGTGTTTGGTTCTTCAAGAATTACGTTGCCCAGCCCCGCTATAAATAACGAGTGACATGATTTAGTTGATAGAGAGACGTGAGAGTATGGTATATTTCCTCTCACGTCTTCAACGTGAACATCAGCTATCTCGGAGTACACACTACATGACAAATAAAGCGACCATCGCTTTAACAGCATTATCGTTGGCAGTATCTTTTCCTGTTTTTGCAGAATATTCTGTATCGACGAAAGTCGGCGCAGAGATCTGGGCTGCTGACACTAAAGTAAATGAAGTAAGACGAGATAGCAGCACAACAGGCGCATTTTACGCGGCGATTGAACATGATGTTAAATACGTTCCTAATGCGCGCCTTCGTTACTCAAGTGTTGATGCGGACTACATGGGGTTCGATAAGCTCGATTTAACCATGTACTACCAAGTTCTGGAGCATGATTTATTGCATTTTGATGCGGGTGTTACATTCAGTAATTTAAGTGACACTAAATACATTGATGCTGGCTCAAACAAGCGTATAGAAGAGTTTGATGAGCTGATTTGGGCTTGGTACGGCTACGCAGAGATTCAAGTTCCGGACACAAATTTTGATGTGATTGGTGAGATAAACTTTGGTGACAACAAAGGTATCAAAAGCACTGATTTCATGGCAGGTGTTCAATACCATGTACCGCTCGAAAAAGCTCAACTGGCTTTTCGTGGTGGTTACCGCGTGATTGATTTGGAGTCCGAGAAATTCATGTCGGATCTAGGGAAAGAGTTTATTTTTGCTAACGGCTTTTTTGTGAGTGCAGAATACGCATTCTAAATGCAGCCAGATTAGATACTCGATTTTTTTAAAACGTCGCTTTATAAGCGGCGTTTTTTTATATCACTTCATTATATCCAATCGAATTTTCTGCCTATTTTGCTGACTTAGACCATGCTTACCTAGGAGCAATGTGAAAGTTAAAGCAGGGATAGCGATGACAATAAACGAACTAAGACATCTATTCCGTGAAAACCAGCTTGTCGAAGCGATTATTGAACCTGCAATCCAAGAGGGTGGCTGGGTTGTGGAATTCAGACATGCGCGCGGTGGTTTTGTTTTTCTGACGGACAGTCATGGTGAAGAATGTCTTTATGAAGATTTGGATGCAGCGTCAAAATCGGCAATGGCAGTAGGCTTTCAACAAGTCCGCATTGAAGATCGATGAGCAAAAAGTAAGCCGTTCTTACTTCCAAAAAGTTATAAAACATTCACTTCTATTCTTTCTTGTTATTAAGGAGAGTGGGTACTCTATCGTCACGCAATGAATAGGGATGTCGTGATAATGTCTTTTCAAAAGAATGAGTATTCTCACAAGAATGTGTCTGAAGATAATAATGGGCAAGGAGGAACTCCTCCAATCGCAAGCCCTCTGAATGACCAACAAATTAGCTCACTCCAACAAACTGTCTCTGAGTTGTCTTCACAGCAACTTGCTTGGGTCAGTGGGTATTTTTGGGGATTAGCTCAAAATCAACCAAATACAGCGGTAACGCCAATTGCACAAGCGACGGCAGCCGTATCAGCGAAGCCTGCAGGTAAGTTGAGTATTATTTTTGCTTCCCAAACTGGCAACGCTAAAGGCGTTGCTGAAGTTTTAGAGCAGGAAGCAAAAGCAGAAGGAATTGCTGTCGAACTTTTTGATGCAAGTGATTACAAAGGTAAAAACTTAGCCAAAGAAACACATGTCATTATTGTGGCATCGACGAATGGCGAAGGCGAAGCACCAGATAACGCTATAGAGCTACACGAGTTTTTGCAATCTAAGAAAGCTCCTAAGCTGTCAAACCTTCAATATGGCGTTATTGCTCTGGGTGACTCGAGCTACGAATTCTTCTGCCAAACCGGTAAAGACTTCGACGCTTACCTATCAAAGTTAGGCGCGACCCCATTTATCGATCGTCTTGATTGCGATGTGGATTATGAAGCACCAGCAGCTGAATGGCGTAAGAATGCGTTAGGTAAGGTAAAAGATACGCTTTCTTCTGGCACTGAAGCGGATGTGGTTCAACTTCCGGTGTGTCAGGCGGCGACTGCGCACTCTCCTTACAATAAACAAAACCCATACACAGCGACGTTACTGACCAGTCAAAAAATCACGGGGCGTGATTCTGGAAAGGATGTTCGTCATATAGAAATTGACTTGGAAGGTTCGGGGTTAACGTATCAGCCTGGTGATGCGCTAGGTGTGTGGTTTGAAAATAGCTCAGAACTTGCAAATGCCATTCTTGGTAAGGTCGGTTTGTCTGGGGTTGAGACCGTTGACGTTGATGGTGAAAGCTTGTCAATTCATAGTGCTCTCGTGAGTAAATATGAAATCACAACATCTAACCCACAGCTCATTACAAAGTTTGCCGAGTTATCCGGTAGCAAGAAGCTACAAAAGCTGGTTGACGATAAAGATAAACTTCGCGAGTACTCTGCTAATACTCAAATTGTTGATGTATTGGCAGAGAAGAAAACCAAGTTAACCGCAGATGAGTTGATTAGTTTGCTTCGTCGTCTTACTCCTCGCCTTTACTCTATTGCATCAAGCCAAGAAGAGGTCGATGAAGAAGTACACCTAACGGTTGCTTTGGTTGAGTACGAACAAAACGACGAAAAACGATATGGTGGTGCGTCTAGCTTCTTAGCACAGCGTCTCGAAGAGGGAGATGAAGTTAAAGTATTCGTTGAGCATAACAACAACTTCAAACTGCCGGAAGATGATAGCACTCCAATTATCATGGTGGGTCCGGGCACTGGGATCGCACCATTCCGTAGCTTTATTCAGGAACGTGAAAACCGTGATGCTGAAGGCAAAAACTGGTTGTTCTTTGGTGATCGCACGTTCACTCAAGACTTCTTGTACCAAGTGGAATGGCAAAAGTACCTCAAGTCAGGAGTACTAAGCCGATTGGATGTTGCCTTTAGTCGTGACCAAGTAGAAAAAGTTTACGTACAGCACCGCATCTTAGAAAACGCAGCTCAAGTGTGGCAGTGGATCCAAGAAGGCGCTTATATCTATGTCTGCGGTGATGCAACGCGTATGGCAAAAGATGTGCACGACGCACTGGTTATCGTTGCTGAACAAGAAGGCAAGATGCCGCGTGACGATGCAGAACAATTTATTAATGACCTACGTAAAGCGAAACGTTATCAGAGGGATGTGTACTAATGACTTTTTCTACGGACAATAATAAGCAGGTTGTATTAGGTGAAGAGTTAGGGCCGCTATCTGATAACGAGCGCCTGAAGCGAGAAAGTAACTTATTACGTGGCACCATTGAGCAAGATTTACAGGACCGTATTACTGGTGGCTTTACTGCCGACAACTTCCAGTTAATTCGTTTCCACGGTATGTATCAGCAAGACGATCGTGATATCCGTAATGAACGCACAAAGCAAAAGCTAGAGCCATTGCATAACGTGATGCTTCGTGCTCGCATGCCTGGAGGCATCATCACGCCAACGCAATGGTTAGCGATCGACAAGTTCGCAACGGAGCACTCTTTATATGGAAGTATTCGTCTAACGACGCGCCAAACGTTCCAGTTTCATGGAGTATTGAAACCGAATATTAAGTTGATGCATCAAACGCTCAACAGTATTGGCATTGATTCGATTGCAACCGCGGGTGATGTAAACCGTAACGTGTTGTGTACCACTAACCCGGTCGAATCAGAACTTCATCAAGAAGCTTATGAATGGGCGAAGAAGATCAGTGAACACCTGCTTCCAAAAACACGTGCTTACGCTGAGATTTGGCTGGACGGTGAGAAAGTAGAAAGCACTGAAACTGAAGAAGATGAGCCTATTCTGGGTAAAAACTATTTACCGCGTAAGTTTAAAACGACGGTGGTGATCCCACCGCAAAATGACGTAGACGTTCATGCCAATGATCTTAACTTCGTAGCAATTGCGGATAACGGCAAGTTGGTAGGCTTTAACGTTTTAGTTGGCGGCGGCCTAGCGATGACACATGGTGATACGTCAACTTATCCGCGCCGCGCTGACGACTTAGGTTTCATCCCATTAGAGAAAACGCTTGATGTTGCAGCTGCGGTGGTTACCACTCAGCGTGATTGGGGTAATCGCTCAAACCGTAAGAATGCCAAAACCAAATACACACTTGACCGTGTAGGTACTGATGTCTTTAAAGCCGAAGTCGAAAAGCGAGCAGGCATTCAGTTTGAAGCAAGCCGCCCGTACGAGTTTACTGAGCGTGGTGACCGTATTGGTTGGGTAGAAGGAATTGATGGTAAACATCACTTAGCACTTTTCATCGAAAATGGTCGTCTGCTGGACTTCCCAGGTAAACCACTTAAAACGGGTGTTGCTGAAATTGCCAAAATCCATAAAGGCGATTTACGTATGACTGCCAACCAGAACTTAATTGTTGCGGGGGTACCTAAAAGCGAAAAAGCGAAGATCGAAAAGATCGCTCGTGAACATGGCTTGATGGATGACAATATCAGTGAGCAGCGCAAAAACTCAATGGCGTGTGTTGCCTTTCCAACGTGTCCGCTAGCGATGGCAGAGGCAGAGCGTTTCCTTCCTCAGTTTGTTACTGATGTGGAGGGGATTTTGGAAAAGCACAACCTACCAGAAAATGACAACATCATTTTGCGTGTAACTGGGTGTCCAAACGGTTGTGGTCGCGCCATGTTGGCTGAAATTGGTTTAGTGGGTAAAGCGCCAGGTCGTTACAACCTACATTTAGGTGGTAACCGTGCTGGTACTCGAGTACCAAAAATGTACAAAGAGAACATCACGGATAAGCAAATCTTAGAAGAGATTGATCTGCTGGTGGCTCGATGGTCGAAAGAGCGTGAAGAAGGCGAAGCCTTTGGCGATTTCACTATTCGTGCTGGTATAATCCAAGAAGTGCTCGTATCAAAGAGGGACTTTCATGCTTGATTCTGTAGCATCCAGGCTTGAGCTTACAGAGTTATTGACATTAACAAAGACGGAGCAAATCCTCCGTCTTGCTCAAATTAATGTCGAGCTCGAAAAGCTTTCGGCACAAGATAGAGTAAAGTGGGCTTTAGAGAATCTAGAGGGCGAGTTTGCGGTTTCTTCTAGTTTTGGTATTCAAGCCGCGGTTATGCTTCATTTAGTTACTCAAGTCAAAGCGGATATCCCCGTCATTCTAACCGATACAGGATACCTGTTTGCTGAAACCTATCAATTCATTGATGAGCTGACAGATGCTCTCAACCTAAACTTAAAAGTTTATCGAGCGAAAGAAAGTGCGAATTGGCAAGAGGCTCGATATGGAAAGTTATGGGAGCAGGGTGTAGAGGGAATTGAAAAATACAACAAGCTCAATAAAGTGGAGCCAATGCGTCGAGCGCTAAAAGAGCTTAATGTTGGAACGTGGTTCTCTGGACTACGTCGAGAGCAAAGTAAATCACGAGCAGGTTTACCGATACTATCAATTCAGAACGGTGTGTTTAAGTTTTTGCCCGTAATTGACTGGACTAATAAAGACGTCCATTACTACTTAGAACAACACGGCCTTAAATACCACCCATTGTGGGATGAAGGTTACCTTTCAGTTGGTGATACTCATACCACTCGTAAATGGGAGCCGGGAATGTCAGAGGAAGAAACTCGATTCTTTGGTTTAAAACGAGAGTGTGGTTTACATGAAGATGATGGTTCAGAACAAGATGGGTCCGGCATATAACCATAATGACTTTTAAATCGAGTTTAGAGTAAATAAAGAAAGCTGCAATAAAGCAGCTTTCTTTATTATAGCACCTGAAAAACACGCCTTATAGAATAACTCTGTGGATAAGCTGTGCGAGTTCTTGGGGCAAAGTTGAATAAATAAAGCTTTGATCGAAAACTCATCGTTTAACCATTATTTTTTGCAATTTTTGAAAAATAACGCTTGCCAATGTGAGCGCGATCTCTATAATGCCTCCTCGTCGACAGGGCAAGGGCTCACAAGGGTTTAAGCGAAGTTGATAAGGCTGAAAAGAAAAACGAAATAATTTGAAGAAAGTGTTTGACACAATAAATTATCTCGCTAGAATGGCCGCCTCTTCCGGAGTGATGTCAATCACAAAGAAGAGTTGCTCTTTAACAATATAGACCTATCAATCTGTGTGGGCACTCGTTGATGATAATCCAATTAGAAACTTCGGTTTCAAATTAGGTTTCAATGATACGAAGTGACCATTCGAATTGGAAAGCAGCCTTGAGCTGTTTTATTTCACTTTTTAAAAGTGAAAACCAATAAGAGCACAGTCAATTCAAACATTACTTATGTAATGTTCAGTATTCATTGAGCCGAACAAAATCTTAAATTGAAGAGTTTGATCATGGCTCAGATTGAACGCTGGCGGCAGGCCTAACACATGCAAGTCG
>NZ_JAKKCK010000012.1:0-41968 GCF_021725735.1 Vibrio sp. J2-3(2022)
AAAGGGCTAACAAATTGTTCAAGAGTGATTCGGCACGCGTGGCATTTTTACTATGCGTTGGTTTTAGTGGTTAAGGTGGTATGCGGAAGCTTCGGTATAGCGTGCCTCACACCTTAACAAGGCGTTATGTTCTTGGAGGAAATGGTGGGCTATCAAAGGGATAGGGTAACTTTCAGCGTTTTCCATAAACTGGCTTTAACTATTTACAAATGCTTAAAATTTAAGGTGTTAGGCGAAACAGAAAAGCTAGAGTGGCAGCAAATTTTAGTAGCCGATTGTTTGCGTGTTATAGGGTTTTGTAGTTTGGCTTATTGGCTAGCTTCCAAAGTCCAAATGTTGACATCTAGCGATAAGCACAAGTTTTGGTCTACTCATATTTCGGGTATTGCGTTGCAATACGCAGGTGATATGTGTGGTGCTGAAAGAGCATACTTACAAAGCCAAGATTACGGTTGTGTGCTTTCTTTGAGTTTTAGTTTACAACACTTGGGTAAATTAAACGTGGAGCTTGGTAACTATGAACTCGCTGAAAAGCAGTTTATTGAAGCATTGGCTATTCGAACGAAACTGAAGCGTACAGACTTAATAGATTCGACCAACCGAGCAATACAAGGGTTACAAAAGCTACGAACATAACAAACAGTTCAAGAGGGATTCAGCACGCGTGGCATTTTTGGTATGCGTTTGATTTCGGTGTTGAAGTGCAATGCGGTAACATCGGTATTGCGTGCTTCACCCCTTAACTGGGCGTTAGGAAAATGGAGATAGGCGTGAGTTTAAGGATAATTGAAGTCGTAGATTTTCAGTCGTCGTGGGCTGATGATTTTAACCGAGAGAAAGCGCTAATCTGTAATGCGTTAAACCAAGAAAATGTGGTGGGAGTTCACCATATCGGTAGCACTTCAATTGAAGGTCTATGTGCGAAACCAATTATAGATATTCTACTTGAAGTTAAATGTCTCAGTGATCTGGATGAGCAAAGTTGCTTGATGGAATCGCTAGGTTATCTTGCTAAAGGTGAGTTTGGTATCCCGGGTAGGCGCTACTTTCAAAAAGGTGGGGTTCAACGAACTCATCAAGTCCACGCCTTTCTAACCGATTCACATGAAGCACAAAGACACATCGCTTTTAAAGAGTATCTTATCGCTTTTCCTGAAGTGGCCGATGAGTATGGCGTGTTAAAGAAAACTGGAGCAGCAATCTGCAACAATGACATAGATGTATATTGCCGCCATAAAGACAGCTTTATTAAAGAGCATGAGGCTAAGGCTCTCAACTGGAAATTTGCCTAACAAAGCGTTCAAGAGGGACTTGGCACGCGTGGCATTTTCAATTTGCGTTGTGTTTAGTGGTTACGGTGTTATGCGGTCACTTTTGTATTGCGTGCCTGCGCCCCTTAACGCGGCGTTATGCCTATAAGAGGAAATATGGATAGTAAATGGGAGTGCTTTGGGTGCGGGCATAGCAATGAACACTCATCATTAAAGTGTGAAAAGTGCGGGTCTTTAGGCAAAGAGCTTGCAAACAAGCAGATGGCAAACCACCTGTTAGGGAATGACAAAGTGAAATCGAAGTTTGAATACTGCTGTGATAAATGTGGTTCAGAGTCATATGAGGTTGGTGAGTTAAGAGCCAGTGGTGGATTTTGGAGTACATTTTTCAATTACAACAAACACCGTTTTTATTTCTTATCATGCAGTAGCTGCGGTCACACTGAGTTTTACAAACGAGGTCTAGGTACTGGACAAAAAATACTAGATTTTCTAGGTGGTTAGCATAGGCATAACAAACTGTTTAAGAGTGATTCGCAACGCGTGGCATTTTTATTATGCGTTGGTTTTAGTGGTTAAGGTGGTATGCGGCGGCTTCGGTATTGCGTTGCTCACACCTTAACAGGGCGTTAGTTTTATGGAGGAAATATTGTGGAAATCTGGAAGTTATTGTTCTTTATACCTGCGTGTTTTGCGCTCAATAAGACACCAGGGCCAAACAATCTATTATCGATGAATAATGCTCGTTGTTATGGCTTCAAGTCTGCATTTATTGCTGGTCTTGGCCGGATTGCAGCGTTCACAGTAATGATCGCGTTAGCTGCTTCAGGTTTGGCGGTGGTGCTTTACGCTTCTGAGACCCTATTTCTAACCATTAAAATCGTAGGTGCGGCGTACTTGTTGTGGATTGCCTTTAATCTATGGCGTTCGGAGACAAGTCCCGTCGCTGAACTAGAACATACTCGCAACCGACTAGGTTTAGCTAAACAAGAATTTTTGTTAGCTGCTGGTAATCCGAAGGCGATCTTAATTTTTACTGCTTTTCTTCCACAGTTCGTTGATGTTTCGGCTAGTGTAAATGAACAGTTCTTTGTTTTAGGGGCTACGTTCCTAATATTAGAAATGGGTGCAATATCGATTTATGCCATATTCGGAATATATTTAAGACAGTGGTTCACGAAACCGAAAATGGCGAAGCACTTCAATAGAGGCTGCGCAACCTTTTTAGCTATGTCTGGAGCAAGCCTGTTACTAAGTCGCCAGCAATAAAACTAACAAACGCTTTAAGACGGATTCGCAACGCTCGGCGGTTTTAGTCTGATTTGGTTTTAGTGTTTACGGTGCAATAATTTAGTTTTGTGGTAGCGTTGCTCACCACTTAAGCGGGCGTTAGTTGCAAAGGACAAAATATGACGATTGAGCAGCTTGATAAAGTAGATGTTATTGCACATGACAATGAAAAAGTAATTTTGGTTATATCCGATCATTTAGAGTGGGATGATCAAAATGAAAAGCTATTACTGCTGCAAGACAAATTAAATCTGTATTTATCATTTATTGAATCTGGAGAAATATTTGAACAATACCCAATAGCAAAGGGCAAGCTTTTTGAAATTAGGATTGTTTCAAAGTATCAGCCAAACCGCGAAGCTGAAAAATTCGTTTCATTGGTTTCAGAAGTAGTAAGTGATGCAGGTTTTAGTCTCACGCACGAGTTGGGGACTTACAACTAACAAGGCGTTCAAGGCGGATTCACAACGCTTGGCGATTTCAATTCAAGTCAGGTTAAGTGTCTAAGATGCAATGGTTTAGGTTTGGCGACTGGCGTTGTTCACCACTTAACGCGGCGTTAGTTTGCAAGAGGAAAAACGCAGCTATATCGCAAGATCTAGTGGTAAAAGCTTAAAGTCGAAATTGTCGTATCGGCGTTCAATTTCAGTGTTAACTAGCGTGGTGAAAATCCAAAATTGGCATCGTTTCAACGGCTGATTTGTTTTTGGTGTGGCGACTTTTTGGTTAACTGATTTGAACTTTTTTGCTGAAACTCTGCTCGTTGAGTTTGTTGGTACAAAAGCCGATTTACTCGCTGAAATGACGTTTTCTCTGGTGTGGTAAGTTCACGTGGTTTCAGAGACTTTGTTGAAAGTCCGCATTGTGAGATTGGTTTTCCAAAAGTGCTTTTTGGTGTTGTGAGTTCGTTTCCTGCGGTGCTGTTTGTTCCAAGTCGTTTTATTTACTAGCCGCTTTGAGACTACGCCTGACTTATGTGTATCAAGGTGCATATAGTTTGTTGTTCGCAAAGTTTAAAATAACGCAAAATCAACCCTTTGGGTCTGCAAACTAACAAACTGCTCAAGAGGGATTCACAACGCGTGGCATTTTTACTATGCGTTGATTTTAGTGATTAAGGTGGTTTGCGGCGGCTTTTGTATTGCGTTGCTCACCCCTTAGCAGGGCGTTAGCAATATTAATCGTAACAATAGATGATTTAAATTGAATGGATTTGGGTGGTAAATATAATTTCCGCCCTTTTTATTCAATAAGTCAAAAATGAAAAAACTAACAATTTGCTCTTTACTTATGGGCTCTTTATTTGTGTCAGGTTGTTCTACGATTACCAACGGTTCTAATGAGCAAATCTCATTTAGCTCTCGTGAAGAGGGGACTAAGTTATTTGTTGACGGTAAATACTATGGAAAGGATCACGCGAGTATTACAGTGCCGCGCGGTGATGCTCACACTGTAGTTGCTCAGAAACCTGGATGTGAACAGACGTCAGTTACTACAGACTATAGTTTTCAATGGGGTAAAAGTTTGTTCCTTAATGTTCTAATCGACTTTGGTATTATCTCAATCCCGACAGACTTGCTGACAGGCTCTGCATGGAAAACAGATTCTTCTCATTACGAAGTTACGCCAAACTGCCCAGTAGATCCTGCTAGCTAAGGTCATAAGCTGTAAGAATATTGCTAACAAACTGTTTAAGAGTGATTCGCAACGCGTGGCATTTTTGCTATGCGTTGCGTTTTGCGTTTAAGGTGGTATGCGGTAGCGTTGGTATTGCATTGCTCACACCTTAACAGGGCGTTAGGCAAATGGAGATAGGCGTGAGTTTAAGGGTAATTGAAGTCGTAGATTTTCAGTCGTCGTGGGCTGATGATTTTAACCGAGAGAAAGCGTTAATCTGTAATGCGTTAAGCCAAGAAAATGTGGTGGAAGTTCACCATATCGGTAGCACTTCAGTTGAAGGTTTGTGTGCGAAACCAATTATAGATATTCTGCTCGAAGTTAAATGTCTCAGTGAACTGG
Source organism: Vibrio sp. J2-3(2022) (assembly GCF_021725735.1). NCBI lineage: Bacteria > Pseudomonadati > Pseudomonadota > Gammaproteobacteria > Vibrionales > Vibrionaceae > Vibrio > Vibrio sp. J2-3(2022). The sequence goes on from NZ_JAKKCK010000012.1 coordinate 4,581, forward strand.
ATGAGCAAAGTTACTTAATGGAATCGTTGGGCTATCTTGCTAAAGGTGAGTTTGGTATCCCGGGTAGGCGTTACTTTCAAAAAGGTGGGGTTCAACGAACTCATCAAGTCCACGCCTTTCTAACAGGTTCACATGAAGCACAAAGACACATCGCTTTTAAAGAGTATCTTATCGCTTTTCCTGAAGTGGCCGATGAGTATGGTGTGTTAAAGAAAACTGGAACAGCAATCTGCGACAATGACATAGATGTATATTGCCGTCATAAAGACAGCTTTATTAAAGAGCATGAGGCTAAGGCTCTCAACTGGAAATTTGCCTAACAAAGCGTTCAAGAGGGACTTGGCACGCGTGGCATTTTCAATTTGCGTTATGTTTAGTGGTTAAGGTGTTATGCGGTCACTTTTGTATTGCGTGCCTGCGCCCCTTAACGCGGCGTTAGTTGGTTCAAAGGATTGCAAGCTATGTATAAACAAACAGAAGTTAATAAAGTATTACTAACTCTCCTTTTTATCCTAAGCGCGATCATAATATTTACGTCTAGCCACATAAGCAGCGCAGTGATTGCATTATCAATCAATTTGGTTATAGCTGTATTGTTTTACTCTATGACAGTCGGAATAAGTGGAAATAAAATTTACTGGTATTTTGGTTTCGGCTTTCTTCGCAAAGAAGTGGAACTGTCTGACATTGTACAGACTTCACTTTATGAGACTAAGTGGTATCAAGGTATAGGGATTCGTATGTTAAAAGATGGCTGGCTGTACAATGTTTCTGTGGGTAAAGCTCTTAAGTTAACACTGACTAGTGGTAAAAATGTTTATCTTGGGTGCAAAGACTGGAAAAGTCTTCAGCACGCGTTAAATTCAACCAACTAACAAAGCGTTTAAGAGGGATTCTCAACGCTTGGCATTTTCAGTTTGATTCAGCTTTATTGTTTACGGCACAATGATTTAGGCTAGGTGGTGGCGTTGTTCACCCCTTAACGCGGCGTTAGGGCGCAAGGAGTAAAATGATGATTCATCACATAGATCATATTGTTCTCACAGTCTCCGACATAGAAAAATCAGTGGACTTTTATAAACGGGTTTTGTGCATGGAAGAGGTGACTTTTGCCAATGGCCGTAAGGCTGTAACGTTCGGAAATCAAAAGATTAACTTTCAGCTTCTTGGCCAAGAACCGCGAAATGTAGCTAATGTTGGTTCAGGTGATGTTTGCTTAATTTCAGATTGGCCGTTGACATCAGTGGTAAACCATTTAGTCAAAGAAAATGTCAAAATCATAGAGGGTCCAGTCGAAAAATCAGGAGCTGTTGGTGCAATCCAATCGGTCTATTTTTTGGATCTTGATAAAAACTTAATAGAAGTCAGCGTGTATCAATAGGCTCTGCGCCCTAACAAACTGTTCAAGAGGGATTCGCAACGCGTGGCATTTTTACTATGCGTTGGTTTTAGTGATTAAGGTGGTATGCGGCGGCTTCGGTATTGCGTTGCTCACCCCTTAACAGGGCGTTATGCGTCAGAGTATTATGGATGTAAGAATAATTATGGAAAAAGACGATTTAGTTGAGCTAGTAGTTAAGTATTTCGAGAAAGTAGATGCAGGTGATCCTAGTTATCTGGATCTATTTTCAGAGGATGTTGATTTTTTCTTTCCTAAATTTGGACAGGCGAAAGGAAAGAGTGCCTTAGTGGAGTTTGGTAATAGAATTGGTAGCTCATTGAACAGTATCTGGCACGACATAGACGGTTTTCAAATAACAACATCTGGAAACAAGGTAATTGTTGAAGGACAGGAAGGAGGTGTAATGAGTGACGGTACTTCCTGGCCGGACAACAATGTATCCACTGGTCGTTTTTGTAGTGTATTTGAATTTAGTGGAAAATTAATAAGTCGTATGTACGTGTATGTAGATCCTGATTTTCCAAGCACAGATTTACAAAGAATTTCTGTGCTGTCAGAGGGAAAGTAACGCATAACAAACTGTTCAAGAGGGATTCGCAACGCGTGGCATTTTCACTATGCGTTGGTTTTAGTGTTTCAGGTGGTATGCTGCGGCTTTGGTATTGCGTTGCTTACCCCTTAACAGAGCGTTATGCCTCTAGGTATTCTGACAGTTCGGAGAAAGCATGGATAGCTATAAAGAGAGACTTCAAAATACGTTCTTTAATTCCCTCTGGGTCAAAGCTGTAGGTGATTCTTATCCACAAGATCTTCAGCCATACAGTAGTTGTACAAATGAATTATTAGCAAGCCTAGCTGAGACTATCAGAGATTTAAAACCTAAAAGGATCTTAGATCTTGGTTGTGGGTCAGGTGGTTTGAGTGTTTGGTTGGCAAAAGAGTTTGGGTGTACAGTTGTAGGATTAGATCGCTCGTTTGCAGCAATACAATTCGCTCGGGAAAGAACAGAGAAACAAGGGGTATGTGAAAAAGTGAGTTTTGAAGTTGCTTCGTTTGATGACATTAAAAAACTCGAGGGTAATTTCGATATGGTAGTTAGTATTGATGCACTACCATTTGCAAGCGATGAATATTCGGTCTTAACAGATATATATGAGCATTTAAACAACGGTGGGCAGTTATTTTTTACTACCCGTGCCCCTTTAGCTGACTCTCCAAAATTTAAACGTTTGGGCAAGACTTGGAACAAGGCTTTAAGATATTCTGGCTTTGTAAATTCAGCTGAAGTTATCGAGAGAGCAGGTGTTTCAGAGTACTGGGCTTCAATCTATCATGAATGGTTAGCGAATGAACAGCGACTGAGAGCGGAACTATCGGAGCAAGTTGTAGATCTTCTTCTAAACGAAGCAGATGAGGTAGGGTCTAGATTGTTTGACGGTAGACCTTGGTGGTTAATAAAAGCACAAAAGGCATAACAAATTGTTCAAGAGTGATTCGGCACGCGTGGCATTTTTACTATGCGGTGGTTTTAGTGGTTAAGGTATCATGCGGGAGCATCAATATTGCGTGCCTCACACCTTAACAAGGCGTTATGTGTCAATGGGTTTTTAAACAGAGTGAGAAAGATAAAAATGCAGTTTATTTGGGAAGTCTCGGACGTAGAAATAGATACCTTGTTACCTCAGTGGAAATGGTTGCTTAATCCTACAGGGAAACCTTTGTATCTAACCATCATGGGTGACTGGCTATTTGGTGAAGTGGATGGCTCAATTTCATTGTTATCGGTTTTAGATGGTACCTATGAAACAATTGCTTCGGACTTTCATGAGTACAATAAAATGAATAAATCACAAGATTGGTGTGATAATGTCTTTTTAACTAGTTGGTACGACTTGGCGCTCGAACACGGGCTACAACCAAAACAAGACGAATGCTTAGGTTGGAATCTGCATCCAATTATTGGTGGTGAGTTTTGTATGGAAAATTTGCAAGTATTTACTATGAAAGTATATCAATCACTAATGTCTCAGTTGCATTTTCAACTTCAGCACGCAAACACATAACAAACTGTTTAAGAGTGATTCGCAACGCGTGGCATTTTTGCTATGCGTTGCGTCTAGTGTTTAAGGTGGCATGCGGGAGCATCGGTATTGCGTTGCTCACACCTTAACAAGGCGTTAAGTGTAATGAGGGAGTTATGAAAAAAATCTTATTTCTATTATTGGTAGTTTCGACATCTGTATTTGCGGAATCAAGCTCAAGAGAGTTATCGTTGAAATTATATGATCTGATGTCAGTAGATGCTTCGGTGAAGCAGATGTCTGATTCAATGCGAAATATGTTAGAGAAGCAGGTCGAAGCAAACAAGAACATCCCTGATAGCAAAAAAGATGATGCTCAAAAAATATTTAATGACATCATTAATCTTCAAATGAGCATTTATTCTGACCCATCAATAAAAGATCATATCGCTAGCGCTTACCAAGAAATGTATTCAGATGAAGAACTAAAAGGGTTAGTGGAATTTTTTGAATCACCTGCTGGGCAAGCTTTTGCAACCAAAGGAAGCCAGATATCACATTACTTGCAAAGCTATATCCTTTCTAAGTTACAAGAAATTCAGCCTAGCTTGAAAGCTAAGGAGCAAGAACTACATAAGTTACTTGCAGAGTGAAAATTACACTTAACAAGCAATTTAAGAGGGATTCACAACGCTTGGCATTTTTGCTTCTACTTCAAATTTAGTGTTTATGGCACAATGCTTTAGGTTAGGGTGGAGGCGTTGTTCACCCCTTAATTGGGCGTTATATACCTAGGGAGCATAAAGGTGAAAAATAAAATAAAGTTAGTTTACTCATTGTTATTGTTAGTAGTTCTTACAGGCTGTGCATCTACGTTGAAACCGCAAGATCTTAAGGAAGTTGAAACCGTCGGGGTAGTTAACGAGTTTCCTGAATATCCTAACTTTGTAACGACTGGTACAACGATATTTAACAACGATTATGATGCAGTTAAAGATAGTTCTTTCTCTGATTTACTTGTTAAAACGGTCAAAGACTATGTCGAGGCAAAAGGGATGGCGGTTAAGCTTATCTCGGAGTCAGAAATCGGTGATGTTGATATGGCTATAAAGCTTGTACCTAGAGATATTTATGGTGTATCGAATACTTTCGGCTATGGTGTCCATCAACAATCAATCTTTGGTAAACGAATGGGTGCAATAACATATGTATCGTTAAATGTTGTTCCATATATTGATGGCGACAGCAAATGCAGTACGTGTTACTTAAAAGGGGTTAAGGTTCTCGACATTGAAGAGCTTCCCGCGCAGTTCTCGCTTTTATCTCAAGATGAACAAGCGCATGTAAAAGATAGTCTTGATAACAATATCCAAGAAACACTGACTAAAATTTTAGTCGATAGCGGTATATAACAAACTGTTTAAGAGTGATTCGCAACGCTTGGCATTTTTGCTATGCGTTGCGCTCAGTGTTTAAGGTGTTATGCGGGAGCTTCGGTATTGCGTTGCTCACACCTTAACAGGGCGTTATATTCAAAGGTGGAAATCAACATGGACGAGCAAGATAAAGGTCTCGACAAGCAGGGTTTTATCCGAAATATCTACTCATCAAAGAACATCCAGCCCGAATTCAAAGCTGTTGTCGATGCTGTCGTTTCTGAGTTGTGTTACCGACTACCTGATCAAGTCGATGGGATATATTTGTATGGTAGTGTGCCAAGAGGAAACGCGATTGTTGGTAGCTCCGATCTAGATGTATCCATCATACTTACAACCCCAATCAGTCAAAAGGAAGAGCAGGTATTTAATGAATTATCAGCTGCCATTCCTAAAGAGTATCCCGAGGTGAGTAAGCTCGATATTGACCCTGGTTACCTCAATATTGTTCTAGAACCAAAAGAAAAATATCATTGGCAATTTTGGTTGAAGCACTGTTGCTGTTGTATTTGGGGTAATGACTTGTCGGCTAGGTTCTCATCGTACCAACCAAGCATTGAAATAGCTCAAGCTCTTAATGGTGATTTGCTAACCTTCTTGGAACAAACGAGCTTCGGATATGCTGGTATGAGTGACGAGAATGTTGCTAAGGTTCTTGGTAAGAAGTTACTAAGAGCAGCCTATTACTTCGTCGCAGCTAAAGATTGTAGTTGGTATACAGACCTATCCCAATGTGTTGAAGTTGCTAAAAGGTACTATCCAGTTCAAAGTTATGATCTCGAATTAGCCTACCAATATGCTACAGGGAGACTGGTATCTAAAACTGAGGCGATTGAACTATACGAACGGTTAAGTCAAAACATTGTTCCTAGCTAAATGTAAGTACCACTGAACTCACTGAAATTTGAATATAACAAAGCATTTAAGAGTGATTCTCAACGCTTGGCATTTTTCATTCTATCGTTGAGTTCAGTGTTTACGGTGGTAAGGTTGAGTTTCGTGGTAGCTTTGCTCACACCTTAATGCGGCGTTATACGATTAAGGAGAGAAATGAAGCCTGATTTACACGGAAGTAGAATTGTTTTGAGGTCAATTCGAATGAATGATTCTGATGATTTGTTTGAAATTTATGGTGATATTCAAACAATGGAATTTGCCTCAGACCCAGTTTTTACATCGAAAGATCTGATAGTTCAGATGCTAGAAAGCGTTGCTCGACTAGAGAAATCAGGTGAATCGTTGGAATGGGCGATTATGGTTCAAGCGACAAACAAGGTTATTGGAACCTGCGGCTTACATGGCTTTAGTGATAACGGTGATTCCTGTGAAGTCGGATGCTTACTAAATTCATCGTACTGGCGACAAGGGTATATGTCGGAAGCTCTTAGCTTATTATTTTCTCATGCTCAAGCTTTGGGTATTGAAAGATTGTATGCAGATATTGATGAGGGTAACTTTCGGTCTCAAGCTTTGTTTAATAAGCTAGGTTTCAAAGCTAAAAACGGTCAGTTTCAGTGCTTGGTGTGAGGCATCGTATAACAAACTGTTCAAGAGGGATTCACAACGCGTGGCATTTTCACTATGCGTTGAATTTAGTGCTTAAGGTGGTATGCGGCGGCTCCGGTATTGCGTTGCTCACCCCTTAACAGGGCGTTAGGTGTAAGGACTGTTTTTTGAAATACTTCAATAAACTAACTAATTTATGAATATAATAAAAGGAGGGTGTTTTGAAATTTAAATTTCTTTTGTTTTGTATGGCGTTGTCTGGTTGTGCTAATACAACAAATTATAATGATAATAACTTACTTAAGTGGAATGAAATTGAAAATAAAAATCATGTAGTAGGCAAAAGTGAAGGTAATATAGGGTTGGTGAAAATTAGCACACACTCTATGTATTCATCAGAACCTGTTGTATTTGAGGTTTATTATGATTCAATGCCAGCCGTCTTCTACTTTGATTTATGTAAAGAACAAGAAAGATATAAAAAATCTTGTGTAAGTAAGTTTTCAATAAGCAAGTTCGAAGATTATGGTTATAAGGTTGATATCGACTTGAATTATATTGTAGCCGAGAGGGTTGCTGAGTTAAATATGCCTATCATTAAGAATTTTAGTTATGATGGAATGATATCGAAAGATAAAGTACATAAGGCTAATCGTAAAGAAATTGCCTATACAAATGGAAGTGGTGATAGCAAAGAAACATTACAAGAGCTGGATGTGATAGACATCATACCATTATAAACACCTAACAATCTGTTTAAGAGTGATTCGCAACGCGTGGCATTTTTACTATGCGTTAGGTTTAGTGGTTAAGGTGGTATGAGGTGGCTTCGGTATTGCGTTGCTCACACCTTAACAGGGCGTTATGGCGCAGGGCAAAATTCAGCTAAGGGAACTAGATGAGTGATAAAGTTAAAGTAGCCTTGCAGTGGCTCAAAGAAATCTTGGATGCAGAGGATGTGGAGTATCAAATAGTCGGTGGGTTAGCGGCAACCATTCATGGTGGTAGTCGGGAAATCGCAGATATAGATCTTTATATTCATAACTCTGACGCAGACAAGGTGTTATCGCATGTAGCAAAATACATATCAAAGCCGTTAGCTCATTATGCCGAATATGGTTGGGATTTAGAGTATTTCCAGTTGATTTACCAAAGTCAAAAAATTGAAATCGGTTTGTCTCAACATACGAAGATACAATCACGTCAAGATGGCTCTTGGCATCAGCTTGAAATCTACTTTTCAGAATCAGTTATTAAAGAATATCAAGGTATCGAGTTGCCAGTCATCCCAGTTCATCGTTTAGTCGAGTACAAGCGAATATTGGGTAGGGAAGTAGACCAAATTGATATACAAGAGCTAACTTTGAGTTCAGCGCCATAACAAAGCATTTAAGAGTGATTCCCAACGCTTGGCATTATCAGTTCAAGGTTAGGCTTTGTGGCTACGGTGCAATGGGTTAGGTTTAGTGGTAGCGTTGCTCACACCTTAATGCGGCGTTAAGTGTCAATTCAACATGGTATTACGGTTGGAAATAAGATTCGATGGAAGAAAATAATAATAGACTTAATCAAGAATGGGTGACTCTCAATGCGGTAAGAGACATGGTCAAACTTGCTTCCAAAGGCAGTATGTCAAAGTCTACTTACGACAACACGTTAGAGTTTGCTGGAGATCTTTATCCTGAGCTCCTTGGTCCGGAAAATAGCCTTCTAAAAAGAGAACGAGAGAGTGATACGACAAAGGAATATAGACAAAGAGCTGAATTAGAGTCTCTGCGTGAAGAAACGGAAGTTAGTGCCTTAGAATTAGTCTTAAAGGATATTGCTGAGTACGAGTCCTTACTCGATGTTGCTAAAGCAAACCAAAAAGACCGCAAACGGACTGACCAGCTTAAACGTAGGCTTAGCCAGTTAGATAAGGCAAAAAAAGAACTAGAACCTAAAGCTCACAGTGAAAATCAATTGATTTTCCGTGATGCATATAACGTTGAAAGAAATTTACCAGAGCTCTCAAAGGGACATGCGCATAAAGATTTTCGCTTAACTGATGGAAAGATCCTTCGAGTCCGCGTTTTACACCCAGATAGACCTGAGCACATAACAGGCGCAGATATAATATATGAGCGACATAATGATCGCACTGGTGGCATAAGTATCGTCGCAGTTCAATACAAAATCTGGGAAAACAGAAAAATGTATCTTTCCGATGATCGTATGAATGGGCAAATTGACAAGATGCGAGAATTTCTCTGTAACAAAGGGATTTGTCAGTCCAATTCCGATGAATATCGGTTCCCATGTTGTTCCGGTTTCTTGAGACCTACGGATAAACTGCAAACCGCTGAGCAAAAGTTTATTTCAACCGGTGAACATTTACCAATTTGCAAAATTGAAGAGTGTACGAGTTATGGTAAGCGCGGCGGTCTTCAACTTACGTATGACGATATAAAAGAGTACTCTCTTTCCGGTGACCTATTCGAAGAACTCTTTAACCGAGGAAAGATTGGTTCTCGTGAATTAACGCGTAATGAATTGGAAGACTTATATCATGAGGCATCTGTCATTGACTCGTCAGATACCGTAGTAATTTACGTGCAAGAATTTGACACTTAACAATCTGTTTAAGAGTGATTCGCAACGCATGGCATTTTTGCTATGCGTTGCGTTTGGTGTTTAAGGTGGTATGCGGCGGCATCGGTATTGCGTTGCTCACCCCTTAACAGGGCGTTAACTGTACAGGAGATAAAATGAAATACTTTGCTTATGGTTCAAATATGTCTTTGACAAGGTTAAGAGAAAGAGTGCCGAGCGCTGAAAGGGTCGGAATGTTTTCACTCAAAGAACATGATTTGGCATTTCATAAAAGTAGCAAAGACGGCTCCGGCAAGTGTGATGCGTATTTCACTGGAAATATGGAAGACAACATCTTTGGAGCATTGTTTGAAATAGATGAAAATGAAAAACGCTCTTTAGATCGTGCCGAGGGGTTAGGGTATGGTTATGACGAAAAAGTTGTTCAAGTTGAAGATGATCAAGGAAACTTCTTTGAAGCTATTACATATGTAGCAACTAACATTGATGGAAGTTTGGTTCCATATTCTTGGTATTTAAATCATGTAATTGTGGGTGCGCAAGAAATCGGAGTGCCAGTTAGTTACCTAGAAAAGATTCAAGCAGTAACTACCAGTGAAGATTCGAATAAAGAAAGAGATAAAGAGCAACGCGAAATGTACAGTTAACAATCTGTTTAAGCGTGATTCGCAACGCGTGGCATTTTTACTATGCGTTGCGCTCAGTGTTTAAGGTGACATGCGGTAGCATCGGTATTGCGTTGCTCACACCTTAACAGGGCGTTATGTGTTCCCACAGTATTCATCCGGAGTAGGAAGTGGATTATTTACCGAGAGAGGAAATTGAAGGCGTATGGTTTGATTTGTCATATACAGATCAAACTGATTTGCTATCTAAAGTATTTCAAAATAATTGGGAGTTTATCCTAGTTTATCCTAGTTGATCCCTTGTATCTTTTTGATGCAGACATGAACTTAGAAGGGTTAGCAACGCTCCAAGAGTGTGACGATAGTTCCTGTGGGGGTAGTTTATATTTTTATTTAACTATGTTTGCGGATATCGATGAGTTTAGTACGGTTTGGGTTGAAAACTATTCAGTCGAAGACGTAAAAGAATCGGATAAAGTTCAATGGCAATTAGCATTTGCTGGCATGTATTTTTATCCAAGCAAAAGAGATTGGTGTGGCATCTATCTTGACTACCCTTGCCAAGACTTTGTGCTGTTGGGGGCGGATTCATCATTAATTTCAAAAATTAAGGCAAATTTCAAACCAAGTAGTTTGTTTACTATAGAGCACATAGACACTTTGCTAGAAAAACGTTTCGGAAAATCTATTTAACATCAAACACATAACAAGAAATTTAAGAGTGATTCACAACGCTTGGCGCTCTCACTTCTAGCAAGTTTAGTGTTTATGGCACAATGCCTTAGGTAGGGTGTTTGCGTTGTTCACACCTTAATTTGGCGTTATATTTTTGTTCGAAATCACAGTTCAGAAATATCCTATCTTTATTCTAAATTGTGAGCTTTTTCAAACTATACGCTGTACAGTTAAGGGCATTTAGATTGTAATGTGTACAACGATAATAGAATAAAGTGGTAGCGTTATGAATGTGTTAGAAAACCTTAGAGTACTCAAAACAGACATGGAAAGTAACGGTTGGGTGATCGATGCGTTTCCATTCACATTTAAAGCGGTAGATTATATTGTACTAGTTAAGCTGTACGATAAAAACGATGCTAAAAGACCAGAGCATGCACTTTTGGAGCTAGAGTTTTTGAAGAAAAATGACATCTCAGATAACTTAGTTGCTCCAGCTAATACCAGGAAGCTTTTGATCACAGCTCAAGAGCTAAGAACATATTTTGGTATTGAGTGGTCAGAAAATTTGCGTGATATCTTAAGTCAATTTTATGAATATCTCTCTAACTTTATCCCCTTAACTGTTGGTTTACATAGAACTCAAGAAGTTGATGTTGCTATGGTTGAGTCTTTGTCAAAGAGTGATAGTGAGGACCCAAGAAAAATATACTGTTTTTCAGCTAAGAGAAATTCTAACAATAGGAATAGAAGTCCATATAATGACAATAAGACGCGAATATTAAGACCAATTTTGTACTCAAAACTATCAAGTGATCCTCAAGTTAGCTTTAATTACTCGTTAGACGAGGATAAGAAAAAGTCTGACTCAGAAATTATTAGCAACTTTAGTTCTAACAACAAGCTACCCGTTAGTGGAAAAATATAACAAAGCATTTAAGAGTGATTCCCAACGCTTGGCATTTTTCATTCCATCGTTGGGTTTTGTGTTTACGGTGGTGTGGTTAAGTTTCGTGGTAGCGTTGCTCACACCTTAATGCGGCGTTATGCGACCCAGTAAAAAGGAGTTTTAAGGTGGAAGAAATAATTGAACAATTGGTTTCTCAGGGCTACGAAATCTCTGGTAGTAACTCAAAGATTAGAGTGAAGATTGGAGGTTTCGCAGGTAAGGCTACAATTAGCAAAAATCATTATTCGAATACTTTCGTCGTATCTAGTTATACTTGGATTCAGCTTCTATCTTTGACGTTGATCTTTTCTTCTATCATGTCATCGCTCAACAGTCAGTGGGGGCAGCCTGAATTAAGTGGATCAGTGTGGTTTGGTTTGTCGGTTGGAATCCCCGTTATAGTCGTTGGGTATGTTTCAGCGATTATTTCAGAAATTCAATTACAACCGATACGTCAAGTTGTGCGAATGGCAAATTCACAGTTATCATCACCAATCGCATAACAAACTGTTTAAGAGTGATTCGCAACGCGTGGCATTTTTACTATGCGTCTGTTTTAGTGTTTAAGGTGATATGCGGCGGCATCGGTATTGCGTTGCTCACACCTTAACAGGGCGTTAGTGCGCAAAGATAAAAATTACAATTAGCAGGATTTAAAATGAGTGAAATTGCTCGTTTCATATCTGGTAAAGCTCCAGATAAATTTGGTCGCAATGTAGAGCAGGTGTTAGCTTACAACCACTTCTGGCTGGAGCATGATCATAAGTATATTCAAGTTCTTTTCCCGATTGATGAGGGGACTAAGTTCAATCTAAATGCTCCTTTGGTAACTCAAGCAGATCGAGAGGCTTTTGCCAACTCAGAAGAATTACGTGTTGCTCACTTAAAAGCACTCGACCTTTTACTTGAGTTTTGGGGATTACAGCGAGATGGATGTGAGATTTCTTCTTTACAAGCGCTAAGTCCTGCTAACCATGTCTGGCTTAAAAGTCATGACCACAACCAACTTCGTCTGACCCGAGCAATTCGTAGTTTGTATTTACTAGGTAATGAACAGATAGCAACTAACTTGTCTGACTTTCTAGTGGCAGCGGCAAGAGAAACTGGCTTGGTTTCAGATAAAACGGTCGAGTATTGGCGTAACGCGCTCAAAGGTTAGGTGATCGCTGAAAAAGCGCACTAACAAACTGCTCAAGAGGGATTCGCAACGCGTGGCATTTTTACTATGCGTTGGTTTTAGTGGTTAAGGTGGTTTGCGGCAGCTTTTGTATTGCGTTGCTCACCCCTTAGCAGGGCGTTATAACCACGGCATAAAATGGAGTATTTATGATAGCAAGGGAATGGAAAGCTACCTGTCCGAAGGAGCATGAAGAAGGGTTTATTGTGTACCTTTACGAGACAGGCATAAAAGACACATCAGCCACCAAAGGTTTTCTTGGGGCACAAATTCTGAATCGAGATTTAGGAGATGATGCTGAAATCACGTTGCTGACTTACTGGGAAGACCTAGATTGTATTAAGTCGTTTGCAGGTGAAGATATCAGTATTGCTAAGTTGTACCCAGAAGACGAGAAGTACAAATTAAATCCTGATCTCCACGTGAGCCATTATGAAGTCCGCGAGAACATGTGGTTATAACAAAGCGTTTAAGAGGGACTTGGCACGCGTGGCATTTCCAATTTGCGTTGGGTTTAGTGGTTAAGGTGCTATGCGGTCACTTTTGTATTGCGTGCCTGCGCCCCTTAACGCGGCGTTAGTTGCCAACGAGTAAAACGTACCTAAAGCAGAATGTTTAAGGCTAATGTCCATGTGTTTTTGGCTTGGTTTTCGTATTTCAATTTCTAGTTATTTGGGGTTGTGAAAATCGAGCTTTGGCTCCTTGTGCGGTGTGAGTTTTCTGTTTCAGACGCTGATTCGCTTGTTGAGAGTCAGCTCTGCGATATTGTCGTTTCAAATGAGCTTTTTGGTGTTGTTAGCCCGCTTTCTACGGCGTTGCGTGCTCCAAGTGGTTTCAGTGACAAACGCTTTGAAACTGCGCCTGATTTAAGTTTTTCAAAGCATGTAAAAACAGTTTTGGCAAAGTGGTAATAAACTTCAAATCAAAGCGTTAAGTTTGGCAACTAACAAAGCATTCAAGAGGGATTCACAACGCTTGGCAGTTTTGGTTTGAATCAACTTTAGTGTTTACGGCACAATAGCTTAGGCTGGGTGGTGGCGTTGTTCACCCCTTAATGCGGCGTTAGTTTGCAAGAGGAAAAACGCAGCTATATTGCAAGATCTAGTGGTAAAAGCTCAAAGTTGAAATTGTCGTATCGGCGTTCAATTTCAGTGTTAATTAACGTGGTAAAAATCCAAAAGTGGCATCGTTTCAACGGTTGGTTTGTTCTTTGGTGCGGCGACTTTTGGGTTAATTGAGTCGTACTTTTTTGTTGAAACTCTACTTTGTGAGTTTATTGGTACAAAAGCAGATTTACTTGCTGCGAGGAAGTTTTCTCTGGTGTTGTGCGTTCGCTTTCTGCGGCGTTGTTTGTTCCAAGTGGTTTCATTGACTAGCCGCTTTGAGACTACGCCTGACTTAAGTGCATCAAAGTACATATGGTTTGTTGTTCGCAAAGTTTAAAATAACGTAAAATCAACCCTTTGGGTCTGCAAACTAACAAACTGCTCAAGAGGGATTCACAACGCGTGGCATTTTTACTATGCGTTGAATTTAGTGATTAAGGTGGTTTGCGGCGGCTTCGGTATTGCGTTGTTCACCCCTTAGCAGGGCGTTAGCTGCTTAGAGGAAAAATGATGATCCAAGATAAAGCTACATCAAGTTCCAATTACATAAGATTTATCGACAGAGTAATCGAAAATCGAACTGTTTGGGGACTTCAGCATCCTGATGGTGGTTGGGCAGTTTGTAATTCGAATCAGTGTCCAGACGCATTAGTTTATGTTTTTTGGTCAGATAGAGCATACGCAAGTCGGGTCGCAATTGGTGATTGGGAGTTGTATGTCCCAAGTCCAATTAACCTAGATTCATTCGTTGATAATTGGCTAAAAGGTATTCATAGCGATGGACATCTTGTGGGTCTCAATTGGGATCCAAACCTGTGCGGTACAGAAGTTGTCGCAATTGATGTGGCAAAATGTTGGTACGCAGCTAACAAACTGTTTAAGAGGGATTCACAACGCGTGGCATTTTTACTATGCGTTGGTTTTAGTGATTAAGGTGGTATGCGGTGGCATCGGTATTGCGTTGCTCACCCCTTAACAGAGCGTTATGTAGCCGCGAGAGGACGGTAGGTTAAAAGGATTTATATATGTTAAATATTCGGCAAGCTCGCATTGAAGATATCAGTGTTATCAAGAAACTACAGTTTCAGCTTAATGAGTATCATCAAGCAAATTTACCTGATGACTTTTTATCACCGGAAGAAATTGAACAAAAAATAGACCTACACAAGATAATCGAAAGTGAAAGCTCGATTTGTCTGGTAGCCGAAAGCAAAGGGCAGTTAGTAGGTTTTGTTTTTGGTGAGCTATGGGTTCGTAAGTCTTGGACGCTCAAACAGCGAAAGATCGCAAGCGTTGAACAGATTGTTGTGGATTCATGCTTTAGGAGTCAGGGTGTTGGACTGGCGCTAATAGAGGCATTTGAAGAAAGTGCTATTTCTAACGGCGGAGAAGAGCTGTGGTTAGAAGTATATTCTTTCAATGAATCTGCTCTAGCTTTGTATCGCAAAGCTGGTATTGCGCCCAAAATCCAAATTGGACAGAAAGCACTACCCTGAAAGTCGGCTACATAACAAATTGTTCAAGAGTGATTCGGCACGCGTGGCATTTTTACTATGCGTTGGTTTTAGTGGTTAAGGTGATATGCGGAAGCTTCGGTATTGCGTGCCTCACACCTTAACAAGACGTTAGGGCTACAGTGTTTATCAGATCGATAGGTTAATAATGAGAAGTACAGACAAACTATTTAAGTATTTTACAGCTGATGGGGCTGTTCGACTTTTTGAAACCATGGGAATAAGGTTTACTCAACCCGACTTTTTAAACGACCCATATGAGTGTCATCTTGCATTTGATAAAGATGTAAGACTTCAATTAGTTGACCATTTTTACAATTCGATGGTCGCTAATGAAACAACTAAGAGTGAAGCTGAGCTACGTGATATTGCAGAGAGAAACGAAGATACCTTATTGATTAATGCTCTAAAAGGGTATCGAGAAATAAAAAAGGACTTAGGTGTTCTTTCGTTGACAGAGTGCCCTTTAAATTTGTTGATGTGGGCTCATTATGCTGACGAACATAAAGGCGTAGTTGTTGAGTTAGATTATACACATGAGTCACTTTTCAAAATGAGCTCTGGAGGGAAAGAGTTTTCAACTTTGAATGCCGTCAGGTATCAAAATGAAAAAGTCGTAGGTCTACCGTTCCCAGATAAGGTAGTGGAATCTCTGCTGACAAAGTCACCAGAGTGGGAATATGAGAGAGAGTGGCGATTTATTCGCACTCTCAACTTATTAGATGAAGTTAAACCTGATATCTATATTCAGAAGTTAGATCCTAAAGCGATTAAACGTGTGATATTTGGTGCTAGATTCCCAGGCAAGAGACTTGCTGAAATTACTAAGTTTACGGATCGAACCGAGTTTTCTCACGTAAAGCTGGAAAAAGCTACGATGATCCCTAACCGGTTTGGATTAAAAACTGTTAGCTTAGATAAATTCGCTTGGACTTTATTACATAGAGAGCATCACTTTGGTGAAGTCGCTCAAGAAGCACTGCTTTCAGTCGTTATGGAAGATGACGAGATAGAGCCCTAACAAACTGCTCAAGAGGGATTCGCAACGCGTGGCATTTTTACTTTGCGTTGAATTTAGTGATTAAGGTGGTATGCGGCGGCTTCGGTATTGCGTTGCTCACCCCTTAGCAGGGCGTTAAATTTATTGAGGTAGTATCGTGCAGAAAGATGAAATTGTAGAAATCCTTGGTGAGTACAGCTCTGAAATCGCAGCAATGCTACCGAGGTTCAGTAAAACTAGAGACGGTTTGTACATTGATAGCAATGACGGAAATCGTTTTAGAAATATTGTGCAAGAGGTAATAGATCTATGTCACGATCATATACCCGGTTCGTCCAACACCGCAAGCATGATTGCCCAGTATTACAATCAAGGTATTTCTAACTGGCAGCAAATTTCATCCTACGCAAGCCTTGAGGAAGTAAAAGGGGCCATTGATTCTCTATCGATAAGAATCGAGCGAAATCCAAAGATGTTTGACGAAAACCCCAAAATAGATATCGATAAAACTGCTCAGTCCTTGGATGGATTAAATACAATACTCAATCGTTTTCATTCAGTGGCTATGCAATTACGAAAAAGGTATTCCAACCGTTCAACTCTCGATGTAAATGATGAGTATGACGTTCAAAACTTGTTGCACTCATTGTTAAAGTTACACTTTGCTGATATTCGACCTGAAGAGTGGAATCCTAGCTATGCGGGTAGCTCCACTCGAAGTGATTTTCTTCTTCCAGAAGTTAATACAATCATTGAGGTCAAAAAAACTAGGCAATCGATGACCGATAAAGATTTAGGTGACCAGCTGGTTATTGATATTGCTAATTATAAGAAACACCCTCAATGTAACAGCCTAATATGCTTTGTATATGATCCAGAGGGGCGTATTGCAAACCCTAGAGGTATCGAACGCGATTTAAGTGATTGCGATAAAGACATTGATGTAAGAACTATCATAGTACCGAAGCACGAATAAATTTAACAAACAATTTAAGAGTGATTCAGCACGCTTGGCATTTTTGGTTTGGGTTGAGTTCAGTGTTTACGGTAGTCAAATGGAGTGCCGTGGTCGCGTGCTTCACACCTTAATTGGGCGTTATAGCGCTCGATAAAATTGAATATGGATGGTCATGGATAATATCGAAAAAGAGCTTTATCAAGCAGCAATAGAACTAGTAAATATGCGATATCCTTCTGGTTGGGGTGGTGCTGCGGCTGTTAGAACAGAGTCAGGAAAAATATTAACAAGCATTGCTCCTGATACTAAAAACGATGCTCTTTCACTATGCATGGAAGTGGGAGCGTATTTAGAGGCTCACAAACTCAATGAGCGAGTGACCCACTCATTATGCCTGTATCGTGAAAACGAGAACGATGAGTTTCTAATCTTGTCACCATGCGGAGTTTGCCAAGAGCGCCTCGTCCACTGGGGTGGGGATGTCAAAGCAGCCATAACGACTCCAGAGAATGCATTGGTTTTCAAAACTATACGTGAATTAATGCCTCATCATTGGTCACTTGTAAACGGCAAAGCGCTATAACAAACTGTTTAAGAGTGATTCGCAACGCGTGGCACTTTTACTATGCGTTGTATGTAGTGTTTAAGGTGGTATGCGGGAGCTTCGGTAATGCGTTGCTCACACCTTAACAGGGCGTTATATGCTTTAGGGATTTCTGAACAGGATGTTTTTGATACTAGCAATATTGGGTGCTATCTACCTGTTATTTAAGCTGTACCAAGAAGGCGAAGAGATAGGTTGGAATAGAATTTTAGTTACTATCTTTTTTGTCAGCTATTCAGCTCTGTATTTGTGTGTTCCACCTTTCTTAGGCATGAATAACCAATATGCAGGTAAAATGTACGAATTAGTTCCAATCGGGTGCTATTTCATGGCGTTACTTCCCGATATGGAAGAAGCAGAAACTGAGGCGAAAGCCTTTGTATTTTTCGCTTGGTGTGGTCTTATTCTCATAGCATCTTTCTTGGTTTACTTTAAGTTGTATGTGTGGTGATGGGTGCCAGTACGCATATAACAAACTGTTCAAGAGGGATTCACAACGCGTGGCATTTTCACTATGCGTTGGTTTAAGTGATTAAGGTGGTATGCGGCGGCATCGGTATTGCGTTGTTCACCCCTTAACAGGGCGTTATATGCTTTCAACTATAAATCAGTAAATAGGCTAGGAAAAATTATGAGTAAAGGATTATTGCTAATCGATATACAGAACGACTACTTCTTAGGCGGTGCTATGGAATTGGAGGGTATGGAAGATGCAGCTCGCAATTGTGCTCGACTGCTTTCTTACTTCCGAGAGCAAGAGTTACCAGTTTTTCATATTCAGCACATAGCCACGCGTGAAGGTGCGACCTTTTTCATTCCAAATACTTTCGGTTGCAAAATACACGAACTAGTTGAGCCGATGGAGAATGAGCCAGTGATTGTTAAGAATTATCCAAGTTCATTTAGGGAAACTAATTTAAATGAACTTCTTAACTCACAAGGGGCTGATGAACTTGTAATATGCGGTGCAATGACGCATATGTGTATTGACACAACGACAAGGGCAGCATTTGATTTGGGTTATAAATGCACTGTTATATCAGACGGTTGTGCAACGAAGAGTTTAGAGTTTGACGGTAAGCAAGTCTTGGCTTCTGACGTCCAGGCTGCTTATATGGCGGCGCTTAGTGTTCCGTTTGCTCAAGTGGTTTCAACAAATGCTTTGGTTGCTTCATTGTAGCACGCATATAACAAACAATTTAAGAGTGATTCGGCACGCGTGGCATTTTTAGTATGCGTTAGTTTTAGCGGTTAAGGTGGTATGCGGCAGCATCGGCATTGCGTGCCTCACACCTTAATTGGGCGTTATGTGACAGGTATGAAATTCGAACATAAGAAAGTAGAACCAAGTAACAGTGACTTTCAGTCGTTAGTCGCTGAATTGAACTCATCGCTTACTCAAATTACGAGTGACTCTGGTGAAAGTTCGTTTGCATCTGATACTTTTGATTCATCGAAAGATGGGTGCATAGTGGTATATCAAAATAATGTCGCAGTCGCATGCGGGGTGTTTCGATACCATGAAAGTGAAGTTTGTGAACTAAAGCGAATGTATTCCAACAAATATGGTGCAGGGTCTTAGTTACTGGAACAACTCGAACGCTACGCAGTCAACAAAGGGTATCGAAGAGCGATTCTGTCGACACGTAGAGTTAACTCAAAAGCAGTCAGTTTCTATGAACGCAACTCTTACTCAGAATCGGCCGCGTATGGTAAATACATAGGTGTAAAACGCTCAATCTGCCTATCAAAGGTGCTAGTCACATAACAAAGCGTTTAAGACGGATTCACAACGCTTGGCATTTTTGGTTTGAATCAGCTTTAGTGTTTACGGCACAATGGTTTAGGTTGGGGGGCGCGTTGTTCACCACTTAACGCGGCGTTATAACTCTTTTGTCATTTCATCATTACTTCTCAGAAGCAAAGAGGGCTAACCTATGAAAACTAGAATATTAGTCGGTACCATTTGGGTTGCTGTTTTTAGTTTGGGACTCAACGCAAGCCCTCTAAGCACTCAAAGTGATGAACGATTGTTCAAAAATTTTGCTCTTTCATCTTGTATCGCAACCAAATACAAGGGCTCTGATGTGGCTAAAGATGCGGTCACAGCAATGCAAGGTTATCGAGAGTTCTCGGATTTGCCTTTGGAGGTATTCTTTGATCTAAGTGAGTTATTGGAAAGCGGAAATACTACAGCTTACAAATCAAAAAATGGTAGCGTGATAGAGTTAGGCTATTGTATCGATTTCTCTAATTCGGACGTCGTGCATAAGCTGTACTCAAAGGCAAAATCAGAGTTATAACAATCTGTTTAAGAGTGATTCGCAACGCGTGGCATTTTCACTATGCGTTGGTTTTAATGTTTAAGGTGGTATGCAGGGGATTCGGTATTGCGTTGCTCACACCTTAACAGGGCGTTATAGCAATTAGGAAACTTCGGAGGTTATGATGAAACTAATCCGTAAACTATTGCTAACTATAGAGGAAAATCCAAGACAGTTAGAAGTTGAAGGATACGATAAAAACCAAGTTAAATATCATGCGTTACTTTTAATTGAAGCCGGATTTTTAGATGGAAATGTGTCAGATACTTTGGCTAATACTTCCGTAGTTCCAAGTTTTGTTTCTGTTAATCGATTAACTTGGGACGGACACGAATTTTTAGACAATATCCGCAAAGAAGAAGTTTGGAATACAATTAAGACGGAATTTAAAGATGCGAGCATCTCAACTGTGTTTAGTATCGGAAAGCAGTTAACTGAAAATTATGCAAAGAAAAAATTGAGTTCTTTGCTGGGCGAATAATTGCCATAACAAACAGTTCAAGAGGGATTCAGCACGCGTGGCATTTTCGTTATGCGTTGATTTTGGTGTTGAAGTGCCATGCGGCGGCTTGGTCATTGCGTGCTTCACCCCTTAACTGGGCGTTAGGCATCAGAGGAAAGTTATGGAAAACACGTTAATCACATTAGCTAGATTTCACTATGAACTCGGGATGATCGGATATGATGAATATAAAGAGCGTATTGAGGTCGCGTTATGGCTTTCAGATACTGGAGAAATATCTGCGGATCCACGACTAGATAGCGATGAGGATAATCCGGATGAAAATCATGAACTAAACGAGGATGAAGTACAGCCAGTAAGTATCCGCTCATCCACTGAAAAAACTGGCGAAGAAAGAGACAACTGGCTTGAAATTGTGTGTTTGGGTTTGTGGGTTTTTACTAAAGCAGATCCTGATTCTTATCCATCAATTCCACATGGCCACTACAAAAGTCAAAATAGACCTTGGCCAAAGTTAAACCCATATACAGGTCGTGTTTTTAGTTCCAAGCATCAAGAAGACAAGAGTCAAAGGTTATCCAAAAAAGAAATGAGAAATATTTGGCGTAACAAGACCGCTAAGAATGCCAAAGTGGTAATAATGCCTAACAAACTGTTTAAGAGTGATTCGCAACGCGTGGCATTTTTACTATGCGTTGGTTTTAGTGATTAAAGTGGTATGCGGAAGCAACGGTATTGCGTTGCTCACACCTTAACAGGGCGTTAGGCATTTCGAAAGCGGCTAGATGCTACAATTAATCTAGTTGAACTTCGGGGTGTTGAATATGAGTCTAAGATTTTCCTTGCCTTTCATTGTTCTATTAATTGCTGGTTGTGGTCAACCAAAAGACTTTGATGACTGTATATTACAGAGTATGAAAGGAGTCGATAGTGATTTAGGCGCAGAACAGATATATATGTCATGCCGTAAAAAATTTCCCGAAGGTTCAGAGTACAGAGGCAAAGAGCGAGCTTTAAACACCTTAGAATTGATGAACTTGAACGGACGAGCTGGTATCCAGTTTCAAGATGTATATCGTGGTAGCTTATACAATGGTAATAAAGATATCACCGTAACGTCAGTGACAATATCGATTGAAAGTAAGCTTGGTGAAAAGACTGATACTCGCCACTATGAAATTAAAAATGAATTACCTCCATTGTCGACTCGGTCATTTAGTATCAAAATTTTAGCCGGTGATGCGGGTTCTGAATATTCTTGGTCAATTACTGGTGCAAAAGGTGTTAGATAAAAATGCCTAACAAACTGTTTAAGAGTGATTCGCAACGCGTAGCATTTTTACTATGCGTTGGCTTTAGTGTTTAAGGTGGTATGCGGGGCCTTCGGTATTGCGTTGCTCACACCTTAACAGGGCGTTATGTGCTTGGAGGGAAAAATGAATTCAAAGGAAGTTGTCGTAGCATTTTGGGAAGCAATGAAAACTAATGATTTCGCGAAAGCGAGCGAGTGGCTTAGCCCGGATTTTGAAGGGTTTTGGCCTCAATCTGGTGAGCTTACTGTTGGACGAGACAATTTCATAGCAATCAACTCTTACTATCCAGCAAATGGCATTTGGGAATTCGTCGTTCATTCAGTTGTCTGCGATGGCGAAACGGTAGTCACTGATGTTTCTATAACTGATAGCGTTCAAAAGGCGCGTGCTATTACTTTTCATACTGTAGAAAATGGGCTTATTCAAAAACAAAAAGAGTTCTGGCCAGAACCAATGGAAGCACAAGAATGGCGCTCGAAGTGGGTGAGTTTTGTACAATAATAGGCTACGCACATAACAAAGCGTTCAAGAGGGATTCTCAACGCTTGGCGGTTTCGGTTCAAAGTTTAGCTTTTGTGTTTATGGCACAATGGTTTAACTTGGGGGTATAGCGTTGTTCATCCCTTAACGCGGCGTTAGCTTTCAAGGAGTAATTGTGCAACTCAATCTCAATACGTTTTCTATAGAAAGCTTTGTACTTGGCGCAGAGTGTAACTTTCCTGATGGTAGCCATTCTTTTGGATGCTATGTACTAAATGTAGTTAATGGTAAGGTGAACCACATCCATGTCCGCTTGAGTGAGTTTTATTCAAGAGGAGATGTGTTTAAAGGAGATCTTCTGTTGGGCAACCGTTATTTGTCAATAAATGATGGTATGCAGCCAGAACAAATAAAGGCGTTATTTTCTAATCATATTGAATACTGGGACGATGGAGTTGAGGTTAATTACCAGTATCTAGTTGATGGTATTGAGTTAGAATTTAGTTGGCATTACCTAGGAAAGAAACTCATAGCAAATTACATTGCATTGGAAATAGAAAGCTAACAATAAATTTAAGAGTGATTCGCAACGCGTGGCATTTTCACTATGCGTTGGTTTTAGTGTTTAAGGTGGTATGCGGAAGCATCGGTATTGCGTTGCTCACACCTTAACAGGGCGTTAGTTTGCAAGAGGAAAAACGCAGCCATATCGCAAGATCTAGTGGTAAAAGCTCAAAGCTGAAATTGTCGTATTGGCGTTCAATTTCAGTGTTAATTAGCGTGGTGAAAATCCAAAATTGGCATCGTTTCAACGGTTGATTTGTTCTTTGGTGCGGCGACTTTGGGGTTAACTGAGTCGAACTTTTTTGCTGAAACTCTGCTCGTTGAGTTTGTTGGTACAAAAGCAGATTTACTTGCTGAAAGGACGCTTTCTCTGGTGCGGTAAGTTCACTTGGTTTCAGTGGCTTTATTGAAAGTCCGCATTGTGAGATTGGTTTTCCAAAAGTGCTTTTTGGTGTTGTGAGTTCGTTTTCTGCGGCGTTGTTTGTTCCACGTGGTTTCATTGAGTAGCCGCTTTGAGACTACGCCTGACTTAGCTGCATCAAAGTACATAAAGTTTGTTGTTCGCAAAGTTTAAAACAACGTAAAATCAACCCTTTGGGTCTGCAAACTAACAAACTGCTCAAGAGGGATTCACAACGCGTGGCATTTTTACTATGCGTTGATTTTAGTGATTAAGGTGGTATGCGGCGGCTACGGTATTGCGTTGTTCACCCCTTAGCAGGGCGTTATGTTTACTTGTATTTCAAAGGCTTAAAGTTCTTAAGCTCTAGTTCTTTGTCCCTCTGGCAATTCGTCCCTAGTAGACTCAGCAAATTCGCGTTGTCTGCCTAAGTTCTTGAATCTCTCAGGCCGTAAAGCATGCCAATATTCGTGGGTTGCTTCATTATCAGGTCGTGGCGGTCGGCTTCTCGTTTAACTAGCTTAAAGTCGCTTTTAGATTCTTAGTCAATTAGCATTTCAGCTTGGCAGTTGCCTCGGCAATTAGCCATTGTTTTGCGCTTTGGTTGGTAAGAAAGGGCGTTTGTTGTTTCTTAGTTGGGTTGCCTCATTGGGCAGGGAAGTGGAAGTACTTGTTTTAGGTTAATCGCCTTTGGCGGCCAAGTTGGTTCTATCCTTATGGTTTGCTTCAGAAAACTAGTCAGAAATAGTAGTTCTTTCTCAAGTAAATCATGTGTTTGTGGTAAAACATAACAAACAATTTAAGAGGGATTCCCAACGCTTGGCATTTTTGCTTCTACTTCAATTTTAGTGGTTACGGTACAATGCTATAGGTTGAGTGGTAGCGTTGCTCACCCCTTAATTGGGCGTTATATTTCTTTTTAGTTCAGTACGTTATAATGTTAAAACTCAAGTCGAAAGTCGAAAGTCGAAAGCCGAAACGTGAATACGTCTCTCAGTGGTGGTCTCCTGAGACTGATGATGGCAGCCTCGATTTACTTTGCGTCAAATCCACCTGTTTTTGTGGTGCAGTTTCTCTTAGCGGAAATTGTGGGGTTTTTAACTAGTCAGACTAAGGAGGGAGAGCTTATGGGTATGAAAATTATCAACAAAATTAGTAGTCAATTTAAGCAACTTTCAAAATGTGTTGCCATGTTTTGGGAGAACCACCGCTCTTTTAAGTTTAACTTACTGATGATCTGGTGCAACTCCAGTGAAAAGAGCAAATTAGTAGGTGCGCATAGCCCAAATTACCTATAGCGCACTGAAATATAACAAGCAATTTAAGAGGGATTCACAACGCTCGGCATTTTTGCTTCTACTTCAAATTTAGTGTTTATGGCACAATGCTTTAGGTTTGGGTGGAGGCGTTGTTCACCCCTTAATTGGGCGTTATGAAGCAAGGCAGGTCTTTACAACCCGCCTGCTATTTAGAAGATTACTCGAACAGAGTAGTCACCAAATCGAGGAGATGAGCCTTCGATTTGAAATACGTCATTATCCCAACTGTATGTAACATTTGACCAATTCGCATCAAATTCGATATGGATGTTATCAGTATCAAAGTTGTCACTTGGACGCTCTTCAAAACGGATTTTTCCAAATTCATGGGTAGTTCTTGAAAGCCACATATCCGTAATTGTGTTTTCTACGTTTGATGCGGATTGAAAAGTAACTTGTAGGTGCTGGAAAATTGCATCACCATTTCCTACTTCGGGAAAGTCAAAGTTGTCTTGCAGCTATTGCAGTGCAGCAGAAGACTGTGTATCTATGCCTGTATAGCTCACGTTGTTTCCTTATTAATAGTGTGTGCTTATTAAAGTGAGGGCATAATGTTGTTTTTCAATGCTGTCACTAAAAATTGCTTCATAACAAAGCATTTAAGAGTGATTCCCAACGCTTGGCATTTCTCATTCTATCGTTGGGGTTTGTGTCTACGGTGGTATGGTTAAGTTTCGTGGTAGCGTTGCTCACACCTTAATGCGGCGTTATACCTCTTAGGGAAATTATGAAGAAATTACTAACAGCAGCCATGGGATTATTCGTTTCAAATACCAACGCAAATATTAGCTGGGAAGATTTTGTTACTGAAGCGCATACTGCTCTGACAGAAAAGCAGAACAAGCTGATGAGCGAATTCAAACTTGGTGAACATGAGCGTTTCGACTGGGACCAGGAAAGCGGTACTCTTATATTTTCAAACGATGGAAAGGTTGCTGTTATTGCAAAAGTACAGTTCGTCGGTTCCATTTCTACCACGTCAAATACATGGCTTTGGTCTTGGGCGAATTCTTACATTTATGACAATGTAAAAGATCAAATGCACATCGTTCGAGAGTTTGGCGAATCAAAAGGCTATGAATCGCTTACCATAGACAAGTGGCAAGCGGATGAGATTGATGGGTGGGAAATGACTTCCGTAACCTCTTATCTTTTGGAAGCTAAAGGCGCTTACCGAACCACGGAAGAGACGGGGTTTACTTACATGGTGATAACTGACATAAGTTGGGCAAACTAGGTATAACAAACTGTTTAAGAGTGATTCGCAACGCGTGGCATTTTCACTATGCGTTAGGTTTAGTGGTTAAGGTGGTATGCGGAAGCTTTGGTATTGCGTTGCTCACACCTTAACAGGGCGTTATGCCTATAAGAGGAAATATGGATAGTAAATGGGAGTGCTTTGGGTGCGGGTATAGCAATGAACACTCATCATTGAAGTGTGAAAAGTGCGGGTCTTTAGGCAAAGAGCTTGCAAACAAGCAGATGGCAAACCACCTGTTAGGGAATGACAAAGTGAAATCGAAGTTTGAATACTGCTGTGATAAATGTGGTTCAGAGTCATATGAGATTGGTGAGTTAAGAGCCAGTGGTGGATTTTGGAGTACATTTTTCAATTACAATAAACACCGTTTTTATTTCTTATCATGCAGTAGTTGCGGTCACACTGAGTTTTACAAACGAGGTCTAGGTACTGGACAAAAAATACTAGATTTTCTAGGTGGTTAGCATAGGCATAACAAACTGTTTAAGAGTGATTCGCAACGCGTGGCATTTTTACTATGCGTTGGTTTTAGTGATTAAGGTGGTATGCGGCGGCTCTGGTATTGTGTTGCTCACACCTTAACAGGGCGTTATGTATCCGAGTTTCGAAAGAATGATCGCACTATTTAATATGAAACAGGTTTGATTATTTTGAGTGTGTTAGAGTACTTTTTTTTTGTTTCAGTGAGGTACGTACAGTGTCAGTAATTCAATTTGCCAAGTTATGGAAAAACCATCCATACCCAAAATCTCCTTGTGATAGGGCTCATTTTCCTAATCAGTGTGCTATTCGTATGGGGGTTGCTCTGGAGGAAACAGGTATCGACACTTCAACTTTTGACCAAAAATATCCTAATAGGCGCTGCTACCCTGGCTTTAAACATAGTCCGAGACACATTTTAGCAGCCCAAGAGTTAGCAAATTGGATCTCTGTTAACCCTAATATATTTGGAAATAAAGAGCTTATTAAAGATCAAAGAGAAAAATCATTAATTGGTCGGAGAGGGATTATCTTTATCAGGAATGGGTGGGGTAGTACCGATCACATTGACGTTTGGGATGGCGAGCATATGAAGGGAGGCGCCCCTGATTGGATTAATCTTGGTGATGAAGTTTGGTTTTGGGAGATAAAACAGTGAAACAAATAACTGCGCTACTTTTATCGTTTGTTAGTTTTTCTTCGTTAGCATTTAATCTGTCAGTTAACAATGGATCATCTTGTACTTTGTTTGAAGAGTCTACCATTTTTGAAACAAAACTAACTTCTCCATGTAATTGGGCAGTTAATGCTCAAGGTGATTTACAGACACTCAGTGTAAAAGGTAACAAAGTAGCCATTCTTCTAGGTCAACCTATATCTTCTAATCAAGCTGAAAAATGGGGGGTAAGTGTCGAACAGAACTGTTCTCTTGAATCTGTTGGTGTAATGATTGATGAGGTTTCAAAAGTAATCGCGGTCAGTAAGCCGCTTGAAGGGGCATTGTTGTGCCCGGTTCTTCCTATAGATCATGTGTTTTTCAAAAGCTACAATTGGTCTCTCTAGCCGCTATACATAACAAAGCATTTAAGAGTGATTCCCAACGCTTGGCATTTTCAGTTCAAGGTTGGGTTTCGTGTTTTTTGGCGCAATGGTTTAGGTTCGTAGTAGCGTTGCTCACACCTTAATGCGGCGTTATAAGCTATCCGTAGTTGTAGGTTTGGAGAGTTAGGTGTACGAAACCCGTAAAGCTGAAAATAGTGACTATGAGTTCCTATTCGAACTTAAGAAATCAGCAGAATTTGAACCAATCAAAGCGGTATTTGGTTGGAACGACAGTGTTCAAAGAGAAATTCACCACAATGAGTGGGGCGAAGAAAAGCCAACCATAATCGAAGTTGATGGAGTCGCAGTTGGCAGTTACTTGGTGCAGTGCCATTCTGAGTATCTGTACTTTGGTCGCTTTTTCCTATTACCAGAATATCAGGGTAAAGGAATTGGTAGCCAAGTATTAAAAGCAGTCATTGAGCTTGCTGAACAAAAGTCGTTACCGATAAAGCTTTGCTACTTACAAGGAAACCGAGTAGGGCAACTTTACCAAAGGTTTGGCTTTGAGGTTACAGGGCAGGACGAACAGTTCGTGCACATGCTTAAACCACGCTTATAACAAACTGTTTAAGAGTGATTCGCAACGCGTGGTATTTTTACTATGCGTTGAATTTAGTGTTTAAGGTGGTATGTGGCGGCATCGGTATTGCGTTGCTCACACCTTAACAGGGCGTTAGTTTGCAAGAGGAAAAACGCAGCTATATCGCAAGATCTAGTGGTAAAAGCGCAAAGTCGAAATTGTCATATCTGCGTTCAATTTCAGTGTTAACTAGCGTGGTGAAAACCCAAAATTGGCATCGTTTCAACGGTTGATTTGTTCTTTGGTATGGCGACTTTGGGGTTAACTGAGTTGAACTTTTTTGCTGAAACTCTACTCGTTGAGTTTGTTGGTACAAAAGCCGATTTACTCGCTGAAATGGCGTTTTCTCTGGTGTGGAAAGTTCACGTGGTTTCAGTGACTTTGTTCAAAGTCACGCATTGTGAGATTGGTTTTCCAAAAGCGCTTTTTGGTGTTGTGAGTTCGTTTTCTGCGGCGTTGTTTGTTCCACGTGGTTTCATTGAGTAGCCGCTTTGAGACTACGCCTGGCTTAAGTGCATCAAAGCACATAAAGTTTGTTATTTGCAAAGTTTAAAATAACGTAAAATCAACCCTTTGGGTCTGCAAACTAACAAACTGTTTAAGAGTGATTCGCAACGCGTGGCACTTTTACTATGCGTTGTATGTAGTGTTTGAGGTGGTATGCGGCGGCATTGGTACTGCGTTGCTCACACCTTAACAGGGCGTTAGTACGGGTTTGAAATCAAAGGTCATAAGTTTTGGTGTTTATCTGTTTTGGCGCTCGTGTTTACACCTTTCAGTTAGTGCCTTTCACGTTCTTTCCGGTGGCACTATATGCGGAGTGTTTGCTTTGATTTCACCGTTTACGGTCTCTAACTCTTAGCCTATTTCTGTGGCGCTTCTTCTCTTTCGTGGCTTTTACTAAGTCAGAATTGTCTTTCTTTGGTATTGCCGTCGAAGTGCGAGGATCGAATCCTTTTCTAATTTGAAGCCAGTGAAAGTAGGGCAGTTCAATGTGTTTTTCTTCTAGCCAGCTTTCGTCTTTCAATCGGGGTAAAGTTTTGTAGCTGCCCGTCTCACTTCAGTGTTCGAAGCCTTTCATATCATGCCACTTTTCAATATCTTGGAGCGCATAAATAGAAGTAGCGCATGTACTAACAAATTGCCTAAGAGTGATTCGTAACACGTGGCATTTTTACTTTGCGGTGGCTTATGTGATTAGGGCGCTGTGCGGTAGCTTTTGTATTGCGTTACTCACACCTTAGCAAGGCGTTATACGCCAGAGTTCTCCTCGTGCTAGATAAAATATAAATTGAGTAATAAATGACGATACAACAATACTCGCCAATCAACTACGATGGCTCTCGGAAAGTATTCAAAGATGAGTCAGCAAACATTGCGGCTTTGACAGATATCATCACACGCAGGTTGGCGCAAAGTGAAGAGTGGAATTATGTCAACCCAGGAGATTTAGGGTTTGAAATCTACACCAAAACGTTATATCTGAATTTAGCTGACATTGACAGTGCATTGCACTCTCTTGTCGCTTGGCAATATTTTGACTCAAAAAGTATTGAATATGCCTTACTGGAGGGTGGCGAAAAGATTACGATTTCGTTACCAAACAAAGAGGTGTCATTTAGCTTTCACACTGGCAAGGATTACCGTGGGATTGAAGGTAACGATCTAACGGTATCAACATGGCGCTCCTTGTTGTGCGAAGATTTTGATAGCGCAAGACGCTTCGTTGAAATCGTGGATCACCCGCAAATTGAGTGGCAAAGTGAGTCTGATAAGATTTTACTCAAGATGCTCGGGTGCGTTTTTGGCTTGACTGATGGCGAGCCTACGGATTTGATTCAGGAGTACGTCAACTTTAGTGCTTCCGAGCCGGTGAATCACGGTGAACCTGATGCTGTCACCTACCTTCATTTACCAATGATCGATGTCATAATGAAAGTATTTGGTGGCGCTGATGAAAAAACCTACCAAAAGGCAATGTACTCGGCAGTTCAAAATCACCATGAATATTGGAGCCAGCCACGTTTGAATGATTCAAGACACGGCTATTTCTCCATGCAACTGACCACCCTGGCCAAAGTCGCCTTTGCAAGGCATGGTTACTGCATTGGTTTTGAGACTGACTACGTACCAGAGGCGTTCTGTAACCAACCGCTACCCACGTTGAGCTATGATTTTTTAAATAAATACACAGCACAAGAACACGACTAAACGGTATTACCTCTTCTAGTTTGCGTATAACAAACTGTTTAAGAGTGATTCGCAACGCGTGGCATTTTTACTATGCGTTGGTTTTAGTGTTTAAGGTGGTATGCGGCGGTTTCGGTATTGCGTTGCTCACACCTTAACAGGGCGTTATGCATCAAGGATATTATGAAGTCTACTAAAGAAAAGATTATTAAACATTACGCAGAGTTCTTTGAAGGTCATGATTTCGAGATATTGTCTTGGGAGCTTGGGCCAATTAAGAAAATTGTACCCGATTTTCAGGTTGTCAGGTTTGCACCTGGCCCTCAAATTAACATGTGGGTGTATTGCTCAGTAGGTGCATCAGAGATTACACACAGTGATTCAGCTCTTCACGAGTTTGTTGTCGTATCACAGATCGAGTCAAATCGTCTAGTTGAAATGCTGGCAATGGTAACTTACTACCATTCGAATCATAATTTGGGTTTTGGCCATACCTTGCCTATTGGTGAGCCTTGGCTTGAGGGTTCTAACTGTGAAAACTGGCTAATTTCGTTGCCGTATCCATTTGGAGAGGACTTGGAAATAATGCCTCTAAATAGTTCCCACGCTCACGTAGCTTGGTTACTTCCTATCACTGACGACGAACGAAATTTCAAAATCAAGCATGACCTAGATGCGCTCGAACAAAAATTTGATGACGCAGAGCTTAAGTACTGGGAAGTAAAGCGGTCTTCGGTAGTGTAAATGTATAACAATCTGTTTAAGAGTGATTCGCAACGCGTGGCATTTTCACCATGCGTTGGTTTTAGTGTTTAAGGTGGTATGCGGCGGCATCGGTATTGCGTTGCTCACACCTTAACAGGGCGTTAGGCATCAAAGGTTACAAATGTACAGCTCGATATTGATACTATTGTATGGCCTTTTGGTTTCGCTTGGTGCAGTTTCTGGTACGTGCACACAGGGAGATGATGGGCGTTTTTATGCTTCGATAATGTCTGGCTCAGTACTGTTCATTGTCATCATGATCAGGCTTCTTCGTGAAAATAGAGGTTCAAAATTTATATGGATTACGCCCTTAATTGCTTTGCTAGTTGCTATGCCAGTAACTTATTTCTGGGCTCCTTTTGTAATTGAAACAGCCATTGAAGGTCATCATTTGTGTGGCAAAGAACTTGATTCTCATTTGGTAGAGTCTGATGCCTGGTCTAGAAGCATACCAACGCTTCATATTGTTTTCTCGTTGGCTATTTTCATGCTTTCATTTTGGAAGTTAATTAGGTCAAAACGGGTAAGTAGTTTGTGGTGACAAGATGCCTAACAAACTGCTCAAGAGGGATTCGCAACGCGTGGCATTTTTACTATGCGTTGAATTTAGTGATTAAGGTGGTATGCGGCGGCTTTTGTATTGCGTTGTTCACCCCTTAGCAGGGCGTTATACGAATAGAGGGAATTTATGTACAAGAGTACTGATTTTAGCTTGGATTCAAAAGAGTTCAGGTTTAAGAAAGACTCATATGCTTTGTCTAAGATAAACAATGCTAGGGTTAAAAAGTTAAGTTTTCTTGATAATTTAGGTCAAGTGTTATTCTGGGTGTTTATTTTTTCAGGGGCTGTTTGGTTAGCCATTCCAAGCTTTGAAGAGGCACCGCAATGGCTACAAGTTTTAGTTCTTAGTTTGACGGCTGTAGGTTTCGTTTTTGCTCTTCTTCGTTGTTCTAAATATGCGCTTCAAGTCGAGTTTCGCCATATAGATGAAACGGGCGTTCAATGGGTTAATGTCGCTAAGTCATACTCAAAGTCAGATTGCGAGTTATTTGAACAACAAGTGCTGGCACTGAAGGAGAAATTCGTATAACAAATTGTTCAAGAGTGATTCGGCACGCGTGGCATTTTTACTATGCGTTGGTTTTAGTGGTTAAGGCGGTATGCGGAGGCTTCGGTATTGCGCGCCTCACACCTTAACAAGGCGTTATACGGAGATATGAATATTGAAGAATGTTGAAGCTTTTTTGGTTAATTCCTTTACTTCGAATGGAACTGGTGGGAATCCTGCTGGTGTAGTGCTTCACGCTGATCACTTGTCGAACGAAGAAAAATTACAAATAGCACAAGTTGTTGGTTACTCGGAAACTGCGTTTGTATCTCTCGATGACGAAGCCGACTTTGAGTTGTCTTTTTTCACCACAACAGGTGAAGTTGATTTCTGTGGACACGCCACATTGGCAGCATTTTCGACTATGTATCAAGACGGAATCATAACGGAAGGTAAATACCTTCAAAGGACTAAAGCAGGTTTGCTTGTGGTAACTATAGAGGCTAATGGTCATATAGTAATGGACCTGAAGTTACCAGAATTTCGTGGGGAGTTTAGTTATGAGGCTATATCAGAGTTAATTGGACTAGACTCGACGCTACTTGAGTCAACTCGGTTACCGATTGAGGTTATTTCAACAGGCTTACCTGATATTATTGTCCCAGTGCCCTTTGGGTATCTTGATCAAATTCAAGTGAATGAAAATTTAACTAGTGAGTTCTGTGAAAGGCATGGTGTAATTGGTATCCATGCTTTTGAGCTGCGTGAGAAAACAAGTAAAGTGACAGCAAGCTGTCGTAATTTCGCTCCATTGGTTGGGATTTCAGAGGAGTCAGCGACAGGAAGTGCGAGCGGTGCATTAGCTTGTTACTTAGCCAAACACCTTCCTAATACACATTCGAATAGCTTTACTTTTGAGCAAGGTCGGGCGATGGAGTGTGTTTCAAGAATTACAGCGTCTGTGGAGTTGAGCGACCAGGGAATTATTAAGGTTAGGGTTGGTGGTTTTGCTCATAAAGTCGGCAGGCAGAAAATCTCCGTATAACAAAGCATTTAAGAGTGATTCGCAACGCTTGCCGTTTTCGCTTCGCTCAAAGTATAGGCAAGCCCTGCTCACACCTTAATGCGGCGTTATGTGCTTGGAGGAAAAATGGAATATTTTCAGTACTATGGAATCGATTGGGTTGCAATGGTACTTACGTTTCTTGCAATTTGGCAAATTGGAAATAAGAACAAAATCGGTTTCATTTTAATGATGTGCGGTAACACTAGTTGGGTAGCAGTTGGTTATCTTACTGGCAGTGTGGCAATGATAATTGCAAATATCATCTTTTTCTCAATGAACCTTAGAGCAATCATCAAATGGTCGACGCCAGAGAAAGAGCCTAAAGTTAGTGTTGCTGAGCAGTCATCTACAAGCTAGAAGTTCGCACATAACAAACTGTTCAAGAGGGATTCGCAACGCGTGGCATTTTCACTATGCGTTGATTTTAGTGATTAAGGTGGTTTACGGCGGCTTTTGTATTGCGTTGCTCACCCCTTAACAGGGCGTTATATTGCACCGATAAATTTGGCTATTTAGAGCTTTAAAATGATAAGAAAGTACAACGAAAATGACATGGATTCAGTTCTTGAAATTTGGCTTAAAGCGTCAGTTAAAGCTCACGATTTCATTTCGGCTGAGTTTTGGGAATCTCAAGTAGAAAACATGCGTAGCATCTACATTCCAGCTTCAGAAACTTACGTTTACGAAGCTGAGTCGAAAGTAGTCGGCTTTTACGCACTGTATGAAAATAGCTTAGCTGCTATATTTGTCTCTCCTGAACTTCAAGGTAAAGGCATTGGTAAGCAACTATTGAGTCATGCTAAAACTCAGAGGGCGGAATTGAGTCTTTCTGTGTACAAGGAAAATCAGGCTAGTTATCAATTCTATTTGTCTCAAGGCTTCAAAGTCGTGAGTGAGCAATTGGATGAGCACACTGGACATCCAGAGTACACTATGAGTTCGGGCATATAACAAACTGTTCAAGAGGGATTCGCAACGCGTGGCATTTTCACTATGCGTTGGTTTTAGTGTTTAAGGCGGTATGCGGTGGCTTCGGTATTGCGTTGCTCACCCCTTAACAGAGCGTTATGTGCTTGGAGGAATTAATATGCAAAAGAAGCAAATTGTAAAATACATATTATTTTTCCTTGGTATTGGAATTGTTATAGCTATTGGCTTTGATCAGCTGTTTTTTCGAGGAAAGCTTATAGGGACTCATCACGGCGTGGTTCTATCTTCGTGGGATAACACAGATGCTCCTGGTAAAAGCCGAAGCATCCACATTTATAGAGCAGCTGTAAAGTTAGAGCATGGTGAGGTTGTACAGGTTATTTGCAAGTCGATCTGTATTGAGGGCAAGGTGGTTATTGTTGAACAGTACAAGCCATTGTTTGGCAGCTACAGCAACTATTACAGTTCATTATTGGCTCCGTCAAAAATGTAACTACACACATAACAAACTGTTCAAGAGGGATTCGCAACGCGTGGCATTTTTACTGTGCGTTGGTTTAAGTGATTAAGGTGGTATGCAGCGGCTTCGGTATTGCGTTGCTCACCCCTTAACAGGGCGTTAGCACTGGGTTGGCATCAAAGGCTAAAAGTTTCTGTTTTTATTGGTTTCTTTTCCTCACTTTACACCTGATCAAATGTGCCTTTCAGGTTCGCTCCGGTGGTACTAGAAGTTAAGTTTTCGCTTTGAGTTTATCGTTTACGGTTTCTAACTTTCGGGCTATTTCTCTGGCGCGGTTTCTTTGGTGCGGTTGATTTCTTGCCTTAAATTCGGATCATTGTCGTGGTTGTTCAAGTCCGATGTTCGAATTCTTTGCAAATTTTATTACTGCGAAAATAGTGTATTTTCGCATGTTTTTCTTCTTGCCAACTTGCGCTTAAAGTTAGTTTTCAGTTTGGCAGCTGTCCGTTTGGTATCAGTGTTTTAAACCATCAGTTTCGTGTTATATTTCAATATCTTGGCGTGTACCAAAGGCTTTAGGGGCAGCGTGCTAACAAACAGTTCAAGTGGGATTCAGCACGCGTGGCATTTTTGGTATGCGGTGGTTTCGGTGTTGAAGTGCCATGCGGTAACATTGGTATTGCGTGCTTCACCCCTTAACTGGGCGTTAGGTGCTTGAAGGAAAAGGTAAGTATGGAAATTGCTTTTCAGCAGATAAACATTGATGATTTCGAATTGTGCGTTGCTGCGAGAAAAGATGCATACTTTTGTAGTTTTGGGCATTACGATGGTTTCGACGATTTCATCAGTGGTTATCGTGAACGAGTATTAGACCGGTTAGCAACATCAGGATGGTTCTATATCCATATATTTGTGGATGGTCAGTTTGCAGGGCAGTTAGAGTTTCGTAGCTTTTCACCCGAGCCGGAGACTGGCTATGTGCATCTCATTTACTTAAAGCCGAACTTTCGTGGTTCAGGACTCGCTGCAAAATTGCAGGATTATATTGTAAGCACTTTGAGTAAAGCGGGTTGTTTGCGTGCAGTACTCTCAGTAAGCCGAACTAACCATCGAGCTCTCACATTCTATAAGCGCTATGGTTGGGAGTTCGTGCGCAAGAATCCCAAGCACGATGAAACAGACTTTTACCAACTTTGGCTACGCACCTAACAAACTGTTCAAGAGGGATTCGCAACGCGTGGCATTTATACTATGCGTTGGTTTAAGTGATTAAGGTGGCATGCGGAAGCTTAGGTATTGCGCTGCTCACCCCTTAACAGGGCGTTATGTGATTGGAGCAACATGGAAAAATTAGCGCATGAAATATGGATATTTGATGGTGAACCCGTTCAGTTCTTAGGGTTGCCTTTTTCCACTCGAATGACGGTTGTTAGACTTTCTAGTGGAGATTTATGGGTTCATAGTCCAATCAAATTATCTGAGTCAATTGCAGAGCAAATTGACAGTTTAGGTTCTGTTAAATATTTAATTGCCCCCAATCATCTACACCACTTGTTCTTATCTGAATGGATTGCGGCCTTTCCAAACGCAGAAGTCTATGGGACAAACGAGGTGATAAAAAAGCGTAGTGATATTTCTTTTCATACATCTCTTAATAACCCGCAAAGTTATGCTTGGGAGCCTGACATTGAACAAGAATTGTTTTCTGGTTCTCCGCTAATGGAAGAATGTGTGTTTTACCATAGCAGTTCAAGTACGTTAATTGTTACTGACCTGGTTGAGAACTTTTCAGGTAAAGACTTTAACTACTGGCAACGGGTTGTGGCCAAAGGTGTTGGTATACTTGCCCCTAATGGGCAAATGCCTTTGGACTGGCGTTTAAGCTTCATGTTTGGTAAAGCGGACGCGCGGAAACACCTCAATAGGTTGTTGTCTTGGAACCCGCAAATATTGGTCATGGCTCACGGTGAAATCGTCACTGAAAATGCAGACAAATTCTTACAAAAGTCTTTCAAATGGTTAGTATGAGAAACCTTTGAGAAAATCACATAACAAAGCATTTAAGAGGGATTCTCAACGCTTGCCGGTCTTGGTTCAAAGTTCAGCTTCAATGTTTATGGCACAATGGTTTAGGTCGGGTGGTTTGCGTTGTTCACCCCTTAATGCGGCGTTATGTTTATCGGAGGAAAAATGCCTGAGTATGCGTTACTAAATAATGTTATCGACTATATGGAAGAGCACGGTCGCACCTACAAATCTGTTAACCTCGATATAGATGAACAACTGGTACAAGAGATTAATGTAGCGAACAAAAGCACTTTTACTCTTGAGCAACTCGAAAAAGCAGCAGACAAGTGTTTAGCACATGAGTGGCTCAATCATGCGTATTTGGGAGGTGGCAACTACAAAGGATTGCAAATAACTCCTAAAGGAATTGGCGTTGCTCGTTCAAAAAAACGTTCAGATGAGCTAAAAGCAAACAGAACGTTTCTGAAAAAAACTTCTGATTACATTGAGGAGCACAAGGGGCTTTTTCTTGTTTTAGGTTTTCTTTTAGCCCTAGCAACACTTGGTCTGAAACTTACGGGGTATTATTAATGGAAGATGGCAACTTTACTGTAGAGCTTAAATGTTTGTTTTGTGATTGTCCTTTAGAGGGAGAGCCTGATCAGGAGTTTTCCTCTGGAGACTTAATAAAATGTCAAAATTGTAATGAATTAAATGATTACGATTCGTTGTTAGACGTTGCGGCTGAAGAGGGGCTAACAATAGTTCAAGCTCACCTAGACGATCATTTAAAAAAGACGTTCGGTAAGCTCTTCAAAAAATAAACATAACAAACTGTTTAAGAGTGATTCGCAACGCGTGGCATTTTCACTATGCGTTAGTTTTAGTGTTTAAGGCGGTATGCGGCGGCTTTTGTATTGCGTTGCTCACACCTTAACAGGGCGTTAGTCGCCAGAAAAAGCTAGCAATCAAAATCATGTTTCTGAGCTTAAAACTTAGCAGCAGTTTTTTGGTATACAGATTCATCGTCGATCACTAGAACTTAGTTTTAGCTGTTTCGAGTCCAAA
>NZ_JAKKCK010000013.1:0-36557 GCF_021725735.1 Vibrio sp. J2-3(2022)
TTTAAATTTTGGACACTTGCTGATTACAAGCGGGTGATACCACTGCGGAGTGGTAGTTCAGTTGGTTAGAATACCGGCCTGTCACGCCGGGGGTCGCGGGTTCGAGTCCCGTCCACTCCGCCACTTAATATCGACAACCTCGCCCATGCGAGGTTTTGTCAAATCTAGAATATAAGAATTCTACAGGGGTGTAGCTCCAATTGGCAGAGCAGCGGATTCCAAATCCGCGTGTTGGGAGTTCGAATCTCTCCACCCCTGCCATATCTCAAGGCTCTGACTTAGGTCAGAGCCTTTTTTGTATCTGCTTGCATCCCACCTATATGCCTTTCTGCTTCCTGCTGCTCTTTGTAAGTATTTATTAACTCACCAACCTATTAGACTAGTCGTTATAACCAAGTGCTCCGAAATGTTAGCAATAAATGAGAATCATTATTTATATTTAGTTACACTCAACCGATCTGGATTAATGGGTAACTATGTATGGATATATCTCGTCGACGCTTCCTTCAATCATCCTTAGCGATCTCCGCGCTTACTGTTCTACCTGCATGTTCTCTATCTAGGAGTACTAATAAGCAGGGGCAGTATATATACGATATCACTGCAGAGCCTTCTACGGCTGAACTAGTGCCCGGTTTCAATACTGAGGTATTAGCTTTTAATGGGCGTATACCTGCACCGATAATTCGTTGCCGACAAGGGGAAAAGGTAACAATCAACTTCATCAATAAGCTATCAGAGCCGACGACGATTCATTGGCATGGCTTGAGGGTTCCTATTGAAATGGATGGAGTTCCGTTTTTAAGCCAGGCTCCTATAATGCCCGGAGAGACTTTTACGTATGAGTTTACCCCGCCAGATGCAGGTACGTTTTGGTATCACCCACACATGAACAGTGTTAAGCAGCTTGGTATGGGGTTAGTTGGGCTAATAATTGTTGAAGAGGCTGAGCCTGTTCAGTTTGATGAAGAGCATGAAGTCGTCCTCAAGCATTGGCATTTAGACAAGCAAGGACAGTGGAAGAATCTAATGGTGCCGCGCTTGAGTGCACGTATGGGAACGCCAGGAGAGTGGAGTAGCGTCAATGGTATTCATGAGCCTGTTTATACGCTGAAGCAGAACGCGACTACGCGATTAAGAATTGCTAATGTCGATAACACCATTACCTATCCGATCGCGATTGAAGGCACAGAGGCTTGGGTTATTGCCATCGATGGCAATCCAGTTAAAACGCCTTATAGGCTCACTCAACACAAAATTGGTCCGGGAATGAGATTGGATATCGGATTGATTGCTCCGAAGGCTGGAGAGCGTGTTTATGTGCGTCAAATGAAAGGGCGCTTCCCATTCTCTTTGTGTGAGTTTGAAGTTGTTGAGTCTGACCTGCCAAGCAACAAGAAACTGCCTTTATTGCCTCTCAACCCTGTGCCTGATCTTGATTTGGAAAATGCGGAGCAAATCGATTATGTGTTTGAATGGGAGGGGGCGATCACTCCTGCCGATAAATCGGGCAAAGCGATACCTAAATTCTGGCTGATGAACAAACGAGCTTGGGAGGGAATGAGTAAAGATAATATCCCAGCACCACTTTCAAAATTGGAACTTGGAAAAACCTATATCTTCAATTTGAAGAACGTTACTCAATATCATCATCCTATTCATCTTCATGGGCATACATTTACTGTTCTTGAGTTAGATGGAAAGAAACTCGACGAACCGTTCCATACCGATACGGTTTTACTTGGAAAAAATGGCAGTGCCAAAGCTGCCTTTGTTGCTAACAACCCTGGACGTTGGATGTATCACTGCCATGTTATTGAGCACATGAAAACCGGTTTGATGGGGTATATTGAAGTAAAGTGACTCCTGTAACTTTTTTAATCTCAGCGTGTTTTAAATGCAATACGTTGTCGAATTCTAAAATTTCACCATCAATATTGCTTTAGTTTTGGTTACAATATCGTCATCAATAGTGTTGGGGGAATTATGGGGCAGTTTTCCATTCTTGGTTTTATTGCACTAGGTGGTGCTTTCGGTGCGTGTTCTCGTTACTTGATATCTGAACTGTGTGTCATTTTATTGGGGCGTGGTTTTCCATACGGTACGCTAACTGTTAATGTGGTTGGTTCATTTATCATGGGCTTGTTGATTGCTGCGTTCGACAATGAACTGTTGGCAACAGAACCTTGGCGACAAGTGATTGGTTTAGGCTTTTTAGGGGCACTGACGACGTTTTCCACCTTTTCTATGGATAATGTTTTGCTTATGCAGCAAGGTGCATTTTTTAAGATGGGGTTAAATATTTTATTAAATGTGGTGCTGAGCATCTCTGCTGCGTGGATCGGTTTCCAATTATTGATGCGCAGCTAGCAAAGTAGTTAAAAATTAAACAGGTCGGCTTGGTTTAACCAGGCCGTTTTTATATACTGATATCACTTGTCGGAGTGCCATAAGGCTGAGACCGTTAATTCGGGATCCGTTGAACCTGATCAGATTAGAATCTGCGAAGGGAACAAGAGAAGATATTTATACCGGAGTTCTTTCTGGTTGACCTATCAAATAGTCGAATGTTGTTACAGGCAAATTACTTAAGCTTTATTTAGCCTTAATTTGACTCCTCTTGTCGCATCTATCCGCCAAGCATTTTTATCCAATTACTTTTTATCTAGTATAACAAAGCAAGGAAAAATGCTATGTCGAGTCGCAAACAAGCGAGACTGGAAGCAAAACAGTTCATTGAAACACTCTCGGTACAGCCGTACCCAAATTCCACAAAAGTATATGTAGAAGGTTCACGTCCAGATGTTCGTGTACCTATGCGTGAAATAGCGCTAGCAGATAGTCTGATTGGTGGCACAAAAGAATCGCCAATCTTCGAGCCTAATGAAGCCGTCCGAGTCTACGATACGTCAGGTGTTTATACTGATCCGAACTACGATATTGACCTTTATAGTGGCCTACCAAAGCTAAGAGAAAGCTGGATTGAAGAGCGCGGTGACACAGAGTTACTTGATGAAGTAAGCTCGGTATACACTAAAGAACGTTTAGAGGATGAGACGTTAGACGACCTGCGTTACGGTAACCTGCCACGTATTCGACGCGCTAAGGATGGGCAGTGCGTCACCCAGCTGCACTATGCTCGCAAAGGCATTATTACCCCAGAAATGGAATTCATCGCGCTGCGTGAAAACATGGGTCGTGCCAAGTACCGTGATGATGTGCTGAATCAACAGCATCCTGGTCAAAGCTTTGGAGCGAATCTTCCAAAAGACATTACCGCCGAGTTTGTTCGCAAAGAAGTTGCCGAAGGTCGCGCGATTATCCCTTCTAATATCAACCACCCAGAATCCGAACCAATGATCATTGGACGTAACTTTTTGGTCAAAGTGAACGCTAATATCGGTAACTCAGCGGTGACGTCTTCGATTGAGGAAGAGGTTGAGAAGCTAGTGTGGG
Source organism: Vibrio sp. J2-3(2022) (assembly GCF_021725735.1). Lineage (NCBI taxonomy): Bacteria > Pseudomonadati > Pseudomonadota > Gammaproteobacteria > Vibrionales > Vibrionaceae > Vibrio > Vibrio sp. J2-3(2022). Next base: position 3,457 of record NZ_JAKKCK010000013.1, read on the forward strand.
CGACACGCTGGGGTGGCGATACTGTTATGGATCTCTCCACAGGTCGCAATATTCATGAAACTCGAGAATGGATTCTGCGTAACAGCCCGGTTCCGATCGGTACCGTACCTATGTACCAGGCGCTTGAGAAAGTGAATGGTGTTGCGGAAAACCTTAACTGGGAAGTGATGCGTGATACTCTGATTGAGCAAGCAGAGCAGGGCGTTGATTACTTCACTATCCATGCCGGTTTACTACTTCGCTATGTGCCAATGACTGCAAAGCGTGTTACTGGCATCGTCTCTCGTGGTGGTTCTATCATCGCGAAATGGTGTTTAGCGCATCACCAAGAAAGCTTCTTATACACCCACTTCCGAGAGATCTGTGAAATCTGTGCCAAGTATGATGTGGCACTTTCTCTCGGTGATGGTCTGCGCCCTGGTTCGGTTGCCGATGCTAATGACGAAGCGCAATTTGCGGAGCTTCGTACTCTTGGTGAGTTGACTAAGGTTGCGTGGGAATACGACGTACAGGTCATTATCGAAGGTCCTGGCCATGTTCCAATGCACATGATCAAAGAGAACATGGAAGAGCAGCTAGAGCACTGCCATGAAGCTCCGTTCTACACGCTTGGTCCACTGACGACAGACGTCGCTCCTGGTTACGACCATATTACGTCAGGAATTGGCGCTGCCATGATTGGCTGGTATGGCTGTGCGATGCTTTGTTACGTAACACCTAAAGAGCATCTTGGCTTACCAAACAAAGAAGACGTGAAGGTAGGCATGATCACTTACAAGCTTGCTGCGCACGCCGCTGATTTAGCGAAAGGGCACCCTGGTGCACAAGTTCGTGATAACGCGCTTTCTAAAGCTCGCTTCGAGTTCCGTTGGGAAGACCAATTTAACTTGTCGCTCGACCCAGATACCGCACGCGCTTTCCATGATGAAACCTTGCCTCAAGAGTCTGGAAAAGTTGCTCACTTCTGCTCGATGTGCGGACCAAAGTTCTGCTCGATGAAGATCTCGCAAGAGGTACGAGAGTATGCGAAAGACACTGAGCAAGTTGCTGCGGACCAAGCTATCTCAATCAAAATGCTGGATGACCCTCTTGAGGGGATGCGTCAGAAATCGCAAGAATTTAGAGATACAGGTTCTGAGCTATACCATCCAGCAGCACATGCCGAGGTAAGTGACTAATGAGCAAAATCCTTATTCCGTCATCATTGATTGAACTGACTGGTTTAGTTCAACAATGTTTGTTGTTGGCGAAAGAACAGGGTTTTAGCATTGAAGACATTGAGTTGGGTGTGAGCCCAACTCAATCTATTCAGCTTGTTCGCGACCAACAGACCACACGTATAACGACAGATCTTATTGATGGTTATGACTCTGAGCATGAGAGTTCATTTGTGTTCCATTACCGCTCTGCTTTATCGGTAGAAGCGTGTGCTAAGCAACCGTCGAAAGCGATTTATATTGGCATTGCTGATACGCAGGTATCCGATGAAAAGGAGAAAGTGCTTCAGCTTGATATCTGGCGTCACCCAATTAACAACGAAGTGAGAGCGCTTTCCGTTAAGTCCAAATTCAACGCAATGTTCGATCCCGAACATCACCTTGCTTGGATAGTAACGCTGACAGTACTCGATTTTCCTATCGAAGATGCGTTAACACTTGCTCGAGGAATGCTAACTCAACAAGCGAATGTTTCACGTGAAACACTGTTGAATGACAACCTTGGTGAGGGAAGATCTACTCAGTGGGCTGACCAATTTGATGATTTCCCCACACCTGTACTAGAGGATAACCGGCTAGGTATTCAAGTTGGTTGGTCTGCACAAGGTGAGAGCGTTAGCTTTCCAACTCTAACTAAGCAAAGTCTAGGGCTCTATCCAGTCGTTGATGATGTTGCTTGGATTGAGCGTCTACTGCCACTAGGCATCAACACTATTCAACTGCGAATCAAGAACCCACAACAAGCCGATTTAGAACAACAGATCATTCGAGCAATTGAGCTAGGCCGTCAGTATCAAGCACAAGTGTTCATCAATGACTATTGGCAGTTGGCAATCAAGCATGGCGCTTATGGCGTTCACCTAGGACAAGAAGACATAGAAGAATCGAATTTGGCTCAGATAACTAAAGCCGGTATTCGTCTTGGTCTTTCTACGCATGGTTATTACGAACTACTGCGCATCGTACAAATTCATCCTAGCTACATCGCACTAGGGCATATTTTCCCAACCACCACAAAACAGATGCCATCGAAACCACAAGGTTTGGTGCGCTTGGCTTTGTATCAAAAGCTGATTGATAGCATTCCTTATACAAATACAGAGGCTGCTTTCAGACCTTCAAAAGACAAAGAAGTAAGTGACTATGTGCTTGGCTTTCCGACGGTTGCGATTGGTGGCATTGACCAATCTAATGCTGACCAAGTTTGGCTAACAGGTGTTTCTAGTTTGGCAGTTGTGCGAGCTATTACGTTGGCAGAATCACCTCAGTCCGTCATCGAGTTCTTTGCACAACTGATGAAAGAAAGACAGCTAACGTTTACTGATCAGAATAGTGAATTAGCGCATACCAAGAGAGGCGAGCATGCTCACGGATAAGCAGTTCCTTCGCTATCAACGCCAAGTAGCTCTGCCTGAAATTGCTGAAAGTGGGCAAGAGCGTTTGAGCAAATCGCATGTGCTGATCATCGGTTGTGGTGGGTTAGGGAGCGCAGCGAGTTTGTACTTGGCATCAGCGGGTGTTGGTAAATTGGTTGTGGTTGATGATGATGAAGTTGATAGCAGTAACCTACAACGTCAGATCATTTATCGTGAGCAAGACCTCCAAGTTGCGAAAACAAAAGCGACTGTAAAGCAACTTACTGAACTTAATTCTATGGTCCAAGTTCGTGCTCTCAATAAGCGATTAGACAAAGCACAGCTGCAGCTTGAGGTGATGCTAGCGGATGTGGTGCTGGACTGCACCGATAACATGCCAACGCGCCAGCTAATTAACCAAGTTTGTTTCGAGCAAAATACGCCGCTCATCTCGGCGGCGGCAATTGGTTGGCAAGGGCAATTCGCTGTTTTTGATTACCAAACACCAAGTGAACAAGAAGCGCAGAGTAAAGCGTGTTACCGCTGTTTGTATCCGTTCGATGAATTACCGCAAACGCAAAAATGCAGTGAGAGCGGTGTCGTCGGTCCGGTGGTGGGGACACTTGGTAACTACCAAGCGATAGCGGCAATTCAAAAACTGGCGACGGGAAAGTTTCATGTTGAGACTGCCAAGTTGCATCTGTTTGATGGATTGAAACTGCAATGGCAAACCATGGCGATAAGCAAAGACAAACAGTGCCAAGTGTGTGCTCAGATTTAGCTTACGAGTAATGGACGAATTAAGAGAGTTGGAAGCAATGACGTTATCAGAACAACAAGCACCACAAATGACCGCTGCTGACTTAGATATGATCACTATTGTCATCAATGACCAGTCACATCAAGTTGCCAGTGAGTCGAATCTACAGCAAATCATTAGTCAATTTGCGTTGCCTGAAATGGGCTGTGTTTTTGCAATTAATAACAATGTTGTGCCGCGCAGTGAGTGGGCTAGCACAGTTCTTTCACAGGGAGATAGCATCTCTTTGTTTCAAGCGATCGCAGGGGGTTAAAGTCGATGCTTAAAATTGGTGATAAACAATTCGAATCTAGACTGTTCACGGGAACAGGGAAGTTTGCCAACAGCCGACTAATGGCAGAAGCGATTCAAGTATCGGGTTCTCAACTTGCGACCATGGCGTTGAAGCGTGTGGATGTGAACGACCAACAAGACGATATTTTGCTGCCGTTAGTACAAGCGGGCGTGAACTTATTACCGAACACCTCAGGTGCAAAGAATGCTAAAGATGCTGTGTTTGCTGCACAACTGGCGCGAGAAGCATTAGGTACTAACTGGTTAAAACTGGAAATTCATCCAGACCCGAAGTACTTGATGCCCGATCCCATTGAGACACTTGCAGCCGCTGAGCAACTGGTTCGTGAAGGCTTCATTGTCCTTCCTTACTGTCATGCTGACCCGGTTCTGTGTAAACGATTGGAAGAAGTAGGTTGTGCTGCGGTCATGCCATTAGGTGCGCCGATCGGTTCTAATAAAGGGATAGTTTCTCACGATTTCCTAGAGATCATTATTGACCAAGCTAATGTTCCTGTCGTTGTCGATGCGGGTATTGGTGCTCCTTCACATGCGGCGCGTGCGATGGAAATGGGCGCGGATGCCGTGCTAGTTAATACCGCGATTGCGGCTTCGAGCGATCCCGTTGCGATGGCGAAAGCATTTAAGTTGGCGGTAGAGTCGGGGCGTATGGCTTATGAAGCCGGACTTGCGGGTAAGGTTTCTCATGCGGTTGCGTCGAGTCCACTGACGTCATTCCTAGATGAGCTTTAGTCCTAGATTGGTTTAGCTATTAAGCGAGGAAAACATGAGCTTCGTTGAACAATTTAAGCAGCTGAATTGGGATGACATTTCGATGTCGATCTACGCGAAAACGGCACAAGATGTCGAGCGAGCATTGAATAAACCCAAGCGTGATTTGGAAGACTTTAAAGCGCTAATTTCACCAGCGGCTGAAGCATATTTAGAGCAAATGGCTCAGCTGTCATACTCAGCAACTCGCAAGCGGTTTGGTAATACCATGTCGCTTTACATTCCATTGTACCTTTCTAATTTGTGCGCCAATGCTTGTACTTATTGTGGCTTCTCGATGGAGAACAGAATCAAGCGTCGTACCTTGAATAGGGACGAAGTGGCTGCAGAAGTTGAAGCCATTAAACGCATGAAGTTCGATAGCGTATTGCTGGTGACTGGCGAACACGAAACCAAAGTGGGCATGAAATACTTCCGCGAAATGGTACCGATGATTAAGCAACGCTTTAATTATTTGGCGATGGAAGTGCAGCCGCTAGATCAAGACGAATACGCAGAGCTAAAGACATTGGGTTTGGATGCGGTGATGGTTTATCAAGAAACGTATCATCCTTCGACTTATGCTGAGCACCATTTACGTGGCAATAAGATGGATTTCGAATACCGATTGGATACACCCGACCGCCTCGCAAAGGCGGGCATTGATAAGATCGGTATTGGCGCTTTGATAGGATTGGAAGAGTGGCGTACAGATTGTTTTTATGTGGCAGCTCACTTGGACTATCTCGAGCGCACGTATTGGCAGACTCGTTACTCAATTTCTTTCCCACGTTTACGTCCTTGTGAGGGCGTGCTCCAACCCAAATCAGTAATGACGGATAAGCAGCTTGTTCAGTTGATTTGCGCTTATCGTTTGTTGAATCCAGAAGTGGAGTTGTCATTATCGACTCGTGAGTCACCGAAGTTTAGAGACAACGCATTGGCTTTAGGCATTACCAGTATATCTGCAGCATCGAAAACTCAGCCGGGTGGTTATGCGATGGATGATGTTGAGCTCGAGCAGTTTGAGATCAGTGATGAGCGAAGTGCTGGTTCTGTGGAAAATATGATTCGAGCCAAAGGCTTTGACCCTGTATGGCGAGATTGGCACTCGGCGTATTCTGGATAAGCAACAAATAAAGTCACTGACCATCGTTATGTTTCACGTGAAACATAGGAAAAGAAAGAGGGTTGATGCAAAACATCAACTCTCTATTTTTTCTAGCTTCTAGCTTCTAGCTTCTAGCTGTGTGCTACAGGTAGCGTTGCTTGACGAAGCCACTCTTTCACATCACCTTCAACTAGCGGGCTGATCTCATCCCATACTTTCTGATGGTAATCATTCAGCCAAGCAAGTTCTGGACGAGTTAGCATATCAACATTGATGTTGCGTTTGTCGATTGGGCAGCGTGTTAGTGACTCAAATGACAGAACAGGGAAGTCACCGTTAGTTGGTGTTTCAACAACAAGCTCTAGGTTTTCAATACGGATACCAAACGCATCTGCACGGTAGTAACCTGGCTCGTTGGATAGCACCATACCTTCTGTTAGAGGCACGTCGATTTGCTTCTTCGAAATGCTCGCTGGACCTTCATGAACACTTAGGAAGTGACCAACACCGTGACCAGTACCGTGATCGTAATCGTAACCTTCCGCCCATAGGTGCTGACGAGCTAGAGTATCGATTTGGTAACCACGTGTGCCTTTCGGGAAACGAGCTCGAGCAACGCCAATATGACCTTTCAGCGCCAACGTAAATTGCTTCTTCATTTCTGAAGAAGGTTGACCAATTGCGATAGTACGCGTGATGTCGGTAGTGCCATCGAGGTACTGACCGCCTGAGTCCACAAGGTAAAGCGTGTTCAGTTCTAACTTACCAGGTTCAGGTTGGTTCTCGTGATTGTAGTGACACATGGCCGCGTTGCCGCCCGCGGCTGAAATGGTATCGAAGCTGAGATCCATTAGCGTAGGGTCTTCGCTACGAAATGCTTCCAGTTTGTCTGCTAATGTCGCTTCGTCATGCAGGTTACCAGCAGCAACTTCCGCATCTAACCAGCATAGGAACTTGCTCATTGCCACGCCATCGCGGATATGACACGCCTTCATACCCGCAATTTCAACCGCGTTCTTCGCCGCTTTTGGCATCAGACATGGGTCTGCTGCTGCAATCACGGACGCACCAGAGTTTTGTAGTACTAGCTTAAACCAAGCGTTACTGATTGCCGGGTCAACTAATACCTTTTTACCTGTCATGGCTTCAAGGCGAGATTGAAGTGCTTCTGGGTGGTGAACGGTCACACCGGTGCCTACGTGAGCGTCAAAATCAGCAGGTAGACGAGCAGGATCGAGGAAGTATTCAACGGTTGAGTCGGCATGCAGAATCGCGTGAGAAAGCAGAACTGGTAGGCGTGATACATCCAAACCACGTACATTCAGCAGCCAACAAATAGAATCTAATGCTGTGATCACAGCGCTATCTGCACCCGCTTTTTTTACCAGTTGGGCGATCTCTTGACGCTTACTCTCACTTGGTTGACCGACGGCTTCTGTTGGCATCAGGCGAACATCAGAGACAACAGGCGCTGGGCGGTCATGCCACAACTCATCAATTGGGTTGTTGGTCAGAATATTTAGCTCAAGCTTTCCAGCCAGTTTAGCTTGTGCCATGTCTAGCCAAGCTGAGCTGTGCATACGAGGATCAATTGCGACAGATGCTTTTGTTGGCAGGTTGTCTAGAACCCAATCTAAAGCTGGCTCTTCAATAAGGTGACGATATTCAAATAGGTCACCAGGGACTTGTTTGGTGACTTGAACGGTATAGCGGCCATCAACAAAGATAGCGGATTTGTCTTTGGTGATTACCGCAGCACCAGCAGAACCAGTAAAGCCTGTTAGCCAATGTAAACGCTCGTTGTGCGCTGGTACGTATTCGCCCAAGTACTCGTCTTCATGAGGGACAAGTAGGGCATCAATATTATGTTGTATAAGCCATTCGCGAATCGCATTCACGCGGCTGAGGGTTTCGTTGTGCATCTGTTTTATTCCTTCAAATTACCGCTCCTTCATGCTCAGGTGTGGGAGCTGTTTCCTTCTGCTTCATGCAGTTTATGATCAACGCAAGTTTGCAATGACTTAGGTTGAGTCGGAGTACAACTAGGCCATAGATGAGCCAAAAAGGACTACGACAGTTAAGCTACTCATTTTACCCGCTAAGCGCAAATTGAGAGCGGTATTTTTATCTAAGGTGATCGGTTTTTTGTGTGATCATCGCACGTAGCCAACCCAATGCAGGGTCGTTTTCTCTGTCTCGGTGCCAGAATAAAGTGTAAGCCATAGGTGGAAATTCTAGCGGGAGTGGTAGTACGACCAAATCAAGCTGTTTAGCAGCGAGCTGCACAAAATGGCTTGGGGCGGTAAAAATAAAGTCAGTGTAGGAACATAAACTTGCGGCACTATTAAAGTCCGGAACGGTGACGGCAATATCGCGGTCGGCTCCAATATCGGCAAGGCGATAATCTAACAGCCAACGGTCGTTGCCGTCACAACGCACTTGTACGTGACGCAGGGCGAGATACGCTTCGAGGTTCCAAGGCTGTTTTAATGCTGGGTGATTTTTGCGAATAATACACATCTGGTGATCTCGATAAATTTCCAGTTCGCATATGTCATCGGGTGGCAGCAGAGTCAGCTTGGCATCATTAATATCGATATCTTTTCCAGTTAAGCCTAAGTCTAGCTCTCCACGTTGCAGCATTTTAAAAGTATTATCGGACCAAGGGTGAGTGCTGATCGTCACCCCAGGGGCTTGCTGAAAAATCGCCGGTAAGAAATGAGGCAGAATCAGAGGGTAAACACTTTCAACCGCTGCTATTTGAAAACGGTATTCGCTACTTTGCGGAGAAAACTCTTCTGGTTGAGTCAGTACTTCTAACTGGTTTATCAACAGATCCAGTTTCGGTTTAAGAAATAAAGCGCGTGGTGTTGGTGTTAATCCATGCGAGTTTCGGGTGAAAAGTGGGTCATCAAATTGGATGCGCAGTTTAGCCAGTGATTTGCTCACGGCAGACTGACTCAAGCACAGTCGGTGGGCGGCTCGGGTGACATTTAACTCTTCTATCAAAACTTTAAAACAGACCAATAGATTTAAATCGATACGAGCCAGTTTTTCGACGTTCACGGTGAATTTCCTCTAAGGAATAATGCTCATGATTATACATCATTTCCATTCATATCATCAGATGATTAAGCTCTATCCAAAGTTCTTTATCCAATTCGGAGTGTTGTGTGCCTAGCCAGTTTTCTAATAGTAAAAAACAGATGGCGTTATTGACCCTTTTGGTTCTTTTCAGTCCTCTTGCGATTGATATTTATCTACCTGCTTTACCTCTTATTGCTTCCACTTTTCAGGTCGATAATGCGCTAGCACAAGACACGATCACTTGGTTCTTATTTGCGATGGGTGTCGGGCAACTGTTTGCTGGCCCTTTGGCAGATAAACTCGGACGTCGAACTGTTGCATTGGGCGGTATCACTATCTATGCGATGAGCGCTTTATTGGCGTGGAGTGCTCAAAATATTGAATGGATGTTGGTTTCCCGACTGCTACAAGGCTTAGGTGCGTGTGCGACATCGGTAGCAGCCTTTGCAACAGTTCGCGATATCTTTGGCCCGGAAAAAAGCGGCAAAATGATAAGCTATCTTAACGGCGCGATTTGTTTTATTCCGGCATTAGCTCCAATTCTAGGTAGTTGGTTAACTCAGCAATTTGATTGGCGAGCTAACTTCAGCTTTATGGCGGGCTTTGCCGTTGTGTCCGGTTCATTGATGTTTTTCATGATGAAAGAGACTAACCCATCAACGGAAAAGCAAGCCGTGTTTAAGCTCAGCCGTTATTGGGCAGTGCTTAGCACACCATCTTTTGTTTTCCATGCGTCATTATGCTTGATGGCTATGGCGGTTATTCTTGCTTACGTTACCTCAGCACCGTCGGTATTGATGACAGGGATGGGGCTGTCGATGAATGAATTCACTTTCTGGTTTGGTGTGAATGCGGTGATAAACATTGCGGCATGTATGTTGGCGCCTAAGTTTATGGAGCGCGTTGGAACTCACAACACCTTGGTCACCGGGATCTCAACTCTGGGCCTCGCAGGTGTGATCATGCTAGTGATGAATGGTCAGAATACAGCGCTTTCTTTCATGCTACCTATTTTCATGTCGTCAGTGGGTTTTGCATTCATTCTGGGTGCAGCGGCAGGGAAAGCATTGGAACCGTTTGGTGACAAAGCGGGTACGGCTGCGGCACTGCTTGGGTTGTTCCAAATGAGTGGCTCTGGTTTGTTGGTTGGTACGTTGCAGCGTTTATCTTTGGAGCCTCAAACACTGATCGCAATTCATATGTGGGTTCTATTGCCTGCGTTGGTGGTTCTGTTTACAAAAGCAGGTAAGAACTGGCATTCAAGCTTTGCGAAAGCGTAAAACAGTGTAATTTAGTATTTTCCAATGTAAGTAAGGCGTGTATATTTGTCGTTCAGACTTTTCCTGACACCATAACGGAACTCAAAAAGTAATGTCGTTAACCACGTATGAAATGGCTCGTATTCTAGAGCAAATGGAAGATTCACCAGAAAAGGTGATGTTTGGCAAGTTGCTTAATGAGCTGGGTAATCAAAGCTCCGAGCGTATTCGTAGTGCGGCTAAACAAGTACCTCTGCCAATTTTGCGTGATATCGTGTACCAATTCCAGCAAGTGATTGAGTCGCGCAAAGGCGAACAAGTTGAGCTGTTGGCAAAAGATCTTGCTCAACAGGGCATCTCAGCTGATGAGCTTCTTGCTTACTTAAATAAACAATAAAAAGTCCCCGCCACTGCGGGGATTTTTTTATCGCGTCAGCTTGTTCTTTATAACATGGTCAATAGAGATAACTCCCGGTCCCCATACGATGACCACTAAAATCATGAATCCCCACAATTGATGGTCATAGAACCCTTTTTCCCACAATACCGGGTAAGAGATGACCGCGATGATATTGAACACAAACAGAATCGCAGCCATCGGGCGGGTAATTAATCCCAACGCTAAAAATACTGGCAGAATTAACTCGGCAGCCGTTCCCATGTAGGCCGCTAACTCCCAAGGCAAAAGTGGCACTTGGTATTCCAATTCGAATAGATACAGCGTGCTATCCCAAGAAGAAACTTTGATTAACCCTGAATTGAAGAACACCCATGCAACCCACAAGCGACAAAAGAGAAGTAGTAAAGGGACAAAGCCAGCTTGTAAGGTATTGATCAAGTCGTCGTACCGATTGACTAAGTTTTTAACCGTATTCGTCATAGAGTGCTCCTTAGATTGATTTCAATGTAAAGCCGTCAACGAGATCGAGTGCCATGATGCTATTAAGGTGAACGAGCAAAGCTTCGGGTATTTCGCTCAAACTGTGCTTCTGCTCTAAACATTGCAGCAGTTGAAAAACATCGGTATCGAGTGCGTGACATTGAGCTTCTCCATTGGCTTGAATCGAGATGACACCTCGCTGTAATTGATTGATATTGAGCTGTTCAAACTCTTGGTGTTGAATCGCATGAAAGAGATCAAATACGGCGTAGTTTGAGTCAAAGCTGCGACTGCCAGTGCGCAAATGAAACACCAATTGAGGTTGTTGTTCTTCCGTCACTTGGGCAAGTGCAGATAAAGGGGTTCGATTTGGTTTTTCGACTTTCTCATTCTGTATTTGTCGAGCTAAGTCCATATGCCATTCAAACCTTGCGACTTCAGGAGTGTACGGGGCTTGGGTCATGACCTGACTAAACTGCATAATCGTATCTTGAAAGCCTGCACCATAATGTACGACATTACCTTCTGCTAAGGGGTGAGAAAGCACGTGTTGGCGAGCAATTTGATCGAAGCATTCTTTTCCAACTAAGGCTTCAACCATTGGGTAGGTCGCTGCCAATACCTCACTCAAGCTGATGATAAAGTTATTGCGGTAAATCTGTATGCGTTCATCTGCTGTAAACTTGTCACTCACAATGTCGCATTCTTCACCGAGCGCTTGATAATGTAGGGCTTTAGCAAATTGACTCTGCAAGGTCGCAAGATTCATGACGCTTTCCTTTTGCTCTTTTGGTCAATCAAATGGTTTTGCTGCAATAGTGAGGATGCTTTTTCTGCTTCGCCAAGGAGGATTTCTGGTGCAGGAATATCCAAATCCCATTCAATCAGCGTATGGCGAGGGCCGTGTTTTTGTGTCCAACTGACGAACAGCTGCCATACTTCATCACTGACGGGACGGCTATGGGTATCAATCCAAATCTCACCTTTATCCAACGGCTTAATAGTAAAACCTGCCAAATGAATCTCGTCGACTTTGTCGGCTGGAATCGCATCTAGGTATGTGTCGCAATCAAAACCGTGATTGAAGGCGGAAACATATACGTTATTTAAGTCGAGTAATAAACGACAGTCGGTGCGCTTTTGCACTTCGGTAAGAAAGTCCCATTCACTGATGGTTGAATGGTGAAACTTCACATAACTAGATGGGTTCTCAATTAAGATTTCACGTTGTAGATATTCTTGTACTTCAAGCACGTTACGAGTGAAGACTTGCAGCGCTTCTTCCGTGTAAGGCAAGGGAAGTAGGTCATTGAAGTAGTGACCACCATTTTCACTCCAGCTTAAATGGTCAGAGACGAAGAGCGGGTCAATTGTATTTATCAATGCTTTTAGTTGCGCTAAATGTTTCGTATTCACACGTTCCACCGAACCCAGCGACAAACCAATACCGTGGCAACTAATTTGGTAGTGCTCGCGTAATGCTTGCAGTTGATGGCGCTCTACTGAATTGGGCTGAAAGTAGTTCTCGCTGTGGATTTCTAACCACGACAGCTCAGGTTTATGTCGGCTAAAATAATCGAGATGAGGGGAGCGTAATCCGACGCCAGCAAGAGGATGGAAAGAGTGATGTTTCACGTGAAACTCCTTTTCTGATTGGCGAGTAACTGGGGGCGTTGGTTAAAGTGCAACGCGCCCCACAGAAACTTGTGATGTTGAGTTATGAGCCGCTGGTGCTACCGCCAGCCAATTTGTCACACAATCCTTTAGGAACGACAACAAAAGCATCTTTTTGGTTGTCTTCTTTAGAGGTGCCCGCGCAAGAGCTGTTTTTCGTTGCGCAGTCATTTTTACCGGCTTTCGCCACGCCATAACACTTTTCTTTTTCTGCTGCGACAGCAGGGGATGCAGTGAGCATGGTGCCACCAAGAGCAAGAAGACCAGTAACAGCAGCAGTAACAGCAAGATTCGATTTTTTCATCATAATTTCCTCTGAGTGATTTCCTTTTACTTTCATTCGGCAAGTCGATGCGCCGTTTGGCGTACAACCTTTATCTACTTGCTTAAATTAAAAGATAGAGATGAGGCAGAAAAACTTTCATAAAAATAACTCTCGCGAATGGTTTTGGGGTGATTACCTTCGTTAACTCTTTGAATGAAAGATTAAAAAAACAACGAATTTTTTATCAAGTTTTGTCTAAACAGCACCCAGCTGTTTAGGTTATAATCGGTTTTTATGTATAAATAACCAGTAGCTCATCATGATGGATCCATCTCTATTACTCGACGGTCTAAACGATAAACAGCGTGAAGCCGTTGCAGCTCCTCTAGAAAACTTACTTGTCCTTGCTGGTGCAGGGAGTGGTAAGACTCGCGTTCTTGTTCACCGTATCGCTTGGCTTATGTCAGTCGAGCAAGCTTCTCCTTTCTCGATCATGTCGGTCACCTTCACCAATAAAGCGGCAGCAGAAATGCGTGGTCGTATTGAAGAGTTGATGATGGGCAGTGCATCTGGCATGTGGAATGGGACTTTCCACGGTATTTGTCACCGCATTTTGCGTGCACACTATCTTGATGCCAAGCTACCGGAAGATTTCCAAATCATAGACAGCGATGATCAGCAGCGCTTGTTAAAGCGTTTGATCAAAGCACAAAACTTGGATGAAAAGCAGTGGCCTGCACGCCAAGTTTCATGGTGGATTAATGGTAAGAAGGACGAAGGATTACGCCCATCGCATATCGACGCTTATCACGATCCAGTGACCAAAACTTATTTGCAGCTGTATACCGCTTACCAAGAAGCGTGTGATCGTGCTGGCTTAGTGGACTTTGCGGAAATTTTGCTGCGCGCGCATGAGCTACTGCGTGACAACAAGTTTGTGCGTGAACACTACCAAGCACGCTTTAAACATATCTTGGTTGACGAATTCCAAGACACAAACAACATTCAATACGCTTGGCTACGCATGATGGCTGGCCCAGATTGTCACGTGATGATTGTTGGTGACGACGACCAGTCAATTTATGGTTGGCGCGGTGCAAAAGTCGAGAACATTGAGAAGTTCACGCTGGAGTTTCCGAGCGTGAACACCATCCGTCTCGAACAAAACTATCGTTCGACGAAGACGATTCTTGAAGCGTCCAATACCTTGATTGCGAACAACACTGAACGCATGGGTAAAGAGCTGTGGACGGATGGCAATGTGGGAGAGCCGATCTCGGTTTACAGCGCTTATAACGAGCTTGATGAAGCGCGCTTTGCGGTCAATAAAATCAAAGAGTGGCAAGAGAATGGCGGCGCATTGAATGATGCTGCGATGCTGTATCGTAACAACGCGCAATCTCGTGTTTTGGAAGAAGCATTAATTCAGGCAGGCTTACCGTACCGTATTTACGGAGGCATGCGATTCTTCGAGCGTCAAGAAATCAGAGATGCGTTGAGCTACTTGCGTTTGATGGCGAATCGCAACGATGATGCCGCGTTTGAACGTGTCGTGAATACCCCAACACGTGGTCTGGGCGATAAGACGCTAGAGACTATCCGTCGTGCAGCTCGTGATAGAGGGTGCACTATGTGGGAAGCCAGTCTGGCAATGCTCGATGAGCAAGTATTACCGGGTCGAGCAGCTGGTGCGTTAAGTCGTTTTGTCGAATTAATCACCGCGCTGGAAGACGATACACTAGAAATGCCATTGCACGAGCAAACGGACCACGTGATCAAGTACTCGGGTTTGTTTGCGATGTATGAGCAAGAGAAGGGCGAAAAGTCTAAAGCTCGCATAGAAAACTTGGAGGAGCTGGTTACCGCCACTCGCCAATTCGAAAAACCAGAAGAAGCGGAAGAAATGTCTCTGCTGACGGCATTTTTAACACATGCGGCTCTAGAAGCGGGCGAAGGTCAGGCGGACGAATTTGAAGATGCAGTCCAACTGATGACGCTGCATAGTGCGAAAGGTTTGGAATTCCCATTGGTATTCATGGTCGGTGTGGAAGAAGGTATGTTCCCAAGCCAGATGTCCGCTGAAGAGGCAGGGCGTTTGGAAGAAGAGCGCCGTCTGTGTTATGTGGGCATGACGCGCGCGATGCAAAAGCTCTACATTACTTACGCGGAAATGCGTCGCCTATATGGCCAGGACAAATACCACAAACCATCGCGCTTTATTCGTGAATTACCAGAAACGTGTTTGGATGAAGTGCGCATGAAGGCGCAAGTGAGTCGCCCTTCAAGTAGTGGACGTTTTAGCCAAACCGCAGTAAAAGAAAACTTCAATGAGACTGGTTTTTCACTAGGTTCTCGTGTGATGCATCCGAAATTTGGTGAAGGAACGATCATCAACTTTGAGGGCAGTGGCCCACAAAGCCGAGTGCAGATTGCTTTCAACGGTGAAGGCATTAAATGGTTAGTCACCGCTTACGCGAGACTGGAGAAGCTGTAGGGCTTTTGTGAAAAAATGAACATAAGAGCTGCTTCGGTGGCTCTTTCTGTTTTGGCTGTTTGGAATCAACAAAATGCTGAAAGATAGGGAGCTAAATGACGCTATTCGAAAAGGCTCTTGGTCTAAATCGCTTATCTTTAGACAAAGAAAAACCCCGAGGGCTTACGCCCGTCGGGGTTATAGTCTTACTCGCAGCAATCCAGCTACTAAAAGTGCTCCATGCATCAAATCCTTGATAGCGTGCTGCATTCCTTCAGCTTAATCCTTTCGTCGCCTTCCTAGCGGTGTCCTTGACCTTATCCTGGTCTGCTAACCATCCTCGTTAGCTCTCATCACTTGTTCCCTGAGCGGTGTCCATGACATCATCCTGATGTTCAGTCCTTTCCTCGTCCAGAGGTGTCCATTTCCCGTCCTTAGTAGCAACCGTCCTAGTTGCTATTGATTCCGTTCAATGTCCAGTTTTGCAATCCATGCCCGACTATTCATCCTGAATACCCGTTTCTTCTTCCTGAAGTTCACCAAATCCGTGGTGTTTCCTGTTCCGTGTCAGCATCCTTCCGACAAGATTCATATTACGCTCTTCACGATTCTCAACAATGGTCGAAGCCCACATTTTTCTCAATCAAAAGCGTTTGAAAAATAAACATATTTATATTATTCAATAGTTTATGTTTGTTTGTGGGCTGTTTTACCATTAAAAAAGAGAGGTTTGCTCCACTCCTTGTGAGAGATCTCGCACAAGGAGTCGAGCAAAACAGGCCTATTTGCCGATTGCTGCTCCTTCTCGACGAGGATCTGCGGCACCTTCTAGTCCATCTTTTGTGATGCGTATCGCATGCAGTCCAGAATTCAAATCACGAACATTGGTTTTAAAGCCCATCTTCTCCAGCTCTGGCTGTAAGCCTTCTGCAGCGGTACCTTGCTCAATATCTAAGGTGCCAAAACGGTCGAGTAATCGTGGTTGATTGATTGCTTGTTGGATATCCATATCCCATTGCGTGTGGGCAATGATGGTTTGCGCCACGTAACCGATGATTCGACTGCCACCCGGAGAGCCTATTGCCATGTAAGGTTTGTTATCTTTCATCATAATGGTCGGGGCCATTGAAGATCGTGGACGCTTGCCTGGTTCTATGCGGTTGGCGATTGGGATTCCGTCGTTATGAGTACGGAAAGAAAAATCGGTCAGTTCATTATTGAGCAAGAAGCCACGCACCATTAAGCGCGAGCCAAACGCATTCTCAATGGTGGTCGTCATGGAAACCACATTGCCTTGCTTATCGACGATATTGAAATGGCTGGTGGAAGGGAGTTCAATGGACTCGTCCATGCTTAAGTTCATTGCGTGCGACCACGGAGGATTGCCCGCTTCAACTTTGCTTAGTGCTTTGCCGACTTGGATCAGCTCTGCTCGCTGCTGGAGGTAGCTTTTATCAAGCAAGCCTTGAGTTGGCATCGGCACGTAATCTTGGTCTGCCATGTATTTACCACGGTCAGCAAACGCTAGACGCGATGCATCGGCGAGTACTTGCCAAGATTTAATGCTGTTAGCCCCCCAGCCTTTGAGATCGTACTGTTCAGTGATCGCCAAAATCTGACCAATGGTGAGCGCGCCAGAGCTTGGTGGTCCCATGCCGCAAATGTCATAGCTTTGGTATGCTGCACAAACCGGCTCACGTTGTCTGATTTGGTAGGTATCAAAGTCGGGTTGGGCTAATACACCGGGGTTACCCGGCGCGTTTTGTACCGTCTCGATAATGTCTCTGGCGATATCCCCATGGTAGAAGGCTTGGGCGCCTTGCTTAGCAATAGCACTCAGCGTTTGTGCGTATTCAGGGTTTTTTAATAGCGTACCTTCGGTTTTTGGCGAGCCATCCGAGTTAAAGAAATAGGCTTTTGTGACTGGAAAGCGTGATAAACGCTCGGCGTCTTTTTCTATCAAGCTTGCTAGGCGAGGACTGACTTTGAATCCTTGCTCCGCAAGCGAGATAACAGGCAGAATGATCTTTTTCCATTCCAGCTTGCCGTATTTCTGGTGAGTATCCCACAATAGTTTCACGGTGCCTGGTGTTGCGACAGAGCGTCCACCAACCACGGCATCGTAGAATTGCAATGGCTGACCGTTCTCATCTAAAAATAGCTTTGGCGTTACGGCGAGGGGGGCGGTTTCACGCCCGTCGTAAGTGGTCAGTTTTTGCTTTTCGGTATCCCAATACACTAAGAACGCACCGCCACCAATACCTGATGACTGGGGTTCAACTAAGCCAAGCATCAATTGCACCGCGACCATGGCATCTATCGCATTCCCGCCTTGCTCAAGTATGTCTGCACCCGCTTGGGTCGCCAGTGGGTTAGCAGCGGTAACCATATAATCTTTAGCTTTGACCAGCTGCTTTTGCTCAATGCCAGTGCTGTGCTCTGGTGCGACCGAATCTGCAGCTTGGTTAGCGAAGGCTTGTCCAGTGAAGGTGAAAGGGGAAGTAAGAAAAAGACCCGAGAGTACGAGTCGGTTAAATGTCCATTGCATGATGACTCTCCATGTTGCCAACTAAGGTTATTCAGCTTGGCAGCCACGGAGATAGTCGTCGAGTTTCCTATTAAAGAAATGTCGAGTGTGCGACGCTTTTAAATCAGAGAGTTA
The DNA here is from genome assembly GCF_021725735.1 of Vibrio sp. J2-3(2022). Taxonomy (NCBI): domain Bacteria; kingdom Pseudomonadati; phylum Pseudomonadota; class Gammaproteobacteria; order Vibrionales; family Vibrionaceae; genus Vibrio; species Vibrio sp. J2-3(2022). Next base: position 21,304 of record NZ_JAKKCK010000013.1, read on the forward strand.
TCGAGAAAGGAGCGGAAGGTTTGCACTAAAATACTGCTGCCAACTAGGGTAAATACCACACCACATAAACCATCTATATAAATGCCGGCTTGCTGCAATCTTGTTTGCAAGCGCTGCGTTGACAGCATCCATGCAAGGCTAGAAAACCAGAGTAGCGACAAACCAAACAAAATCACCAGAGCAATTCCTTTTCCTGTCACCGACATGCCCACTGGGACAAGGCTCGACATTAAACTCACAAAAAATACTAAGGCTTTGGGGTTGAGAATATTGGTTGCGAACCCCTTGGTAAACGCCTGACGTTTATTACCGATCACAAGGTTACTGTTTTTGCTTGGCTGATCAGAAAGTGGGTTTTTGATCGTCGCGATCACGCCGCGCAGTGCACCGATACCCAAATACAACAGATAGCTGCCCCCAAGCAATTGTAAGACGGAGTAGAGCAGAGGATGCTGGTGAACTAAATAGCTCACCCCCGTTAGGCTGAATAAAGAATGCAGCAAAATACCGACTGATAAGCCAAGCGCAATGTATAAGCCAGTTTGACGGCCATGACGGGTGGCATTTTGTACCACAAGCGCAAAATCCGGACCTGGGCTCATTAAGGCAATGAAGTGGATACTGGCAAGCGTTAAAAGGATAGTCGATTCATTCATAACACATCTCAAAACATAGTGGATATGAGTTATTGTCGTGATTCTTATTCGGTAGTGCTTGTAAAAAACTAGCAGTACTGAATACCACAGCGTATGAGATATTAGCGTGCCACTTGTGAAGGCGAGACGCCATAGGTTTGTTTAAACGCTTTACTAAAGTGGGCTTGATCATAAAAGCCCACTTGATAGGCGACGTCCGTACCACACCATCCTGCTTGGAGTAGTTTCATTCCTTGCTCTAATCGCAAGCGAGCAAACCAAGCGTAGGGAGTCATCCCCGTTTGCGCTTTGAAATGGCGTTGAAACTGCGTGGGGCTCAGTTGGCAGAGCTCTGATAGTGCATCTAAACGAACCGTTTGGTCGAGATTCGCCATTAAGTAATCTTTTAAGGTATGCAAAGACTGTTTCCCAAGAGGAACCACTTTTTGCCTCGCGAGTGATCCGTAGCGATCAAAAAGTTGATTAAATCCTTCAAAAGGAAGGCAATCTTTGGTGAGTTGGCTGAGGTTCTCGCGGCGAAGAAGAGCATGCAAGTTACTAAGTTGTGAAAATATCTGTGGATCGGAGATGATCAACTCATTAAAGCGTATTATTTGACCATTTTGACTAAGATCGGCAAGATCGCTGAGTAGGTGCGGCTCGATCGCAAATACATTCACTTCATAGCCACTTTCGAGCTTAGAGTGCCCGTCGTGCAGTTCATCTGGCGGCATAATTACGATTTGCCCATGACCCACTTGATGGCTACAGCCTTGATATTGGAACTTTTGCGTGCCATGCGTGATCAGACCGAGGTGAAAATCCAGATGATAGTGCCTTTGAAAAGCAAACTTCTGGTATTTCGCCTCGATCAGGCTCAGCTGATCATGGTCGGTTGCGTAGTATTGAATCTGTTCCATTACATACAAAAAAGCTTGGTCACATTATGACCAAGCTTATCTAGCAATTTCTAACTTGTCTTGTAAAAAACGATCACTGTGGCTGAACGATTCGGCGTGAGCGACGGTTGTTGCGCAGTCCATCAAAGCTAAATACGACTAGCGCTCCCCAAATAAAGGCAAAGGTAATCGCTTTATCCATGGTAAAGGGTTCGCCATACATCAGTACTGCAAGTAAGAACATCAAGCTTGGGCCAATGTACTGGAAAAAGCCCAATGTTGATAATTTGAGTCTTGTTGCCGCACCCGTAAAACAAAGTAGGGGCAGTGTGGTAATCACCCCTGCTGCAATCAACAAGCTATTTAATGCTAACGGGTTAGTGAGCATATTCGACGTTGGGGTTTCTGCAATAAACAGCAGATACACGGCGGCGACAGGCAGAAGAAGTAATGTTTCGATAAACAATCCTGTTTTTGCATCGACACTGACTTTCTTCCTTAAGAGGCCATAGAAGCCGAAACTCATTGCTAACGCCATCGCAACAACGGGCACGGAGCCGAATACAATCAATTGGACCAGTACACCACAGCCCGCTAATACGACAGCAAACCATTGCAACTTACGAAGTCGCTCTCCCAAAAAGACCATGCCGAGCAAGACATTGATTAATGGGTTAATGTAATAGCCTAAGCTCGCGTCAAGCATATGATTGGAATTGACCGCCCAGATGAAAATCAGCCAGTTTCCGCCAATTAATACAGAACTTGCGATCAGGTAAGCGATCTTCGTTTTGTCTTTCGCGATGTAGTAAACCGAGCGCCAGTGACGGCCAAAGTGAAGGAGTGCGGCAAGCAAAAAGAAAGACCAAATCACTCGGTGGCTCAGAATCTCCAAAGGGGATACTTGTGCGATGGATTTAAAATACATCGGCGCAATGCCCCACATGGTATAGGCACCAATCGCCAGCAAGATACCTTGCCGAGCGCGTTGTTGTTCGTCTTCTGGTGTCATAAGGTGTCACCTAATTGTGTGTTTATAGAGCAGAAAATCAGTATACGAGTCGTGATGCGAAACACCTAGCAATTTGCGGTTTTATTCACCACGAAACCCCATTACAATGTGCCCTCACTTTGTGTGCCTGGGCATGCAAAAGCATTTCTACGATCACTCAATCTGAGATTATTCATGACCTCAACCTTGCTAGCCGAACAATCAGATACGCCTGTAACGCCTCAACGTGTGTTGGAGGAAATCTTCGGTTACCAGACGTTTCGTGATGGTCAGCAAGAAGTTATTGAAGCCGCTATCGAAGGCAAAGACAGCTTGGTCATCATGCCGACTGGTGGCGGTAAATCTCTCTGTTACCAAATTCCGGCGTTAGTGCGCTCAGGGATTACCTTGGTGATTTCACCGCTGATTTCATTGATGAAAGACCAAGTTGATCAACTGAAAGCCAATGGTGTAGCAGCGGAGTGTGTGAACTCGACCATGAATCGAGAAGAGCTACTGAGTGTGTATAATCGCATGCACTCTGGTCAGCTTAAGCTAGTGTATGTCTCGCCAGAGCGCGTGTTAATGCGTGACTTTATTGAACGTTTAGAAAACTTACCCTTATCTATGATCGCCGTGGATGAAGCACATTGTATCTCTCAGTGGGGACATGATTTTCGCCCAGAATACGCGGCGTTAGGTCAGTTAAAGCAACACTTTTCGCATGTGCCCTTTATGGCACTCACTGCCACTGCCGATGATGCGACGCGTCGTGATATTCTAGAACGCTTACGCTTACATGAGCCTCAGGTGTATCTAGGAAGCTTTGATCGTCCCAACATTCGTTACACCTTGGTAGAAAAGCACAAACCGGTTTCTCAAATCATTCGCTATCTAGCCACCCAAAAGGGAAGCTGCGGCATTATTTATTGCGGCAGTCGTAAGAAAGTTGAAATGGTGACCGAGAAGCTATGCAACAACCATATCCGCGCTGCTGGTTATCATGCAGGAATGGATACTGAAGAGCGAGCTTACGTTCAGGAAGCTTTTCAACGTGATGACATTCAAATCGTCGTTGCGACGGTTGCATTCGGCATGGGTATCAATAAGCCAAACGTGCGCTTTGTTGTGCATTTTGATATTCCACGTAACATCGAGTCCTATTATCAGGAAACTGGTCGAGCAGGGCGAGATGGCCTGCCTGCCGAGGCGATGATGTTGTATGACCCAGCCGACATCAGTTGGTTGCGTCGTATGTTGGATGAAAAAGATGATGGACCGCAGAAGCAGGTAGAAAGCCACAAACTCAATGCGATGAGTGCTTTTGCGGAAGCGCAAACCTGTCGTCGTCAGGTACTGCTCAACTATTTTGGAGAGTATCGCGAAAAGCCGTGTGGTAACTGCGATATCTGCCTGGACCCACCAAAACACTTTGATGCGACCGAAGAAGCGCGCAAAGCGTTGTCGTGTGTTTACCGCGTTAACCAAAGTTTTGGTATGACGTATGTGGTTGAGGTGCTGCGTGGGATGCAAAACATTCGTGTGCGCGAACATGGCCACGATAAAATTTCGACTTACGGCATTGGTCGTGATCACAGCCATGATTACTGGGTAAGTATCTTCCGCCAGTTAATTCATAAAGGGCTGCTATTTCAAAACATCACTCGTAACTCGACGTTGCAATTAACCGAAGAAGCACGTCCATTACTACGTGGTGATGTGTCTTTAGAACTTGCAGTTCCACGTTTAGATACCGCAGCACGTGCCGCGAAGTCGGATAAACTGACCAGCAAAAACTACGATAAGAAGTTGTTTGCCAAATTACGTAAGCTACGTAAGTCGATCGCCGATGAAGACGGTTTGCCACCATACGTGGTATTCAGTGATGCGACCTTGATTGATATGGCAGAAATGCTGCCAACGTCATACGGCGAAATGTTAGCGGTTAGTGGCGTTGGTCAACGTAAACTAGAAAAATACGCCGATCCATTCTTGGATCTGATCCAAGAACACATTACTCACCACGGATAAGGAATCCATATGCACAAGGAATTTGGTCTCGCTGATTACATTGTTGAAGAAGGGCGTCTTATTATTATCGCTCCAAGCTTCGACCTCGATACTTTTCCGGCACTGGGTGAGCGTTTGGTGGGATTATTATCTGCGTCTGTGGTAGAAAAACAGTGGGATGCGGATATTCACTCTTGGTTGATCGATTTTGAAGGCTGCCGCTTATTTATGAAAGCGGAGCACTACAGCGAAGCGATTTGGTTTGAAGCGCTAACAATAGAAGAGAGTAGGGAAGAGCTCGACTATTTAGCCGGATTGTTCCAACGCGGCTTCTAAATTCAAGTTATCTATTCTTTAAAGGGTGTTTCACATGAAACACCCTTTCTTATTTTTGCATCAAAGCCCTTGGTTTGACGTGATGTTCGCGAAGAAACGTTTGCGTATAAAACACCGCTTGTGAGTAAAATTGGTTAATGTATAATCGCCCACCGCTTTACTCTGAATGAGTTAAGCTAGTTTAATCGTCATTTTTTACATTGTTGGTAAGAGTGCTTTTCTCTGTAGAAAACGCTCGATTTGGGTTCCCTCGCCCCCAAACCAAACTAAAAAGGTATCGCATGAGTAACTTTACCCCTGCGCAGCAGCGCAACGCCCTTATCTATCTGGTTTTATTTCATCTAGTCATTATTGCATCCAGCAATTACCTAGTTCAGCTACCGTTTACTATCTTTGGCTTACATACCACCTGGGGTGCATTCACCTTCCCATTTATTTTCCTTGCGACGGATTTAACCGTACGTATTTTCGGTGCTCAGTTGGCGCGTAAGATCATTTTCTTAGTAATGTTGCCTGCTTTGGCTGTCTCTTACTTCTTATCGGTGGTGTTCTTCGAGGGGCAGTTCCAAGGTTTTGGTCACTTTGGGGAATTTAACTTATTCGTTGCTCGTATCGCGATTGCTAGCTTCATGGCGTATCTACTTGGTCAGATTATGGATGTGCACGTGTTCAACCGCCTACGCCAAATGAAACAGTGGTGGGTGGCCCCAACGTGTTCAACGCTTTTTGGTAATGCACTGGATACCATCGCCTTCTTCGCGATTGCGTTCTACCAAAGTCCAGATCCATTTATGGCGGAGCATTGGACGGAAATCGCGCTGGTGGACTACGGCTTTAAGTTAGTGATTAGTCTTGGTCTGTTTGTGCCTATGTACGGCGTACTACTGAATTACTTAATTAAGAAGCTAACGGCAGTGAACCCTAACTTTAAAGTTACGACGACGGCATAGTTTTCATCAGTTAATAGCAACAAAGCCGCTTTTGATAGCGGCTTTGTTGTTTCTAAAGCAAATGTACAGCGAAATGAGTATTTAGATCATCGGTGTCTCAAAACTCTATGAGTTGTACATAGGATAATAACGGGTATTAAAAAGGCTCCAGAAGGAGCCTTTGTCATGGGATAACAACCATTAATCAGAGGTAATCGTTAATGGCCAACCGATATCAGTTTGACGGTTGGATTCGATTTCTAGCTCAGCGGCGGTCAACGGGTTGGCCGCTAGCCACTGTGCATCAATGTTTAATGTTAGGTTGTCACCTTCAGCCGTTAATACGACGTTTGGCTCTAAGTTTTGGTTGCGACGGTGAGTCAACAACACCGCTAAGCGCAACAACCGCAGTACGCGCTTGGCACTTGAGCCTGATAACGCGTGTTGCTCAGGCAGTGAGGTGAGTTGTTCTCGATAACGACGGGCAATCTCACCAATAAAGAACTTCTGCGCGCGAGTGTAGCCAGGTAAATCCAAATTCTGGAGTAGGTAAGCACTGTGCTCACCGCCTTTTTTGAAATCGATCGTTAAGCCGATTTCATGCAGCTTTGCGGCGGTTTCAAGCAATATCTTGCCTTGAGGTTCCGTAATCCACTCATCGCCGCCGGCTTGCTCCAATAGTTTGCTTGCCAGTGTCGCAACTTGTTCACCGTATTGGTGATCGAGCTGATAACGATTTTGTACGCTGGCAATTGTGCGAGCACGGATGTCTTCTTGACGTAGCTCTTCAACCATCTCGTAGACTAAGCCTTCACGTAGTGCGCCGCCAGCGAGTGTCATCGCGTCGATTTCCAGTAATTCAAAAACGGCAATCAAAATAGATAAGCCACTAGGGAACACTAATGCACGCTCAAGCGTTAAGCCTTCAATGTCGAGTTCTTCTAAATGATCGGCTAACATGGCTTGCTTCTGCAGGCGTTTCAATTTGGAGTGAGTGATTACTTCGTCCATACCTTGCGCTAGCATTATCTCTTGCAATGCCTGAACGGTGCCTGATGCGCCAACGCACACATCCCAACCGATTTCTGTATAGCGCTCTAGAATTGGCTGGATTGTCTGCTTCGCGCCTTCAATTGCTGCGTCAAAGTTACGCGCATTCAACTGGCGATCTTTAAAGAAGTTTTCCAGCCAAGTCACACAACCCATTTTTAAACTGGTCAGTGCTTTGGCTTCGAAACCTTCACCGATGATGAGCTCGGTACTTGCGCCACCGATATCGACAACAAGACGGCGACCGCTGCCTCCAGAAGTGTGTGCGACACCTTTATAGATAGTGGCCGCTTCTTCTTCACCGGAGATAACGTCGATTGGTTGACCAAGAATCTGGTTCGCTTTCTCCAGAAACACATCTACATTCGTGGCGGTACGTAAAGTGGCTGTGCCGACAATACGAATGTTTTGTTTAGGAATATCCTGCAAGCGTTCCGCAAATAGACTTAAGCAGTCCCATCCTCGCTGCATAGCTTCCATACTAAGAGAATTATGTTCATCTAGGCCCGCGGCTAGACGAACCTTGCGCTTAATTTTAGCCATTGTTTGAACGCTGCCATCGATATGACGCACAACGAGCATGTGAAAACTGTTCGACCCGAGGTCGATGGCGGCGTATAGCGGCGATGATCCTGCTTGACTCATAAACGAACTCAGTTTCCTTTTACGATTGTTTTGGTGCCGATTGACGCGGTTGGCGTGGACGACGTCCTTGCGGCTTGCGGTTACCTGAACCTGAACGAGTACCGCCAGTATTCGTACGACGCTGTTGGTTGCGTGGCGCACGCATACGAATTGGCGCTGGCAGATCTTGGATCAACGCTGACGAATCGTATTCTGAAACTGGGATAGTGTGCTCAATGTATTCTTCGATTGCAGGCAGGTTAATTGCGTACTCTTCACAAGCAAAACTGATTGAGTGGCCGCTTGCACCAGCACGACCGGTACGGCCAATACGGTGAACGTAATCTTCACAGTCGTCAGGAAGGTCGTAGTTGAAAACATGCGTCACTTGAGGAATGTGCAGACCACGCGCAGCAACGTCAGTTGCAACAAGAATGTCGACATCACCTTTGGTGAATTGCTCAAGAATCTTTTCACGTTTCTTCTGCGGTACATCACCAGTAAGAAGACCGACACGGTGTCCATCGGCCGCCAAGTGACCCCAAACCGATTCACACTTGTGTTTCGTGTTCGCAAAAATGATGGCGCGATCTGGCCATTCTTCTTCAATCAAAGTTTGAAGGAGGGCCATTTTATCTTCGTTAGAAGGGTAGAAAAGTTCTTCCTGAATGCGGTGACCAGTTTTCTGTTCTGGCTCTACCACAACATGCTCAGGAGTGTTCATGTGCTCAAATGCCAGTTCTTGAACACGGTAAGAAAGCGTCGCTGAGAACAGCATGTTCAAACGCTCTTTTGGTTCAGGCATACGACGGAACAAGAAGCGAATGTCTTTAATAAAGCCAAGATCGAACATGCGGTCGGCTTCATCCAGAACAACGGCTTGAATGTTGTTAAGGTTGAATACGCGCTGTTTGTAGAAATCGATGATACGACCTGTCGTACCAATCAGAATATCGACACCATCTTGCAGCTTATTCAATTGCTTATCGTAGCTTTCACCACCGTAAGCCAAAGCGGTTTTTAGACCAGTGCTCTCAGTTAATGCTTCTGCATCATTGTAAATCTGAATAGCAAGCTCACGTGTTGGCGCCATAATGATTGCGCGTGGCTGCGTAGGTTTACGACCTTCATGCTCTGGTGTCGTCAAAAGGTGGTTGAATGTAGCAGTAAGAAACGCGAGCGTTTTACCAGTACCCGTTTGGGCCTGGCCTGCGATGTCTTGGCCGGTGAGCAGGACCGGCAACGCCAAGGCTTGGATAGGGGTACAAAATTCGAACCCTTTTTTGTCCAATCCTTCAATAACTTGGGGCTTTAAGCCCAAATCGGCGAACTTTTGCTCTGTGATATGCGTCTTTTTCATGGCTATAGAATATCAGCTAAAGCTTGCAATACGAAAGTAAATACATTCCAATAGGGCATCTAATTACTGGTTATCATCCAACCAGTTTCGAAAAACACATTGGAGTGGAAGATGAGTGATAAGATTTTGCAGCTAACTGATGACGGTTTTGAAAACGATGTAATCAACGCTGCAGGCCCGGTTCTAGTGGATTTCTGGGCAGAATGGTGTGGTCCTTGTAAAATGATCGCTCCTATTCTGGACGAAATCGCAGACGAGTACGAAGGCAAACTCACTATCGGTAAACTAAACATCGACCATAACGCAGGTACACCACCTAAGTTTGGTATTCGCGGCATTCCAACGCTACTGCTATTCAAAGACGGCAACGTAGCGGCAACGAAAGTTGGTGCTCTGTCTAAAACTCAACTAAAAGAGTTTTTGGACGCAAACTTATAATCACCAAGTGATTACAGATAAAACCGTGCAAAGTAACAACGCACGGTTTTGTTTTTCTAACTCTGGACTAGAATACTAATTAGTGCTAACTTATCGCGCGTTAATTGAACAAATTTCTCTTCTTGGTCGATCCTGAGACCAAATCCATCTTAACTAGAAAACAGATCTTATTTTGACTAAACAAGAATCCACCACCATGAACCTTACCGAACTGAAGAACAGACCTGTGTCTGACCTTGTAAAACTGGGCGAAAGCTTAGGATTAGAGAACCTAGCTCGCTTAAGAAAACAAGACATCATCTTCGCGATTTTAAAAGCGCACGCTAAAGGCGGCGAAGACATCTTTGGCGATGGGGTTCTGGAAATTCTGCAAGACGGCTTTGGTTTCCTACGCAGTGCAGATAGTTCATACCTTGCGGGTCCGGACGATATCTACGTATCACCAAGTCAGATTCGTCGCTTTAACCTACGTACTGGTGACTCTATCGCTGGTAAAATTCGTCCACCAAAAGACGGTGAACGCTACTTTGCCCTTCTAAAAGTCAATACCGTTAACGACGACAAACCAGACAACGCTCGTAACAAGATCCTATTTGAAAACCTTACCCCTCTGCATGCAAATGAACGCATGGTAATGGAGCGTGGTAACGGTTCTACAGAAGACATCACAGCACGTGTTTTAGATTTGGCATCGCCTATCGGTAAAGGTCAACGTGGTCTGATTGTTGCTCCGCCAAAAGCGGGTAAGACAATGCTTCTGCAAAATATTGCTCAAAGCATCGCATACAACCACCCAGAGTGTGAGTTGATGGTACTTCTTATCGACGAACGTCCAGAAGAAGTAACAGAGATGCAGCGTCTAGTTAAAGGTGAAGTAGTCGCGTCGACTTTCGATGAGCCAGCATCTCGTCACGTACAAGTAGCGGAAATGGTAATCGAGAAAGCGAAACGTCTTGTTGAACACAAGAAAGACGTGGTTATCCTGCTTGACTCTATCACTCGTCTCGCTCGTGCTTACAACACCGTAGTACCTTCATCAGGTAAAGTACTGACAGGTGGTGTGGATGCAAACGCACTACACCGTCCTAAGCGTTTCTTTGGTGCAGCACGTAATGTTGAAGAGGGCGGTAGCCTAACGATCATCGCAACGGCACTAGTAGATACTGGTTCTAAGATGGATGAAGTTATCTACGAAGAGTTCAAGGGTACAGGTAACATGGAACTGCACTTGAACCGTAAGATTGCTGAGAAGCGTGTATTCCCTGCGATTGACTTCAACCGTTCAGGTACACGTCGTGAAGAGCTACTGACGAAGACTGATGAACTACAGAAAATGTGGATTCTGCGTAAGATCGTTCACCCAATGGGCGAAATCGACGCGATGGAATTCCTCATTGATAAGCTAGCGATGACGAAGACCAACGATGAGTTCTTCGATGCGATGCGTCGTCAGTAATAGCTGAGTCCTTATTCTAAAAAAGCCACCGTTAACGGTGGCTTTTTTGTTGCTTTCTCCCGATGGAAGCATCAGAATGAGGAGAAATGTTATCGGGAGGTTAACATGCAACAAGGAATGTTGTCGTCATTACTCCTGAGCTTGTCACTTATCACACTACCCGCGACGTTATCTGCCAAGGAAATGCAGGAGTCTGTAGTAGAACAGTGGCTTCAGGATACTCAAATACAGGCTAAAGTCTCTGAACTGCTTGATTACGTTGTCAGGGATGAGGTCGACTCGCTTAAATTTGCCCTTGATCGACTAGCTTTACCTCAACAAGAGGTCGTGCGTTTTCGGTTATTGGAAAAGCTTGAGAAGCAAGATGTGATTCTCACGCCTAGAATGGCTCTGTTTGTTGAGTCTCAGATCCGTATGACTCCTACTTATCAGGTTCTAGAGCGGGGGGACGGGTATGAGTTTAGTGTGCCTGCCTTTAACTTTCCTGCCATTGCGAGCCGCTTGATTAAGCGTTGGAAGCAAGACCAAAGTACCTTGGACTTTGTACTACAAGCTGAGCGGAAAGAGCTCGACTTAAAGCAATGGCTTACAGGGCAATCTCAACAAGTTCAGGCGCGTGAAGCACTTTTGATTCGAGAGTTGGACAGCTTATCACCGCATGCGCTTGCCGCATTAACCACTCAGTTAACCAAAGCGAATGTGACCAGTTGGCTACCATCGACAGCCGTGATCGTGAGATTAGCGCAAGTAAGTCAAGATGAGGAAGTGTACAACTTACTCTGGCGGATGAGAGCGGATTACAACAGCCAGTCCGAACTCGAGCGTTTAGCTACGGTTGGGGACGTTTTTTCAATTCAGCAATTGATGAACTCCACCGTCAATCCGTCACTCAAACCAGAAGCCATTAGTCTACTCACAAAATCCAACCCTTTATCTCCGCAAGTGAAACAGTTTCTAGTTAGCAAAATGGCACTATCGGAAGAAGCTACAATGGTCGCTCGAGAGCTGGCGCAGCAAGGGCATCAAACCTGGTTGGAAGAGTTAGTCTCTAACAACCATCAAGTGAAGACCCGGCAGATAGAGCAAGTATTAAAGTAATCTGGCTCACATACCCACACAAAATAGGAGGATCTTAGCGTCCTCCTATTTGTTATACTGCGGACAGTTTAATCAGCCAGTCATGAAGGCCTATGAGTTTTAAGGATTTACGCGAATTTATCGACCACCTAGAACAGAAAGGTCGACTTAAACGCATTGCTCACCCAGTCGATCCCGCTTACGAAATGACAGAAATCAGTGACCGCACCTTGCGTGCTGGTGGACCTGCGCTGTTGTTTGAGAACCCAATTGGCTACGACGTACCTGTTTTGACCAACCTATTTGGTACACCAGAGCGTGTCGCGATTGGTATGGGACGTGAAGATGTTAAAGAATTAAGAGAAGTCGGTAAGCTGCTGGCTTATTTGAAAGAACCTGAGCCACCAAAAGGCTTCAAAGACGCATTGGAAAAATTGCCAGTGTTCAAGCAAGTATTGAACATGCCAGCCAAGCGTCTGCGTAAAGCGGCGTGCCAAGAGATTGTGTGGCAAGGTGATGAAGTCGACTTGGACAAAATCCCGGTAATGAGTTGCTGGGCGGAAGACGTTGCACCACTTCTTACGTGGGGCTTAACCGTGACCAAAGGTCCAAACAAGAAACGTCAGAACCTAGGTATTTACCGCCAACAGAAAATCGCCAAGAACAAAATCATCATGCGTTGGTTAGCTCATCGCGGTGGTGCGCTTGACCTACGTGATTGGATTGAAACCAATCCAGGTAAACCTTTTCCGGTTTCGGTTGCGTTTGGTGCAGACCCCGCAACCATTCTTGGCGCAGTAACGCCAGTGCCAGATACGCTATCGGAATACGCGTTTGCAGGTTTGCTGCGTGGCAGCAAAACTGAAGTCGTTAAGTCAGTCAGCAATGATTTGGAAGTGCCAGCAAGCGCGGAAATCGTCATGGAAGGCTATATCGACCCAAACGAGTTTGCTGATGAAGGCCCATATGGTGATCACACTGGTTACTATAATGAAAAAGAAAAGCACCACGTGTTTACCATTACGCACATTACTATGCGTAAAGACCCAATCTATCACAGTACCTACACAGGTCGTCCGCCAGATGAACCTGCTGTATTGGGTGTGGCATTAAACGAAGTGTTTGTGCCGATTCTGCAAAAGCAGTTCCCAGAGATCGAAGACTTCTATCTACCGCCAGAAGGTTGTTCGTACCGAATGGCAGTCGTCACTATGAAGAAGCAGTACCCAGGACATGCCAAGCGCGTAATGATGGGTGTGTGGTCTTTCTTACGTCAATTCATGTACACCAAGTTTGTTATTGTGTGCGATGAATCGGTAAACGCGCGAGATTGGAATGATGTCGTTAAAGCCATGTCAGAGCATATGGATCCTGTACGTGATACCTTGATGATAGACAACACGCCAATCGACTCGCTCGACTTTGCTTCGCCAGTGGTTGGGCTTGGCTCTAAGATGGGCTTGGATGCGACCATTAAATGGGATGCTGAACTCGCGACACGAACCAAGGTTACTGAGCGTGACAATAAAGCGATTAACGAAGCGGATCTGGATGCATTAAAACAGCAACGTCCTGAGATTGTTGATGTCTATCTACCAGCCACAGCAAACAACCAATTTGCTGTTGTGACCATGAAGAAAGACCAAGCCGGTCAATCTCAAGAATTGATGGAATATTTATGGGGTTTCTTTGCTCAATACACGGATAACAAATTCATTATCTTGTGCGACGATGACGTTAATGTACGAGATTGGAATGACATCATTTGGGCTGTGACAACTCGAATGGACCCAGATAGAGACACAACTCAAGTGCGTGGTAATACTGAGAGTTCATCCAAATTAGGATTGGATGCGACCAACAAGTTCGAATCTGAAGTCACGCGCGAGTGGGGTACGCCTATCAAAAAAGATCCTAAACTTGTGGCTAAAGTCGATGAGATTTGGGACCAGTTAGGTATTCTATGAGTCATCAAGTCCACCTTCTACCAATGGACGTTACGTTTCCAGTAAAAGAAGGGGAGACGGTGTTGGAAGCTGCGCTCAACAACAATATTCGCTTCCCACACCGTTGCCAAGTTGGCGCTTGCGCCATGTGCATGTGTAAAAAGCTAACGGGCGAGGTGAATTACCACCTCGAACCGATGCTAACCGAAAAAGAGCAACAGCAAGGTTGGATATTCCCTTGCCAAGCCTATACAGAAAGTAATTTAGTGCTTACTTTTGACGAGTAAGCGAGAGGAACACCATGACCATCCAATGTAAAGTAAAGTCTATTCAGCCGTTAGCTTGTAATACTTACCAAATCCTTCTTCATCCAGAATCACCAGTGCCTTTTAAAGCGGGTCAGTACCTAATGGTGGTGATGGGTGAAAAAGACAAACGTCCTTTCTCTATCGCGAGCAGCCCTTGCCGTCATGAAGGTGAACTTGAACTGCATATCGGTGCGGCGGAACACAACGCTTACGCTCAAGAAGTTGTCGAAGCAATGCAAGCGGCGCTTGAAACTGATGGTCAGATTGAAATTGATGCCCCGCATGGTGATGCTTGGGTTCAAGAAGAAAGTGAACGTCCACTATTATTAATTGCTGGTGGTACAGGTTTTAGTTACGTGCGCTCGATTCTGGATCACTGCGTCGCGCAGAATAAAACCAACCCTATCTATCTATATTGGGGGGCGCGTGATAACTGCCAACTTTATGCAAAAGAAGAACTGGTCGAGATCGCCGATAAGTTTACTAACGTTCACTTTGTTCCAGTTGTAGAAGAAGCACCTGCTGATTGGCAAGGTAAGGTTGGTAACGTGCTACAAGCGGTGAGTGAAGATTTCGAAAGCTTAGAAAACTACGATATCTATATTGCAGGTCGATTCGAAATGGCTGGCGCAGCACGTGAACAGTTCACTCAGAACAAGAAAGCGAAGAGCGAACGTATGTTCGCAGACGCGTACGCATTCATTTAAATACGGCTTATGAGGCAAAAAAAGAGGGTTTTTTACCCTCTTTTTTGCTTTTTTGATGAAATAGTCATCGAACAGTCAGTTTTCTCCATTTTTTTTCAAAAAAGGGTTGCGAACGGATCTGAGTTCCCTATAATGCGCATCCACCGACACGGCAGACGCGATAAGGCTTCAGCAGGGTCGGAGAGGTAAAAAGCTTCTACGAAAAATAAAATTGAAAAAGTGTTTGACACTGCCAATTAAATCGCTAGAATGCACCTCCGCTTTGAGAGAAAAGCTTCTCGAAAAGCAAGCTCTTTAACAATATAGACCTATCAATCTGTGTGGGCACTCGTTGATGATAATCCAATTAGATACTTCGGTATCAAATTAGGTTTCAATGAAACGAAGTGACCATTGAATCTTCGGATTCAGCACAGTCAATTCAAACATTACTTATGTAATGTTCAGTATTCATTGAGCCGAACAAAATCTTAAATTGAAGAGTTTGA
>NZ_JAKKCK010000014.1:0-31214 GCF_021725735.1 Vibrio sp. J2-3(2022)
AAATGGAAGTTCGTGAACTTCTATCTGAATACGATTTCCCAGGTGATGACCTACCAGTTATCCAAGGTTCTGCACTAGGCGCACTAAACGGCGAAGAGCAGTGGGAAGCGAAAATCGTTGAACTAGCGGAAGCTCTAGATACTTACATCCCTGAGCCAGAGCGTGCGGTAGATCAGCCATTCCTAATGCCTATCGAAGACGTATTCTCAATCCAAGGTCGTGGTACAGTAGTAACTGGTCGTATCGAGCGTGGTATCCTAACTGTAGGTGACGAAGTTGCTATCGTAGGTATCAAGGAAACAACTACTACAACATGTACTGGTGTAGAGATGTTCCGTAAGCTTCTAGACGAAGGCCGTGCAGGTGAGAACGTTGGTGCACTTCTACGTGGTACTAAGCGTGACGAAGTTGAACGTGGTCAAGTACTAGCGAAGCCTGGTTCAATCACTCCACACACTAAGTTCGAATCAGAAGTATACGTACTGTCTAAAGATGAAGGTGGTCGTCACACTCCATTCTTCAAAGGCTACCGTCCACAGTTCTACTTCCGTACAACTGACGTAACTGGTGACATCCAGCTACCAGAAGGCGTAGAAATGGTAATGCCAGGTGACAACGTACAGATGACTGTTGAGCTAATCGCACCAATCGCAATGGACGAAGGTCTACGTTTCGCGATCCGTGAAGGTGGCCGTACAGTAGGTGCTGGTGTTGTTGCTAAGATCTTCGACTAATTCATAGCGAATTAGCGATGCTTTCGGAAAATCTTGAATTAGATTTGACGAACCAGTAGCAAAAAGGGCATCATTTGATGCCCTTTTTCTGCACTCAACATTATTTTTGCTGTTTTCTTGTTCAGAAGTGGGTTGGGCGCAGAGCAAGATTAAGCAAAGATGCTTAATCTTAAGAAGAGTACGCTGATTTTTTCAGCGATATGGAGTTTGCCCTGCAACAGCGGGGTTGTTGTCGTCTATATTAAGACTTGTAACAGGTTGGTTTTATGAAAGCAAATAATGCTGAAACTCCTGATAGCTCAAACGCAGCAGATACGTTTAAGTGGTTAGCCGCTTTCGTATTGGCAGCTGCCGCTGTTGTGGGTAATTACCTGTATGGTGAAATGTCTGTAGTGGTTCGTGCTGCAGGCGTTGTTGTTCTTATTGCAGCTGCCTTAGGCGTTGCAGCAACAACGACTAAAGGTAAAGCAGCGATCAGTTTTGCAAAAGAATCGCGTATGGAAGTACGTAAAGTTGTTTGGCCTACTCGCCAAGAAACCATGCAAACAACACTGATCGTTTTAGCTGTAAGTATTGTAATGGCTCTAGTGCTATGGGGTATTGACGGAATTATGGTTCGTCTAGTAGCTCTAGCAACTGGGGTATAGAGGGTTTTTATTCATGAGTGAAGCTCCAAAAAAACGCTGGTATGTGGTTCAAGCCTTCTCTGGATTTGAAGGTCGTGTAGCTCAATCTCTGCGCGAGCATATCAAAATGCACGGCATGGAAGAGCTATTCGGTGAAGTACTTGTTCCTACTGAAGAAGTAGTAGAAATGCGCGCGGGTCAGCGTCGCAAATCTGAGCGTAAGTTCTTCCCAGGTTACGTCCTTGTTCAGATGATTATGAACGATGAATCATGGCACCTAGTACGCAGTGTGCCGCGTGTCATGGGCTTCATTGGTGGTACCTCAGACCGTCCGGCACCTATCACGGATAAAGAGGCTGACGCGATTCTTAATCGTCTTGAGAAAGCGAGTGAAGCGCCTCGTCCGCGTACAATGTACGAAGCGGGTGAAGTGGTACGTGTTAACGAAGGTCCATTTGCTGACTTCAACGGTACTGTTGAAGAAGTGGATTACGAGAAGAGCCGCCTGAAAGTGTCTGTCTCGATCTTTGGTCGTGCGACACCAGTTGAGCTTGAATTTGGTCAGGTTGAAAAGCTGGACTAAGACTCTTCGTTAAAGAGTATAAAAAATCACCTTTTTAGGGTTGTATAAGGCGCGGATTATGACTATAATTTCGCGCCTTTTTACTTCAAGTGAAGTAAAAAGTTTCTTACACAAACGGGGAGCTGATCCGCGATTAGCGTTTGTACCCAAACTTAGGAATTATCATGGCTAAGAAAGTTGAAGCTTACATCAAGCTACAAGTTGCTGCTGGTATGGCTAACCCTAGTCCACCAGTAGGTCCTGCACTAGGTCAACACGGTGTGAACATCATGGAATTCTGTAAAGCGTTCAACGCAAAAACAGAATCTATTGAGAAAGGTCTACCAACTCCAGTAGTTATCACAGTATACAGCGACCGTTCTTTCACGTTCGTAACTAAGACTCCACCTGCTGCTGTTCTTCTTAAGAAAGCTGCTGGCGTTAAGTCTGGTTCAGGTCGTCCAAACACTGAAAAAGTTGGTACTGTAACTGACGCTCAAATCCAAGAAATCGCAGAAACTAAAGCTGCTGATATGACTGGTGCTGACATCGAAGCGATGAAGCGTTCTATCGCTGGTACTGCTCGTTCAATGGGCCTAGTGGTAGAGGGTTAATAAGATGGCAAAACTAACTAAGCGCATGCGCGTAATCCGCGAAAAAGTTGACGTAACTAAAGAATACGAAATCAACGAAGCTGTAGCTCTTCTTCAAGAACTAGCGACTGCGAAATTCGTTGAGTCTGTAGATGTTGCTGTTAACCTAGGCATTGATGCTCGTAAATCTGACCAGAACGTACGTGGTGCAACTGTACTACCTCACGGTACTGGCCGCGAAATCCGCGTTGCAGTGTTCACTCAAGGTGCTAACGCTGAAGCAGCTAAAGAAGCTGGCGCAGACATCGTAGGTATGGAAGATCTTGCTGAGCAAGTTAAGAAAGGCGAAATGAACTTTGACGTAGTTGTTGCTTCTCCAGATGCAATGCGCGTTGTAGGTCAACTAGGTACTATCCTAGGTCCTCGCGGTCTTATGCCAAACCCTAAAGTTGGTACTGTAACTCCTAACGTTGCTGAAGCAGTTAAAAACGCTAAAGCTGGTCAGGTTCGTTACCGTAACGACAAAAACGGCATCATCCACACTACTATCGGTAAAGCAAACTTCTCTGCTGAGCAGATCAAAGAGAACCTAGAAGCACTTCTAGTTGCTCTGAAGAAAGCTAAGCCATCTTCAGCGAAAGGTACTTTCCTGAAGAAAGTAAGCATCTCTACTACTATGGGTGCTGGTGTTGCTGTTGATCAGGCTAGCCTGAACACTCAAGCATAATTTATTTGCTTAGGCGCAAAATTAGTGTATAATTTTGCGCCTAATATTTGTGGTTGGGGCTGAACTTTGGTTCTTTGAACTGTCTCCTAGTTCGAAATGAATTAAGACCCAGTCTCCGTCCAAGACCGTAGGTGTTTGTGTAAAAGCAAACTTAATTATCCTACGTAGATGGTGCCCGAACTGACAGAAAGCTCTATGTAATATAGTTAACTTTCTTCTGGGGAAGCACCTCAATAGCTCTCACTGTCGTGATGATAGTGAGTGGTGTAACGACAACCAGGAGTAAATCCAAGATGGCTTTAAACCTTCAAGACAAAAAAGCAATTGTTGCTGAAGTCAACGAAGCTGCCAGTGGTGCACTTTCTGCAGTTGTAGCTGATTCTCGTGGCGTTCAAGTTGGCGCGATGACTTCTCTACGTAAACAAGCTCGTGAAGCTGGCGTTTACATGAGAGTTGTTCGTAACACTCTTGCTCGTCGTGCGGTTGAAGGTACTGAGTACGAGTGTCTAACTGACACTTTCACTGGTCCTACACTAATCGCATTCTCTAATGAGCACCCAGGTGCTGCAGCGCGTCTTTTCAAAGACTTCGCTAAAGAGAACAAAGATTTCGAGATCAAAGCTGCTGCTTATGAAGGCGCTTTAACTGACGCTGAAGTACTAGCAACACTACCAACTTACGACGAAGCAATTGCACGCCTAATGATGTGCATGAAAGAAGCTTCGGCTGGCAAGCTGGCGCGTACTATCGCAGCTATCCGCGATCAAAAACAAGAAGCAGCGGCATAAGCCTTGCTTTTTACTGGTTGCTTAATAAACTTATTGTTGACTTAAAAGAGAATTGTTATGTCTATTACTAACGAGCAAATCCTAGACGCAGTTGCAGAAATGTCTGTAATGCAAGTTGTTGAACTAATCGAAGCAATGGAAGAGAAATTCGGTGTTTCTGCTGCTGCTGCTGTTGTAGCTGGCGGCGCTGCTGGCGGCGAAGCTGCTGCTGAGCAAACTGAATTCGACGTAATCCTAGAAGCTGCTGGCGGTAACAAAGTTGCTGTAATCAAAGCAGTACGTGGCGCAACTGGCCTAGGTCTTAAAGAAGCTAAAGCTCTTGTAGACGGCGCTCCAGCACCTCTTAAAGAAGGTGTTGAGAAAGCAGAAGCTGAAGCTCTTAAAGCTCAGCTAGAAGAAGCTGGTGCAACTGTTGTTGTTAAGTAATTATTGCATAGTTTCTTAGCCTAACGGCTAATTGGCTGGTGGTTTTTTAACCACCGGCCTTTTTGCGCTGTAGGGTATAGGCGAATTTTCCCGCTGTTTAAGCGCCTGATATCCATGCAAAAAACATTTCATTCTTACGAAATGAAATGTCACTACAGTAAACAGCTATATTAGTCACTGTCCCTTACCCCCCTTAAGTAACTAGGAGCGGGCGGACAGTTTGGGTCACTTATCAGCGAGCTGAGGAACCCCATGGTTTACTCTTATACCGAGAAAAAGCGCATCCGTAAGGACTTTGGTACTCGTCCACAAGTTTTGGACATTCCATACCTGCTATCGATCCAGCTCGATTCGTTCGACAAATTCATCGAACAGGATCCTGAAGGTCAATACGGTCTTGAAGCCGCTTTCCGTTCTGTATTCCCGATTCAGAGCTACAACGGCAATTCTGAGCTGCAATACGTTAGCTACCGTCTTGGTGAGCCAGTTTTTGACGTTAAAGAATGTCAAATCCGCGGTGTAACTTACTCAAAGCCACTACGTGTAAAACTACGCCTAGTTATCTTTGATAAAGACGCGCCAGCAGGTACTGTAAAAGACATTAAAGAACAAGAAGTCTACATGGGTGAAATTCCACTCATGACAGACAATGGTACCTTCGTAATTAACGGTACCGAGAGGGTTATCGTATCCCAGCTGCACCGAAGCCCAGGCGTGTTCTTCGACAGCGATAAGGGTAAGACCCACTCTTCAGGTAAAGTTTTATACAACGCACGTGTTATTCCTTACCGTGGTTCATGGCTTGATTTCGAGTTTGATCCTAAGGATAACTTGTACGTTCGTATCGACCGCCGTCGTAAGCTACCAGCATCGATCATTCTTCGTGCACTAGGTAAGTCGACAGAAGAAATCCTAGATCTCTTCTTCGAGAAAGTGAACTTCGAAGTGAAAGACCAAACTCTATTGATGGAGTTGGTTCCAGATCGTCTACGTGGTGAAACTGCGTCATTCGACATCGAAGCGAATGGTAAAGTTTACGTTGAGCAAGGTCGTCGCGTAACAGCTCGTCATATCCGCCAACTAGAAAAAGATGGTGTTGATCACATCGAAGTACCAGTTGAGTACATCGTAGGTAAAGTTGCATCAAAAGATTACATCAATGAAGCAACTGGCGAGATCATTGTTAACGCTAACCAGGAAATCAGCCTGGAAGCACTAGCGAACCTATCTCAGGCTGGCCACAAAGCGCTAGAAGTTCTATTTACGAACGATCTAGACCACGGTCCATTCATGTCAGAAACACTACGTATCGACAGCACGGTTGATCGTATTTCTGCATTGGTAGAAATCTACCGCATGATGCGCCCTGGTGAGCCGCCAACAAAAGAAGCTGCAGAAGCTCTATTCGAAAGCCTATTCTTCTCTGAAGAGCGTTACGATCTATCGACTGTTGGTCGTATGAAGTTCAACAGCTCTATCGGCCGTGAAGATGCTCAAGAGCAAGGCACACTTGATGAAACTGATATCATCGAAGTGATGAAGAAGCTGATCGCGATCCGTAACGGTAAGGGCGAAGTGGACGATATCGACCACCTAGGCAACCGTCGTATCCGTTCTGTAGGCGAAATGGCTGAGAACCAGTTCCGTGTAGGTCTAGTACGTGTTGAGCGTGCAGTTAAAGAGCGTCTAAGCCTAGGCGATCTTGACGCAATCATGCCTCAAGACTTGATCAACGCGAAGCCAATTTCTGCGGCAGTTAAAGAATTCTTTGGCTCTTCACAGCTTTCACAGTTCATGGACCAAAACAACCCGCTATCAGAAGTAACGCACAAGCGTCGTATTTCTGCATTGGGTCCTGGCGGTCTAACTCGTGAACGTGCTGGCTTCGAAGTACGTGACGTACACGTAACGCACTACGGTCGTCTATGTCCTATCGAAACGCCTGAAGGTCCAAACATCGGTCTGATCAACTCTCTATCTGCGTTTGCGCGTTGTAACGAGTACGGTTTCCTAGAGACACCATACCGTCGCGTTGTAGATGGCGTAGTAACAGACGAAGTAGATTACCTGTCTGCAATCGAAGAAGGCCAATTTGTTATCGCTCAGGCGAACGCTAAGCTAAACGAAGATGGTACTTTTGCAGATGAGCTGATCACAGCTCGTCAGAAAGGTGAATCTGGTCTACACCCTCGTGAGCACGCTCAGTACATGGACGTTGCGACAAACCAGGTTGTATCTATCGCTGCATCGCTTATCCCGTTCCTAGAACACGATGATGCGAACCGTGCATTGATGGGTGCGAACATGCAACGTCAGGCAGTTCCGACACTGAAGGCTGACAAACCGCTTGTTGGTACTGGTATTGAACGTAACGTAGCCGTTGACTCAGGTGTAACTGCAGTTGCGAAACGTGGTGGTGTAATCCAGTCAGTAGATGCTTCTCGTATCGTTGTTAAAGTAAACGAAGAAGAGCTAGTACCAGGTGAAGCTGGTATCGATATCTACAACCTGACTAAATACACACGTTCTAACCAGAACACATGTATTAACCAACGCCCATGTGTGATGCCAGGTGAACCTGTATCACGCGGTGACGTGCTTGCTGATGGTCCTTCGACAGACCTAGGTGAGCTAGCGCTTGGTCAAAACATGCGTATCGCGTTCATGCCTTGGAACGGTTACAACTTCGAAGACTCGATCTTAGTATCTGAGCGCGTAGTTCAAGAAGACCGCTTCACGACAATCCACATTCAAGAACTTACTTGTGTGGCGCGTGATACTAAGCTGGGCTCTGAAGAGATCACAGCTGATATTCCAAACGTAGGTGAATCTGCTCTGTCTAAACTAGACGAGTCAGGTATCGTTTACATCGGTGCTGAAGTTAAGGGTGGCGACATCCTAGTTGGTAAAGTAACACCTAAAGGTGAAACTCAGCTAACGCCTGAAGAGAAGCTACTACGTGCTATCTTCGGTGAAAAAGCATCTGATGTTAAAGATACTTCACTACGTGTACCTAACTCTGTATCAGGTACGATCATCGACGTTCAAGTCTTCACTCGCGATGGCGTAGAGAAAGACAAGCGTGCGCTTGAAATCGAACAGATGCAGCTTAAAGAAGCGAAGAAAGACCTAACTGAAGAATTCCAGATTCTTGAGGGTGGCCTTCTAAACCGTGTTAAAGCTGTATTGATTGAAGGCGGTTACTCTGAAGCGAAACTAGACACGACTGATCGTAAGAAGTGGCTAGAGCTAACGCTAGAAGATGACGCACTACAAACTCAGCTTGAGCAACTTGCTGAGCAGTGGGACGAGCTAAAAGCTGACTTCGATAAGAAGTTCGAAACTAAACGTCGTAAGATCACTCAAGGTGATGATTTAGCACCTGGCGTACTGAAGATCGTTAAGGTTTACCTAGCGGTTAAACGTCGCATTCAGCCTGGTGATAAGATGGCGGGTCGTCACGGTAACAAGGGTGTAATATCTAAGATCAACCCTGTTGAAGACATGCCATACGATGAAAAAGGTCAGCCTGTAGACATCGTACTTAACCCACTGGGTGTACCTTCGCGTATGAACATCGGTCAGATCCTAGAAGTACACTTAGGTCTGGCAGCGAAAGGTATCGGTGACAAGATCAACCAGATGGTTAAAGAGCAGCAAGAACTAGCGAAATTCCGTGAGTTCCTACAAAAAGTTTACGACCTAGGCGACACTCGCCAGAAAGTAGACATTGCTTCTCTATCTGATGATGAAGTACGTACTCTGATCAAGAACTTGCGTGGCGGTCTACCAATCGCGACTCCTGTATTTGATGGTGCTCCAGAAGAGTCAATCAAAGCACTTCTTGAGCTAGCAGATCTACCAACATCAGGTCAGCTAACGCTATTTGATGGTCGCACAGGTGATGCGTTTGAGCGTCCTGTAACTGTTGGTTACATGTACATGCTGAAACTGAACCACCTTGTTGATGACAAGATGCACGCTCGTTCAACTGGTTCGTACAGCCTAGTAACTCAGCAGCCACTAGGTGGTAAAGCTCAGTTCGGTGGTCAGCGTTTCGGTGAGATGGAAGTATGGGCACTAGAAGCATACGGTGCTGCTTACACGCTACAAGAAATGCTAACGGTTAAGTCGGATGACGTTAACGGCCGTACTAAGATGTACAAGAACATCGTAGACGGTAACCACAGCATGGAACCTGGCATGCCAGAATCGTTCAACGTACTGTTGAAAGAGATCCGCTCGCTAGGTATCAACATCGAGCTAGAAGACGAAGAGTAATCCTTTCTCTCTTGATGAAAGTCGAGAGAATCAAAGCGATTATTTGGAAGAAGGTGCTCACTTTAGCGAGTGAGCTCCTTTTAACTCCTTACAGGAGCTGATTGTGAAAGACTTATTAAACTTTCTAAAAGCACAGCATAAGACCGAAGAATTTGATGCAATCAAAATCGGTCTATCTTCACCAGACATGATCCGTTCATGGTCTTTTGGTGAAGTTAAAAAACCTGAAACGATCAACTATCGTACGTTCAAACCTGAACGCGATGGTCTGTTCTGTGCGCGTATCTTTGGTCCAGTTAAAGACTACGAATGTCTTTGTGGTAAGTACAAGCGCCTGAAGCACCGTGGTGTTATCTGTGAGAAGTGTGGTGTAGAAGTTACACAAACTAAAGTTCGTCGTGACCGTATGGGCCACATTGAACTTGCTTCACCAGTAGCTCACATCTGGTTCCTAAAATCGCTACCGTCTCGTATCGGTCTACTGATGGATATCCCTCTACGTGATATCGAACGTGTTCTTTACTTCGAAATGTACGTAGTAACAGAACCAGGTATGACTGATCTAGAAAAAGGTCAGATGCTTACTGAAGAAGAGTATCTAGATCGTCTAGAAGAGTGGGGTGACGAGTTCACTGCTAAGATGGGTGCAGAAGCTATCAAGGACCTACTAGGTTCTATGGATATGCACGCTGAAGCAGAACAAATGCGTGAAGAGTTAGAGACAACAAACTCTGAAACTAAGCGTAAGAAAGTAACTAAGCGTCTTAAGCTGGTAGAAGCGTTCATCGCATCGGGTAACAACCCAGAGTGGATGATCCTGACTGTACTTCCAGTACTTCCGCCAGATCTACGTCCTCTAGTACCACTAGATGGCGGTCGCTTTGCGACTTCTGATCTAAACGATCTATACCGTCGTGTGATCAACCGTAACAACCGTTTGAAGCGTCTTCTAGAGCTCGCTGCTCCGGACATCATCGTACGTAACGAAAAACGTATGCTGCAAGAGTCTGTTGATGCGCTACTAGATAACGGTCGTCGTGGTCGTGCGATCACAGGTTCTAACAAGCGTCCTCTGAAATCTCTTGCTGATATGATCAAGGGTAAACAAGGTCGTTTCCGTCAGAACCTTCTAGGTAAACGTGTAGACTACTCTGGCCGTTCTGTAATCACAGTAGGTCCATACCTTCGTCTACACCAGTGTGGTCTTCCTAAGAAGATGGCACTTGAGCTATTCAAACCATTCATCTACAGCAAGCTAGAGACTCGTGGTCTTGCGACTACAATCAAAGCTGCTAAGAAAATGGTAGAGCGTGAAGAAGCGGTCGTTTGGGATATCCTAGACGAAGTAATCCGTGAACACCCAGTACTATTGAACCGTGCACCGACACTTCACCGTCTCGGTATCCAGGCGTTCGAACCAGTACTAATCGAAGGTAAAGCGATTC
This sequence comes from Vibrio sp. J2-3(2022), assembly GCF_021725735.1. Lineage (NCBI taxonomy): Bacteria > Pseudomonadati > Pseudomonadota > Gammaproteobacteria > Vibrionales > Vibrionaceae > Vibrio > Vibrio sp. J2-3(2022). Next base: position 10,183 of record NZ_JAKKCK010000014.1, read on the forward strand.
AGCTACACCCACTTGTATGTGCGGCGTACAACGCGGACTTCGATGGTGACCAAATGGCGGTTCACGTACCTCTAACTCTAGAGGCTCAGCTTGAAGCTCGTACTCTGATGATGTCGACAAACAACATTCTGTCGCCAGCGTCAGGTGATCCGATCATCGTACCTTCTCAGGACGTTGTATTGGGTCTGTACTACATGACTCGTGAAAAGATCAACGTGAAAGGTGAAGGCATGTACCTTTCTGGCCCAGAAGAGGCTGAGAAAGCATACCGCACTAAACAAGCTGAGCTTCACGCACGCGTTAAAGTACGTATTACAGAAACTGTTGTAGACGAAGACGGCAACAGCACTACAGAAACCAAGATGGTAGACACCACTGTTGGTCGTGCAATGCTATGGCAAATCGTGCCAGCTGGTCTACCGTACAGCATCGTTAACCAAAAGCTAGGTAAGAAGCAAATCTCTAACCTACTTAACGAGGCGTACCGTAAACTAGGTCTGAAAGACACAGTAATCTTCGCTGACCAAATCATGTACACCGGTTTCGCGTACGCGGCACTTTCTGGTGTATCTGTTGGTATCGACGATATGGTTGTACCAGCAGCTAAGTACACTGAAATCGCAGAAGCGGAAGAAGAAGTACGTGAAATCCAGGAACAGTACCAATCAGGTCTTGTTACTGCGGGCGAACGCTACAACAAAGTTATCGATATCTGGGCATCGACCAACGACCGTGTTGCGAAAGCAATGATGGAAAACCTTTCATCTGAAACGGTAGTTAACCGTGATGGTGAAGAGGAACAGCAAGAGTCATTCAACAGCATCTACATGATGGCGGACTCGGGCGCTCGTGGTTCTGCAGCACAGATTCGTCAGCTTGCGGGTATGCGTGGTCTGATGGCGCGTCCAGATGGTTCAATCATCGAAACGCCGATCACAGCAAACTTTAAAGAAGGTCTAAACGTACTTCAGTACTTTATCTCAACGCACGGTGCTCGTAAGGGGCTTGCGGATACGGCACTGAAAACAGCGAACTCGGGTTACCTAACTCGTCGTCTAGTAGACGTTGCTCAAGACGTTGTTGTAACTGAACATGACTGTGGCACTCACGAGGGTGTTGACATGATGCCTCACATCGAGGGTGGTGATGTTAAAGTTGCACTTTCTGAGCTTGCTCTTGGTCGTGTTGTTGCTGAAGACGTACTAAAACCTGGCACTGAAGACGTTCTTATTCCACGTAACACCCTGATCGATGAGAAGTGGTGTCAAATCATGGAAGAGAACTCAGTAGACAGCATGAAAGTGCGCTCTGTAGTAACGTGTGATTCTGACTTCGGTTGTTGTGCACAGTGTTACGGTCGTGACCTAGCACGTGGTCACCTAGTGAACCAAGGTGAAGCAGTAGGTGTTATCGCTGCTCAGTCTATCGGTGAACCAGGTACACAGCTTACCATGCGTACGTTCCACATCGGTGGTGCAGCATCGACAGCAGCGGCAGAGAACAGTGTTCAAGTTAAGAACAACGGTTCTATCAAGCTACACAACGCTAAATCTGTATTGGCTGATGACGGTAAGATCGTTATCACTTCTCGTGCGACAGAATTAACTATCATTGATGAGTTTGGTCGTACGAAAGAGAAACACAAACTGCCTTACGGTACGCTACTAAGCAAAGGCGATGGCGATACAGTTCAAGCTGGCGAAACAGTTGCAAACTGGGAAGCACACACACTACCTATCATTACTGAGGTAGCAGGTCGAATCCAGTTTGTAGATATGATCGACGGCGTAACAGTATCTCGTCAAACTGATGACCTAACTGGTCTATCTTCAAGCGAAGTAACTGACCCAGCAGCTCGCCCTTCAGCAGGTAAAGATATGCGTCCAGCTATCAAACTTGTTGATGAGCAAGGTAACGATGTAATGATCCCTGGTACTGATATGCCAGCTCACTACTTCCTACCTGGTAAAGCGATTGTGAACATCGAAGATGGCGCAGCAGTAGGTGTTGGTGCGACACTAGCACGTATTCCTCAGAAGTCTGGCGGTAACAAAGATATCACCGGTGGTCTTCCACGAGTTGCTGACCTATTTGAAGCACGTAAGCCGAAAGAGCCTGCAATCCTTGCTGAGCACACAGGTACTGTGAGCTTCGGTAAAGAGACCAAAGGTAAACGTCGCCTAGTGATCACACGTGAAAGCGGTGAAGCTTACGAAGAGATGATTCCTAAGCATCGTCAGTTGAACGTATTCGAAGGTGAAAAAGTTGAACGTGGTGACGTGATCGCAGATGGTCCAGAGTCTCCACACGACATCCTACGTCTACGTGGCGTACACGCGGTAACTCAGTACATTGCTAACGAAGTACAGGAAGTTTACCGTCTACAAGGCGTTAAGATTAACGATAAGCACATTGAAACTATCGTTCGTCAGATGCTACGTAAGTGTACTATTACTCACTCTGGTGACTCTGAGTTCCTACCTGGTGAGCAGATTGAGTACTCACAAGTTAAGATTGCTAACCGTAACCTAGAAGCTGAAGGCAAAGAGCCTGCACGTTTCGAACGTGAACTACTAGGTATCACTAAAGCATCGCTAGCGACTGAGTCGTTCATCTCTGCGGCATCGTTCCAGGAGACAACTCGCGTACTAACAGAAGCAGCAGTTTCTGGTAAGCGTGACGACCTACGTGGTCTGAAAGAGAACGTAATTGTTGGTCGTCTGATCCCAGCTGGTACTGGTTTCGCATACCACCAAGAGCGTCAAGCTAAACGTTCTGAAGCGCAAGATGGTCCTTCTGCTGAGCAAGCAACGGACAACCTAGCGGCACTTCTAAACGCTGGTTTCTCTTCTGAAGAGTAAGCCATTTAACGAGTAATCGTTAGAAGCTTAAGAAAAAAGGCACCTTCGGGTGCCTTTTTAGTTTTTATCCTGCCTTTTTCTTCGAGAGGGTTCTTAGATAAGGTAATAGTGATAAGGCTAGAAACAAAAAAGACCGACGATGATCGTCAGTCTTTTCTATCCTTCAGTCTCTGAATGTTCGCAAACACTAAGCCCCTGGGGGCATAGACAGACTTTCTGCGATCTGCTGTATCAGATAGTCCTCGACTTCAAATCGAGTCTCAAGAATTTCGCCAATGAGACACATATCAGAATCGAAATCATCTAATTCATCATCTTCAGTAACTTCTGAGTACTTATCGTTAAAGTTCAATAGTGGTTCAGTTGTCAGGACTATTTGACCATAAGTTTGATTGATTTCATTGGTCACGACAAAGCCAGTCGCTTTCCAGCGATCCATAACCATGTCGTAGATTTTAAAATGGCCCTCGGAGATGTAATCAACGAGATGCTGACAGAAATCCTGCAATTCGGAAGGAGATGGGAGTTCAATAACATTGGTTTTCGAACAAGGTTGCAGTGCTGCAAGCTTACAATATTCAACAATCAGGGATTGTCTTGTCTCTAACCAGTGATCAATGACATCACTTGAGCCACCCCACTGGTCTTGTGTTTGTTTGAATTTTTTTAGCATGACCATGCCCTCATGATCTGATCGCCTGTTGGCGAACGTATCCTTTGCAAAGCAAAGTTAGTAAAGTTATTACAAACTCTTGTCCTTACTAGAATTTAGAGTGCAAATTTACTTAACGACAAACTCTAGTATGAAATTAGATTGCCAGTAAAATGAACGAACTTCAAGCAAAGGGATGGTGTAATGTTAAGAAAAGGTGATGTTAACCGCGCGATAAATGCATACTGGTGTGTTGTTGCAGGAAGTGAAATTTGGCTGGTGGATGGTGCTGTGCCTTTCGGGTCTGCAGAGCAGTTATCACTGCCTGAAGTGAGTGCAAGGCCCATTGGTGAGTATTCAGGTTCGCCCGTCATGTGGCTTAATTTGTCTGATCTGGAGCATGATCTACCATTAGTCTCACTACGCGACTGCCTGCATTTTCCTGAGCCATTATTTATGTTGTTAAGTAAAGCGGTCCAGTATGGGCACATGACGCAAAGTCTGCGTTTTTGCCCACAGTGCGGTGGAAGAAACTTTCTTAATAATAACCAGTTAGCTATGCAGTGTGGCGAATGCCGTACTCTCCATTATCCTCGAATATTTCCGTGTATTATCGTTGCTGTGCGTAAAGAGAACCAGATCTTATTGGCTCAACATCCAAGGCATCGAAATGGTATGTATACCGTTATTGCTGGCTTCTTAGAAGTTGGTGAGACATTAGAAGAGTGTGTGGCTCGAGAAATTCATGAAGAAACAGGAATTCTCGTTAAAAATATTCGTTACTTTGGCAGCCAGCCTTGGGCTTTCCCATCGAGCATGATGATGGGGTTTTTAGCTGACTATGAATCGGGAGAGTTAAGTCCAGACTACACTGAGTTGTCTGATGCACAATGGTTTGGTATCGATGAGATGCCGCCTGTTGCGCCTAAAGGAACGATTGCAAGAGCGCTTATCGAACAAACGCTGAAAGATATAGACTCTAATTATCTGATAAATAGATAAAAAAAACCCTCCGAGAGGGAGGGGGTAAGTAAGATGTCGTTATGAGATGCTGAGTACTGGGTACTCAGTTTATAATTGTAGTTTTCGCTAGCGAACAAATTTTTAACACTGATACCGATTGGGTGCAAATTAAGCATTGATTTAAAAGTTAATAACTTGATCCAGGTTGCAAAGCACACAGCTATTGGACTTAAATCAGTGATAGAATACCCCCTTTCACAGAAAGCCTAACAGTTGGAATTACGGAATGACTGAATTAAAAAATGATCGTTATCTGCGTGCGCTTTTAAAAGAGCCGGTAGATTACACGCCAGTATGGATGATGCGCCAGGCAGGTCGTTACCTACCAGAATACAAAGCGACTCGTGCAGAAGCGGGTGATTTCATGTCTTTGTGTCGAAATGCAGAATTAGCATCCGAAGTGACACTTCAACCATTACGCCGTTTTCCTCTTGATGCCGCGATCTTATTCTCGGACATCTTAACGATTCCAGATGCAATGGGGCTTGGTTTACGTTTTGCTGCGGGCGAAGGACCTGTTTTTGATAACCCAATTACATGCAAAGCTGACGTGGAAAAAATTGGTTTGCCAGATCCTGAAGGTGAACTGCAATATGTAATGAATGCAGTGCGCCAGATCCGTAAAGACCTGAAGGGTGAAGTGCCGTTAATTGGCTTCTCTGGTAGCCCGTGGACTCTTGCTACGTACATGATCGAAGGTGGCAGTTCTAAAGCCTTCACCAAGATCAAGAAAATGATGTACGCGGAACCACAAACTCTGCACCTACTTCTAGATAAGCTGGCAGATAGCGTTATCGAGTACTTAAACGCGCAAATTAAAGCGGGTGCGCAATCGGTAATGGTATTTGACACATGGGGTGGCGTACTGACGCCTCGTGACTACAACCTGTTCTCACTGCAATACATGCACAAGATTGTAGATGGTCTGATTCGTGAAAACGATGGTCGTCGCGTGCCAGTCACACTGTTTACTAAGAATGGCGGTATGTGGCTTGAGCAAATCGCAGCAACGGGCTGTGATGCGGTTGGTCTAGACTGGACAATCAACATTGCAGACGCGAAAGCACGTATCGGTGATAAAGTGGCGCTGCAAGGTAACATGGACCCATCCATGCTTTACGCTTCACCAGAGCGTATCCGCGAAGAAGTAGCGGATATCCTAGAAGGCTTTGGTGATACGGGTACTGGTCATGTGTTCAACCTAGGCCATGGTATCCACTTGGATGTGCCGCCAGAAAACGCGGGCGTATTTGTGGAAGCGGTACACGAGCTATCTAAGCCATACCACAAGTAAGTTAGATTTTTTTTGAAATCAAATGCCGGCATTCAGTGCCGGTATTTTTTTACCTAAAACTCAAGGCCGTACAGCTCTGGTAGTATTTGGTCTACTATGATCTAATTACTACTCTAGCTGTACACTAGATGTTAAAGTTTAATATAAACAAACACTTATGATTTCGGGTTTTATGTTCTAATTTTCTTGTACAGATAAGCAAGCAATTAGATCATGGGTAACCTAAAGCATCGAGTGAACGCGTTTTTTAAGGTACGGCACGACGTCAGATTCAAACCAAGGATTCTTCTTTAGCCATAATGTATTGCGTGGAGACGGGTGAGGAAGCGGGATAAAGTCCGGTTCCCAATCCTGCCATTGTTGAACGGTTTGCGTTAGTGTCTTTGGTTTGTTGGTGAGATAGTACTGCTGCGAGTACTGACCAATTAGTAGAGTGAGCTCTATATTGGGCAGCTGCTCAAGAATCTTTTTATGCCAAGTGGGCGCACATTCTTTACGAGGCGGTAAATCACCAGAGTTCCCTTTGCCTGGATAACAGAATCCCATTGGGACAATGGCAATTTTATTTGGGTCGTAGAAAACGTCTTTGTCGATATCGAGCCATTGGCGTAATCGATCACCACTTGGGTCATTCCAAGGTATCGAGGTTTTGTGTACACGTGTGCCAGGGGCCTGACCGATGATTAGGATGCGTGCCCCTTTTGCGGCTTGTACGACAGGGTTTGCGCCCAAAGGTAAATTATCCGCGCATATCTGGCAGGCCCTCACTTGTTGCAATAGCTTGTCTAACGACATTCTCAGTAACCCTTTTCGAAATCCACTTGATAATTTAATGAAAACCCATCGCGCCAGCGTAGATAGTTGTCAGCAAAAATCTCGATGACTTGCTCGGGAAAACTCAGCGCAGCAATGTGTGGAGTGATGGTGACTTGCGGTAGTTTCCAAAACGGATGTTCTACCGATAACGGTTCTTGCTCAAATACATCTAAGAAGGCGTGTTCTACCCAACGGTTTTTCAGAGCGAAGAGCAACCCTGCCTCATCCAGTACGTCGCCACGACCTACGTTAAACAATAACGCCTGATTTAGTTGGCTGAGCGTTTGACGATTAAGTAACTGTTGCGTCTCCGGTGTACTTGGTAGGGTATTCACAACAATGTCGGCTTGTTCAAATGCCTTACTTAGTTCACTGATATGAAAGGTCTGATTAAATTCACCACCTGAGGTCGGAATACCTGTGCGGTTCATACCGATGGTTTTTATTCCCATTGCTTTAGCGGCATTGCCCAAATAACACCCAATGCTACCAGTACCGAGAATCACCATGGTTTTACTTTGTAATGATGTATAGAGGTGAGGCTGCCATCGTTTGTTTTGTTGTTGCTGGTGGTATCGGTTGAAGTGGCGGTAATGGGCAATACTGTAACCCAGCACATATTCGGCAATTAATGGGCCGAAAATACCGCGTACGTTGGTCAGTGTGTAATCTTGGCGCAGATCCGGTGACATTAAAGCGTTCACCCCCGCAAATGTGGATTGCACCCACTCAAGCTGTGAAAACTCGTCTAACCTTTGTGATAGTAATGGTGGATCCGCCAGTACGATCTGAGCTTCTTCAGGTTGGTCGGTGAGGCAAAGGTCGGGCAGATTTTTCTCTGCCAGTAACGTTTTGTAGGTGTCGCGATGCTCTGAGAGCAGGAAAATCTGATTTGAATGCGGCATTAACTTTTTTCCCTGTGATGAATCAAGTACACTTTCGCTGTTTTTTTCTTCAATGATTGAGTGACTATGCTTAAGAATCCTCTTCAGGTTCGTTTAGAAAAACTAGAACCTTGGCAACAAATTACCTTTATGGCGTGTCTGTGTGAACGCATGTATCCAAACTATGCGATGTTTTGTGAGAATACAGAATTTGCTGACCCGCGTGCGTACCGAGCGATTCTTGATAGTGTATGGGAAATTTTGACAGTTAAGAACGCGAAAATTAACTTCGAACGTCAATTAGAGAAGTTAGAAGAGTTGTTCCCAAGTGCGGATGAGTTCGATTTTTACGGGGTTTATCCAGCGATGGACGCGTGTCAGGGTTTGTCTACGTTACTGCATGGCCTATTGGACCGCGATTACCTTTTCGATTCAATGCTTAAAGTGAGCCAACAGTCGGTACAAACCGTTGCTGATCTAGAGCAAGCGCAAGGTGCAGAGCCAATCACCAACGACAATCAGAAAGAAAATGAAGCCGTATGTGAAGAATGGGACGTGCAGTGGGCTATTTTCCGTCCACTGCGTGAAGCGGTAGAGCGTGACATCAGCTTGATTAAAGATTTACGTGAAGAGTTACGTGAAGAAGGTGTGAGCAATATCGGTATCGCACTTTAGTCGTTGAATAGATAGAAAAAGGCATCCTAAATGGATGCCTTTTTGTTTGCGGCGTTTGAGCGGTTATGCCCAATGCTGATTACGATTCTTTAGAGCCTGGTTTTGTCGCTTCTTGAGCTTCTGGCTCCTTGTGATGCTTCTCCAGTTCTTCGTCTTCTTCATCGTCATCGCGGCTTTCGATTACGCCGTGCATCTCTTTCCAACTTTCCCAACGTTGGTAAGCCAGCTCTTGCATGTCGGTACTTTTATCCGCTTCATCGATGATTTCTTCACCCACGAGGTGTTCAAAAATATCCTCCAACGTCACCAAGCCTTGCACAGTACCGTATTCGTCAACGACAAGGGCTAGCTGTAGGCGATGAGTCATCATTTGGTCAAACACTTTCGGTAAAGTCGTGTTGTTTAGCACCACTTGAATCGGGCGCATGATTGCTCCCAGTTGTTTCTGTCCACAACCTGATTGTTGGAGTTTGAACAACTCAAGGCGGTGCACAAAACCAATGATGTTGTCTTTCTGCTCGCTATAAACCAATGGGCGTGAGAAAGGCGTATCCTTGTGTTTTTCTAGGAACTCATTGATGGTCATCGTGGCATCGATACGGAATACCACAGGACGTGGCGTCATAACCTGCGTTACGGGTACATCTTGGATGCCAAGCAAGTTGCTTAAGATTTTTGATTCACCCTCGGCAAATTCACCGCTTTCACGTGCCAAAATCGCCATTGCAGACAGTTCATCACGCATTTTCGGAGCTTCGTGGTTACGAGCAAGACGCTTGGTGATTTGCTCTGAAAACCATACGAATGGCGTTAGCGCCCATACCATCCAACGTAATGCGACTGCCGCGGTTGGCGCCAATTGACGCCAGTAAGTTGCGCCAATTGTTTTCGGTACGATCTCTGAAAGCACCAAGATCGCCAGTGTGAGCACTGCCGAAAAGATACCTAACGCTTCGCTACCAAATACCACCGCAGCTTGTGCACCAGCAGTGGCCGCGCCGATGGTATGAGCGATGGTGTTTAGAGTCAGAATGGATGCCAATGGTCGGTCGATATCTGATTTTAGCTTAGCCAGTTGCCCAGCTGCGGGATGCCCCTGTTGATTGAGCTGCGCAATGTAGCTCGGACTGATACTCAGCAGTACCGCCTCCAGCACCGAACAGATAAACGAAATGCCGATTGCAATAGAGATATAAATGGATAACAGCAGCATAGTTGCCCTTGAATGTAGTTTGATAATGGTTATTTGCAGCTATTATAACCGCAAAAGTGCCTTATAAATTGGTCCAAATACCTTGGAAAGCAAGGGTTTTCAGGAGGTATGTGGTAACAAATTGTGAGTTATTACTCATATTATGGCTAAAAGTACGTCAGAAAATCGAAAGATCGCTTACAAACCTTTGCCAGATGGGGCATTTATGTTTTAGAGTGAGACGAATTCGATAACCTATGAGAAGGGAAACCTAATGAACAAGACCCAATTAATCGACTTTATCGCAGAGAAAGCAGACCTATCAAAAGCACAAGCAAAAGCTGCTCTTGAAGCGACTCTTGATGGTGTAACTGGTGCACTTAAAGAGGGTGACCAAGTTCAACTAATTGGTTTTGGTACATTCAAAGTAAACCACCGCGCTGCACGTACTGGTCGTAACCCTAAGACTGGTGACGAGATTCAAATCGCAGCAGCTAACGTACCTGCATTCGTAGCAGGTAAAGCGCTGAAAGAATCAGTAAACTAAGTTAGAATGCACCGAGGTATCCTGCCTCGGTGCAACTTCATGAAAAAACATCTACTCGCTTCACTTCTCTTATCTAGCTTTACCCTTTTTGGCTGTTCGTCGGTTGAAACTCCTAATTTAGAACAATTCACTCACTTCTCTGGCGGCAAAGTTGCTGGAGACGCAAGTAGCTTGTACTGGATGACCGAGAAACTCACTCGCGTGAGTACGGCTGCTGATTACGTAACGATGGGGGATAATGGCTGGTTTCAAAGTGACTACCGTTGGGATGAAGGTGAGCTTCGAGAGTTGATTCGAAAAGGTGAGCAAGTTGATACCAAGCAAGAGTTGGTGCCTTTTCAAATCCACATCCGTTTTAATAAAGATGGCGAAGCGGTTTACCAACAATATCGCGTTAATCGTAAAGTCTTACCACTTCAGCATGAACAATTAGAACGTTACAAGACAGAAGCGAATGATGTAGTGGCGTCGGTTAAGGCGCAGTCTCGTAACAGTCAGAGCCTCATTCAAGGTTATTGGAATGGTCAATCGTTTGAAACCTGCAAAGGTAAAGCGTTCTCGACACTCGAGTTTAATCAGACGTTGCCAAAATTTATTATCGAGCGTCTCTCATCTGTAGACAGTTACGTGGCTTTTGTCGGCAAGCAGTCACGAAATAAAGCAACGGTTGATGAACTGTTGATGCTCAATGATGATGACTTTGATTGTGTAGCACGACCAGCATTACTCGCTGAGTAAGCTTGGTGAGACTTACTAACTGACAGAGTAATAAAAAAGGCGCTGAATGCGCCTTTTGTTTTTTAGCCAACTTAAGTTGTTTTTATTTTTCTTGCTCACGTGCAATCGCACGGTAGCCGATGTCACTGCGATGGAACATGCCGTCCCAACTGATCTGTTTTGCAAGCTCGTAAGCGCGTTGCTGCGCTTCTGATACGCTGTTGCCCAACGCAGTTGCACACAATACGCGACCACCATTTGTTACGATGTTGCCATCTTTATTGTCTGTACCCGCGTGGAAGACTTTCTCGCCTTCAATTTCAACTTGTGGCAGACCAGAGATCACATCGCCTTTGTTGTACGCTGCTGGGTAACCACCGGCTGCGAGTACGATACCAATCGACGCACGTGGATCCCATTTTGATTCAACTTGATCCAGTTTTTGGTCAATCGCAGCCAAGCAAAGATCAACCAGATCCGATTCCATACGCATCATGATTGGTTGTGTCTCTGGATCACCGAAGCGGCAGTTGTACTCGATCACTTTAGGCGTACCATCTTTGTCGATCATCAGACCCGCGTATAGGAAACCTGTGTATGGGTTACCTTCAGACGCCATGCCACGTACCGTTGGGTAAATGACTTCTTCCATGATGCGGGTGTGAATTTCTGGTGTTACCACAGGAGCTGGCGAGTACGCGCCCATGCCACCAGTGTTAGGACCTGTATCTTTGTCACCTACGCGTTTGTGATCTTGGCTGGTGGCCATTGGCAGAACGTTCTCACCATCCACCATCACGATGAAGCTTGCTTCTTCGCCATCTAGGAACTCTTCGATAACCACGCGGCTGCCTGCGTCACCAAATGCGTTGCCTGCTAGCATGTCTTTGATTGCGTCTTCGGCTTCTTCTAGCGTCATTGCCACAATCACGCCTTTACCAGCCGCAAGGCCGTCGGCTTTCACCACAATCGGCGCACCTTGCTCACGCACGTAAGCAAGCGCTGGTTCAATTTCTGTGAAGTTTGCGTATGCACCGGTTGGGATTTGGTGACGAGCAAGGAAGTCTTTAGTAAACGCTTTAGAGCCTTCAAGCTGCGCTGCGGCTTGGGTAGGACCAAAGATTGGTAAGCCCGCTTCGCGGAACGCATCCACCACACCAATAACCAGCGGTGCTTCTGGGCCAACGATAGTCAATTCAATCGCCTTCTCTTTTGCAAAAGCAACCAGACTATCGATGTCTTCCACATCAATGTTTACGTTCTCTAGTTTTGGCTCTAGTGCCGTACCTGCGTTGCCTGGAGCAATGAAAATAGTCTCAACATTTGGGTTTTGCGCCGCTTTCCAGCCTAGCGCATGTTCACGACCGCCTGAACCAATGATTAAAACTCGCATATGAAAATCCTTAATCTTATAAATACTGTTTACTCAAAGTAGTTGATGATGTGGCTAGGCAACAATTGAGCCCATCCCGGAAACATAGCCAGCTACGTAACCGAGGTGGGCGAAAGCAGTTAACAATGCCACAGTGCCAAATACGATGAGGAAATTAGTGGCGGAAGTGACGCATACCCGTGAAGATCATCGCCATGCCGTGCTCATCTGCTGCTGCGATAACTTCGTCGTCACGCATTGAGCCACCTGGCTGAATTACGCACTTAATGCCAGCTTCTGCTGCGGCATCAATACCGTCGCGGAATGGGAAGAAAGCGTCAGATGCCATTACGCTACCAGCAACTTCTAGACCCTCATCAGCAGCTTTAATACCTGCGATTTTCGCCGAGTACACACGGCTCATCTGGCCTGCGCCTACGCCGATAGTCATGTCACCTTTTGCGTAAACGATCGCATTGGATTTCACGTATTTCGCAACTTTCCAGCAGAATAGCGCGTCTTTTAGCTCTTCTTCTGTAGGTTGACGCTTAGAGACCACTTTAAGGTCATCCAGACTAACCATACCTTGGTCACGGTCTTGAACTAGCAGGCCGCCGTTAACGCGTTTAACGTCAAAGTCTGTTGTTTTAGTTGCCCACTCACCACACTCAAGTAGGCGAACGTTTTTCTTCGCTGCAACCACTTCTACAGCTTCCGCTGAAACAGAAGGTGCGATAATCACTTCAACGAATTGACGCTCAACGATAGCGCTAGCCGTTTTTGCATCTAACTCTTGGTTGAATGCAATGATGCCGCCGAACGCTGACGTTGGGTCAGTTTGGTAAGCGCGGTTGTACGCTTCGAGGATGTCTTTGCCTAGCGCAACGCCACATGGGTTGGCGTGTTTTACGATTACACATGCAGGTTCGTTGAACTCTTTCACACACTCAAGTGCTGCATCAGTGTCTGCAATGTTGTTGTAAGAGAGGGCTTTACCTTGGATTTGGCGAGCAGTAGAAACAGATGCTTCTTGTGGGTTTGCTTCAACGTAGAATGCAGCTGCTTGGTGGCTGTTCTCACCGTAGCGCATGTCTTGCTTCTTCTCGAATTGCTGATTGAAAGTACGTGGGAATTTAGACTCTTCATCACCTTCTTTGTTCTCACCGTAAGATGGAACCATGGTGCCGAAGTAGTTTGCGATCATGCCATCGTAAGCCGCAGTGTGTTCAAATGCTGCGATAGCAAGGTCGAAACGAGTCTCTAGTGTTAGAGATTTCTCGTTCTCGTCCATTTCAGCGATAACGCGGTCGTAATCATGAGCGTTCACAACGATAGTCACGTCTTTGTGGTTTTTCGCTGCAGAGCGAACCATCGTTGGGCCGCCGATATCGATGTTTTCAACCGCGTCAGCTAGTGTACAGCCTTCTTTTGCAACGGTTTCTGCGAATGGGTATAGGTTTACGACAACCATATCGATAGGGTTGATGCCATGTTTTGCCATCACGTCGTCATCTTGACCACGACGACCAAGCACACCACCGTGAACTTTCGGGTGAAGCGTTTTAACGCGGCCGTCCATCATTTCTGGGAAACCTGTGTAGTCAGAGACTTCTGTTACTGCGATGCCTTGTTCGGCAAGTAGGCGTGCTGTACCACCAGTAGATAGGATATCGACACCGCGCTCAGCAAGAGCTTGTGCAAACTCAACAATACCTGTTTTGTCTGATACGCTGATAAGCGCACGGCGAATAGGACGAGCGTTATTCATGCTTCCATTTTCCTCAAATTCACGGAGTTAAAGATGTTTGCCAAAAATGAACTTGTTTTTACCTCTTGGGGTAAAATATTGGCCAGTTTTGGTAAAGACCTTTGCCGGAAGTTTTCTGGTTAGAAAACAGTCTCCACATTTGATGGCGCGTATTCTAACCAATTTATTACAAAAAAGCTCGCGCAATCGTTTGGCATCTCAAAAATAATTGTGAAAAAGAGGTTCTTTAGCTTTAAAAGTAACGAGATAGTTAATAGGGAAAGTTATGTTTCAGATAGGTGAACTGGCAAAACGTTGTGGTGTGACGGCAGATACGCTGCGTTTTTATGAGAAAAACGCGCTGATAAAGCCCGCAGGTCGAAGTGAATCAGGTTATCGTCTCTATAATGAAGAGAATCAAAAGCAGGTACACTTCATCCTTAAAGGTAAAGAGCTGGGCCTGAGCCTGGATGAGATTAAAGAGCTACTAGAAATCAAACTAGAAGCAACAGAACACAGCTGTGCAGAGGTTAAAGCTATTACTTCTGCTAAGTTAGAGCTGATTGATGGAAAAATTAACGAGCTAACGAAAATTCGTCGAGCTTTGAAGAAGATCAATGATGCTTGCTGCGGTCATACGGACGATGATGCTACTCATTGTTCTATCCTTGCAGCACTTGAGTAGTCTCATTTCTGCATCACTTAACTTAAGTTTGCATTTTTGGCGGCTTGCTTTTCTAGGTGCACGCCGTTTTCCCACCTATAATCTCGCCTTTAGTTACCTGTAGGAATTGACCATTATTTGATTCCTGCCGTAGCGCTGTCTGTAGATACGAGAGTTTTCATACATGGTTGGAGTCTATTTTCAAATCAATGACTGGGTTTTAAGCGTTGATGAAAATAAGCTGTATCGACAAGATAGGGAAGTTACTGTTGAGCCACGCTTAATTAATCTTCTGCATTTCCTAGCGGAGCATGCGAATGAGGTGTTCAATCGTGAGGAATTGATCCAATACGTTTGGGCAGGGGCGATTGTGACCGATCAAGTGGTGACTCAGTCCATTTTTGAGTTGCGTAAATTACTGCGGGACGGTCGGGAAGAAAATACCAGCTACGTCATTACAGTGCCGAAACGTGGTTACAAGCTGGTGGCGAATGTGACCCCAATGACACTCGAGGAATTCCTCGCAAGTCGTCATTGTGATTCAGAAACTCTTCCTCCTATTGTTGAAGAATCAGAAGAAGATACTCTACCTATCGCACCTGCCGTCACCTTTCCTGCTGGCCCTTTGACTCGCGCGGTCTGTGAGATGTCTAAAGAGAAAAAGGCCCCTCAGAAAAAAAATAAAATCAGTCCGTGGCGCCTGGGGATCATGAACTTCATCTGGATCAGTGTCTTGGTTGTGGTGATGGGCGTGTTTACCTACAAGCAATCGGAAGTGCGTATTACTCAAGCCATCGATACTCACCTTATCGAATTCAAGTTTCAAGATAACTTCACGAGCGAAGGGTTAAGCTACGACTTGGCAGACGGGTTTGCCCAAAAGTTGATGTCCGACATTGCTCAAGTGAGCGATTACCGAGTCATGCTAAAGAAGGCGTCGTTTACCTCGGGTATTGTGCCGGGCAAATCGGTTGTGGTGCGGGTTCGTGAAAATGATGGTGGTAGCTTTTTAGAGGTGGAATATCGCAATAACTCATCTGAAAAGGTGTTGTTTAGTCGTCAATACGCGTTAACCAGCAGCCATTTAAAGACAGTGCTTCAACAAGCGTCGTTAGACTTGATGCAAGTCCTGAAAGTACCGGATGCCAAGCTGAAATCCACGATGCTGGTGGCGGGAATGCCAATTAACCCAGATGCTTTGGAGCTGTTTGTTCAAGCTAACCATTATCTCAATGTCTCGGATGCCAAGCAGTTTCGCCAAGGCGTCAACTTGATGGAAAACATTTTAGAAATTGAGCCAGATAACGCTTACGTTCAGGCAGAGTTATTAATTGCTTACCACGTGCAGAAGGTGCTCGATTTTTCACAGGAGTTGAAGAAAGGGCGAGTGCAGCAGTTGAGTGACGCACTAGAAACTAACGTAAAAATGATGGTTGGGCCAATTCAACCGCGAATTTATGAAGCTTTAGCCCTGCACGAAACCATTATTGGTGACATGGCCTCAGCCAAGCAGCATCTTGGGCAGGCTTTGAGGTTACGTGATTCGGTGCTTTCTTATGTGATTCGTGGTAAACACGCTGAATTGGATGGTGATCTGGATTTGGCCAGTGAGTCTTACAGCGAAGCTTTCTATATTGATACGTCGGTTGAGACGTACCTGCTGTGCGAAAACTTGGTCTTCCCAAGTAACATGAAGGCGATTGATTACGCCATGTATCGCGCTGTTCACCCTTCTGTCGTTCGAATGCTTTAATTCTCTCGCACTCTACGTCAGTTTAATACTAGCCCCTCATTTCGGTGAGGGGCTTTTTTGTAGCTGTCGAAAAGTGAAAAGGGTGGGCGGTGGGGTAATGACTTACGAAGGAGCCAGTAACGCAAGCTTGCAACGGGAAGACATATCCGGTTTTCTTCTCTATCTCTATCTCTATCTCTATCTCTATCTCTATCTCTATCTCTATCTCTATTGATTGTATGGAGTGTCTGGCTGGGTTATTTGGCGAGAATGATTCTGATGCTTTCTTGCAGGCGAGATGAATATTGATGTGGGTCAAAAAGCGCGATCAGGGAGAGGTTTATGAAATCAACAGGTTCAGGGAATCAACCCTTCGGGGCGGGGAAGTTGATAGAGGTTGATAACTTTTGCCGAGATTACCAACGAGTTGATGAGAGTTTATCTATCGGTAGAAGGTTTGATGTTTTTATTATAACTATATGAATAATATAGTTTTATGTTTTTGTGTTCATCATGTTTATCTCAACTTGATGTTGATGAACTAATCATTTTATTGATAACGCCAAGTTTATTTTTTTCCCAGTTTTTGGGCGTAGTCTTCACTTCGAAATTTAGCGAGGTCGAGCAGGTATCTACTTCATAGCATCTCGCTAATAACCGTTCAGTTTGAGTCACGTTGACTTGAGTAGAATAGATTTGGAGATGTTATGTCATCGAATACGAAAAAAATTGGCCTAATTGCCTGTACGGGTGTAGTCGCCGGTAACATGATGGGTAGTGGTATTGCACTATTACCTTCTAGCCTAGCTTCAGTAGGCTCTGTTTCAATTTTCAGTTGGTTGATCTGTTTGATCGGTGCACTGAGCCTTGCGTTTGTTTACGCTCGTCTGGCAACCAAAAACCCTCAAGAAGGTGGTCCTATCGCTTACGCTGGCGAAGTTTCACCTGTCTTTGGTTTCCAAACGGGCGTGCTTTATTACCACGCGAACTGGATTGGTAACCTAGCTATTGCTATTACAGGTGTTTCTTACCTTTCAGTATTCTTCCCTGTGCTTAATGACCCAATCCCAGCAGGTATTGCGACGATTGCATCGGTATGGATCTTCACTTTCGTTAACCTACTTGGTGGTAGCTGGGTAAGCCGTCTATGTACGCTTGGTCTTGTTCTAATCCTCATTCCTGTTGTTGGTACAGCGGCGTTTGGTTGGACGCACTTCGACACTGCGCTATACAGCCAAAACTGGAACGTATCTGCGGGTACGGATAGCCATGCGATTGTGACTGCGGTTCTTATCTGTCTATGGTCATTCGTTGGTGTGGAATCAGCAGCAGTATCGACAGGTATGGTAGAAAATCCTAAACGTACTGTACCGCTAGCAACCATGCTGGGTACTGGTATCGCAGGTGTGATTTATATCCTATCAACTCAAATGATCAGCGGCATGTTCCCTGCTTCTGAAGTTGCGGCATCAGGTGCGCCATTTGCATTGGCAACCACTGAGCTATTCGGTAGCTGGACAGCCCCATTCGTATCAGCATTCACAGCACTAGCATGTTTCACTTCGCTAGGTTCTTGGATGATGCTGGTGGGCGAGGCTGGTAAACGTGCAGCAAGCGATGGCAACTTCCCTAAAATCTACGGCGAAACTGACAAAAACGGTGTGCCTAAGAAAGGTCTAATCCTTGCGTCAATCAAGATGACAGCATTAATGGTTGTACTGATGTTCTTCAGCTCTAAAACAGCACACGCATCAGACCTGTTCAACCAGCTAACGACTGATGCAGTTCTACTAACTATGCTGCCTTACTTCTACTCAAGCATTAACTTGATTCGCTTCGAAGGTATGACAACACGCAACGGCTTCGTAATGCTGTTCTCTGGTGTAGCTTGTCTGTTCTGCTTCATTGCCCTTGCTGGTGCAGAAGGCGGTACGCTAACAGCAACCTTCATCGTGTCTCTCGTTATCTTGATGTTCTACAGCAAAAAAGCCGGCTTAGCTCAGTACATGAAGCTACACGCTGACGACATGCCTGCTCAAGCAAGCAACTAATCCCCAAACGCTGGCACTTCGGTGCCAGCCAATAAAAAACAAATTCACTCGGCGCTCACCTTACTCACTGCCTGTAAATGGCAGAGAGCGCCTTCATTCGCCTTGGAGATGTCCAAATGAATATTTTCGCTATCTTGAACCACATGGGTGTGTTCTTTAAAGAAGAGCCAGTTCGTCAACTTCACGCTGCTCTTGAGAAAGCGGGCTACGAAGTGGTTTACCCAGTAGATGATAAAGACTTGATCAAAATGATTGAGATGAACCCACGCATTTGCGGTGTGCTGTTCGACTGGGATAAATACTCACTAGAGCTATGTGAACGTATTAGCCAAATCAACGAAAAACTGCCTGTTCACGCATTTGCTAATGAACAGTCTACTCTCGATATTTCACTAACAGACCTACGTCTAAACGTGAGCTTCTTCGAGTACGCTTTAGGTATGGCTGACGACATCGCTATCAAAATCAACCAAGCGACTGAGGCATACAAAGATGCCATCATGCCTCCATTCACTAAAGCGCTATTCAAATACGTAGAAGAAGGTAAATACACCTTCTGTACTCCAGGTCACATGGGTGGTACTGCATTCCAGAAAAGTCCTGCTGGTAGCATCTTCTACGATTTTTACGGTCCAAATACATTCAAAGCGGACGTATCAATCTCAATGCCTGAACTAGGTTCTCTACTAGACCACTCAGGTCCACATAAAGATGCAGAAGAATACATCGCACGTACCTTCAATGCAGACAGCTCTTACATCGTAACGAATGGTACGTCTACATCGAACAAAATCGTCGGCATGTACTCAGCACCTGCGGGCAGCACAGTACTGATTGACCGTAACTGTCACAAATCTCTGACTCACCTAATGATGATGAGCGACGTGACACCAATCTACTTCCGTCCAACTCGTAACGCATACGGCATCCTTGGTGGTATTCCACAAAGCGAATTCAGCCGCGATGTAATCGCAGAGAAAGTTGCGAAAACACCAGGTGCAACAGCGCCAAGTTACGCAGTAGTGACTAACTCAACTTACGATGGTCTGTTGTATAACACACAATTCATCAAAGAGTCGCTAGATTGTAAACACATCCACTTCGACAGTGCTTGGGTGCCTTACACTAACTTCAACCCAATTTACGAAGGTAAATGTGGTATGAGTGGTGAAGCGATGCCAGGCAAAGTGTTCTACGAAACACAATCAACACACAAACTGTTGGCAGCGTTCTCACAAGCTTCAATGATTCACGTGAAAGGTGACTTTGATAAAGAATCTTTCAACGAAGCATTCATGATGCACACTTCAACTTCACCTCAGTACGGCATTGTTGCTTCTACTGAAACTGCAGCGGCAATGATGCGCGGCAACACTGGTAAGAAGTTGATGCAAGACTCTATCGATCGCGCAATCCGCTTCCGTAAAGAGATCAAACGCCTAGAAGCAGAAAGCGACAGTTGGTTCTTCGATGTATGGCAACCAGAAAACATCGATACCACGGAATGTTGGAAACTAGACCCTAGCGACACATGGCACGGCTTCAAGAACATGGATGACAACCACATGTATCTTGATCCAATCAAAGTAACGCTACTGACTCCTGGGATGAATAAAGAAGGCGAACTAGAAGAATCAGGTATTCCTGCTTCGCTGGTGGCTAAATTCCTAGACGAGCGCGGCATCGTGGTTGAGAAAACAGGCCCATACAACTTGTTGTTCCTATTCTCAATCGGTATCGACAAATCAAAAGCAATGCAATTGCTACGCGGTCTGACTGAATTTAAACGTGGCTACGACTTGAACCTAACCATCAAGAGCTTCCTTCCTTCGCTATATAACGAAGACCCAAGCTTCTATGAAGGCATGCGCGTTCAAGAACTAGCACAAGCAATTCACGACCTAACTAAGAAATACAACCTACCAGAGCTAATGTACAAAGCGTTCGATGTACTTCCAGAAATGAAAGTAACACCACACGCAGCATGGCAAGAAGAGCTTCGCGGTAACGTAGAAGAAATCAAACTGGAAGAAATGGTTGGTCGCGTAAGTGCGAACATGATCCTTCCTTACCCTCCAGGTGTGCCACTAGTACTTCCTGGTGAAATGGTGACTCAAGAGTCTCGCCCTGTACTGGACTTCCTAGAGATGCTTTGTGAGATCGGTGCGCATTACCCAGGTTTCGAAACCGACATCCACGGTCTGTACCAACAAAAAGATGGTAGCTACACCGTAAAAGTATTGAAGAACTAAGTTCCTCTCGAAGATGACGCCATTGGGAATGCAAGCATGCTCCACTCTTACGAGCTCAATGTGTCATCGAACAACCACGACATTTAGATATACCCCTAGCTAATCTGTCGTAAAAGAGAAGGGCAAGGATGCTCTGATCTTTTCTTCTATATAGAAGAAGCAATTTCCAAGACTTCACCTGAAGTACCCCAAGTAAAAAGCAAAGACCAAAGAGCAGTTCGTTATCGTTCTGCTCTTTTTTTATCTTTTATACAGCAGGCAGAAAAGAAAAAGCGCGTTGAGCGAATATCATTTGCTTCAATTACATCAAATTTGAAGATCGTAATTCAGGTAGAAACGCCCTTTTTCTTGAGGAAAGATCCTTTTAAATGAGAGAAAATAGCCAAGATCGCTTGGTATACATACAAAGTGATTGCTATTTGTTCGGTTGAAAGTTTTTTTGCAAAAAACGCTTGTACTAATTTCTCAACTCCCTATACTGCGCATCCACCGACACGGAGTGAGACGAAAGTCACACAGCGAGTCGGAAGTGAGAGAAAAAGAAATTTGAAAA
>NZ_JAKKCK010000015.1:0-14595 GCF_021725735.1 Vibrio sp. J2-3(2022)
AAAGGGCTAACAAATTGTTCAAGAGTGATTCGGCACGCGTGGCATTTTTACTATGCGTTGGTTTTAGTGGTTAAGGTGGTATGCGGAAGCTTCGGTATAGCGTGCCTCACACCTTAACAAGGCGTTAGTACGGGTTTTACATCAAAGGTCATAAGTTTTGGTGTTTATCTGTTTTGGCGCTTGTCTTTACACCTTTCAGTTTGTGCCTTTCACGTTCTTTCCGGTGGCACTATATGTGGAGTGTTTGCTTTGATTTCACCGTTTACGGTCTATAACTCTTAGCCTATTTCTTTGGCGCTTCTTCGTTTTCGTTGTACTTCCTGAGTTAATCTTGTCGTTCGTTGGTTGTTACCATCAAAGTGCGAGGATCGAATCCTTTTCTAATTTGAAGCCAGTAAAAGTAGGGGAGTTAAGTGCGTTTTTCTTCTAGCCAACTTTCGTCTTTCAATTGTAATTAAGTTTTGTAGCTGTCCGTCTGACTTCAGTGTTCAAAGCCTTTCATATCATACCACTTTTCAATATCTTGGAGCGCATAAATAGAAGTAGCGCATGTACTAACAAATTGCTTAAGAGTGATTCGTAACGCGTGGCATTTTTACTTTGCGGTGGCTTATGTGATTAAGGCGCTGTGCGGTAGCTTTTGTATTGCGTTACTCACACCTTAGCAAGGCGTTAGCCTTTAAGTTTAATCTGGGAAGTTATGGAAATACTAAGCAAATATGCATCTGAAATTATTGCGTTATGCGCATTGTTTTTAACAGTTTACCAAGCCAGCAGTCAGCGTCGCCAGAATCGTATATCTCTAAAACCTCACCTAGATCTATTCACGGAACGTTTTTTTAATAATGGTGTAGGGCGCATTGAAATTTATCTAATAAATAATGGGTTAGGACCAGCGTTTATTGAAACGTTTGATATAGCACTTGGTGATAAAAACTATAGCGCTAGAGATGCTCTTACGGCATTATTCGGCGATAGGTCAGACGCATTTAACTACACCGAGTTATCTAAAGGCTATGCTATCGCTCATAATCAGAGGATACGTTTACTATCCGTGAGTTTTCCGGCAAAGGACTGGGCTGAAGTCAATGGTCTTGAAGAAAACATCAACTCACTGGAACTAAGCATCAATTATAGGTCTGTTCATGGACAAGCCTTCTCATTAAACGAGTAAAAGGCTAACAAAGCGTTTAAGGCAGATTCGCAACGCGTGGCATTCTCAGTCCAAGTTGAGTTTTGCATTTACGGTGTAATGGTTTAGGTTAGGTGGATGCGTTGCTCACCACTTAACGCGGCGTTAGTTTTTAAGGAAAGTTATGAGTGAAATTCCAGTTAATATGCTTGTGCCTGTGGGGGTTGTTATTGCTGCCCTTATAGCGGGTGCATTCTCGTTTCTTAGTTTAGTTTTAACCAAAGAGCAGCAAATATCTCAATTACGACAGAACTGGATTGATGCACTGCGAGATGATATTTCAAAGTACATTTCAGCTCTGGTCGCAACGGAAGAAATATATTGGGCTATGGAGCAGAAGCATGGAGATTCAGTGGATGTTTTAGCTCGTTCGATGGAGACAAAGGAAGAACATCAAGCACTTGCAATTGCCTATTCAAATATCATGATGCGTCTAAACCCTGATGATAAAAGCAAACACCAAAAAGATTTGCGTAATTGCCTCGTGCAATCAAAAAACCTTGCGAGTAAAGGTAAGTGGGAAGAGTCAGTAGAAATGGTTGATAGCATTCGTGACTTTGCCCAACTGACGTTAAAAGAGGAATGGGAGAGAGTTAAGGTTGGTGAGCCTTCATTTGTTAACTCAAAAAGAGTGGGCGTAATTGGTGTAATTATCGCATTACTAGTTGCATGCCTTGTAATCTATAACGTTTCAGTGCCTTTAGAGCCGCACGTAATTAAAAACTAACAAACTGTTTAAGAGTGATTCGCAACGCGTGGCATTTTCATCATGCGTTGATTTAAGTGATTAAGGTGGTATGCGGCGGCATTGGTATTGCGTTGCTCACACCTTAACAGGGCGTTAGTTGCCAACGAGGAAATCGCAGCTAAAACAGAGTGTTTAGGTCTAATGTTCGTGTGCTTTGCCCGATTCTGCACTTCGAACTTCGGGATCTTGGTTCGCGGAAATTGAGCTTCGATCTTTTCCTAGTTTGGTTTGCCGTTTCAGAAGCCGATTTACTTGTTGAAAGTCAGCTTTGTGGCACTGTTTCTCCAAAAGGTCTTTTTGGTGTTGTCAGTTCGTTTTCTACGGCGTTGCGTGTTCCAAGTGGTTTCAGTGACAGGCGCTTTGAAACTGCGCCTGATTTGAGTTTTTCAAGGCACATAAAACTAGTGTTGGCAAAACGGCAATCGACTTCAAATCAGCGCTTTAGGTTTGGCAACTAACAAAGCATTCAAGAGGGATTCACAACGCTTGGCAGTTTTGGTTTGAATTGGCTTTAGTGTTTACGGCACAATGGTTTAGTTTGGGTGGAATGCGTTGTTCACCCCTTAATGCGGCGTTAGTTTGCAAGAGGAAAAACTCAGCTATATCACAAGATCTAGTGGTAAAAGATCAAAGTTTAAATTGTCATATCGGCGTTCAACTTCAGTGTTAACTAGCGTGGTGAAAATCCAAAATTGGCATCGTTTCAATGGTTGATTTGTTCTTTGGTGCGGCGACTTATGGGTTAACCAAGTTGTACTTTTTTGCTGAAAACCTGCTCGTTGAGTTTGTTGGTACAAAAGCCGATTTACCCGCTGAAATGACGTTTTCTCTGGTGTGGAAAATTCTCTTGGTTTCAGTAACTTTGTTGAAAGTCCCGCATTGTGAGATTGGTTTTCCAAAAGCGCTTTTGGGTGTTGTAAGTTCGTTTTCTGCGGTGTTGTTTGTTCCAAGTGGTTCCATTGAGTAGCCGCTTTGAGACTACGCCTGGCTTAAGTGCATCAAAACACTTAAAGCTTATTGTTTGCAAAGTTTAAAATAACGTAAAATCAAAGCTTTGGGTTTGCAAACTAACAAACTGCTCAAGAGGGATTCGCAACGCGTGGCATTTTTACTATGCGTTGGTTTAAGTGATTAAGGTGGTATGCGGCGGCTTTTGTATTGCGTTGCTCACCCCTTAGCAGGGCGTTATGCGCTCGCAGAAATGGAGATAATCAATCATGGAAGATTTAGCTAATTCGTTAAGAAGTTCTGGCCTAAAAGTCAAAATTAAAAAAGGAAAAATTGCAGTTCGGCTTGACGGGCTTTCAAATCCGGTTTCGATAATAAAAGATATACCTGCTGATGAGTATAAAGTGAAAACTAATGATTCGATTCTATCGATAATTGCCTGTCTTTTGCTATTTATTGGTCTGTCAGGTATTTATGAGTTTAGTGGTAATGCTTTGATAAATATTGCACTTATCTCCGTTTCTATATTGTCTTTTGTTACAGTGTTACTTACAGAGTTTAAGCTGACTAAATTACGCGCTACTGTAGTTGCGTTCAATCGTGGAGAACGCGCATAACAAATTGTTCAAGAGTGATTCGGCACGCGTGGCATTTTTACTATGCGTTGGTTTTAGTGGTTAATGTGGTATGCGGAG
Organism: Vibrio sp. J2-3(2022); assembly: GCF_021725735.1. Lineage (NCBI taxonomy): Bacteria > Pseudomonadati > Pseudomonadota > Gammaproteobacteria > Vibrionales > Vibrionaceae > Vibrio > Vibrio sp. J2-3(2022). Next base: position 3,584 of record NZ_JAKKCK010000015.1, read on the forward strand.
ACTTAGGTATTGCGTGCCTCACACCTTAACAAGGCGTTATATGCTTCAAGGAAAATAATGAAAAAAGTTGCACTTTCAATAGCTTGCTTAATGGCGTCCAGTCAGACTAATGCCGACGTTAGGCTAGACTTTCCTTTCCAGAAAAAGTTTGAAGTGTATGAGATTAGCGGCAATAGTGTTGAAGAAATTGAACACTCTTTTAACTCTAGACCTGACTTTCTAGTAAATGAGGGCTTTGACGGGCACACCGCGTGGAAATATGACTTCCATACGAATGATGATTCTTGCGAAATTCATAAATTTGAGCTTGAAGTTACCTATACGCTTCCGAAGTTCGAAATGTCTAGGACTTCAGCTGAATCAGCTGAGGAGTTTCGCCCATATCTTGAGAAGCTCTATCGACATGAGCAGATTCATTGTGCGCTTGCAGTTAAGTCGATGCACGAAATGTATTTAGCCTTCAAACGTGGACAGCGTGGAGGGTGTAGTAGCGCAAATGAAAGAGTCATTGAGCTTGAAGGTGATTTGGTGGAAAGTAATGCTCTGTTTGACGTTTATACATCACATGGAGAAATTGAATTAGCAGAGTCTCCTTTTGGTGAGGGGCCTTACTTGAAAATATGCGAAATACCTTTCGCGCCACAGTCACCACGCATATAACAATCAATTTAAGAGTGATTCACAACGCTCGGCGCTCTCACTTCAATCTAGTTTAGTGTTTATGGCGCAATGCTTTAGGTAGGGGTGGTAGCGTTGTTCACACCTTAATTGGGCGTTAGTTTGCAAGAGGAAAAACGCAGCTATATCGCAAGAACTAGTGGTAAAAGCTCAAAGTTTAAGTTGTCGTATTGGCTTTCAATTTCAGTGTTAACTGGCGTGGTGAAAATCCAAAATTGGTATCGTTTCAGCGGTTGATTTGTTCTTTGGTGTGGCGACTTTTGGGTTAACTACGTTGAACTTTTTTGCTGGAACTCTGCTCGTTGAGTTTGTTGGTACAAAAGTCGATTTACTCGCTGAAATGACGTTTTCTTTGGTGTGGTAAGTTCACGTGGTTTCAGTGACTTTGTTGAAAGTCCACATTGTGAGATTGGTTTTCCAAAAGTGCTTTTTGGTGTTGTGAGTTCGTTTTCTGCGGCGTTGTTTGTTCCACGTGGTTTCATTGAGTAGCCGCTTTGAGACTACGCCTGACTTAAGTGCGTCAAAGCACATAAAGTTTGTTGTTCGCAAAGTTTAAAATAACGTAAAATCAAGCCTTTGGGTCTGCAAACTAACAAACTGCTCAAGAGGGATTCGCAACGCGTGGCATTTTCACTATGCGTTGAATTTAGTGATTAAGGTGGTTTTCGGCAACATCGGTATTGCGTTGCTCACCCCTTAGCAGGGCGTTATGTGGCAGGGAGGATTTATGACCCCAGTAGCAGTTCTTGTTTATGTCCCTGATGTGGAAGTAGGGCTTCAGTGGTATCAGCAAGCGTTCCCAGAAGCTGTTCCAATGCATCTTCCAGACTTCGATTTCACAGTACTCGATGTAGACGGGTTTTCTATCGAAATAGTTCAATCTGATGACAAAGTCTCTGAAGGTAAAAAGGGAACTGTACTCTATTGGTCTGTGCGTGACTTATCTGTTGAATTATCTCGTTTCGAAGCTCTTGGGGCATCTTTATATCGTGGTCCTATGGAGATCGAAAATGGACTCTCTATGTGCCAACTCGAAGATCCTTTTGGAAACTTAATCGGTCTGCGTGGGGCAACCACATAACAAAGCGTTTAAGACAGATTCGCAACGCTCGGCATTTTTGGTTTGCTTTGATTTTAGTGTTTACGGCACAATAGTTTAGGTTCGGTGGTTAGCGTTGCTCACTACTTAACGCGGCGTTAGCAGTCAAGGATGAATATGAAACAAAACTATCAAGTTCATGAAGACATGTATGTTGAAGCTCGCCAAGCTGGCTGGAAAGGTTGGGGTGGCAACGAGCGAATGTCTAAAGCAGTTTTAGTGGAGCGTTTTCTCGAGCTATTTAAACGACCTGTGCAAGGTAAACTGCTCGAATTAGGTTGCGGTGAAGGACATCATTGCAGAGCCTTCCAGAAGTTGGGCTTTGAGGTGACAGGTATAGATATTTCACCAACCGCAATCGAATGGGCAAAGGAAAAAGCCAGAGCAACAGGAGTCGAGGGTAATTATTATTTAGCGGACCTAACGGTAGCGTCTCTTGAACTTCCAGAACGTTATGATGTTGTTATTGACGGTAATTGCTTGCATTGCATTATCGGTGCAGATCGAGTCATATTCTTGAGTCATGTTTATCGTTCACTTTCTGAAAACGGGGTGTTTTTTGTCAGTAGCTTGTGCTCTAAAAATGAAATGAGCTATGAAACTTATAGAGATGGCAGTCCATATCGTCATGTTACCTCTGAAAATGATCTAGTTGTTGAACTAGAGAAAGCAGGGTTCCAAGTGCTTCATGTCAGTGTTTATGAGCGTGAAAGTTCAAACCACATAACGGTGTATGCGATAAAAGCATAATTTTGAGCAGAAAAAACTGCTAACAAATTGTTCAAGAGTGATTCGGCACGCGTGGCATTTTTACTATGCGTTGGTTTTAGTGGTTAAGGTAGTATGCAGCGGCTTTTGTATTGCGTGCCTCACACCTTAACAAGGCGTTATAGCGCATAAACAAACAGATACAATGTGTCTGAAAAACAATATGAGAAAATAAAAATGAAAAAAATTATAGTGTTGTCTTTAGCTTCTCTTACACTAGTTGGTTGTGGGTCTCCCAGATATATGGGCACCCCTGTTCCTGAGACTAATATTAAGTCGGAAATAGTTGTTGTTAAAGATAATGAAACTCGCTCTGGGTTCCAAAATACAATTGAGTCTTGGCTACAAGAACATAACTATTCTTATGTTGTCGTACCTGATAATTCTAAGCACGACCTGAACAAATTGACTCTTGAATATGAAGGTCACTGGGGGTGGGATCTGGCGTTATATTTGAAAAACGCGGAGATAACAGCTTATCAAGGCGGGCAAAGAGTTGGGGAAGTGAAATTTAAAGTTCCTTATACCGCTAATCCTAATAAATTTGGTGATGCAAGTAAGAGAATTGGTTTTATGATGGACACGCTTTTTGGCCAAATGACACCAGAACAAGCAACTCAAGCAGCAAACGCGTCTTCATCAACTACGCCAAACTAGCGCTATAACAAACTGTTTAAGAGTGATTCGCAACGCGTGGCATTTTTACTATGCGTTGCGTTTAGTGATTAAGGTTGTATGCGGCGACTTCGGTATTGCGTTGCTCACACCTTAACAGGGCGTTAGTTGCCAACGAGAAAAACGCAGCAAAAACAAAATATTTAGGGCTAAGGTCTGTGTGTTTTTGGCTCGGTTTTCGTATTTCAATTTCTAGTTATTTGGGTTTGTAAAATCGTGCGTTGGTTTCTTTTGTGGTTGGATTTTCTGTTTCAGAAACCGAACCACCGGTTGAGAGTCAGCTTTGTGGTATTGTCTTTTTAAATGAGCTTTTTGGTGTTGTTAGTCCTTTTTCTACGGCGTTGCGTGTTCCAAGTGGTTTCAGTGATAAACGCTTTGAAACTGCGCCTGATTCAAGCTTTTCAAAGCACATAAAACTAGTGTTGGCAAAACGGCAATCGACATCAAATCAAATCAAAGCTTTAGGTTTGGCAACTAACAAAGCATTCAAGAGGGATTCACAACGCTTGGCAGTTTTGGTTTGAATTAACTTTAGTGTGTACGGCACAATGCTTTAGGCAGGGTGGTTTGCGTTGTTCACCCCTTAATGCGGCGTTAGGCTCTAATAAATTAGGAACTAAAACTAATGATTTATATTAATGAACCAGTCTTAACTTCTGCATGGGTTTATATCGCTATTGATGTGACTAATTTAAATCGATGTAAGGTTGGAATTACTACCAGAGAAAATCCAATGCTAAGGATACGTGATGGGTATACTTCTAATCCATTCTATATATTATTTAACTGCTATGAGTTAAGTAAATTAAAAATATGCCATAAAGAACTACGTATGTTCGAGAGGTATCTGCATAGGAAGCTTAGTGGTTCAAGAATTTCAATCATTGGAACTGGCAATCAATCGGAATGGTTAAGAATCTCCCCCTTTCAAGCTGAGGCTGAAGTTGACTATTACGTATGTAATAATTTTGATTTTAACGGCCAACGTAGCTTTGATGAAAATGGTAATATCAAAAAAGAGATACTAGGTATGGTTAAACATGAAATTAGACCAGAGCCATTTTATCTTACTGTTAATTCGAACATTTTTTATGAGGACTGCAAGGAGTATATTGATTTTCTGATGGATTATCACAAATACCCTAAAGAGCCCCTCCCCAGTTTCTAGCCTAACAAACTGTTTAAGAGCGATTCGCAACGCGTGGCATTTTTACTATGCGCTGATTTTAGTGTTTAAGGTGGTATGCGGAAACTTCGGTATTGCGTTGCTCACACCTTAACAGGGCGTTAAGCGACAAGGGTGAAATATGATAGAAGTCGATGTTGAAAGAGTAAAGCCAGTCGTAAGTAAGACAGTGACAGACACTGCTGAAAAAATGGAGTCAATTCATAGCTCATTTTGGGATACAAGGATAGATGTTTGTAAAGCATTACTCACGATTACTAGTGCAGTACTAGTAGGTACTATTTCATTCTCTGGTTCGTTAATAGGTCCGGGTAAAGAAGAAATGGTTTGCTATCAAGCGTTAATTGCCTCTTGGGGCTTTTTCGTATTATCGATTATTGCGGCTGTATTAAGTCTCTGGTGTTCTTACCACCTTAACTCCTATAAGGTTCTTTTCTTCAATAGTAAAGGCATTATCGGGGAAAGGCTTAGGGCTATAGGTCCCCAAGAAAATAAGAAAAAACTAACGGGAGCTCTTGATGAAGCTGTACTTGATTTAACATCGCAAACAATCAACTCTTTGAAAAGCTATGATAAGTGGTCGCACTATTCGACAGCTACGCAATTGTTAATGTTTGTTCTTGGGGTCATTTCTTTTCTAGTTTTTGGCGTTGTACAAGTCGCTTAACAAACTGTTCAAGAGGGATTCGCAACGCGTGGCATTTTTACTATGCGTTGGTTTTAGTGTTTAAGGTGGTATGCGGCGGCATTGGTATTGCGTTGCTCACCCCTTAACAGGGCGTTATGCGATATGAGGAAGTTGATAGTATGGAAAGCAATGTAGTTAAAGAAATAATTGAAGTAGAGGAGAAGTTAAAAACTTCAATGCTCAATTCAGATACGATTGCCTTGCAAGACTTATTGTCTGATGACTTGGTATTTGTTAATCACCTTGGTCATCGAACTTCCAAACAAGACGATATAGCACTGCATGGCTCAGGCTTACTAGTTATTAAGTCGATTCAATTCCATGATCTTCACGTAGTACCTCAGAAGGATGTCGTTTTGGTTTACGTAAACGCGGAAATCAAAGGCAGTTATAATGGGGCTGTAGAAAACGGTGAGTTTGCATTTTCTCGTGTTTGGACAAAGCAAAAGGGTAACTGGCAGGTTATCTCTGCGCACTCTACAGTTATCGCATAACAAACTGTTCAAGAGGGATTCGCAACGCGTGGCATTTTCACTATGCGTTGTTTTTAGTGTTTAAGGTGTTATGCGGAGGCATCGGTATTGCGTTGCTCACCCCTTAACAGGGCGTTATACGTTTTCGGGAGTATAGAGGAATATATGGATTTTAAGTCGGAAAGTTTCTATAAAAACATTACTTTAAATGATGTGCAGCTTGCTGCAATTTACTATCCAATACTGATTGATCTCGCTCGACATAAGCACTGTTTGACTTATGGTGAGCTTGTAAAACGTGCACAAGAAGAACACCCTGACAGAGATTATGTCCAAAAGGCAATAGCAGTGTCTACAGGGCGCAAGCTAGATGTAGTGCGTTTGTTTACAGACGAGCGTGAATTGCCCGATGTAACATCTCTTATTATCAACAAGGGCAAGGGAGAGTGTGGTTCTGGTTTTACGGAACACTTCGATCCTAAAGCCGCTAGGGAGGTTGTCTTCGCTCATGATTGGTCATTTGTGGTCAATGATTTTGATTTATACATTGAACAGGCTGAAAAAGCTGTGAAGCCAAAGCCTAAGCTCACTCGAAACGATGCTAAAAGTCTCACCATTGCATACTACAAAGATAATAGAGCAAACTTACCTAAGTCAGTGGCAAGCAAAAGGGATGAAATAATAGCACTGATACTTGATGATTACTCTGTTGAAGAAGCGTTTAAATTAGTCGCAGAAACAAACGTATAACAAAGCATTTAAGAGTGATTCGCAACGCTTGGCGCTTTCGCTTCGCTCAAGTATAGCCAAGCGCCGCTCACACCTTAATGCGGCGTTATATCCTTGGAGCAAATAATGCAGAAACAAAGAGTTAGTGCTCTAATGGTTAATCATAAGAACGCAGAGATTCTCCTCATTAAACGCTTTAAAGAGGGACGAAATTACTGGGTTTTTCCTGGTGGTGGTGTTGAGCCAGAAGAACTACTTGAGCAAGCAATCGTACGAGAGGTTTTTGAAGAAACCAGTCTGCGAATCGACAACTATCAAGAAATTTTTTCAGTCGTTAACCGTGGACGAACGGAGCATTTCTATCTCGTAAATGTTCAGTTTTTTGAGCCTAAATTGTCATTGCATAGCCCAGAGCGTCAAGCTCAAAGCCGCAGTAACCGATATGAGCTTACTTGGGTAAAGCTTAATGATCTAAGTAAGTTAAATCTTGTGCCTGTTGAAGCTAAGGAAATAGTAAGTTCACTGGCATCTCAAGCTCGGATATAACAAACAATTTAAGAGTGATTCAGCACGCTTGGCATTTTTCGTTTGGGTTAAGTTTAGTGTTTACGGTGGTCAAATTAAGTGTCGTGGTCGCGTGCTTCACACCTTAATTGGGCGTTATGTTAATTGAGGAGAATAGTGCCAGTGAACAAATGTAAAGAGTGCAAAAGTGACATTAATGAAGAGGCAACCAAATGTGCTCAATGTGGCTCTTTTCAAAACTGGAGGCGCTACTTTAATTCTATTGCGATTGTTGCTGGTTTTATTTTAACTTGGCTCTCTATTTGGACTGCTCCCCCGATTAAAGAATTAAGAATGGATCGAAATGCAGAAATAAAGATTTCCATACTGGACGGTGACTTCACGCAGCTGACATTCATGCTCTCGAATATAGGAAATAGCCCAGCCGCACTCTCTCAAATAATGATATCCTCTAAGTTAGAGTCCGGCATTAAGCCAACATGGTACTTATATAGTGAATTAGATAAGAAACTGTTACTTCCAAATCAAGCACATGTAGTTAAAGCATCAAATAGCTCAGTTATTCCTTCAGCAGTGCCTCATGAGTTTGTAGTTGCATACAATGAGCGATATGGTAAAGCCCAAGCTAATTGCCACTTAGTCTTGGAGTACATTCAATTAGACGGTAGCAAAAGATTCGAGTCATTACCTTTTGTTTGTCATCCTGTAGATCCATCAAATGAAAGTGGCCTATTTGAGAAAAATTAACATAACAAACTGTTCAAGAGGGATTCGCAACGCGTGGCATTTTTACTATGCGTTGAATTTAGTGGTTAAGGTGGTATGCGGCGGCTTCGGTATTGCGTTGCTCACCCCTTAACAGGGCGTTATGCATCATGCTGCGAAATATTCATCTTGATGCATTTGTCTGTGTATTGTAACATTCTGTTTTTATTGCAATATCTGGTTAAAAAATGACAAAATTTACAGAATACAAAGTGGTTCATATTGTTGAAGGCGGCTGTGGGACAATCTTGCTAGGGGCAAGCGGTCTACCTGTGCAAAAAATGGAAGCTGAACTAAATAAGTATGCGCAAGATGGATGGCAAGTAGTGTTTCAAGTAGTTGAGCAAAAGCGTTTCATGCTATTTTGGAAGCGCGAGGCTGTTATTATCACCCTTGGCCGCTAAGTTTGCTTAAATACATTTCTTTGAAATTGATCCACCGCTATCAAGTTAGCGGTGGATCCAAGCAGTTGCTGAACATTGAATGTAACTTTGAACCGACGTGCTCTGAGTACACCAAACAGTGCATTTCGAAATATGGGGCAGTGAAAGGCTGGAAGCTTGGTTTATCTAGAATCAAACGATGTAGTCAACCCGACCTAGTTGAAAAAATATATGATGAGGTGCCTTAATGAGGTTATTCGAACCATTAGAACAACTGGAGAAAAATGAAGAGCTACTAAGAAAGCAGGTAAACTCATTACCCGAAACTCAAAAGAAAGAATTTTACAAACTTCAATCTAAAAAGCTCAAAGATCCAGACACCTATGCAACATTAAACTGGTTTTTCCTTGGTGGTTTTCATCACTGTTACTTAGGTAAATATGCTCTATTTGCCATTGAGTTAATATTGTTAATAGTCAGTATAAGTGGTTTTTTCTTAGGGCATTCAAGCTCACTTTTCATTCTCCTTCTGTTGGTGATATACGAGTTACCACAATTGTTCTTTTCGCAGAAAATAGCAAGGCAGTACAACTATAGCTTGTCTTGTAAGATTTTTAATGAAGTCCGGAGAGGCTAGGTGAAAGCCTGCTGCATAACAAAGCATTTAAGAGTGATTCCCAACGTTTGGCACTTTCAGTTCAAGGTTGGGTTTCGTGTTTACGGTGGTATGGTTAGGTTTCGTGGCGGCGTTGCTCACACCTTAATGCGGCGTTAGTACGGGTTTGACATCAAAGGTCGTTAGTTTTGGTGTTTATCTGTTTTGGTGCTCGTCTTTACACCTTTCACGTTCTTTCCGGTGGCACTATATGCGGAGTGTTTGCTTTGATTTCACCGTTTACGGCTTCTAACTCTTAGCCTATTTCTTTGGCGCTTCTTCATTTTCGTGGTGACTTTTGAGAGAACCTTGATTACTTTTGGTGTGGCTGTTGGAGTACGAGGAAAGAATCCTTTTCTAATTTTAAGCTAGTGAAAGTAGGGCAGTTCAGTGCGTTTTTCTTCTAGCCAACTTTCGTCTTCCAATCGGGGTAAAGTTTTGTAGCTGCCCGTCTCACTTCAGTGTTCAAAGCCTTTCATATCATGCCACTTTTCAATATCTTGGTGCGCATAAATAGAAGTAGCGCATGTACTAACAAATTGCTTAAGAGTGATTCGTAACGCGTGGCATCTTTACTTTGCGGTGGCTTATGGTGATTAAGGCGCTGTGCGGTAGCTTTTGTATTGCGTTACTCACACCTTAGCAAGGCGTTATGTTGTTAATCGGAAATCAATAAGAAATGGAAAATGGCTTTCTCAAGGGATGAAAAAACAGACTGCGAATTGGCGATTACAACGTTGATCAAAGGACGTGATGGTCGAGCAGAGAGTAGTGGAGTTAGTCTTGGTTATCGCATCCACAATCAGAGTATTGAAATCTTTGAATGTCATCCGAGCGAATCGCATGAGGAGGGGTACTTTGAATTTATCGTTGCAAAAATAACTTTTGTTAAGACCAAGCAACAATGGAATATTTACCGGCTAACAGGAAATTTAAAATGGTCTAGCTATAAACGCTGCCCAACAACGTCTACTTTAAATGGTGCACTCATGGTCATTGAGCAGGATGAAGACCGTTTATTTTGGGGAGTTGCGTGTTAGGTTAGTAGGTTAGTCCCACAACATAACAAAGCGTTTAAGGCAGATTCGCAACGCGTGGCATTTTTGGTTTTAGTCGGCTTTAGTGTTTACGGTGTAATGTTTTAAGTTGGGTGGCTGCGTTGCTCACTACTTAACGCGGCGTTATATGCACAGGAGAGTTCAGTGAAATCAAGGATTCAGAATAGAGAAATCAAAGTGTGTCCTGTAGTTCTTAGGAATTCAGGTGATGCTCGTGAATTACTCCTGTTTGAACATCCTCTAGCTGATGTGCAGTTGGTCAAAGGGACATTTGAGTTAACAGATAACTCATATGAAAGTGCCGCTTTAAGGGAACTCAAAGAGGAATCTGGTATTTCAAAAGTTTCAACTGCCAAGTATCTAGGTAGTTGGGAAAGCGGTTTCCAAAATCAACAATGGCACTTTGTACTCTGTGAAATCACGGAAAAGCTACCGAATCACTGGCGTTTTTACACGCAAGATGATGGTGGGCATGATTTCAACTTTTTCTGGTATAAGTTGGGTGAAAAAGCTGACTTTAAGTGTCATAAAGTGTTCTCTGATGCCATTAAGCAAATAGAAATTATGTGCATACAACAAACAATTTAAGAGGGATTCAGCACGCGTGGCATTTTTACTATGCGTTAGTTTTAGTGTTTAAGGAGGTATGCAGTAGCTTCGGTATTGCGTGCTTCACCCCTTAATTGGGCGTTATAACTCAAGAGGAAATTGTGAAACTGAAGAATATCAAAGGTGTGGCTAAGAACTTCACCTTATCATTTTTTAGTAGCGAAAATTACATCGATGGTGGGTTTGTCCGTGATGATATCTTCAAACTAGCTAATCTTAAAGCGGGTGATTTAGTGCGAATTAGTTGGATTCCAACTAAAGATGAAGAGCTGTTTAAGCTAACGCCTAGAGTACGTAAGACGGTTCTCGCTTATCGCAAGTGGCTACCTAAGTTGTGCGAATCTCACAGTTTACCTATCGAATGCTTCGAAGAATTTTATATATCGGCTTATCGTGCTGATAACCATCAGGTGTACGTCGAAGCGGTAGTTGTGGATCTAAATGGAAAAATCTATCAGCTGCCAATTTGGGTTTGAGTTATAACAAACTGTTCAAGAGTGATTCGCAACGCGTGGCATTTTTACTATGCGTTGGTTTTAGTGATTAAGGTGGTATGCGGCGGCTTAGGTATTGCGTTGCTCACACCTTAACAGGGCGTTAGCCCTCAAGGAGAAAATATAAAATTGTTTGAAAATCATTTAAAAAGGACAAAGTTTTTGCTGTTTTTACAGGGTATATCTGTTGCAGTTACTCTGTTTCTACTATTTACTTTGCTTGCCCA
>NZ_JAKKCK010000016.1:0-6120 GCF_021725735.1 Vibrio sp. J2-3(2022)
ACACCGCCGTAAACTTTAGCAAGAGTAGTACAGATAGCTGCAGTTAGAGTTGTTTTACCGTGGTCAACGTGGCCGATAGTACCAACGTTAACGTGCGGTTTCGTACGTTCAAATTTTTCTTTAGACATGAGTGGTCCCTCTAGGTACGGATTTAGGTGGCCCAAATTGACCACGCAACCAAAAAAAGATAATTGGTAAATCTAATATCAAAAGGAAATAAACTTGAGAGCTGGTGCTGATAGGCAGACTCGAACTGCCGACCTCATCCTTACCAAGGATGCGCTCTACCACCTGAGCTATATCAGCACTCAAATTAGAGTGGAGCGGGCAGCGGGAATCGAACCCGCATCATCAGCTTGGAAGGCTGAGGTAATAGCCATTATACGATGCCCGCAACACGTAACTCTGAGAGCTATTTCCTAAAGAATATGGTGGAGGGGGACGGATTCGAACCATCGAAGGCAGTGCCGGCAGATTTACAGTCTGCTCCCTTTGGCCACTCGGGAACCCCTCCAAATTTTCAAGCCATTCAGACTACTAAAGGAAAGAATGGTGCCGACTACCGGAATCGAACTGGTGACCTACTGATTACAAGTCAGTTGCTCTACCTACTGAGCTAAGTCGGCATAAGTGGTGCGCATTCTATTGAATGATTTTCGAGGTTGCAATAGTAATTTTAAAAAAAATCATAAAATTCGATTTTTTAGATTCGTTTGCTGCAAATTCGTACAAACTTGGCTTTTTTAAAGTAAACTTCGACCTTTGTCGTTTGCTTTGAAGTTCGCTTGATGTATGTTCTTGCTTCTACTAAACCAAGGATAAAAGAGACCCATGAGTCCATTTTTGTCATTTGACCGTGCAAACTGGGCCGAGTTAAGAAACTCTGTACCGATGACACTTTCTGAAGACGACTTGACTGCGCTTCAGGGCATTAATGAAAACCTAACCATGGAGGAAGCGGTAGAAATCTACCTTCCTTTGTCTCGTCTTTTGAATCTGTACGTCCAAGCCCGTCAAAGCCGCAACTCTGTATTACAACAATTCTTGAATACGGAAGAACATGCCCCTCCTTTTGTGATTGGTATCGCCGGCAGTGTCGCTGTAGGCAAAAGTACGACAGCTCGTATTCTGACCGCATTGCTTTCTCGTTGGGAGAATCATCCCAAAGTGTCCTTGGTCACTACAGATGGCTTTCTATATCCGAAAAAGGTACTAGAAGAACGCGGTATCATGCATCGTAAAGGGTTTCCTGAGTCCTATGATATCAAACGTTTAGTTGAGTTTATGTCTGACGTTAAAGCGGGTAAGCCGGATCTTGAAGTACCTATTTACTCCCACATCACGTATGACATTACGGACGAACTAAGAAAAGTTGATAGACCGGATGTTCTTATCATTGAAGGTTTAAACGTTCTACAAAGTGGAATGGATTATCCGCATGATCCACATCGCGTCTTTGTCTCTGATTTTTTGGATTTTTCGATCTATGTCGATGCTGAAACAGAGACAATTGAACAATGGTATGTGGAACGATTTTTAAAGTTTCGCCAAGGGGCTTTTACTAAACCCGGTTCTTATTTTAGTCACTACACGCAACTGTCAGTCGATGAAGCAAAGCAAAAAGCGAAACAAATTTGGCATGATATTAATGGGCTCAACTTGGAGCTGAATATTCTTCCAACCCGAGAAAGAGCCCATTTGATTCTACACAAAGGCGTCAACCACTTGGTTGATAAGGTATCTTTGCGAAAGTAATTGAACGTCAATCGCTTTTACGCAACGAGATTTCACCACCAATGTAAGTCTCTAGCCCTTGGGAGGTTTCGAGTAATATCCCGCCTTGATGATCAATGCCGCGTACGACGCCGTGCACCTCTCTAGGTCCGATGAGCAGCTTGACTTGACGATTGAGAAAGTTATCTAATCGATTCCAACGTTCGACAAAGCTGGTAAGTCCTTTCAGTTCATACTCGATAAGTGCGGAATTCCAATGCTGGATAAGCGTCGTCGCTAGGACATTTCTATCGATCACGAGACTCTCGTTTACCTGATTCAATGTTGTCCATGGTTGATCAATCTCAGGTTGCTCATCAGGCATTCCAATATTGAGCCCCATCCCAATCACAAGATGAGCAGCACCACCGGCCTGCCCTGACATCTCCACTAAGATTCCTGCCAGTTTTTTATCTTGATAATACAGGTCATTTGGCCACTTGAGTTTAACGCCTTGTATGCCCATTTCTTCTAGTGCTTCCACTGCGGCAATACCAATAACAAGGCTTAAGCCCATTGCCGCGGCCATTCCCGCATCTAATCGCCAGTACATGGATAGGTATAAGTTAGAGCCAAATGGAGAGATCCATTGTCTACCGCGGCGACCACGTCCTTGTGCTTGATACTCAGCTATACAAACACGGCCCTTTTCTGACTCTGCAACTCTATCAAGCAAATACTGGTTGGTTGAGTTAATCACAGGAACAAGCTCAACAAGTGACTCCGCACTAGCAGTAAGGAGAGCTTCATCTAGCAACTGCAATGGTGATGCCAACTGGTAACCGCGCCCTTGCACTCGATAAATATCAATGCCCCACTCACTAAGACCTTTAATATGCTTAGCTATTGCCGCTCTGGATACATTCAGGGCTTCGCCCAGCGCCTCTCCAGAATGAAACCCGCCGTTACTTAATGACTTTAAGATATGAAGTTTCGTAGAGTGATCTTTTCTCATCTTAACGCCTCGATCTGAGCCAAGTTGGTTTCCCCGGTACGGTTCAGAAATCGCACTTCATGCTCAAGTTCTATTTGGTATTTATCCCACACTGCCTGCTTCACTAGGGAAGCAAGTGCGACAACATCATCGGCACTGCAGTTGTCCATGTTGGTCAAAACCAAGGCTTGCATAGGGTTGACCTGTGCACCATGCACAGACTTCCCCTTTAATCCGCACTGATCAATCAGCCAACCAGCCGCGACTTTCATTCCGCCAGGAGTTGGATAGGCCACGATATTAGTATGTTGCTTCATGAGCCGATCATAATGATCTTGAGTGATCACTGGGTTTTTAAAGAAACTCCCTGCGTTACCTACTTTGGCTGGATCCGGCAGTTTCTCCGTTCGCACTTGGCAAACTCGCTCGAAGATTGTTGCTGGGCTAAGTTGTTCTTCCGGAATATCTTTTAAAGGACCATATTGATTAATCGGTTGCCATTGCTTAGCCAACTTAAGCCCTAGTGCGGTAATAAAGCACTTTTCATGCAAAGCGTGTTTAAAAATGGAGTCTCGGTAGCCAAAGTCACAGTCTCTGGCGCTCATTCTTCTATGTTCAAATGTAGTTAGATCAAGAACATCCACGTAATCACAAATGTCTTTTAGCTCTAGCCCATAGGCTCCAATGTTTTGAATAGGAGCCGAGCCTGCACAGCCAGGGATCAGGGCTAGGTTTTCTAACCCACCAATTCCCTGACTCACACACCAGGAAACCAACTCAGGCCAGTCTTCACCACCTGCAATATGCAACAGGTATTGGTCATCCGTTTCCGTCACATGTTTACCCATGATTCGATTAACGATCACTAACCCGTCAAAATGCTCAGTGAAAAGAACATTACTTCCTTTACCTAAAAAAAGTTTCGGTAAATGGGTGAATCTCGGGTCTTGAAATAGTTGGGTAACCTCCTCGAGCGACTCGATGGTCGCTAAATAGGAACACGACTGTTCAATCCCAAAAGTATGGTAAGCCTTAAGGCTTGCATTTGTTTTAATTTGCATAGTAGGTTTGCAACGTCAGATAAGATTCTCTTAAACTGTCGACATTCTACATTAGTTATCTTTTAACCGCAGTGACAATACCTGACTCATTAATCATAGAAGTGTTAAATCCTATCAAGCTCCCTCTCATTAAGAGGTTGTACAAAGCGCATTACCCTTCGGGTCGAGCCAAAAAGGATGAACTGATCATTACAGCGAGCCATAAAGGTGAAATCGTTGCGTTACTACGCTTAAAAACCGTAGATAGATCTCGATTGCTGACGGGAATGCTGGTCATTCCAACACTTAGGGGAACTGGCATTGGAAAAGAACTACTAACTCATTGTAAAAACAATGTTTTCACTGATGGCGATTATTGCTTCGCGTTTACACATCTCGAATCCTATTATTCCAAGCATGGATTCAAAACCATTGATTGCTCTGAGCTACCACACCCGCTAAAAATGGCATTTCAACGCTATGTAGATAGCGGTAAAGATCTCATTCCAATGCAATTCATCTCTTCAACGACATCAAAACGCGCGCTTTTGTAGCCAGGTAAATCATATCTTTGATAAAATGGCAGGTTCGCAATATTGCACTAAACTAAGGTACTCATACCGATATGATAGTAAGTAGGAATCCATTCGAACAGTTGCCAAGTCTCGCTGTCAATCCGGAAGACTTTGATGTTCTGTATTCAGCAGAATCATTCAGGACTCGTCTTTTGGATGCAATCAGCAAAGCAACGTCGCGAATTTACCTAGTCGCTCTATATCTGGAAGATGATGAAGCTGGACGTGAAATTCTCACTGCGCTTTATGAAGCGAAACAGCGTAATCCTGGGTTGGACATCAATATCTGTGTCGACTGGCATCGAGCGCAGCGTGGCCTGATTGGTGCGGAAACATCTGAGGGTAATTCTGCGCTTTACAAAGCGTATGCCAATAAGTACCAACACCCGATCCCTGTCTATGGTATACCTGTGCGTGGCAGAGAGGTTTTTGGGGTACTGCATTTAAAAGGCTTCATTGTCGATGATACTGTCATCTACAGTGGGGCAAGCTTAAATAACGTTTACCTGCACTATCACGAACGCTATCGCTTTGATCGTTACCATGTGATTCGACATGAATCTTTAGCTAATTCAATGGTGCAATTCATTCAGGAAGAGATGATTGCTCACCCAGCAGTCAATGATCTTGCTGGAAAAGATAAGCCAGAAACCAAAGAAATTAAGTCGGCGATTCGTCAACTGAGAGCTTCACTTGCTCAAGCTAATTATCAGTTTGAAGACCAACCTGCAACAGAGGAAAGTGTAAAAATCACCCCGCTAGTTGGTCTAGGCAAACGCCGCAATCTGCTCAATCAACAGATTGTAAAGTTACTAGCGACCGCCCAAAACGAAATCTTTATCTGTACGCCTTACTTTAACTTCCCTAAAGCGCTGCATCGTGAAGTGAAGCGAGCTATGAAACGCGGTGTGAAAGTAACTATTGTTGTGGGCGACAAGACAGCAAACGACTTTTATATTGCCCCTGAGGAAGACTTTAAAACCATTGGCGGACTTCCATATCTGTATGAAGTAAACCTACGCCGCTTTGCGAAAGCAAATGAAGCGAATATCGCTGCGCGTAAACTGTCAATTCACCTCTGGAAGCATGACAATAATAGCTTCCATCTCAAAGGCATTTGGGTTGATAAACGCTATATGCTACTGACGGGGAATAACTTAAATCCTCGGGCTTGGTCACTTGATCTAGAAAATGGACTTCTCATCCAAGACAATTATGCGAAACTCACTGATAAGTTCGAAGATGAGGTTTCGCGTATCCTTGAGCATACCCATCTTATCTGTACTTATAAACAGTTAGAAAAAGTGGAAGATTATCCGATAGGGGTGCAGCGGTTAGTAAGAAAAATAACCCGCCTAAAAGCAGATGGGGTTTTAAAACGCATCCTGTAAGCATAATTAACTTCAAAGCTCAGCATTTTCCTGCTGGGCTTTTTTATTATTCCTAGCTCCAACAGCTTAATACTCTTTTAGACCTCTATATTAGTAGACTTCAGTAAATAAGCTTGCGAGACGCAACGTAACCCCAAACGCAACAACCTAGAATCTAGAACGGCAATACATGCGTAAGTGGCTAGGTGCTTAATAACTCAGTCTTCCGATCTTACTCTTTCTCACACTACGCTAGTGAATAAGCTTTCTCACACGTAATAAAGGGGAGCTTTAATGAGTCAGCACAGGGGCTCAAAACTAGCCCTCGAGACTGGGACCCGGTTCAGTAGAAACAGCACAGAGTTGTGAATCAACTCGTCATGATAGGGCTTAGAAAGCATAGCGAAGAGGGAAGCCTACCTCTCGAT
>NZ_JAKKCK010000017.1:0-1146 GCF_021725735.1 Vibrio sp. J2-3(2022)
ATTCAGTGAAATCGAGTAGGGCGGGACACGTGATATCCTGTCTGAATATGGGGGGACCATCCTCCAAGGCTAAATACTACTGACTGACCGATAGTGAACCAGTACCGTGAGGGAAAGGCGAAAAGAACCCCTGTGAGGGGAGTGAAATAGAACCTGAAACCGTGTACGTACAAGCAGTAGGAGCAGGCTTTGTCCTGTGACTGCGTACCTTTTGTATAATGGGTCAGCGACTTATATTCAGTGGCAAGGTTAACCATCTAGGGGAGCCGTAGGGAAACCGAGTCTTAACTGGGCGTTCAGTCTCTGGATATAGACCCGAAACCAGGTGATCTAGCCATGGGCAGGTTGAAGGTTGAGTAACATCAACTGGAGGACCGAACCGACTAATGTTGAAAAATTAGCGGATGACTTGTGGCTAGGGGTGAAAGGCCAATCAAACCTGGAGATAGCTGGTTCTCCCCGAAAGCTATTTAGGTAGCGCCTCGGACGAATACTACTGGGGGTAGAGCACTGTTAAGGCTAGGGGGTCATCCCGACTTACCAACCCTTTGCAAACTCCGAATACCAGTAAGTACTATCCGGGAGACACACGGCGGGTGCTAACGTCCGTCGTGGAGAGGGAAACAACCCAGACCGCCAGCTAAGGTCCCAAATTACTACTAAGTGGGAAACGATGTGGGAAGGCTCAGACAGCCAGGATGTTGGCTTAGAAGCAGCCATCATTTAAAGAAAGCGTAATAGCTCACTGGTCGAGTCGGCCTGCGCGGAAGATGTAACGGGGCTAAGTAGTAAACCGAAGCTGCGGCAATATACTTTTGTATATTGGGTAGGGGAGCGTTCTGTAAGCGGTTGAAGGTGTGTGGTAACGCATGCTGGACGTATCAGAAGTGCGAATGCTGACATGAGTAACGATAAAGGGGGTGAAAAACCTCCTCGCCGGAAGACCAAGGGTTCCTGTCCAACGTTAATCGGGGCAGGGTAAGTCGACCCCTAAGGCGAGGCCGAAAGGCGTAGTCGATGGGAAACGGGTTAATATTCCCGTACTTCTTACAATTGCGATGGGGGGACGGAGAAGGCTAGGTGGGCCTGGCGACGGTTGTCCAGGTTCAAGTGCGTAGGCTGAAGAGTTAGGTAAATCCGGCTCTT
>NZ_JAKKCK010000017.1:1246-2688 GCF_021725735.1 Vibrio sp. J2-3(2022)
GTGAAGTCATTGATGCCATGCTTCCAGGAAAAGCCTCTAAGCTTCAGATTGTAAGGAATCGTACCCCAAACCGACACAGGTGGTCGGGTAGAGAATACCAAGGCGCTTGAGAGAACTCGGGTGAAGGAACTAGGCAAAATGGTACCGTAACTTCGGGAGAAGGTACGCTCTCGACGGTGAAGTCCCTCGCGGATGGAGCTATTGAGAGTCGCAGATACCAGGTGGCTGCAACTGTTTATTAAAAACACAGCACTGTGCAAAATCGCAAGATGACGTATACGGTGTGACGCCTGCCCGGTGCCGGAAGGTTAATTGATGGGGTTAGACTTCGGTCGAAGCTCTTGATCGAAGCCCCGGTAAACGGCGGCCGTAACTATAACGGTCCTAAGGTAGCGAAATTCCTTGTCGGGTAAGTTCCGACCTGCACGAATGGCGTAATGATGGCCACGCTGTCTCCACCCGAGACTCAGTGAAATTGAAATCGCTGTGAAGATGCAGTGTACCCGCGGCTAGACGGAAAGACCCCGTGAACCTTTACTACAGCTTGGCACTGAACATTGACCCTACATGTGTAGGATAGGTGGGAGGCTTTGAAGCGCAGTCGCTAGATTGCGTGGAGCCGTCCTTGAAATACCACCCTTGTAGTGTTGATGTTCTAACGTCGACCCCTTATCGGGGTTGCGGACAGTGCCTGGTGGGTAGTTTGACTGGGGCGGTCTCCTCCCAAAGCGTAACGGAGGAGCACGAAGGTGGGCTAATCACGGTTGGACATCGTGAGGTTAGTGCAATGGCATAAGCCCGCTTGACTGCGAGAATGACAATTCGAGCAGGTGCGAAAGCAGGTCATAGTGATCCGGTGGTTCTGAATGGAAGGGCCATCGCTCAACGGATAAAAGGTACTCCGGGGATAACAGGCTGATACCGCCCAAGAGTTCATATCGACGGCGGTGTTTGGCACCTCGATGTCGGCTCATCACATCCTGGGGCTGAAGTCGGTCCCAAGGGTATGGCTGTTCGCCATTTAAAGTGGTACGCGAGCTGGGTTTAGAACGTCGTGAGACAGTTCGGTCCCTATCTGCCGTGGGCGTTGGAGAATTGAAAGGGGCTGCTCCTAGTACGAGAGGACCGGAGTGGACGAACCTCTGGTGTTCGGGTTGTGTCGCCAGACGCATTGCCCGGTAGCTAAGTTCGGGATCGATAACCGCTGAAAGCATCTAAGCGGGAAGCGAGCCTTGAGATGAGTTCTCCCTGATACTTTAAGTATCCTAAAGGGTTGTCGTAGACTACGACGTTGATAGGCAGGGTGTGTAAGCGTTGTGAGGCGTTGAGCTAACCTGTACTAATTGCCCGTGAGGCTTAACCATACAACACCCAAGGGGTTTTGATGGACTCAATGAAAGAACATTGAATGTGTAAGAACGAGAATTAAGAAACAGCTTTCC
>NZ_JAKKCK010000018.1:0-1290 GCF_021725735.1 Vibrio sp. J2-3(2022)
GGAGTGGGCTGCAAAAGAAGTAGGTAGTTTAACCTTCGGGGGGACGCTTACCACTTTGTGGTTCATGACTGGGGTGAAGTCGTAACAAGGTAGCGCTAGGGGAACCTGGCGCTGGATCACCTCCTTAAACGATGATTATTGCGATGAGTGTTCACACAGATTGATACGGTTTATGAAGTTTAAGAGATAGAACATCCCCCAAGATGTTCAACTTAGTGTCCCGTTCGTCTAGAGGCCTAGGACACCGCCCTTTCACGGCGGTAACAGGGGTTCGACTCCCCTACGGGATACCATTGGGTCGTTAGCTCAGTTGGTAGAGCAGTTGACTTTTAATCAATTGGTCGCAGGTTCGAATCCTGCACGACCCACCATTTCCTTCCACGGAAATCAAAATAATGTGGGCGATTAGCTCAGTTGGGAGAGCACCTGCCTTACAAGCAGGGGGTCACTGGTTCGAGCCCGGTATCGCCCACCATTCTCTAAGTATTTTTGGAATAAAACGTCCAAACCAGAACAAGCAATTGATACTGGTTGGCATTTTTGACTCTGAAAGTCTTTAGAAAATGTAACTTCCTTGTGAAGAAACATAGCTCTTTAACAATTTGGAAAGCTGACAAAACAACAATTTATTGTTGTTTGTAAAGTTCTCAAAGTATTCATTTATGAATACAACTAAAAACACATTCAAGTGTTCTTGGGAATAATCTTCGGATTATTCATATTTGAGTCCGGCAAAATCGAAATGTCTCTCGCTCATTCAAATAATGAGAGACAACTTTGGTTGTTTAACATCAATTCGAAACTCCTTCGGGTTGTATGGTTAAGTGACTAAGCGTACACGGTGGATGCCTTGGCAGTCAGAGGCGATGAAGGACGTATTAACTTGCGATAAGCCCAGATTAGGTAGTAAAAACCACTTGAGTCTGGGATTTCCGAATGGGGAAACCCACTTACATAAGTAAGTATCGTTATGTGAATACATAGCATAACGAGGCGAACCGGGGGAACTGAAACATCTAAGTACCCCGAGGAAAAGAAATCAACCGAGATTCCGAAAGTAGCGGCGAGCGAAATTGGACTAGCCCTTAAGCTTTATATGCGTTAGACGAACGGTCTGGAAAGTCCGGCGATACAGGGTGATAGCCCCGTAGTTGACAACGCACATTCAGTGAAATCGAGTAGGGCGGGACACGTGATATCCTGTCTGAATATGGGGGGACCATCCTCCAAGGCTAAATACTACTGACTGACCGATAGTGAACCAGTACCGTGAGGGAAAGGCGAAAAGAA
>NZ_JAKKCK010000002.1:0-435877 GCF_021725735.1 Vibrio sp. J2-3(2022)
CGCGACTAACAAACTGCTCAAGAGGGATTCGCAACGCGTGGCATTTTTACTATGCGTTGAATTTAGTGATTAAGGTGGTATGCGGCGGCTTCGGTATTGCGTTGCTCACCCCTTAGCAGGGCGTTAGTACGGGTTTGACATCAAAGGTCATAAGTTTTGGTGTTTATCTGTTTTGGCGCTTGTCTTTACACCTTTCAGTTTGTGCCTTTCACGTTCTTTCCGGTGGCACTATATGCGGAGTGTTTGCTTTGATTTCACCGTTTACGGTCTCTAACTCTTAGCCTATTTCTTTGGCGCTTCTTCGTTTTCGTTGTACTTCCTGAATTAATCTTGTCGTTCGTTGGGTGTTGCCATCAAAGTGCGAGGATCGAATCCTTTTCTAATTTGAAGCCAGTAAAAGTAGGGGAGTTAAGTGCGTTTTTCTTCTAGCCAACTTTCGTCTTTCAACTGGAATTAAGTTTTGTAGCTGCCCGTCTCACTTCAGTGTTCAAAGCCTTTCATATCATGCTAGTTTTCAATATCTTGGAGCGCATAAATAGAAGTAGCGCATGTACTAACAAATTGCTTAAGAGTGATTCGTAACGCGTGGCATTTTTACTTTGCGGTGGCTTATGTGATTAAGGCGCTGTGCGGTAGCTTTTGTATTGCGTTACTCACACCTTAGCAAGGCGTTATACGCTTTATGGAAAATAATACAAAAGGACGTTATGAAGTTATCTGAGTTACAAAGTCATATAAAAGAATTCGATTATGCGCCAGAGCAATCTGAACACTATTTTTTAAAACTAATCGAAGAAGTTGGCGAATTATCGGAATCAATTCGCAAAGGTAAACGTGGGCAACCAACGCTAGATGAACTCAAAGGTTCAATCGCAGAAGAGTTATATGACGTCTTGTACTATGTTTGTGCTTTAGCCAATATTCACGATGTAAACCTTGAGAAAACGCATGAACTAAAAGAAGTTTTGAATAAGGTTAAGTACAACCGATAGGACGCGTATAACAAATTGTTCAAGAGGGATTCTGCACGCGTGGCATTTTTACTATGCGTTGGTTTTAGGTATTAAGGCGGTATGCGGTAGCATCGGTGTTGCGTGCTTCACCCCTTAACAAGGCGTTAGTCGCCAGAAAAAGCTAGCAGTCAAAATCATGTTTCTAAGCTCAAAACTTGGCTACTGGTTGTTTGATTCATAGTTCCATCTTCGACGGTCAAAGCTCAGTTTCATCGGTTCTAAGTCAATGCATTGCTATTTTCCAAGCGGTTGTTTCGTTCTTTGGTGGTGATAGGGCGGGGCAATCGAAAATCTGTTTTTGGTTGCGAATCTGCTCGGTGAGTTTGTTGGTTTAAAAGCTTATTTACTTGCTGAAAGGACGTTTTCTCTGGTGTTGTAAGTTCCACGTGGTTTCAGTGACTTTGTTGAAAGTCCGCACTGTGAGATTGGCTTTCCAAAAACGCTTTTTGGTGTTGTCAGTCCGTTTTCTATGGCGTTGTTTGTTCCAAGTGGTTTCATTGAATAGCGGCTTTGCGACTACGCCTGACTTAAGTGCATCAAAGCACATAAAGTTTGTTGTTCGCAAAGTTTAGTTCGGCTTAAAATTGTCGCTCGGTGCCTCGCGACTAACAAACTGCTCAAGAGGGATTCGCAACGCGTGGCATTTTTACTATGCGTTGAATTTAGTGATTAAGGTGGTGTGCGGCGGCATCGGTATTGCGTTGCTCACCCCTTAGCAGGGCGTTATGCTTAATTACGTAAAATCAGTGGTTTATGTTTTTCTTTACTCCCTCGGCTGGTTGGTTTTGTGTTTGTCGGCAAGTTGGCTTTTGTGAGCGCTATTTTCTGGACATCCATTCTTGGGCGCTAAAAATTCTGAGAGTTGCCTCAATCAATTTTCGGGCAAGCGCGAGGTTAGGGCAGTTGACTCAATCAGAAATCCATTTCTAGGTTTTCAAGCTTCAAACTAGATTTGCCAAAATTCCGAGCCTGAATATCAAAACTATGATTCATTTCGGTTTTCTAAGTTTTTGCTTTTGTTTCTGAATCAAAGTCGAGTTAATCTTGGTTCAGGCAAAACGTAAGTTATTGAAGCTTAAGCATAACAAAGCGTTCAAGAGGGACTTGGCACGCGTGGCATTTTTGGTTTGCAGTTTGTTTAGTGGTTAAGGTGTTATGCGGCAACTGTTGCATTGCGTGCCTGCGCCCCTTAACGCGGCGTTAGTACGGGTTTGACATCAAAGGTCATAAGTTTGGTGTTTATCTGTTTTTGCGCTCGTCTTTACACCTTTCAGTTTGTACCTTTCACGTTCTTTCCGGTGGCACTATATGCGGAGTGTTTGCTTTGATTTCACCGTTTACGGTTTCTAACTCTTAACCTATTTCTTTGGTGCTTCTTCTTTTTCGTGGCTTTTACTAAGTCAGCATTGTCTTTCTTTGGTGTTGCTGTTGAAGTGCGAGGACCGAATCCTTTTCTAATTTGAAGTCAGTAAAAGTAGGGGAGTTTAGTACGTTTTTCTTCTAGCCAACTCACGTTTCTCAATGGCGGTAAAGTTTTGTAGCTGCCCGTCTCACTTCAGTGTTCAAAGCCTTTCATATCATGCTACTTTTCAATATTTTGGAGCGCATAAATAGAAGTAGCGCATGTACTAACAAATTGCTTAAGAGTGATTCGTAACGCGTGGCATTTTTACTTTGCGGTGGCTTATGTGATTAAGGTGCTGTGCGGTAGCTTTTGTATTGCGTTACTCACACCTTAGCAAGGCGTTAGTATTCAGGAGGAAAATTAGTGCTTCATCAGATAGACAAATATCAGTGTTCTGCTTGCAACATTAAATCCAAACATATCACCGTATTGATTAGGAACCCTAGTCCTTTTGCTGGTGTAAAACATCAAAAGCGTAAAGAGTTTATTGCAGGGTTAATCAAAGGTTGGGCAGTTGGCCCATTTTTAGCTTCTATGGATGAGTTTTCTCGACATACGATCTGTGAAAACTGTGGTATCAAGACGATAGAGAACTGATAAGTAAGACTTCTTTCTAAGCTCGGTGTAACAGGTTGGGTCTGAATACTAACAAACTGTTCAAGAGTGATTCGCAACGCGTGGCATTTTCATCATGCGTTGGTGTAAGTGATTAAGGTGGTATGCGGCGGCATCGGTATTGCGTTGCTCACACCTTAACAGGGCGTTATGTGCTTATGAGGAAAATTGACATGGAAGTGGTAGAGGCCAACCCTGATTTGGCGCCAATATTAGCGAGTTATGCGAAAGAATGCCTAGAATCGGGTATTCCAAAATATTCGGGTGTGGAGCAAGATCCTACAGCTTATTTGTCAGGTTTGGTCGAACGCTCAAAGGCAATCTCCGAGTTACCAAAGGGATATTTACCTAGCACAACTTACTACTGTGTATCGAACTCCGAAATTTTAGGTGCAATCCGAGTTCGCAAAGGTACTAACGCCAACGTAGAAAATATCATTGGTCATGTTGGCTACGAAACTAGACCGTCAGCTCGTGGTAAGGGTGTAGCCTCATTTCTGCTTGCTTGGGTGCGAGACCATGTTGTCACTGATTCAGTAATTGTTACTTGCTCAATTGACAATCCCGCATCTCAAAAGGTCATCGAAAACTGTGGTGGTGAATACCTCGGTAACTACACAGATGAGAGTGAGGGTACGGTAAGGCGCTACCGTTTAGCACGCACATAACAAAGCATTCAAGAGTGATTCGCAACGCTTGGCAGTTTCGCTTCGCTCAAGTATAGCCAAGCGAAGCTCACACCTTAATGCGGCGTTATGGCGCAGGGCGAAAATGGACAAAATCGTAGAACTCATAAAACAAGATCCAATCCGAGTCGAGGCACTTAACTGCGTTTCTGAGTTGGGATTGCCGCAGTGCTACATCGCAGCCGGCTTCGTCCGAAATTTAGTTTGGGATGCGTTGCACGACTTTAAAGTCTTCACTCCCTTAAATGATGTGGATGTAATTTACTTTGATCCAGCCGAGCCTAACCCCAATGCATATTTGGCGTATGAATCACAGCTACGAGATCGTATGCCTCAACTTCGTTGGCAAGTCCGTAATCAGGCGAAAATGCATGAGCGGAATAGTGACAATCCTTATAAAAGTTCTGTGGATGCAATGAGTTACTGGCCTGAAAAAGAAACAGCGGTAGCAATTCGCCAAATTGGGCTAAACCAATATGAATGTGTTGCTGCTTTTGGGTTTGAATCGCTATTTAGTTACTGGGTCACACATAACCCTAAAAGGTTACGAGAAACATTTGAAAATCGCGTAAATTCAAAATCGTGGTTAGTTCGGTGGCCATCGTTGAGAATTGCGCCATAACAAAGCGTTTAAGACGGATTCACAACGCTTGGCATTTTTGGTTTGTATCAGCTTAAGTGTTTACGGCACAATGATTTAGGTTAAGTGGTCGCGTTGTTCACCACTTAACGCGGCGTTAGATAATTTAGGTAACATTTATGAGTAAGAATGAATTTGTTTGGAGTCGTTGTAGGAGTTGCAAACGTTCAACTAAACACGAAGTACTAGGCTTAAAAAGTAAAGAAACAGATCCTGATTTTTATCATAGTGAGACGAAGTATTACTTAATCGAATGTAAAGGGTGTGAAACAATATCATTTAGACAAGAAGAGCATGACTACGAGTCCATTGTACAAGTAGGTCCAGATGACTACGAACATGACGTCAGTGTTGAGATCTTCCCACATTTTATTGCTGGACATAATCCTATTGAATCAATTTATTACGTCCCAAGAATTGTCGAAAGTATATATAAAGAGTCCCTGATAGCGATTCAGGAAGGAGCTTATACATTAGCAGGTTTAGGTTTAAGAGCTACGATTGAAGCAATTTGTAACGAAAGGAACATTACTGGTAGGAACTTGCAGGTTCGAATTAATAATATGCACCGTAATGGCATTGCTTCAAAAGCGGATGTAGACAGATTGCACGCAATCAGATTTATGGGTAATGATGCTGCTCATGAAATAAAGAAAGCTAACAAAACGTCTGTGTTAGTAGCATTAAAAATCGTAGAGCACATTTTAATCTCAATTTATGTATTTGAAGAAGAAGTTAATAAACATTTGGAAAAACCTATTTCTAGTGCGAAGGACGCGATTCCGACTTTGAAGCTAAATTTGAATAATATCGAAGACAATTCTTCATTTACTTTTTCTAAATGGTTAGGCTCTTCTAAGAGGCGTATTTTGGAAAAGATTGATGAAATAGAAGCCGACTTGATCGAGCTTGTAAGGAATCAAGAGTTTGAGAATGTTATTCTAGTTGAAGGTGAAAATGTTGACGGAGAGCAACCTACACAATGGTATAAAAAAATCGAACTCCCTGATTCTGAAAAAGATGAAGATGATGAAGACTTTGATATACCATTCTAAAATAATCTAACAAGGCATTTAAGAGTGATTCCCAACGCTTGGCATTTTTTATTCCATCGTTGGGTTTTGTGTTTACGGTGGTATAGGTTACGGTTTGATGGTAGCGTTGCTCACACCTTAATGCGGCGTTATGTGAATGGAGTCAACCTTGAAAATATCAGTTGTCAAAAGTGGTCAGATTGGGGCTTACGAAGCTGAACTTAATGCTCATCTAAACTCCGTTTTTGGCCAAGATTCCATGTTCATTTTCAATCGTGAGTTCGTCTGTGCAATTCTCATTGAAGACGATAATCAGATTATCGCTACTGGTTTTGCTTATGGTCGTTTAATGGAGCAGGGCTCAATAAGCTT
This sequence comes from Vibrio sp. J2-3(2022), assembly GCF_021725735.1. Classification (NCBI taxonomy): domain Bacteria; kingdom Pseudomonadati; phylum Pseudomonadota; class Gammaproteobacteria; order Vibrionales; family Vibrionaceae; genus Vibrio; species Vibrio sp. J2-3(2022). The sequence goes on from NZ_JAKKCK010000002.1 coordinate 5,766, forward strand.
CAAAGGAGGCATAATTGGTGGTATTGCCATTACACCAAGTAAGCGTGGTTTGGGCTTAGCTAAAGTCATCGTGAAAGAACTCGATCGATGCTTAGTGTCTTTTGGGGTAACTCATTCTTTTCTCTTCGCTTATGAGCCAGATGTTTATCGAAGCTCAGGGTATTCGGAGTTAGTTTTGCCTATCCATTACTTCGACGTGCAGCAGAAAAATTGGAATCAGTTTGTCTACCGTGGAGGTATGGTTAAGTCTTACAATGGCAGTCATACTTTAAGCGATCAAGTCATTGAATTTAATGGTTGTGTGTATTGAACACTCTGAAAAATTCACATAACAAAGCGTTCAAGAGGGATTAACAACGCTTGGCAGTTTTGGTTTGAATCAGCTTTAGTGTTTAAGGCACAATGGGTTAGGTTCAGTGGTGATGTTGTTCACCCCTTAACGCGGCGTTAGGCATCAAGTGGAAATATATAAATAGAGGATACATTATGACATTACCTAAATGTCCAAAATGTGAAACTTCCGAATACGTTGTATTGGTTAATACAGGTGAAGTCGTCGGAACAGCTACAGGAGCAGCGGCAGGAGCTGCAGCAGGTTATGGCGGAGCTGCAAGTGGTGCGGCAGCAGGAGCTGCGATTGGTTCATTCTTTCCGGGGCTGGGCACCGCAATTGGGGCTGCTGCCGGAGGGTTAATAGGCGCCTTGACTGGCGGTGCGGCAGGTGCCGCAGTGGGCAATAAAGTGGGTGAACAGATAGACAAAGCTAGGAAAACTTATAAATGCAATAAGTGCTCTTCGGAAATCGACGGATAGCTGCCTAACAAACAATTTAAGAGTGATTCGGCACGCGTGGCATTTTGGGTTTGCATTGGCTTTAGCGGTTAAGGTGGTATGCAGCGGCTTAGGTATTGCGTGCCTCACACCTTAATTGGGCGTTATGGCGCAGGGCGAAAATGGACAAGATCGTAGAACTAATAAAGCAAGATCCGATCAGAGTGGAGGCATTGAAAGTTGTATCTCAACTGGCTTTGCCGCAATGCTATATTGCGGCAGGTTTTGTTCGTAACTTGGTTTGGGATTCATTACATAACTTTGATGTGCATACTCCCCTGAATGATGTGGACGTTATCTATTTTGACCCTGACGAGTCTAACCCAGATTCCTATTTGCTTTATGAAGCGCAGCTAAAAAGTTGCATGCCTCAGCTTAACTGGCAAGTGCGTAATCAGGCGCAAATGCATATACGTAATGGAGACTCTCCGTATACAAGTTCTTTGGAAGAAAAAGAAACAGCTATTGCTATTCGTCAAACCGCTCAAGATAAGTATGAATGTATTGCTGCTTTTGGGTTTAAATCATTGTTCAATTTCTACGTCACACATAACCCTAAAAGGTCGCGAGAATCCTTTGAAAATCGTGTAAATTCCAAAGGGTGGCTACAACGGTGGTCATCATTAGAAATTGCGCCATAACAAACAGTTCAAGAGGGATTCAGCACGCGTGGCATTTTTGGTATGCGTTGGTTTCGGTGTTGAAGTGCTATGCAGTAACATCGGTATTGCGTGCTTCACCCCTTAACTGGGCGTTATGTTGTCAAAGATTAAGTATGAAGATTTTAATAGTATTTATAGCGACATTATTGTCTGGTTGCGCTGGTTTAATTGAAAGTGCTAGTTCCCCAAATTATCAAGAACACAAAGCTCGGGACAGTGTATCGCCTAGGAATCATAAAGGTTCAAGGAAAAACAAATTAGTCGGTACTGTTGTACTCACGTTTAATATTAGTAGTCAGGGTGATGTGATTGACATAATGGTTACTGATTCTGTGCCTAAAGGAGTGTTCGATGCTGAAGCAGTGCGAATATTATCAAAACGGAAGTATGCGCCTTCCGAAAAAGGGGAAACTGGCCCTAAAAAAGCTAAGTTCGAGTTTAAAATTTGACACATAACAAACTGCTCAAGAGGGATTCGCAACGCGTGGCATTTTTCATTCCATCGTTTGGTTTTGTGTTTACGGTGGTACGGTTAAGTTTTGTGGTAGCGTTGCTCACACCTTAATGCGGCGTTATACGTTGAATAGCCTGATCGTTACTTTAGTAGCAAAGGTGAATATCGTTTGTTTTTAATGTAATAGTCAGATAGCGTGGTAAAACGTGTTTTAATATTTTGATATGAATTCGATAATTCAAGGTATCCTACAAAATTAGTATCCTGAGTATCCACATCCTTATTAAAGGTTGATATGTTTCTGAAGTTATTTTCTATGTCTTTAAGCCTTGGGCTAAGATAATTATTCAAGATGTACAAAATTTTCCTTTTATTCGGACTATCATTAATTCTGAATTTTTGCTCCAATCGACTTTCTGATTCTGCCCATATTAAGTATCCTTCAGTAACTCTAATCTTTTGTTCTAAGTTTTTTTCATTATGTTGGTTTAATGTTGATTCAAACTCTATTCTTCCAGATTTAAGGTTTCCGGATAGAATCATCGCTGCTGCCCTGTCTATTTTAATTTTTAAGAGTTGTTCCCTATTGATGTTGATATCAGAGTTCAAAGTTTTATCTAGCATGTTATTTAATTCAACAAACAACATTGTATCATTTAGGCTTTTACTTATTGCATTAACGTCTTCTATTTCTATCAATTTCCAAGGAATATTTTTTATCAAATTAACACATTGTTTACTTTTAACTTTTTCCAGAGAGTTTAGGGCTTGAAATTGTTTAAGCTGGTCCCCGTAATCAGGCCCTACTGGTCTCAAAGGTGATGTTCCTAGTTGTATACTAGTAAATCGAAAATCGTAGTTTAATTGTGAGATATCTAACTGGATTTTATAAATGTCACTTATACAACTTTTAAGTTGGTTTAGTTTACCGTCATTTATTTGTTTCACTCCTACACTATACGAATAGTAAGCAGCAACGATAGCAACCAATAGTGCAGCTGTAGAAATCATGACTTCATAGTTTTTAGTATTTCCGTGTATGTTGTTAGATTTCTCATTCATAACATGGGGCACATTGGTCTAATTGAGTTAAGTTTAATATAATATTCACTTTTGTGGACTCTAATTCAACCGATGTTTCATTATTGATAATCCGAAGATATGCTCAGTACAAATTTGTTACAGGTAAGATGGAAATCCGAACGTATAACAAGCAATTTAAGAGGGATTCACAACGCTTGGCAGTTTTGGTTTGAATTAGCTTAAGGGTTTACGGCACAATGGTTTAGGTTGGGTGGTAGCGTTGTTCACCCCTTAATGCGGCGTTAGGCAATTGGAGGGGGCATGGAACAAAAAGTACTTGATTTAGTAAACAGCGGAGATGAGCTATCTATAGCTATTAGATGTCATCTTATTGTCGAACACTATTTGATTCAAAAAATTGAGCAACATCTGCCATTAAAGAATGAGCTAAATATAGCTAGTTTGAATTTTCGTCAAAAAGTTGAGTTAGGTGTTGCGTTAAAAGCAATCGACAAAGATATGAAAGGTACTTTTCTCGCTATAAACAAACTACGTAACCAGTATGCGCATGATATGGACAAATGTGTTACAGAAAAGGAAGTCACCGAGTTATATTCGACATTGACATCACAAAGCCGCTTAGCTCTTGCTCATACTGACTATGATAACTACTGCTCTGCTGGCAAGCTAGGTGGGATTATGCTGATGCTTTATTGTTATTTAACTGCCAATGCGCAAGAAATTGCCTAACAAAGCGTTTAAGACGGATTCACAACGCTTGGCAGCTTTAGTTTGAATCAGCTTAAGTGTTTACGGCACAATGGTTTAGGCTAGGTGGTCGCGTTGTTCACCACTTAACGCGGCGTTAGGGCTTGTTCACTCCTTTGACTCTATACTCATAGTGGTGAATATAGGAGTTGGTGATGGATAAATCAGAAGCTATCGAGATTGCTCAAAGTAAATTTGGTATTAATGCCACGTATCAGAATGCACATTACTCTAAAGTTAATTCTCGTAAAGACGTTTGGTGGCTGGAAGTCTCGTTGGACAAAATAAAAAAGATGAAAGTGCCTAGGTTGTATTTCCTCTTACAGCAAGAATCCTCAATTGCGGTGTTAGATATACCAACTGAGTTTTTGCGTGATTCAGCGGACTCTTTTCGAGTACGGCATGATAAAAATAATATGTGCTTTGAAATTGATATTACGTCATACAAAGACGTAATCGGCCCTAAGAAAGTCGATTTGAGGCAATTTTTAGTATCGCCCTAACAAAGCATTTAAGAGTGATTCGCAACGCTTGGCGGTTTCGCTTCGCTCAAGTATAGCCAAGCGTCGCTCACACCTTAATGCGGCGTTATGCCTATTTGTCCAAATTATCGATATCTTTAATTTTAAGTTGTTCAGTTCAGATAATGATTAATCAAAATTCTATTTATAAGTTTTTTCCATATAACCCTCACGATCTAGATACATTGGCAAACAACTATTTGTGGTTTAGCCGGTTTTCTGACTTTAATGACCCTTTTGAAGATGTATTCATTGACAATGTACTTGATACTGAAATACCTCCGTATAACGAATCGGAAGATATTGAGTTATTGAAGTTAGCTAATCAAGGAAGTGCTAGTCCTATTCAGATAGAACAATCTTTGACCCAATTAGCGTTACAAGGAGAACTCAGAGCCAAATATGAGTACGTGTTGTCGTCAACAATTGATCATGCAAAAAGCATTTTTGCTGATTATGTAGAAAATTCGAGGCTTTGTTGTTTTGCAAAAGACGACATCGAAGCCGAAGCCCCTGCGTTACAAAATAAGCTTATGTGGTCTCATTATGGAAATGGTATGCGAGGTTACTGCATAGAGTTCGACCGTTCAGCTTTGATTAAGAGTATTCACGATAGCATTGGCGATTTAGTTGGCTATACAGATATGCTGTATGGAAATCTGGTAAAACAGTCTCATCATTCAATTTTGCATCAAACTGTTTTAGGGATGTTTGGCAAGAAAAGTGGTATTGGTATCGGAGATCTTGTGACAACGAAGTCTTCTGAGTGGGCGTATGAGAAGGAGTTTCGCTTACAGGTCGAAAACATGAATATGGTACAATTTAACCCCAAATGCATTTTGTCAGTGACTGTCGGCTTTAAAATGCCAGAAAGTAAGTTTACTACGCGTTGCAAAGTGTCTTAAGAGGAAATACTGGTATTGATTGTCCTATATTTAGGGCTTCCATTAACGCTAAAACTTTTGGGATAGAAAGAGAACAGATCGGTAAAACTAAATAGGCATAACAAACTGTTTAAGAGTGATTCGCAACGCGTGGCATTTTTACTATGCGTTGGTCTTAGTGTTTAAGGTGGTATGCAGCGGCTTTGGTATTGCGTTGCTCACACCTTAACAGGGCGTTAGTACGGGTTTGACATCAAATGTCATGAGTTTTGGTGTTTATCTGTTTAGTGCTCGTTTTTACACCTTTCAGTTTGTGCCTCTCACGTTCTTTCCGGTGGCACTATATGCGGAGTGTTTGCTTTGATTTCACCGTTTACGGTTTCTAACTCTTAGCCTATTTCTTTGGCGCTTCTTCATTGTCGTGGTGGCTTTTGAGAGAACCTTGATTACTTTTGGTGTGGCTGTTGAAGTACGAGGAAAGAATCCTTTTCTAATTTGAAGCTAGTGAAAGTAGGGCAGTTTAGTGCGTTTTTCTTCTAGCCAACTTTCGTCTTCCAATCGAGGTAAAGTTTTGTAGCTGCCCGTCTCACTTCAGTGCTCAAAGCCTTTCATATCATGCCACTTTTCAATATCTTGGAGCGCATAAATAGAAGTAGCGCATGTACTAACAAATTGCTTAAGAGTGATTCGTAACGCGTGGCATTTTTACTATGCGGTGGCTTATGGTGATTAAGGCGCTGTGCGGTAGCTTTTGTATTGCGTTACTCACAACTTAGCAAGGCGTTAACTGGCGCAGAAAATACGAAAGCATATTGATACGGTTTCTCGGTTCAGAGGTTTAGCGTGTTCGGTCGGTCTCCTTAGCTGAGGTAATGCGACTAATTTCAGTTTGGTACTTAAGTTTACTGATGTGAAAGGCGGCACAAAACCTTCTAATAATATAAGGCATTCGCGATTAGTTCGGCGCACTTACATCGCCGAAGTATGGTGTTGTGATACGCATTTCAAACTAAAGATAAACGGTAATTTTTTGGTTAAATACATATTTGAGTTAGCTTTGCTAATCATTAATTAGCAAAACGAGCTTTGGCGAAAGTAGCTGAAAGATCGGCGAAAACTAAAAGGCGCTCAGTTAACAAACTGTTTAAGAGGGATTCGCAACGCGTGGCATTTTCGCTATGCGTTGTTTTAAATGATTAAGGTTGTATGCGGTGGCTTTTGTATTGCGTTGCTCACCCCTTAACAGGGCGTTAGTTGCCAACGAGAAAAAACATACCTAAAGCAGAATATTTAGGGCTAATGTCCGTGTGTTTTTGGCTAGGTTTTCGTATTTCAATTTCTAGTTATGGGGTTTGTGAAAATCGTGCTTTGGTTTCTTTCTTGGTTTGGGTTTTCTGCTTCAGAAGCCGCTTTATTAGTTGAAAGTCTGCTCTGCTGCTTTGCCGTTCCAAAAGGTTTGTTTGGTGTTCAAAGCCTGTTTTCTACGGCGTTGTAAATTCCACGTGGTTTCAGTGATAGGCGCTTTGAAACTGCGCCTGGTTTCAGTTTTTCAAAACACGTAAAGTCAGTGTTGGCAAAGCGGTAATTAACTTCAGATAAAAGCGTCAGGTCTGGCAACTAACAAAGCATTTAAGAGGGATTTACAACGCTTGGCAGTTTTGGTTTGAATCAGCTTTAGTGTTTACGGCACAATAGCTTAGGTTGGGTGGTGGCGTTGCTCACCCCTTAATGCGGCGTTAGTTTGCAAGAGGAAAAACGCAGCTATATCGCAAGATCTAGTGGTAAAAGCTCAAAGTCGAAATTGTCGTATCGCGTTTAATTTCAGTGTTAACTAGCGTGGTTAAAATCCAAAATTGGCATCGTTTCAACGGTTGATTTGTTCTTTGGTGCGGTGACTTTGGGGTTAACTGAGTCGAAGTTTTTGCTGAAACTCTGCTCGTTGAGTTTGTTGGTATAAAAGACGATCTACTCGCTGAAATGGCGTTTCTCTGTTGTGGTAAGTTCATGTGGTTTCAGTGGCTTTGTTGAAAGTCCGTATTGTGAGGTTGGCTTTCCAAAAGCGCTTTTTGGTGTTGTGAATTCGTTTTCTGCGGCGTTGTTTGTTCCACGTGGTTTCATTGACTAGCCGCTTTTAGACTACGCCTGACTTAAGTGCATCAAAACACATAAAGTTTATTGTTTGCAAAGTTTAAAATGACTTAAAATCAACTCTTTGTGTTTGCAAATTAACAAACTGCTCAAGAGGGATTCGCAACGCGTGGCATTTTCACTATGCGTTGGTTTAAGTGATTAAGGTGGTGTGCGGTAACTTTTGTGTTGCGTTGCTCACCCCTTAATGCGGCGTTAGTACGGGTTTGACATCAAAGGTCATAAGTTTTGGTGTTTATCTGTTTTGGTGCTCGTCTTTACACCTTTCAGTTTGTACCTTTCACGTTCTTTCCGGTGGCACTATGTGTGGAGTGTTCGCTTTGATTTCAACGTTTACGGCTTCTAACTCTTAGCCTATTTCTTTGGCGCTTTTTCATTTTCGTGGTGGTTTTTAAGAGAACCTTGATTACTTTTGGTGTGGCTGTTGAAGTACGAGGAACGAATCCTTTTCTAAGTTAAAGCTAGTGAAAGTAGGGCAGTTCAGTGCGTTTTTCTTCTAGCCAACTTTTATCTTTCAATCGAGGTAAAGTTTTGTAGCTGCCCGTCTCACTTCAGTGTTCAAAACCTTTCATATCATGCCACTTTTCAATATCTTGGAGTGAATAAATAGAAGTAGCGCATGTACTAACAAATTTCTTAAGAGTGATTCGTAACGCGTGGCATTTTTACTTTGCGGTGGCTTATGGTGATTAAGGCGCTGTGCGGTAGCTTTTGTATTGCGTTACTCACACCTTAGCAAGGCGTTAGGAGGGATTATTTTGAAGCGATTTTTACTAGCAGCTTTATCCATAGTGTTTTTGACAAGTGATTCAAGTTCTTGCAAAAGCAGAAACGACCCTAGTAGTCCTATAAATATCGCAATTTATCAGATGATTGAGGGAAAAAGCAGCTCGTATGCTCAACGTTTGTTGAAGAAGGGAATGGACGTTAATACAGTCAATTCATGTGGAGCGTCACTATTACTCATGGCGTCATTTCTTGGTGACCATGAACTGGTAAAAACTTTACTATCAAGTGGTGCGCTCCCCAACATACAGAATTATGAAGGGAATAGCCCAGTTTTTGCATCTGCTAACTTCTCCAATAACAAAATATTAAAGCTACTTCTTGATAATGGAGGTGATCCCAATTTACTTCTTACTCAGGAGTATGTTTACAACTCACCATTAATGATTGCTGCAATCAATGAGAATATTGAAGGTGTTAGGTTATTATTAGAGGCGGGAGCCGATTGTAATTACCGCAATCAATTGGGAAATTCAGCAAGAAAAATTGGTGAGGCTTCATTGAATTTAGAGCTGAAAGCATTGCTTATGGCGTGCGAAAATCCCACCTAACAAACTGTTCAAGAGGGATTCGCAACGCGTGGCATTTTTACTATGCGTTGGTCTTAGCGATTAAGGTGGTTTGCAGAGGCATCGGTATTGCGTTGCTCACCCCTTAACAGGGCGTTATGTGAATAGGAGGTTCCAGTGAACAAGGTAGTCAAAGAACGCTTCGATGAATATCCGGAAAATGCTCGTATTAGGCTAGAGGAGCTACGAAATCTAGTCTTTCAAATCGCATCTGATTTGGAGCTGGGTGAAGTCGATGAAACTCTAAAGTGGGGAGAACCTAGCTACAGTGTAAAAACAGGCAGCCCGCTAAGAATGGACTGGAAGCTGAAATCTCCTAATAATTATTACCTGTTCTTTAATTGCCAAACTAAGTTAGTCGATACATTTAGAGAATTGTATGGTGAAGAACTAGTGTTTCAGGGAAACAGAGCAATAGTTCTGTCCTTATCGCAAGTGTTACCAGAAACAGCAATCAAGTCCTGTTTAGAGTTAACTTTAACCTATCAACAGCGGAAACATTTACATCTTTTAGGCGTGTGAAAAATTCACATAACAAAGCGTTCAAGAGGGATTCCCAACGCTCGGTATTTTGGGTTTGATTCAGCTTTAGTGATTACGGCACAATGGTTTAGGTTGGGTGGTCTGCGTTGTTCACCCCTTAACGCGGCGTTATGTTTCCGAGTAACCCAGAGCTATTCAAAGAGGTTAAATTGAAATTCATAAAACTCTCGATCTTAATTTATATTAGTGTGTTTGCTTTCCAACTAATTACTCATGTTATCTTTCCGGAGACTATTGGGCGACACGAGTGGGTTTCTTGGGTGGTAGTAACGCTATTGTGTTTAGGCATGCTTGGCCTTTGGTTTGCACCAGCGGTCGTCGCGTTCCGTGCCAAACAAATTAGACATCGAGTACTGGTAATTTTGTTGTCTTTGGGACTCCCTTTAGTGGGTGGTTTCATAAGCTACTTTATCTTGAAAGGCGAGCTTAAGTATCAAACATACACATAACAAATTGTTCAAGAGGGATTCGCAACGCGTGGCATTTTTACTATGCGTTGGTTTTAGTGTTTAAGGGGGTACGCGGTGGCATCGGTATTGCGTTGCTCACTCCTTAACAAGGCGTTATACGAATAGAGGGAATTTATGTACAAGAGTACTGATTTTAGCTTGGATTCAAAAGAGTTCAGGTTTAAGAAAGACTCATATCCTTTGTCTAAGATAAACAATGCTAGGGTTAAAAAGTTAAGTTTTCTTGATAATTTAGGTCAAGTTTTATTCTGGGTGTGTGTTTTTTCAGGGGCAGTTTGGTTAGTTATTCCAAGGTTGGAAGAGGTACCACAATGGCTACTAGTTTTAGTTCTTAGTCTGACCGTCGTAGGTTTGGTCTTTGCTCTTTTTCGTTGTTCTAAATATGCACTTCAAGTCGAGTTTCGCCACATAGATGAAACGGGCGTTCAATGGGTTAATGTTGCTAAGTCATACTCAAAGTCAGATTGTGAGTTATTTGAACAGCAAGTGTTGGCACTGAAGAAATTCGTATAACAAATTGTTCAAGAGTGATTCGGCACGCGTGGCTTTTTTACTATGCGTTGGTTTTAGTGATTAAGGTGGTATGCGGCAGCTTAGGCATTGCGTCGCTCACCCCTTAACAAGGCATTAGGCGACGGGCAGGAAAGTTCTTTGTTCTCATCTTCTTAGTTCTCTTTGAGCATTCGTTTTTCTAAGTAGGCAATTCAACATTGTCGGCTCCAATTCTTGAATCTCTCTGGCCGTAAAATATGCAAAGGTTCGCGGGTTGCCTCATTGGTTTTCACAATCGGTTAGTTGTAAATCTCACTGGCTCAAAGTGTGATAAGGGCAGGTTAATCGAGGCTTTCGCTCTCGCTTTAAGTTTGCAGTTTTGGTTTTTTCGGGCTCAAAACCTACTTTGTTGCTGAAGGCCTGCATTCCGTGGTCGTTGGAATCTTGGCTGAAACATAGTGATATTTGTGGTTCTTGAATCACAAAAAGTCAGTGGGTGTTTGGTTGCTTATTCGGTTTCGGGTAATCTGTTTTCAAACAGCCTTAAACCCTGGTGGGAAACTTCGCCTAACAAGGCGTTTAAGGCGGATTCACAACGCTTGGCGATCTCAGTTTAAAGTGAATTTAGTGTTTAAGGTGCAATGGGTTAGGTTCAGTGGTTAGCGTTGTTCACCACTTAACGCGGCGTTATGTTTTTCTTCCCAGGTTGAAGTTATGGATTTTGAAAGTAGCCTTCTCGATATTCATCACCTATACGGCAATCAGCTTTCTGATGAGCTTATAGAGTTTTTTACTGCTTATGCTGGTAGTGAATTATCCGAATTAGAAATTGAACTTACAGTCAATTACTACGGAAAGATCACTCAGCAAGAATCTCTTGAAAAGATATGCAGTAGTCGCGAAGTTATCGAGATTCATCAATATCTCGGTTTCTTGGAAGATTATGTGGTGCACTTTGAAATAAGCAAAGATTTTGTAGAAGCACAACATTTATACCCGGTTGCTTTATCGTATGATTCTTTATACTTAATTTCCCTGTCGGGAGTACACAGCGGGAAAGTTTACCATGCAGACAATGGTGACTTCGGTATTGGACTGGTATGCAATAGCCTAAAAGATTTTAAGAAATTAGTTGGGTTGTTGTAACTAATTTCTTAAAAACACAACAAAGCATTTAAGAGTGATTCCCAACGCTTGGCATTTTCAGTTCAAGGTAGGGTTTCGTGTTTACGGTGCAATGGTTTAGGTTAAGTGGCTGCGTTGCTCACCACTTAAGCGGGCGTTATGTGCTTTCGGAGAAAACGATGAATAAGTGTCTAATCATTATATTAGCTAGTCTTTCGTTTGGTGCTCTTGCTAAAGAGGAGTCCATTGACTGTAATAACGCGATGACCACAATCGAGATAAATCAATGTGCCGCTATTGAATTAGAGTCAGCACAAGTTAAATTAGATAAATATCTAAGCACTAGCTTTGAGCACAACTCTCATGACCCAGAACTGATCGCAGCAATTAAGCTTGCTCAACAGGATTGGCAAGCATATATATCGTCCCACTGTGATTCGGTTTATGCGCAATGGCGTGACGGAACTATTCGCGGAATTATGGCGATATCGTGCAAAACTAAGTTAACTAAACAAAGAACGCACGAGTTATGGGAAAACTTTTTAACTTATATGGACAGTACACCACCAGTTTTACCAGAGCCAAGTGTAGAGTAGGTTTCAACCACGCACATAACAAACTGTTCAAGAGGGATTCGCAACTCGTGGCATTTTTACTATGCGTTGGTTTTAGTGTTTACGGTGGTATGCGGTGGCTTCGGTATTTCGTTGCTCACCCCTTAACAGGGCGTTAGTCGCCAGAAAAAGCTAGCAATCAAAATCATGTTTCTAAGCTCAAAACTTGGCTGCTGATTGTTCGGTTCACAGGTTAGTTTTGTAACTGTCCTAGCGGTTGTTTTGTCTATTGGTGCTGACAGAGCAGGGCAATCGAGAGTCTGTTTTTGGTTGCAACTCCGCTCGGTGAGTTTGTTGGGTACAAAAGCCGATGTACTCGCTGAAATGACGTTTTCTCTGGTGTTGTCAGTCCGTTTTCTACGGCGTTGTTTGTTCCAAGTGGCTTCATTGAGTAGCCGCTTTGAGACTACGCCTGACTTAAATGCATCAAAGCACATAAAGTTTGTTGTTCGCAAAGTTTAGTTCGGCTTAAAATTGTCGCTCGGTGCCTCGCGACTAACAAACTGCTCTAGAGGGATTCGCAACGCGTTATAAAACAAGGAGTAGACCATCGATATTTTACTCGCAAGGTCAGCTGAATACGAGAACTATGTTGACTATATACTAAGGCAACCGCTGTATGATAGTTCTGATAGGATTCGAGTAAGCAAAATAATGTGCAGCGTATCCTTGGAGCATGCTGAAAGTTTAAAGATTCTGCTCGCGACAAGAAACTTCACATCTGCTCTTGGACTCTTGAGGCTTCAGTTCGAGAGTCTAGTCCGGGGAATGTGGGTGTTGTATGCTGCAAGTGACGTAGCAGTAAGCAAACTAACTGCAGAGTTAAATGAAGAAAATCAAAGAAGAGCTAACAACTTGCCGATGTTGAGCGAAATGATTAGCCAGTTGGAGAAGAAGGCTCCCAAAAATGCAGTAGATCCTATTCTCGAGTTCAAAGAGTATTCTTGGAAACCGCTAAGCTCATACGTTCATGGAGGCTTACATGCTGTTGATAGACATAGCAAAGGGTATCCAGTTGCTATGCTAGAACAGGTTTTGAAAGCATCGAATGGTGTTAACGGCTTAGTTGCCGTATTTGGTTCTATCCTCACAGGTCAAACGAATTTGACTCAAGAAGTATATAAATCATTTGAAACATATGCAGACTGCTTTCAGATGAAGGGACCAATTGTTTTATAACAAAGCATTTAAGAGTGATTCCCAACCCTTGGCATTTTCATTTCAAAGTTGGGTTTTGTGTTTACGGCGGTAAGGTTACGTTTCGTGGTAGCGTTGCTCACACCTTAATGCGGCGTTATGTGACTAATTAGGATTGATTCTGATGAAGTGTAATAAATGCAATAATTATTTCGATATTAAAGAGCTCAAACAAGTTGAGGAGTCCTTATTTTGTAAAGGTTGTTTTTCATCTTTGTTGGATGACGCTCTATCACCGAAGAATATACGAAATAAATTGCCTATCAATAAAAAAGTGAACTCACGCGTAAAAGTCCCAGATTGGGAAGAGTAGAGTTTACTTTCTACATGATAGTCGTTTGGTTGTTCTTACCAGTTCTCACACAGTTCATAATATTTAAGTTCTTGAACTATCCAATTACCCATCAACTTTTGTCAAAGGACTTAATTCTTGTGCTAGATAGTTTTCAACCATTGGAAGTTGTGCGCGTGGGTAGTGGCTATAGTGGAATTTACAACGCAATGAACCTCTGGATGATTCAGATTCCAATTTCTATAATTTATGCTCATGGTCGATTAAAGGATATTGGTTGGAATCCTGCATTATCTATAGTGTTAGGTCTCCCTGTAATCAACTTATTACTTTGCTTTTGGAAAGGAACTAAAGGAGAAAATAATTATGGTTTACCTTCTGGTGAAGCTGCATTAGGTAAAAAATAGTGGTCTACGCTTCACCCATAATTGTCCCTGTGGCTTTGTCAATTTTTGGTATCATCCTGTACGGTTGATGTCGTCATATAACAAACTGTTCAAGAGTGATTCGCAACACGTGGCATTTTCACTATGCGTTGGATTTAGTGTTTAGGGTGGTATGCGGCAGCTTTGGTATTGCGTTGCTCCCCCTTAACAGGGCGTTAGTTGCCAACGAAGAAAAATGTACCTAAAGAAGAATGTTTAGGGCTAAAGTCCGTGTGTATTTGCTAGGCTTTCTTATTTCCATTTCTAGTTATTTGAGGTTGTGAAAATCGTGCTTTGGTTTCTTGTGTGGTTTGGATCTTCTGTTTCAGAAGCCGCTTTGTTTGTCGAAAGTCAGCTCTGTAACACCGTCTGTCTAAAAGAACTTTTTTGTGTTGTTATTCCGTTTTCTAAGGCGTTTTGAGTTCCAAGTGGTTTCAGTGACAAGTGCTTTGAAAATGCACCTGATTTGAGTCTTTCAAAGCGCATAAAGCCAGTGTTGGCAAAGCGGCAATCAACATCACATCAAAGCTTTAGGTTTGGCAACTAACAAAGTATTCACGAGGGATTAACAATGCTTGGCCGTTTTGGTTTGAATCAGCTTTAGTGTTTACGGCACAGTAGCTTAGTTTAGGGGGCGTTGTTCACCCCTTAACGCGGCGTTATGCAGCCACTTGAAATTCATTTACAATTATAGATTTATTAAAAGAGATGTAAAATGTACAAGAAACTAATCATTCTTAGCTTGCCTATTCTACTGGCGGCATGCGCAGCGCCAAAATATACAGTTGAAGCTATTTCGGAAGAGAACCAGAGCAAGGAAATTACTATTGTAAAAGATGACGCCACACGAGATGTTTTCTTGGACTCGGTACAAGAATGGTGTTTGGATACAGCACATAAATGTACGGTTGTAAGTGACGGAACTCTTCCTAAGAGCTCTGAACTTACGTTGACTTATGTATCGCGCTGGAGTTGGGACTTTAGAACGTTTATTGCAGATGCCCAAGTTAAGGCATATAAAAACAGTGAAAAAGTTGGCGAAGTAGAGTTCAAAGCGCCAAATAGTGCCAATTCAGATAAGTGGGGAAATGACAATAAAAGAATCATCGCGATGATGGATTTACTGTTTGGGAAACAGTCGGTTAATGAAGCTCAGTACAAAATTAAATCGGGCGAAATGTAGCGACGTAACAAATTGTTCAAGAGTGATTCCCAACGCTTGGCATTTTCAGTTCAAGGTTGGGTTTAGTGTTTTAGGCACAATCGTTTAGTTTGGGTGGTAGCGTAGTTCATGCCTTAACTGCGCGTTATACGCTTTACGAATTGAAACATGGAGAGTGTAATGGTTGTATATGGAGATTTGCAGTCAGGTAACTGCTTAAAAGTAAAATTACTATTGTCATTCCTTGGCATTGAGCACCAATGGAAACACGTTAATATCTTAGATAACGAGACTAAAACAACAGAATTTTTAGCCCTCAATCCAAATGGTAAAATCCCGACAGTCGTTTTAGATGACGGTCGAGTACTCTGTGAGTCCAATGCAATATTGGGGTACTTTGCAGAAGATACGCCTTATCTATCTAAGGACAGTTATCAAAAAGCAAAAATGTACGAATGGCTTTTTTTTTGAGCAATACTCACATGAGCCTTATATTGCAGTAGCGCGTTTTATTCAGAAGTATCAAGGTATGCCGGAGCACCGTCTAGAAGAATATAAATCACTACAATCAGGCGGCCATAAAGCATTACAAATCATGGAACTACAGCTGTCAAAAACTAAGTTCTTAGTTGGTGATAATATTTCTATTGCTGATATCGCACTGTATGCTTATACCCATGTCGCAGATGAGGGTGGTTTTAACCTAGAAACTTACCCAAATATCGAGCGTTGGATTGGGGTAATTCGCAAGTTGGACGGTTATGTAGGTATGTATTAACCACGCGCATAACATAGCGTTTAAGATAGATTCGCAATGCGTGGCATTTTAACTATGCGTTGAGCTCAGTGATTAAGGCGGTATGCGGGAGTTTCGGTATTGTGTTGATCACCCTTTAACGGGTCATTAGCCCTCAAAGGTCAAATATGGATATTTACCCAGAAATCGAGTTATCTAAAGCGCAGCATAATGCAATTGAGGCTCTGAGAAACAAGTCGTTTCCTGAACATCAGGTTGCTCGTTCTTACTATAAGCAACTCCCGCATATGAGAGTTCTGAAGTACGAAGGTGACCAGTTAGTTGGTTATATGGGATTAGACTACAGAGCTGTTCGCGTTGGTGATGAAATTTATAAAGTATTAGGTGTGAGTGACTTTTGTGTCGAGAGCACACTTCAAAGGCAAGGTATTGGCACAACAATGTTGTCTCAACTCAGCGAGTATGCGTCAACTAAAGATGTCGACTTCATCATTTTAGTCTCCGATTTGGATCGTTTTTATGTGGCGAATGGTTATGTGCGCCTTAACTCTCTAAGTTCTTGGTTGCGAGTTCATGAACATAAAAATTACGGTGTTGCTGTAGAGCAAGTCGATGATTTATATGTTAAACCTATCAGCGGAAAAATTTGGGCTGTTGGTCATATAGATTGGTTAGGGTATATGTACTAGTCTGTAGTGGGTTAATAAACTGTTTGAAAAGAAACGCTATACGTGGCACTTTCAATTCGCGTAGCTTATACCTTACGAGAGCGTTTTTCCACAAGGAGTAATATGTGATTGTAGTAGCAAGGTTTTCTTTTCCTCATGAAGCTCATATTGCGAGAGCAAGCCTAGATAGTGTCGGAATAGAAAGCCACATTGCTGACGAGCACACGGTGAATACTCAGTGGCTTTATTCAAATGCAATGGGTGGCGTTCGTCTGATGGTGGCCGAAAGTGATGCAGAAGACGCGAAACAAATACTTAGCAGTGATTTCTCAGAATCATTAGAAAATGAACTTGCCGTTGATGTAGGAAAAGATGTTTGCCCTAACTGTGGTAGTAAAGAGCTATATACATTTACAAAAGGTAAGCGTCCAGCTTTCTTAGTCTTTATTTTACTGGGTTTTCCATTGTTCTTTTACAAGCATGGTTACAAGTGTAAGCAGTGTGGGGAATTCAGTGAAAGGCTTTAATTTAAGTCGTTAGATAACAAAGCGTTGAAGAGATAATTTGCACGCGTAGCATTTTTACTTTGCGTTAGGTTGAGTGGCTATGCAGAAGTCAGAGTTCTGCTTACTTCCAAGAAAAGCATTATACGATAGTGAAGGGACAACATTGAATGAGTGAAATTAAAACAATAGAGCAGTTAAAAGAGATTTACGCAGAGCCAAGTGCGAGAGCTAAAAATAAAGCGTTGCCTGCCCTGGATGTTCATGCGATGACATTAATTAATAATTGCCATTTTGCAGTTTTAAGTACCGCCGATACTCAAGGCTATATCGATCTCTCTCCGAAAGGAGGGGAGCCTGGCTTCGTAAAAGTTTTAGATGAATCAACATTGTTGCTCCCTGATAGCTCGGGGAATAATCGTATAGATAGTCTAAAAAATATCATTAGTAACCCCAAAGTTGGGTTGTTATTGATGGTAAATGGTATTGATGAAGTACTGCGTATTAAAGGAATTGCAAGTATTCACACAGACTCCAAATTGATATCTGCTTGCCCCGATGGAAGTAAAGATCCTAAGGTTGTTATCAAAATAGTCATCGAGAGTATGTACTTTCATTGTGCGAAAGCGGTGATGAGAGGGAAACTTTGGTCTGATGACTATAAAGTCAATCGCTCAATTCTCCCTTCATTAGCTCAAATCTTTAAAGATCAACAAAAGTTAGAAAATAAAGCGCTTAATCACGAAGAGATGTTGAAATATTACCAATCCAGCCTTTAGAGCGAGTGTAGTAAAGTCTTTAAAAGGGAGAAAAATGCTTGGCTCTTTAGGTTTGACCTGGTTTACGGCACTATGGATTAGGTTTGGTGGGGATGTTATTCAACCCATAACGTTAGTCCACAAATAAACAATTGTTAGTCCAAATTTTAAAATGAAAAATGTAGAAAACTTTACTCTAGAAAATTACGTTTTGGCTGGTCCGGGAATTAGGTGTGTTGGACAAATGATTGACTTTTTTGTCAGTTTTAGCATTTTTACACTCGTTTTGTGGGGCGGCTTAGAAATCGGTATTGAAAAGGAACTTGTTCGCGCTACAGCAGTAACAGCGGCTGTATCGTATTACCTTTTTTCTGATAGTTTCCCAAATGGTCAAAGTGTGGGCAAAAAACTTTTGGGCATTGCAGTTATAAGTGCAAGAATGGGTAAAAGGTGCAATATTTTTCAGTCACTTTTTAGAAATATTATTACTCCATTCTTCGGTTTTATTGACTCAATTTTCATTCTTGGTAAAAAAGGCAACGGCTCGGTGATAAGTTAGTGAGAACAGTGATGGTAGTTCACTAGCTTGTTTAAAAATTGACAGCGCTGGGGGTTTGGGTTCAAGTCGGGCTTTGTTTTCAGGGTGGAACAGCTTCGCTTAGGTGGTGGCGTTGCTCACACCTCAATTCGGTGTTAGGCAATCAGAATCAGTACGTAATTATGAATAAAGAGCATTCCGAAGCTTTCATTTTGGAGATTGATAAGATTTTAGCCTTGAGCGGTTTCAAGTTTATCAAATCTAGACGAGTATGGCAGCGGTGGGAAGTGAATGGAGTCGTATCAGATTCCGCAATTTATGGGTTGTTAGCTAACCCTCTGGATAGCGCTTAATATCCAGCCTTAAAAGCATCTAATAGGTACGCATGAATATGGCCTGCTCGTGCTCTATACCCAGCTTTACACTTGACGTTGAGGTTTCTCGGATTGACTTGGTAGACACTAAATGTACTATCAAGGACAGGACTTACTGCAAGGATAGCAGCATGAGCGAAAAATTATTCTGGGTTAATCCCTACCAAACAGAACTTAACTCAAGAGTGACCAATGTAGACGGAAATAAAGTTGAATTGGACCAGACTATCTTCTTTGCGGAGTCTGGAGGCCAAGAGAGTGATAAAGGAACGATTAATGGTATTCCGGTTTTGATTGCTCAAAAGTTAGGTGTTCGACTTATTTACACATTGGAATCCTCTCCAAATTTTACTCTTGGTGACAATGTAACTACGTGTATTGATTGGAAGCGTAGATACGCCTTAATGAAGCTACACTTTGCTGCCGAAGTGGTGCTCGAGATGTTTTATCAGCGTCGAGAAGGCATTGTTAAGATAGGCGCGCATATTTCTGAAAATAAGAGCCGCATAGATTTCGAGTGGTCTGAAAGTATTGGTCCGTTATTGAAAGCAATTGAAACTGATGTGCAAGATTTGATTAACTCTGATTCAGTTATTATTAGTGACTTTTCCGATCAAGAGAGTGAAAGAAGGTATTGGAGAGTGGATGGGTTTGCGCAAGTACCTTGCGGTGGCACTCATTTAAAGCGCACATCAGAAGTCGGCCAAATTCAACTAAAACGCAAGAACATCGGTAAAGGCAAAGAAAGGGTTGAGATAACCTTATGCTCGTAAGTCGATAGGGCATTCGAAATAGATTCCTAACACGTGGCATTTTAGTTCATGGTGAGATTCACATTTGCGATATGATGATTGAGATTGAGGGCGTGTTGGCTACTTCTTAACGAAACGCTACACGATAGGAGCGGGAGGATGATATGTCGAAGGTAGCATTGAAAGGCGTTATTCTAGTTCCGGAAAAGGATTTAGAATTAGTAAAGCATGAGTTAATAACTCACAAAAGGCTCACGTTAGAAGAGCCGGGCTGTCTTACTTTTCTTGTGACTCAAAGCTCGACTAATCCTTTTCGTTTTGATGTCTATGAGGAGTTCGTCGACAAAGCCTCTTTTAAACAACATCAGGAAAGAGTTCAAGCCTCACATTGGGGAAAAGTAACAGCCAATATTAAACGGCAATACGAAATCTTTGAATGTGTGCATGACTAATCGAATCGGAGTGATTTAGAGCGTTTACGCTTTGTTTTTTTAGGTTGCTCTACGCTCTACTATGTTGCTTTATTCATCTATTCACCTGGCTTAGTGTTCTTGATACTTTGCCGTATTAAATCTAGAAATTTTAATGGAAGTGTTATGTTTAGAGTTGTGTATGAATGGCGTGTGCCAAGTGAAAAAATGGATGAGTTTCAAAATATATGGCGTACGACGACAGATTCAATTCATCAGTCAGTAGATGGGGCGTTTGGTAGTTTTATGCTTCGTTCTTACGATGTACCGGAAAAGGTTTTAACTATTGCGAAGTGGCGAACACGCGAAGACTGGGAGCGGTTTTGGGGAACTAGTAACCCAGAAAAAATGAAGAAGATGAGTGAAATTGCAGAGCGTATTTCAGTTGAACCATTCGATGAAATTGAAGATAGAACTAAGTAGGGCAATAGAAACGTTAAAGTGATGCCTAATGCACAGTTTGGCGGACAATATGAAAGACAACTTTAACCAAGGAATAGGGTTATGCAGATTTTAATTGTTGGAGGTAGCAAGGGTCTAGGAAGGTTCTTGGCTACGAACTTACAGGGTACAGAAACTTATACTATTTCTAGATCAAAGCTAGTTGAGGATGGAGTAGCTTCTGTTCGTCTTGATGTTAGTCCGGAGAAAAAACCAGATTACACGTGCTTCAAAGGTGTTAAGTTTGACATCATAGTTTATTTGGCGTCGATGTGGGGAGAGTCTTCAAAATTGACAACAAACGAACTGATTGAGTTTATGCATGTTGGCCCGATTGGGTATCTTAATTTAGTCAATGAACTTAACGCTTTAGGTTCACTTAACGATAAATGCAATATTGTATCTATTGGCTCTACAGCAGAGCTTTCAGAAAGTAGTGAATACCCTGCATTCGCCCTCAGTAAAAGATTACTCAAAGATATTTCTAGCCAGCTGCAAAACGTTTATCGTGATTACCGCTTTACTCACTTTACAATAGGTGGGATCGGGCATACTGAAGAGGAACGTATTGAGTATTCGAGTGTTTTGGAGATTATAAATATGCTAACCAAGCTTGATCCAAACACATACCTTTCAAATATGCATATAAAGTCCAAGCTAGGAATGTAGCTCTCAAGCTGTATTACGTACCTGCTTCTATGATTTGGCATCATGTGCATACTTTTTATTGAGCTATGGTTATAACTCCAATGAAAGGAGTTTACTTATGTCATACATTGATGGGTTTGTCGCTGCAGTACCGAAAGCGAATAAAGAAAAGTATATCGCACACGCAAAAATTGCAGCAGAAATGTTCAGGGAGTTTGGGGCCTTAAAGGTTATTGAGACGTGGGGAAGTGAAGTACCAGATGGTGAGATCACATCATTTCCCATGGCAGTTAAAGCTGAAAGCAACGAAACCGTTGTGTTTTCGTGGGTAGTCTGGCCTTCAAAAGAAGTTCGGGACTCAGGGTGGCAGCGGATCATGGGTGATCCTCGAATGAGTCCTGAGAATAACCCAATGCCCTTTGATGGAAAGCGTCTCATTTATGGTGGATTTGATGTTATTTTGGAGCAGTAAAATACCAGAGAGTCCCAGCTTGATTCGTGACACTTGGCGCGTTAATCAGGATTACGCTTCTGATGTACATTATTCCGCGATAAGCGTTGATAAAACTCCATGTGGAGGCTTAGAGTAAAAATGGAAGGGATAAATTATTCACTGATTGTCGTATCAGCTATAGCTAGCCCCGAGCCTGCGATGGCAGGCACGTTAATGAACTACGGTCAACGCCTTGATAACCAAAGGAAACCTAGACGTTGCATTACTTATAGTTCGATGAGATGTTATCCCGCAAGACGTTAATTTGGAGAAAAGAATGGATTCAAACTCACTATTATTATTTGTTGTCGCTTGTCTCGCTATCAACATGATTCCTGGACCTGATGTAATTTATATTGTTTCCAATACAATGAAAGGTAAATTATCTGCTGGGCTGAAAGCGGCTCTGGGGCTTGGTGTTGGTTACTTTTTTCATACACTAGCGGCATGTTTAGGCTTGTCAGCAATAATTCTGAGTTCATCTTTGGCTTTTAGCGTTGTTAAATGGTTAGGGGCCGCTTACCTAGTTTATTTAGGTGTTCAGTCATTACTGTCCATGTGGCGTGGAGAAAGTAAAATCGTTGAAAACAAAAATGTTGATAATAATAAAAATTTGTTTGTTCAGGGGGTTATCGTCAGCGTCTTGAATCCAAAAGTAGCGCTATTCTTTCTCTCGTTTCTGCCTCAATTTATTGATACGTCTGCAAGCTCAACATCAATGCAATTATTACTACTTGGCTTGCTGTTCAGCGTACTTGCGACGACATGTAACGTTTTGTACGCATCTGTGGGTAATTGGGTATTTAGTCGTCCACACTCTCAGCGTTATTCAAGAACTCTTGAAGGTGTTTCAGGTATTCTACTTATCAGTCTAGCGAGTAAAGTGGCATTTAGTGATCGTTAGATACAGGGCATTTTATTCTCGTGATTATTATATGGCTAATGTTTGCTCAATCTATACGTTAAATGAGTGCTATTGCATAGGTTGAATCACAAATTTCAAAAATACCAATAAGTGAATGTATTTGTTTATAGTATGGTTGGCGCGATTTTATCGTAGCTAGGTTAATAACATGAAAAATAAAGTAATTCTTTGTTCCGCATTCCTTTTGGGTTTATCAGGTTGTGCTTCTGTACCTACTGTTGATTCGACAGTATCAAATCAAATGAAATCATTTGAAGCACCTCAAAAGGGGAACGCAGGGATTTACATTTACCGAGAAGATGCTTTTGTCGGAGCAGCACTTAAAAAGTATGTTTACGTCGATGGAGAATGTATTGGTGAAACCGCTCCTGGTGTGTTTTTCTACCATGAGGTCGAAGGCAATAAAGAACATCAAGTAAGTACAGAGTCTGAGTTTTCTGAAAATCACTTAACTATCTTAACGGAAGAGGGCCGTAATTATTTCGTTAATCAATACATTAAAATGGGTGTATTTGTTGGTGGTGCGGGCGTAGAACTCGTGGACGAAAGCAAAGGTAAAGCAGAAGTACTAAAAGTAGACATGGCAGAAAAAGGAAACTGTCCTTCGATCTAGTTTAACTGACTGATTTTACATTTAAAAGTACTTAAAAAACACAACTCAGCGCTTGACATGAAAAGTTCAACGTTGGGTTGCGTTTTTATGGCCAACAGCTTTTACTTGTTATTGGTAATACATAAGCGTAAATCAGCAACAAGGATGTGTAATGAAAAATAAGATGTGGATCTTCGCAATTATCTTGCTCATTGGTGGGCCTTCACTATTGCCATTTAGTCTGGAAGTTATTTCTATCATCGAGTTATTTGGGCTGTTAGGGTTGTGGACGGTTTATTCATCCTATGCTGAGTATTTGATCAAGCATCCTCGGCTCAAAAGAGGCGCATCTTTAGCTACATGTTGGGATCTTCAACCTCAAATATTATTCTCACTTCGTGATATTAAAGTATTCCCACTGCTGATATTTCATATGTTTCCTGTTCAAAGTGTGTTGGTTTGGTCGTTAATTTTTACCTTTTCGGGCAGTGTTATTTGCCATTACGTAATTTGATCTAACCCATTGTTCAAAGCATTTCCTTATTAAGTTTAATTGCTTGTTTAAGCGGTTACGCGGGGATGAAACAGGTCATTAAATAACTTGGCGATCATCAAAATGAGCATGATGTTTACCAGCATGAGTAAAGGTGTTTCGATACGATACTCCGGGGTCAAGTTAAGTGCGCCTGAGGTTAATACCACCAACAAATTGACGCCTAAGACTCTATGGATCATCAGCTGTGGTGTAGAAAATACCTCCCAAATCAAAATAATATTGATGAAATAAAATAACCCTAGTTGCCATAGCTCAGTCATCATTGGCATCAAGAAGATGTATTGCAGCAGTATCACTGAACCTGTTCCCAAAACGCCAAAGAAGGCATCTTTAACAACGCTAGGAGGCATTGTAGGTACTATTGATGAAAAGACACCGGCCAACATGGGGAATATAAACCCACCTGGTACAGGGAGATAAATCCAAACCAATAACGAGGTGATAAACATCGATATTCCTTGTAAAACCTTTCTGCGGTCTTCTTTCAAGTGCTGTATGAAAGTCCGGTGTTCACGATGCCAAGATGTTTTCTGGTTCACTTGTTCAGTCAATAAGGTACGACCAATTAGATGCGTGGTTGGCTGAGCGATATCAAATAGCGTCAGGTTTTGAGCCACAGGTTTCCAGTCAATATCATCACAGTGGGGCTTTTCCACTTGTTCAAGTAATCGTTCTTGAATACGTTTCATCTCTTCGAGGCGCTGATGCCACAGCTTTCGATGTTCTTTGAGGTGGTAACTGCCCGTGAGCGGTAATCCCAGTAGTTGGCACATCTTCTCAATGTTTGCTGTGTTGGTTTCAAGGGCATCAATATCAATGTCATTTGGTTTGTCTATAGCTTTAAGCAACACCTCACGGCTGTTCTCAAAGCGTTGAATGAAATTCTCTTCAGTATTCACTGGCCAAACCAAACGATAAACAACGGAGAAGGTAATGATGCCAAGGATAGTTTCCTGCATTCGAAGTACTGCGAAATGGAACGTCACTTGACTATCAAACCCTCCCATACAAGCGATGATAGAGCACACTGCAAAGCCTATGGAGAACACATAACCGTACTTTTCGTCGCTCGACATGAAAATGCATACGCCTAAAAATAGGGTAAAAAAAGTCAGGAACAAAAAGCGATCTTGAGAAAATGCTGTGATGAGGAAAAAGGCATAGCCAATGCCCAGTAGGGTTCCTACTAGGCGATTATGACCTTTGTTTATCGAGTGAGCGAAGCTTTCATTTAATGCCATTACCGCGACGGCGATCGCTGCCCAATAAGGTTTCTCCCATTGAAACCATAAGGCGAGACAGATTGCGATAACGATAGACAGTGCAGCTTTAATTGCTTCTTTGGTTGAGGCATTAAACATACATTTCACCGCATTTATTGTTTGATGATTTTGATGGATGCCGTCATACCGACGCGTAGTTGAAAATCTTTTGGTAAGTTGTCTAATTTCACTTTAATTGGAATGCGTTGAGCTAAGCGTATCCACTGAAAGTTAGGGTTCACATTAGGCAGAAGGTCGTTACCTGTACTGCCGTCTTGCTTCGCGATGCCGTAACCAATGCTCTTGATTTTACCTTCCAGCACCATTTCGTCGTGCATCATTAAGGTCACGTATGCTATATCTTGTGGATCAACACCAACTAAATCCGTTTCTTTGAAATAGCCTTCGATCCAAAAGCTGTCTTCATCAATTAATGCTACAACTGGTGAGTTTGCGACAACTTGGGAGCCGGTGCGCAGATTAAAATTGGTGATGTAACCATTCGTTGGAGCGTACACCTTGGTGTAATCAAGGTTCAGTTTTGCTTCTTCGACGTTTGCTTTTGCCAGCTCCACGTTTGCGATTGCTGTCTCTACGGCGTTGTTCAAATTGTTCAACGTCAGCACAGGTACCGCGCCAGGTGTACGCTTTTCTAGTTCCAGTGCACGTTGTTCTTCATTTTTGGCTTTCGCTAACAACGCAATGGCTTGCTTTTGAGCCGCCTGGGCTTTGTGGTAAGACGCTTTATAAATGCTTGGGTCAATCTCAAACAGTAAGTCGCCCGCATTAACTTGGGAGTTGTCTTCAACATATACCTTGATGACTTGCCCGGTTACACGGGGCGTTATAGACACAATGTACGCGCTGACATGACCATCTCTAGTCCAAGGATTGTTTGAGTATGATTGGTAGTAACTGAAAATCACAGTGCTAGCGGAACACAGTAATAAAAATGTGATTAGATAACGTTTTATCACGGAATTTGCCTCAAAAGATGGTTATGAATCGACCAATAACGCCAGTAAAAATCACAATTAGGCTCAGCTCAGCAAGTGCTGGAAACGCAACGTATTTGTGTACCCCTAATTTTGTTGCAACGGTTCCAACCAAAATGGTGAGAATGTAAGCCAATGCAATAACCAGCAACAAGGGTGGGAAGTAAACTTCACCCCACACAAGCTCATGTGGCATTGAGTTCATAGTGCTTTTCTCTATTTATTTGATGAATGCAAAGATAAGAGAAATCCTACAAATGTAATAATCGCTTTTGTAGGATCAAATCCATCAATGTATTTTTTTAGAGAGTTCGTAATGAGTTACGTCTAATGTCGAACGTGCTTTAAGGGGAGTGTGAGTGCGATAAGTTTTCGCATTTACGTGCGGAATAAATACGTATCTAATGATGAAGATAAAAGCCTCGGGTCAACAGTCGCTCTTCCGAGCTAGCATTCTCAATAACTTGTGATAGTTTAGCCATGTAGCCCTAAGATATAAGAAAACCTATGAATTTTAGTCTTGAACAACTATTGGCATTCGTTGCTGTTTACGAGGAGCTTTCGTTTAGCAAGGCTGCTGTAAAATTGAATAAGCACAGAACAACCATCGGGCAGGTTATTACGAATTTAGAAGATTTACTTGCTGTGAGCTTGTTTAATCGGGTTGGCCGTTCCGTAGAACCCACTGAAGATGCTCGCCTTCTTTACCACTATGCAAAGCAAACAATTGAACAAGCCCGTACGTTCGACAAAGTTGCATTGAGCCTTGCTCATGGTGGCTTAGAGAGTGTCAGCATTGCCTATTCTAGTGCCATCCCACATCGTTTGCTGGTGTTACTTCGTGTTCAATTAGCGGCAGATTTTCCGATGATGCGAGTTAACTTTTTTGTTCGTAACCGTAACGAGATCAAAGAAGGTTTAGCGACTGGTGAGTACCAGTTCGGTATTGTCAATGTGCATGATAGCCGTGCAATACACAGTCTAGACTCGACGTTTTTAGGTCACTTCGAATTTGTTCCCTTTGTCCAGAAAGGTGGTGAACTGGCTTCTATGGCACCCGACCGAGTGTTAACTGCGTTGAGGAATAGCAAGCAATTTGTGTTGCGATCTTTCATTGAAGAAGGAATGGGTGAAAAAGTTATCGTCAGTTCGAATCATGAAGAAGTCGATCAGTTGGCTCTTGTTGTAAAAATGGTTGAAGCAGGGCTAGGGTGGGCAGTTCTTCCTAGAACGCTGGCTCATTCGGAATTTTCTAATAATGATATAGAGCCCGTTGAAGTCTGTGAATTACTAGAAGGCTTTAAGTTTGGTTTTGGCCTTTGGTGTCAACCCTCTAAGCAAATAGGGGATGTAAAAGACTCTATCATGAGGGTTGTTACGGCGTATCGGGAGAAGCTAATCCGCGATTTTAAAGCGACGCCATAACCGTATTCATCCAGACCACATTTATAAACAAGACTCAATTCGAGTCTTGTTTTTTACTTGAAAAATTCTTCTCTTCTGATTGGACGTTAATGTTTATTGGGAGGGAGTAATCTTCTGTATGTGATTATAAAATCGATGCTTTTTTACTTATTCAAGCTTCGTTCAATGAGAAAGCTCATATCGCTCAGCCGCTGTTAGTTTAAGAAAGAGAGGCTGCAGTTATTTTACCTCTTGCTCTGATCTAAATAAATTGAGAACCAGTACCCCTAGAACTATAGCGATAGAAATAGAGACGAATCGAGTCATTTGAGCAGAAAATGATTCGATGCCCGTATTGTTAATAATCTGGTAAGTCAGCACAGTGAAGTTAGTAAAAAGCAATTGATAGATGGTTAAGTGTGTCTGTCGACGTATTGCAAAACACGCTAGTTGCAGGCCACAAAAGATGGTAACGCCAAGTACAACGTAAGTAGGTGCACTTGTGGCTACTGCAAGCATGCATGGAATAGTAAACAAGATCCCTAGGCTTGTAGTGATAATTCGATACCGCCCAAAGGAATGACTGTCTTGATTAACTGGGTGCTTAATCATGCTGCCAAATGTTATTGCGATCAATAGCGTTTGAGAGCTTCCAGATGATATTAGCGCGTACAAAACAACACACAATGCGGTTGCTTTAAAGACGATAAGCCCGATATGTTCGTTTGCACCATCAAGAGTGGTTTGGTCTGGTTGTATATCTTTTTCGTCCCCAGGGAATAACCAAAAGCTAATATATGTGGCAACCAACGCAACAATGAAGCTAGTAAATAAGACCCATGGCAACCCCTCAAGCGACAACCCCATTTGTTGGCTTGTGACCACGATAATCAATACAACAATCAAAGTGAGTGTTGAAACGATGTCTTTTGGATCGCGATGACTTCGGTAATAACTCCAACAGAGAAGTGACCAAGTAAACAGTAAGAAGCCACTAGGAGAGCTCATGAGCGCTCCTGCTAAAGTTACGATGCCAAAGCTGAGAAGTGAGAGTATTACCAGCAATTTCAACATCATGTTGAACGGGGGTTTAGATGGCATCAGTGTTAGAAAAATCACAACGAATATTGGCGCGATAAAGGGAGTAGGTGCACCTGAATACTGTAAGTAAAACAGTAAAAGAATCGGAGTGAAAACCAATCTAATGATTGGGTTTGCTGAACTATGAAACATAAGTCCAGATACTCAACACTCTCATCCAGAAAGAGGCCAGCCACTCTCCAAAGGTGCTTTGCTCAGTTAAAAAAGCGACCGTAGCTTTCGAACCATAACGTACGTTTTCGGGAATATCTCCGCCTTCAAAAACAATATTTACAGGATAGCGCTGTGCGTTTAAGGAATTATTGTCTGCAACCAAAAAGCCAGTTGTCGGATCGACGTCGTTACTGCCACCAGTACCCCAACCAATGCTTTCTACTCGCCCTTGAAACACTCTGCCAGGTAAAGCATCCAACACAATCTTTGTTTTTTGTCCCGCACGAACATGCTCGAGTGAGTTTTCGCGAACAAGCGCTGATACCCACACGCCTCTCGGATCAATGAAAGTGACAAGAGGTGAGCCAGTCGTCGCTTTTTGCCCAACAGTGAGTTGTAAGTTAGAAACGATCCCCTTTGATGGAGCAATCACTTTCGTTCGTTGTAAGTCGAGTTGCGCTTTTTCTAGATTTGCTATAGCTGCGAGAATCTGGGGATTATCTTGCCCTTCGGGACCAAGATTATGCTTGGCTTGAGCTAAGGACGCTTCTGCTGCCTCTAATGTGGCTTGAGCTCGTGCTTTGGCTTCGATGGCGTTGTCTAGCTCAGATTTACTCAATACCCCTTTTGCGGCGAGCTCGGTTACGCGAGCTGCTTGTTCTCTTGCGTTGTCACGAGCTGCGAGTGATTCAATGACCTTAGCTTGTGCCACTTCAACAGCCGCTGTGTTGGCTCCAATGTTTTGGCCAGCAATGGCTAAGTTTGCTTCGGCTGAACGCAGATTAATTTGATAATCTCTTGGATCAATTTCGAAAAGCACATCACCAGCATTAACGACTTGATTATTACGAACATGGATTTCAGTTAGGTTCCCCGAAACCTCTGGAGTAATACGGACAAGATAAGAATGAATCCGAGCGGTGCCAGTGATTGGTGTTACTCGATCAGCCCACAAGCTATATAGCCAAACCACAAAAACGAGGCCAATAATAATAAAGCTTAACTTTCTGGAAGATGATTCCGCTTTAGACATCCAATTCTCTCTTGTTACAATACGTTAGGTAAGCAATGTTACAACATGTGACATAAACAATGCTTCCAAAAAATCAACTATTTGTCGATAAGGTCATGGGATCGTTCCGAAGGTGCCATTTAGAGAGGCTGAAGCATGCTAAACGAACTTTCCAATCACGTTGGCTAACGTCGCCAATAAAAAAGGGGCGATACTTCGCCCCTCAGATCGTCCATCAGGTTTTTGATTTGTGATTATATCTTTGAGCTGTAGAGAGAAATCAACTTAGACTTTCTGTTACAACTGGCTTGTTATTGCGCTTAGCAATCCAGTACGCAACGCTACCCCAAAGCACGGTGAGTGCCCAAAGTGCCGTCCAATGTGGAGCGACTTGTTGCCAGGTTGCCCCCATTTGGTTTAGCGCTAAGAAAGCTTTGATCGCCCATGTACTTGGGCTTAAATCAGCAATCCATAGTAGGGGAGCAGGAATGGCTTCAATCGGCCAAATAAAACCCGCCAAGAAAATGAGCGGCATAGAGCTCACTAAGACGACTAAGGTGACAAGTTCACGCCGAGGTAATAAGTAGCCTAGCCAGAAGCCTAGTCCGCAACAACCTAAAAAGAACGGGAACAACATAGCTAGCAATTCGCCCGTGTTGGCGATATGGTTTACGTTTAAGCGTTCGAAGCTAAAACCAAAATAATAGGCGCCGAGTAAATAATAAATTGCCACAAATACTAACGTTCTCACAAGCAGCAGCGATCCCGTTGATACTTGTGACCAATAGCCACGACCATGACGCTGTGTTCCCGTTTGTAATCCAACCGCCATGATCAACGTTTGTTGTAAAATCAGAACAAATACTGCCGGCACTACGTATTCGATGTAACCCATGGTTGGGTTGAACGTCGGTTTCATATTAAGCTTAATAGCAGAGTAATTATGGCTAGCCATACTCATGGGCACACCATCTATCACCATTTTACTGACTTTCACTTGGGCCCCTAATGTGCCTCCAGCTTGGGCCAATCCTTCTACCACGGTTCCGTACACGAGAAAATACGAGGCGTCCGCAGCGTAGGCTAGAGTCGGGCTTTTACCTAGCATTAGGTCTTTGTAAAAGTGTTCCGGTATGACTAAAAAACCGGTGATCTCTCGTTGTAAAAATGCTTGCTTTGCATCGGCAATCGTATGAAGTCGAGTGACTACGTTGACTTGTGGGGTGGCATCAACCATACGTTCCAGCTTTAAACTCGTCTGACTACCATCTAAATTAACAATCGCGATTGGTTGTTCACGAGGCGTTTGTTGTGCATAAGGCAAAGGGTATAAAAACGAGTAAAATACGACACCACCAAACACGGTCAACGTAACGACTGGATTGGTTAGAATGGCCTTAAATTCCGATTTAATCAGTTGCCACAATGTCATACCGCCTCCTTAGCTTGGCGTGTTGATGAAGCTGTTCGATGTTTACCCATAAAGGCTGCGGTAATGAGCAGGGGCACAACGTAGCCAATCATAGGCCATAGCGAGCTTAAAGATTGTGCGGCCGATGCTCCATAGCTTGCTTGACTCACTTGTACTTCAATGTAATGGGTAATCGGCAATAATGAACGCCATGCATAAGCGAGCGTGTTCATGTCAGAAACTGGGAATGTAATTCCCATGAACGCGAAACTTGGAGCTGTAAACGCGCCAGCAAAACTCATCGCACGTGCAGGATCCATCGACAAGAAGAAGAACAACGCTCCCATAATGATACAGGCGATAACCGTCACCAATTGTGCTAGTAGCATAACCACAAAACTGCCTTCCATTGGCCAATCAAGCACGGAATAAAACCAATACAAGAACAACGCACCTTGCGCCATAAAGACCGGAATGTACTGACTTAATAGGGAAGTGAGCTTGGCGTATGGCTTTTTGCCCAAAAATGCAAAGCCATTCTTTCCACCATAAATGCGAAAGTGCGCGGTAAGAATCAAAATAGTGCTTACTACAATACATATTTGCCAAATGGCTGGCACGATAGCCGTTACCAAAAATTGTGCGTAGTTATTGTTACGGTTAAATAATGCGGTTATTTGTGTCGACACCGGTACAGCCTGACCAGCCGCCGCTAACGTTGTGGTGTTACCCTTAGCCAAGTTGCTCATTACTTCAACCTGAGCGTCGAAATAGCCTTGTGCTTGCGCAACGGCAGAGTTGATCAATTTCGCTACCAAAATGTACTGACTGTTGTAAAAGACAGAAAGTTGAGGTTGGCGGTGCTGGAGAATATCTTGATCGAACTTAGATGGGATGACCGCGTAAGCGTAGATATCGCCTTCAATCATCGCATTTTTTGCTTCGCTTGCACTGGTGTAGTGATAATTAACAGCCAGACTCGACGACGCATCCAAAGATTGAATAAGCTTTCGAGAAAGTTGGGAATGTTGTAGATCAACCACACCGATTGGCAGATCCCGGGCAATGCCCACAGAGAACACTCCCCAAATCATCATCGCGAGCAAAATCGGTATCCAAGTAAGGCACGAAAGCAACCACTTATCTCGTCGTAAGATATGCCGCTGTGAAATCTTAATCGTCATCGTCATAGCATTAACCTAGTGGTTGTGATTAAAGTTCAACGACAACACTCATTCCCATACGCAGTTCAGGTTCGGGCTGAGCTGGACGAGCTTCTACTTCAAAGGTACGAAGATCAAAACCTTGAGAAGCATCGGTTGCTCTCCACGTTGCAAAGTCACCCATAACGGCAACATGCGTTACTTTGAACTCGACATTTTTATTTAAGGCAGGCAAATAGGCATCAAAGGTTGCTCCTTTTTTAAAATGTTGAAGGTAATCTTCACGCACATTAAGTGTCGCCCAGGCATCTTCTGTATCTATCACAGTGACAACCGGGAAGCCCTGAGGTGCTAATTCACCACTTTGAAGTAGAACTTGAGATACTTCGCCGTCAAACCAGCTGTAGATCTGAGTATCTTTCGCATACGCTTCTACTTCGGCTACGGCACCTGATGCCATGCGCGCTTTTTCCGCCGCTGCCACTTTGGTTTCACTTCTCGCGCCTTCTTTTGCCATTTCGTACATTTGAAACGCGGCACTTTCTGTGTATTTCGCTGCTTGCCACTGAGTTAAAGCTTCATCGCGCTTTTGTTCTGCAACCACGCCATCGTTATAAAGGTTATTCACACGATTGTAGGTTTTTTCCATTAAATTCGCAGCGGCTTTAGCTTTCATCCACTGATCTTTTGCTGCTTGGATTTGTTGCTCACGTGCGCCTTTCTCAGCTTCTTGAGCTAAGGCGTCCGCCGCTTTTTCACCTGCTTTTGCTTGTTCTAACTTCGCTTCAATTTCAGGACTATGAAGGGTAAAAATAAGCTGGCCTTTCTCTACATCGTCGCCTTTACGGACCATGACCTCATCAATACGCCCTGGAACTTTTGAGGAAATGCTGTATTGCTGGGCTTCAATCAATCCCTGTAAGCGGATCGGTTCTGGCTGATAGGCTTGGTAAAATTGGTACCCAACCCAAGAGGCAACACCCAAAGCACAAAGTGAGAGTAAAACGGGTTTTAGTGATTTAGCTGCCATGATTTATTTCACCTCTTTGGATGTTGAAGCAGGGATATAAGCGGTATTTTGATATTGTTCGAAGCTGTTCATTTCACTGCTCAATGCGAGTAGCTTGGTTAAAGATATTAAATAGCGGAAACGCGCCGCTGAACGTTGTGTTTCTATACTAGCGACATAAAGCTGAGCATCCACAACATCCAGAGAAGACGACAGACCCTGAGTAAATGCTTTTTCACGCAAGCGCAGGTTTTCGTTCGCGAGTTCAATGCTAGATTCGAGCCCTTGTACTTCATCAATGGCTTGCTGAGCCTCCAAGTATGTCTTTTGTACTAGCAGCGATAAATCTTGTTTGGCTTGGGACTTTAATGAATCGACCTGCGAGACGACGCTTTGAGCTGCTTTGACTTTTTCGCTTCGCCCTGTTGATTCAATCAGTGGAATGCTCACACCGACACCAACTAACCAGTCAGGCTTCATTTGGCTTGCGAGAGAGTCGTCTTCATACAAGCTGTAGTCGCCGTAAAGGTAAACTTCAGGATAGTATTTCCCTTTTTCTGCTTTGATTAAGCTAGAGGCTTGTTTGTGTTTAGCGCTCAGAAGGTCTAACCCCGGATAGGTAAGCAGCGTTTGATCGACAAAAGCAGTAAGAGGGGGAAGACTGTCGTTGATAAACAAAGATTCAGCGGGCTCTACGGCATCATCTTGCGCGAGTAATTTACCTAATGCAGCCTGAGCGATACTCAAATCGCTGGCAGCTTTACGTGTTTCTACAGATGCTTTATCTAAAGAAGCCTCGGCTTGCAGGCGCTCAACGTGCGCGATTTGTCCTTGCTCTTCAAGCTTAATGGCAAAATCTCGATGCTTTTTTAGCCCTGCTTCAACCGCTTGCCGCGTTGCGAGTACTTCCTTTGCCAGCACGACAGAAAAGTAGTACTTCGATAAATCTTCAAAACGCGCTTGTTGTTCCATTAGAAGCTGACTTTTCGCCTCATCCGTTTTGCCTTCTGCTGCTGATTGAGCCGCAGAAATTCGACCACCAGTAAAAATTGGCCAAATCGCACGAATAGACGAAGAGAAAATATCGCGCTCGGTTATGGTCGAAGTGGTATTAGCTAAGGCACCAAAAATAGGCTGAAAAGCAGGAGGTACGTTAATGTGTGCTCCTGTGCTGTCTAGGATCTGTTTTCCTGAAAGCGTGATATCGGTATCTAAACGCGTGTAATTCGCGCCAATGGTAACTTGAGGTAAGTTGAGATTGCTGGTGGCACTCTCTTGGTATTGGTAGTTCTCGACGTTTGAGCGTTGAGCTTTAAGAGAATAGTTGTTTTCTAGCAATAGCTGCCATGCGGTATCAAAAGTGATCGGTGCCGCATGACAGGCAAGGGAAATCGAGCTGCTAAGTAAGCCCAATATCCAAAACTTTCCTGTTTTTTTCATAATGGCTGCTTTGTCGTAGAGTATTAGCTCTAATATAAAGGATTCGTAACTGCGTGTTAAGTAGGAGGGAAAATTGGGCAGTAGTATGCGCCCAGTTATGTTTGTGCTGGGCGCGGGAGATGTTACAAGTTTACTTCGTATATGGACAGTGAAACTCTGCTCTCCACTCAAGCTGACGAGAACCTCGCATCGTATTCAATAGGTCTTTTCCACTCATTTGAGGGAACGATAACAGGACCTTGAGATCAGAAGTACCGCCTCCGTTTTTTTCATAAGCCCTGACGTGTGTAAACGTTGAATACATATTCTCTGACAGCATGGCCTTATTCAGGCATATTCCAAAGGTATCGCGTTCCATGTTTGGTGTTCCTTCTAACTATAAATGCACCTCTGTTTATAGTTTTCCAGTTTTCAGATGGTGTCTAAGTGTTTGTCATATAGTCAGTATTTGTGTTTTGTTTTATTTGTGTCCAAATCACTGACATTAATGTTGAGCTTTTAATAGACTTCCAGCTTCACTGCTTTCTAACCGAAACTCTCAATGGTTTCGTTGATTAAAAATTATACGTTGGAAAGTCTAAAAACGCCTCAAAAACCGCTAAAATCGATGTGATCACGATCATGTTTTAAAGGGCAATTTATGTATGGAATTGAGTATCAGAGAGGAATGCTGAATTTGGTGAATGGTTGTAATTTTATGTTTCAGCTCGTCGATTAATTAACCGTAAACTCTGCGGTTTGCTTGTTTTCCTCACAGATTTATCACCGCAACAAAGCCATGCTGTTAACTGAGTGTTAACGTAATCGCTTGGGAGTGAATCATAAGGATGTATCAATGAGTTGGAAAACGATCAGCTTTCGTAAGCGAATGCTCATTATTATGACGCTGTCGGGGTTGATAGAGCTTTTATTGCTTGTCGCTGCAGGATTCACTTATCTCAAAATCAATCAAGAGCAAGAAATGGGAGAAAAAGCACTGGGTGTTGCCCGCTTTTTAGCAGACTCCGCCGTTGTTCGCGAAATGGTCGCAACCCAAAATCCTCAGCCATACCAACTTCGTTTCCGAGAATTAACCGAAGCCATCGGTGCTGCATTCATCGTTATTGGCGACCATAAGGGAGTACGCTTAATCCACCCTGTTGATGAGCGGTTGGGCAAGCCAATGAGAGGTGGCGACAATCGTCGAGCGCTAGAGCAGGGATTGTCTTATGTTTCGACGGCACAGGGCTCGTTAGGTTATTCAGTTCGTGGTAAAGCTGCGATTTTTGACGAGCAAGGGAACATCATTGGTGTGGTTTCGGTTGGCTATTTGCTTGACCGGCTGCAAGACCGCATCGAGCCATTTTTGGCCTTTTTGATTTTAATGGTCATCGTAGTTGTTGTCGCTAATGCCATTGTATCCAATTATGCGTCGAGAAAGTTTCAGCGCGCCATTTTGGGGTTCGAGCCTGAAGAGATAGGGCGGTTGTACGGCGAATTAGAAGTGACGATGAGTACCATTAAAGAAGGCGTGTTAAGTATTGATGCCCAAGGGATACTTCGCTCGATCAATCGTAGCGCCTGTCAGATTCTCGGTATTGATAGAGAGGCAGCTCTTAATAAACCGTTGACTGAGACGTTACGCGATAGTGACTTATATACGGTGCTAGAAACCGGACAGGAAGATCATGATATTGAGATATTCCTTAATCATAAACGTCTGATCGCAAACCGTTCGCCAATTTATGTGGATGGAAAAATAGTGGGGGCAGTATCGAGTTTCCGTTTAAGGGATGAAATCAACGACCTAACCGAGCAGTTATCACAAACCAAAGAATATGCAGATTTATTACGTTCGCAAACCCATGAGCATCGAAATAAGCTAAACACCATTAGCGGGTTAGTTCAGATGGGTGAGCTGGATGCCGTACAAAAGTTAATTGGGCAAGAAACCGCACACTATCAAGCGATGATCGAATTTTTAAGAGACACCGTTAAAGACCCGTTAATTGCTGGTATGTTGCTTGGAAAAACAGAACGTGCTCGCGAGTTAGGCTTACAGCTGGTGGTTGAAGAAGGCAGTCGTTTGGAGCCTCTGCCTGAGTGGTTAAATTCGGAAGACCTTGTCACCATTCTGGGCAACTTAATTGATAACGCTTTCGACGCAACGTTAACCTCGATTCGTGATGAATCGAATGTCGCATCGGAGCGCAGAAATATCGATGTGTCAGTGAGTGATTACGGAAATGAAGTGATACTTGAGGTGATAGATCAAGGTTGTGGTTTACCAAGCGATATAGAGCCGCAGGTGCTATTTAAAAAAGGGGTGTCGACGAAATCTCGTCAAAATCGGGGGGTAGGATTGCATCTTGTCAACCAGTTGGCTACTCGATATCACGGCCATGTTGAGATGATGCCCAACACAAATTATGGAACAAGAATAACGGTGTATTTACCCAAGGAAGAACAATTATGAGTATGGCGACTCGCGTAATGATCATTGAAGATGATCTGGCTATTGCTGAGCTGCACCACAAATACTTAAGCCAATTGGCAGGCTTGGAAGTGGTCGGCATTGCGACCACGAGAATTGAAGCGGAAATGCAACTCGATATTCTTAAGCCAGACCTCTTGTTGATGGATGTATACCTTCCTGATGGAACAGGGCTTGAGATACTCAATACATTACGTGCGAACAACCAAACGTGTGATGTCATTTTGATTACCGCGGCAAGGGATGTCGATACGCTACAACAGGCAATGAGAGGGGGAGTCGTTGATTACCTGCTAAAACCAGTGATGTTTCCACGCTTAGATGCCGCACTGAAAAAGTATGTGTCCCAACGCCAACAACTAGACATCGTAGAGAGTTTGGATCAGAACCTCGTTGATAAAATGCTGCAGTCTCACGCCAATCAAGACAACTTGCCGAACCGATTACCGAAAGGGATTGATGGTGTAACCCTAGATAAGATCAGAGAGTTGTTCCCAAATGGTAGTGTGCTGACCGCTGATGAGGCAGGCGAAAAGATTGGTGCGAGCCGAACAACGGCAAGGCGCTATTTGGAGTATCTGATCAGCACTGGTGAACTAGAGGCTGATTTAAACTATGGCTCTGTTGGTAGGCCAGAAAGGTGCTATAAAAAAGTGACACGGTAGCGTTTATATTGATGCTCTATGCAAAATAAAAAGCGATGGCTTATTGTAGAAACCATCGCTTTACAAATTACTGCTGTTCCGCTCTAAGAGGTTAGAAGTTGTATTCTAACTTCGCTTCGATAGAGCGCTCAGCGCCAAACCAACAGTTATTTTTGTCGTAACAAGAATAGTATTCTTTATCGAATAGATTGCTTGCAGAAAGGGTGACGCTAGCCCCTTTCATTGATTCAGATACTGTTGAAAAATCGTAACTTGCTGCCAAATCAAACAAGGTGTAGTCCGGTACTTTTTGACTATTCTGTGCATCAATTTGTGCTTCTCCGACATAGCGAACGCCAGCACTGGTACGAAGGCCTGAAAGATTTCCTTCAAAGAAGTAATTGGCCCATAGAGAGGCCGTTTGCTCAGGCACCCAAACCGGCGTTTTACCTTCTTGGTTGTAATAACTGTCTTCGGTAATCTCCATATCGGTATACGTGTAGCCTAGAGTGAAATCAGCTTGTGCTGTGGCTTGCCACTTTGCCTCTAGTTCAACACCCTGTGATACCACTTCGCCCGCTTGATAGTTCGGTGCATAAGGATTATTCGGGTCGGTCAAGATCGCGTTTTTCTTCGTAATATGGAAGAACGCTAAATTACCCGAAATATCGCCAGACAATGGCGCGTACTTAAAACCGAGTTCCCACTGATGCCCGGTTGATGGTTCAAACGCTTTGCCTGTGGCATCTGCACCCGCAATCGGCTCAAAACTCTCGGAGTAAGTAAGGTATGGGGATAGGCCGAAGTCGAGTTCATACAAACCGCCGACTCGGAAAGATACGTTGGTGTCGTCTAACTCTTCCTTGCTGTTGGATATTGCTCCTAGGTAATCGCTCACGGCGTCTGTATTTGAATCGTATTTATCCCAACGAAGACCCGCAATCATTACAAGTTGGTCGTAACGAACTTGATCTTGGAAATAAACGCCAATCTGCTTCGTTTTGACATCTAAGTTTTGTTTGTATTGGAAATTCAGTGCATTACGATCAATGCTGTTGTGGTCAGGATTAAAAATGTCCTGAGTTAGCGAATACCCAAGCGTGTCTTTGTATTTTACATCTGAATCTAGATACTGATAATCAAGCCCGAACAATAAGTTATGTTCAAAATTTCCTGTTTTAACGTAGCCAGATAGTTGGTTGTCAATCACAAAGGATTTGGACTTTTCATCGGTTAAATAAGCATTTCGACCAACGGTACGGTTATCCGCTTCAAGTGCACTGTTATATGTGTTTTCCTGATAGGCATCGGCGGTCATGTAGCGGGTATTCTGTAGAAATTGCCAATTGTTGTTAAAGTCGTGTTGGACTTTGTAACCCATCATCAGAACTTCGCGTTCGTAAGTGTTCCAGTCCTCATCCCCCAAATAAGTGCTTGGTGACATCGAGCCAAGTGGGTTGTCAATCACTGAGCCAGACGCTGGCACGGTCGTGTAGATACCTGCTGATGGATCATTTTGATAGTAAACATTCACGTTGACTAAGGTGCTTTCTGTCGCTTGCCAATTGAAAGATGGAGCGAGGACATAACGTTCGTCTTCAGACGTATCGGCTTGACCATCTCGCTGTTTTGCGAGGCCGATAATACGGTAATCAACATTAGAATCACCAATTTGTCCTGTGGTGTCGAACGTCAGTTCTTTTAGGCTGTTAGTCCCAGTACTAATCGAGACAGAGTGCGAAGGTGTTGACTGAGGCGCCTTGGCGATAATATTGACCATGCCTCCTGGTGGAATATTGCCGTAAAGAACAGACGTTGGCCCTTTAAAAACCTCGATTTGTTCAAGGGCAACGGAATCGACCTGAGGTTGGAGGTTCCAGCCGTTGTACAGCAAAGGAAGACCATCATAAAAGTTGGTGTAGTTAATAAAACCACGAATATTGAATAGGTCAAGGCGAGAAACGGCACCGCCACGCAGCTCTGTATTTACGCCAGGCGCGTAACGCAATGCTTCGCTCACTGAGTTTACGCCGCGTAGGTCCATGTCATCTTTAGTGATTACCGTGATCGCTTGCGGCGTTTCTTCCGGTTCTAAAACGGTTTTAGTTGCGGTGTTTCGGTATGTTTCGCCAAGTACTGTGATAGTTTCGTGCTGAGAAGTGCTCTCAGTGGCACTGGCGTGACCAGCAATAAGCGCGGATACCACGACTGCAACCGCAGAACGATGAAATCGATTCGGACTTTCCATATTTATTAATTCCACTACTTTTATTTGTTGATAATGATTGTTGTTTGCATTCTATAGCGAAAGAAATAGGAAAAGTTAACAATTTGGTGCAAAGCCAGAACCTAAGTGCTTAGGCTTCTATCTAATGGGCATGGCTTCGTTCGGTTTGACAGGTATCCAGTAATGCATTTGGGCATTCTCGCTCTCAACATCATAGTCTTCTGGATAAACTTCTAACTCGTAGCCATCAATACCGTGATAATTGGAATAGGGGAGCCAGTGCAAAATGAACCACTCAAGCGTCGCCGCTAGATTTGATGCTTTACCTATGTGCGTAATCACTGCGTAGGTTTGCTCAGGAACAACCAGAAGATTAGGTTCTTGCGTAGAGCCTTTGGATATTGAAGTTCTTGACGCTGAGTTGTACTCATAACCAGCCCAATACTCGAGTTGCTGGTTGCTTGAATACGCTTTTGTTACGTCAATCACACCAAGATAGTTTCTTTCCAGATGAGTATGGTTTTCAGATGAATAGAGCTGTGACCATAATGAGGGCACTTTGGATTGGAAGTTGGGC
Source organism: Vibrio sp. J2-3(2022) (assembly GCF_021725735.1). NCBI lineage: Bacteria > Pseudomonadati > Pseudomonadota > Gammaproteobacteria > Vibrionales > Vibrionaceae > Vibrio > Vibrio sp. J2-3(2022). The sequence goes on from NZ_JAKKCK010000002.1 coordinate 46,078, forward strand.
GTTGCGGAAAACAATCCATAAATAGGTTCATGATAACCAGCAAGCACAAAAGCAGGTTTTGTTTCAATTCGAACTTCGATAAAGCACTTATGTCTATTTTCGTCTTCTGGTGTATCGCGCAACGTTAAAGGTTGCCTCAAGCCCGTTAGTTGCTGAGCTTTACGATAATCTCGAGGACTCTTTGAAAACATATTTTTGAAAGCTCGACTGAATGCATGTTCAGAAGCAAACCCCATTTCTATCGCAATATCTAACGAACGGTCTGATGTATGGATTAAGCGTTCAGCTGCAAGGCTTAGTTTAAGCTCCCTAATATAGTGAGCGACGGACACGCCAGTGTGTTGCTGGAAAACGCGTTGCAGTTGCCAACGTGACCAGCAGCTTGCTTTCGAGATTTCATCCAAACTAAGTGCGATATCTAGATTGTTGTGAATGTAATCAAGCACAGAGTGTATTCGGTTTATCGGGTGCAGATTCTTTGTGCTTGGTTTCATGACATTCTACTTTCGCATTAATAGTATCCTCATTATCTTTAATTGAGTATCATTATCAATAGAGTGAGAGGATAAAATTCAGGCCACATAGATCACAATAAAATTGTAATGGATTGCAAGGATGGATAAGGATTGTCCATATTAGAGTTTTTGCTTAATTTTTGTCTTACGTTAGTGCAACTTTTTTTATCCATAAAATACAAATATTTATGATGTTTTGTGCAACTTATTTAAACGTTTGCACTGGCAAGTGTTGATGTAAATCAAATAGTCGTAGACAATACTGCACCGTGTCGGACTCTCCTCCAGCGAGTACAGTGTGTACTTTTGAGACATAAGTGACCTAAATGACCTTAATACGTCGTGTTTCCAACAGATTTGGGAGTGCTACTTCTTGAGGTTCTTTGGGCCTATAGACTTTACCTATCAACGTAATAGGTAAGACCAATTTTCTATTTTGAGGTGCCATTGATAGGGTTGGCTCATCCTTTAGCCGTATCCGGGCACACAATAAGTACCTCGTTTTTAAGGGAAAGATGATGGTAATACCAGAAAACAGCAGCATCGTTATTTTTGGTGCTTCAGGTGACCTTACATACCGTAAGCTCATTCCTGCTTTATACCACCTCTATGCGAACAAGCAGCTTCCAGAAAATTTTGCCATTCTGGGTGTAAGTCGCACTGAATACAGTGATGAGTCTTACCGCGCGAAGCTGAAAAAATCGCTTCAGGAAATGGAAAAGACTGAGCCAGAAACGCTTGATGCATTTATTAACCATCTGCACTACCAAGCTATCAATACTTCTGACACACAAGATTACAGTAAGCTATCTTCTCGTTTAGACCAACTTGCTGACGAATATCGTTTCGATCAGCGCAATACGCTTTTCTACTTAGCAACCCCACCAAGTTTATACAGTGTGATTCCTGCAAGTCTTGCAGCACACGGCCTAAACAAAGAAGAAGATGGTTGGAAACGCCTGATTATTGAGAAACCATTCGGTTATGACCTTGAATCAGCGCGTATTCTGGATAAAGAAATTCACGAGCACTTCCAAGAGCATCAAATCTACCGAATTGACCATTACTTAGGTAAAGAGACGGTACAAAACCTTCTTGTACTTCGTTTCTCAAACGCGATGTTTGAGCCGCTTTGGAACCGTAACTTCATTGATTATGTTGAAATCACGGGCGCAGAATTCCTCGGCGTAGAGGAGCGTGGTGGTTACTACGACAACTCGGGTGCCGTGCGCGATATGTTCCAAAACCACCTGCTACAAGTATTGGCGATGGTGGGTATGGAGCCACCTGCACAGATCAATGCAGATTCGATGCGTGATGAAGTCGTTAAAGTACTCCAGTGTCTAAAACCTTTGGACGAAAACGCTCTGCGTAACGATCTAGTATTAGGTCAATACACCGCTTCTGAAGTTCGTGGACAAAGTTTACGTGGCTACCGTGAAGAGCCGGGGGTTGCAGACGACTCACGTACCGAAACTTACATCGGTTTGAAAGCATACATTAACAACTGGCGTTGGAATGGCGTGCCATTCTACGTGCGTACTGGTAAGCGTCTTCCAACACGCGTGACTGAAGTGGTTATCCACTTTAAACAAACACCGCACCCAGTGTTTGGTCAAAACGCACCAGAAAACAAGCTGATCATTCGCATTCAGCCAGACGAAGGCATTCAAATGAGCTTTGGCTTGAAAGAGCCAGGCGCAGGTTTTGAAGCGAAAGAAGTGAAAATGAACTTCCATTACGCTGACCTACAAGAAACGCAAATGCTAACTGCGTATGAGCGTCTTCTACTTGATGCTTTGAATGGTGATGCTACGCTATTTGCACGTAGTGATGCGGTGGAAGCGTGTTGGCAGTACGTACAGCCAATTTTAGATTTTAAACAAGATCCACAATCCCTCTTCGGGTACGCATGCGGCACATGGGGTCCTAAAGAGTCAGACGACCTGCTACAGCGTGATGGTCGCGCTTGGCGCTTCCCATGTAAAAACTTAACAGATACGGATTACTGTGAACTATGATCAACCATAAGATCTACCAAACAGCAGAGCAGGTAGTTGAAAGCCTAGCTAACGACATGAAAGCGTTCAGCGAAATGGGCCGACCTGTTCACATCTCTCTTTCTGGCGGCAGCACTCCTAAAATGCTGTTCAAACTGTTGGCTTCAGAGGCTTACGCAACCTCTATTCAGTGGCAAAATCTCCACTTCTGGTGGGGTGACGAACGTTGTGTCGCACCTGACGATGCGGAAAGCAACTACGGAGAAGCGAACGCGCTACTGTTTAGCCAAGTAAACATTCCAACAGAAAACATCCACCGTATACGCGGTGAAGATGACCCTAAAGTGGAAGCGGAACGCTTTGCGAAAGAGATGTCAGAGGTGATTCCGACTGAAAACGGAACCCCTGTGTTTGACTGGATCTTATTAGGTGTTGGTGCAGATGGTCACACAGCTTCTCTGTTCCCTGGTCAAACGAATTATGATGATGCGAACCTATCTCTTGTGGCGTCTCATCCTGAGTCGGGCCAGCTTCGTGTGTCAAAAACGGCACGCGTTTTAGAAGCAGCAAAACGCATCAGTTACTTAGTGCTTGGTGCAGGAAAAGCGGACATCGTTGAAGAGATCAACAGTTCACCTGCACACGCACTGCCATACCCAGCGGCTAAGATTCAAGCGAAATCTGGTCTGACGGAATGGTATTTAGATTTGGACGCAGCAGCAAAAATTGCTTAAACGCTGCTCGTCAATGAAACAAAATTGGAGAGAAACAATGAAAGGTGATATCGGTGTAATTGGCCTAGCGGTAATGGGTCAAAACCTTATCCTAAACATGAACGATCACGGCTTCAAAGTGGTCGCTCACAACCGTACTGCTGCTAAAGTAGACGAGTTCCTGGAAGGTCCAGCGAAAGGCACGAACATCATCGGTGCATACTCTCTAGAAGAACTAGTAGAGAAGCTAGAAACACCACGTAAAGTGATGCTAATGGTTCGCGCAGGTGACGTTGTAGACAAGTTCATCGAAGCGCTAGTACCTCTGCTAGACAAAGGCGACATCATTATTGACGGTGGTAACACTAACTACCCAGATACAAACCGTCGTGTTGCTGCACTACGTGAAAAAGGTATCCACTTCATCGGTACTGGTGTATCTGGTGGTGAAGAAGGTGCGCGCTTCGGTCCATCTATCATGCCTGGCGGCGCTCCAGAAGCTTGGGAAGCGGTTAAGCCTATCTTCCAAGGTATTTCTGCGAAAACTGATGCAGGCGAGCCTTGTTGTGATTGGGTTGGTAACGATGGTGCGGGCCACTTCGTTAAGATGGTTCACAACGGCATCGAATACGGCGACATGCAGCTGATCACAGAAGCTTACCAGTTCATGAAAGACGGTCTTGGTATGTCTGCAGACGAGATGCAAGCGGTATTCGCTGAGTGGAACAACACTGAGCTAAACAGCTACCTTGTTGAAATTACGGCTGACATCCTTGGCTACAAAGATGAAGACGGTGAGCCTCTAGTTGAGAAAATCCTAGACACTGCTGGCCAAAAAGGTACAGGTAAATGGACGGGTATCAACGCTCTAGACCTAGGTATTCCTCTAACGCTAATCTCTGAGTCTGTATTCTCTCGCTGTCTATCTGCATTGAAAGATCAACGTGTTGAAGCTGAGAAACTGTTCGGTAAGACAATCACACCAGTTGAAGGTGATAAGCAAGAGTGGGTTGACGCACTACGTCAAGCGCTTCTAGCGTCTAAGATCATCTCTTACGCTCAAGGCTTTATGCTAATGCGCGAAGCATCAAACGAGAATGGCTGGGACCTAAACTACGGTAACGTTGCTCTTATGTGGCGTGGTGGTTGTATCATCCGCAGCGCGTTCCTAGGCAACATCCGTGATGCATACGAAGCGAATCCAGAACTAGCATTCCTAGGCTCTGATGATTACTTCAAAGGTATCCTACAAAACAGCCTAGTAGCATGGCGTAAAGTGGCGGCTAAGTCTCTAGAAGCAGGCATCCCAATGCCATGTACGACTTCTGCACTAACGTTCCTAGACGGTTACACAACAGCTCGTCTACCTGCGAACCTACTGCAAGCTCAACGTGACTACTTCGGTGCTCACACTTACGAGCGTATCGACCGTGAGCGTGGTGAATTCTTCCACACGAACTGGACTGGTACAGGCGGCGACACAGCGTCTACAACTTACGACGTGTAATCCGCAGTCAGTAAACGGATAAAAGCAAAAGGGTGCCCAATTGGCATCCTTTTTTGTGTCCGTAAGATATTGAGATATTGGTAGATTTGAAAGTTACATCAAACCTTGACTCGTTACGTACTTCTCAGAAATGGGAAAGCATGCTTTTGCTAGCAGTTTAATATTTCTTTTCGAAGATGAAGCCAAGCCGCTCTCTTGCATCTCCTCAACTACAAGGTCAAGGTAATAGAAATGACACAACAGAAGCCCCCATTTTACACAGCTTTCGTGTTGCTTATTTTCATATTACTGATCATTTACTCCATTTATCGCCTTTATCATCATTTCGCTTTCGAATCTCTACCGCTTCAGCTCAGTAGTGGCTTTCAAGTGGTCTACATTGATGCGTCATATGTTTTAAGTATCGCAAGCTTACTCTTGTGTCCTACATTATTGGTTTATATTTTATTTGATCGAACGACACAGTTAGTCAAAGTGCCGATTAAAGTGATAACCATAACAGTTGTCTTGTCCCTTATCGTTGCTATTCCAGTTCAAATTTTGGAATTTGGGCGATTGAAGTATATTGCAGAAAATAATGGTTACTCAGCGTGCCTACCTTTCACAATCGCGTCCAGTGGGTTGTCGATTGAAGCTATGGTGAAAGATGAGAGGCTTTGCTTGGATGCTGAGATTAATCGCATTGCGGTGTATGGCTATTTTCACGAACTCGAACGGATTGATAACTATATCAAGTCACAGGAAAATTACATTCAATAGAAAAGAGCGCCTAGGCGCTCTTTTCAGTGGTCGTTTTCTTGTTTTGATAAAACCTGTCTTTGAGGTAGAGAATTGCGCTGACCACAAGAGCTACTACAGAAACAGTAAATAGGGCATACATGCTGAGAATCCATGCGAATGTAGCCGTCAAAAACGCAATGAAGGAAAACATTCTGCTGAAAGACATCACATGGCCAAGTTTGCTACTTTTCATAAACGCCTCCCAAAGCTGAGTGGGGATAGACAAGTGTGGTCATATACCACGCTTTGATTGTCTGTTCTTTTTTGGCGTTTCACACAAAAAAGCGGCTAAAGATTTCTCAAAAAAGGTGAAATATTGAACTGGTAGACAAATCCATAAACGGATTTACAAATATATGAATGCATTTGTCTATCACTTCAAAGTTTTTGCTGTGCGGATTAAGGCCTTTTAACGCTATTATTGCAGCCTTCGAGTTTACTAGGCGTAATTTCAAGTCAATAATTCCGGGAAGCTCATCCTCATTATCAGTCACGATGAAAATCACTTTTCTTTGCTTAACAATACTTTATTGAATATGTGTGATTGCATCAGATTTGAGAATGAAACTAAGGTTGCAAGAAAGGCGAAAAAGAGTGCTAGGTAAGCCTTTGAACTACGCCTATAATTAGCGCCCACATGGAGGATGTTTAATAAATGAACATCCTCTATTTTTTGAAACCAGCAACAAGGATCCAGTAAAACGTGTTTTTCTGGTGTTGTTTACGTTGACCAAGAAGGTGATTAACACAACAAATTGAGGTTCTAAGATGACTCTTAACAAGTACTTTGTTTTCATTCCGGCAGAATTGGATCAGGAAATACACAAGGACAACCAAGTGATCTCTGAGAAGGAAACTCAACGTCAGGCATTAGTAAAACAGGCTCAACAACAAGGCGGCCTGTAAGCTAGGTTTCAAATAGAAAGAGCACCGCAAAGGTGCTCTTTTTGTATCTGAGGTTATGGATTAACCCAATATGCCGAGGCTTTTCAGCTTTCTATAAATCGTATTTCGACTGACGCCAAGCATGCGAGATGTTTTGCTGATGTTCCCCTGATTGGCTTGATATGTTTTGAGCAGTTTGTCTTCGACGGTTGCACGCAGTTCTAACGTGGGTTCGGCAGAGGTTGTTACGTCTTGAGCTTGGCTGAGTTTCTTACTCAAGTGAGTCGGTACGTGAGCGAGCTCTAACGTTTCTTCACCTTGCGCCATTAACGCGGATACTTTGATTAAACTATCGAGTTCACGCAAGTTTCCTGGCCAAGAGTAAGAAAGCAGCAGAGAAAATAGGTGAGGACAGAGTTGTTGTTCAGATTCAGCGTGACGTCGATGAATATTCTCGATCAGTTGTTGCTTATCATCTCGCTCTTCGAAGCGAGGCAATTCGATGATCAAACCATTGAGGCGATAGTATAAGTCTTGACGGAACAATCCTTCGCTAACCAAGTTCTCGAGATCTTTATGTGTGGCCGCAATGATTTGCGTATCGACTTGAACACTTTGGTTTGAACCCACAGGAAGCACGGTTTTATCTTGCAATACATGCAGCAAGCGGCTTTGAGCTTCCAAGGGTAAATCTGCGATTTCATCCAGAAACAAAATCCCCTTGTGCGCTTGGCGAATTTTTCCCTGATAGCCTTTGCTGTTTGCGCCAGTAAATGCACCAGCTACGTAGCCAAACAATTCGGACTCAACCAAATCTTTCGGTAGTGCGCCACAGTTGACGGAAACCAACGGCCCCGTTTTTCTCTGGCTGTTTTTATGTAGTGCTTTCACAAACTCATTTTTACCAACCCCAGTTTCTCCGAGAATCAGTAAGCTGATGTCTTTATCGATAACGCGATTGGCTTGTTGCCAGCAATGTTCGACAGTAGAATCGCCGTAATGCAGATCATTGGAAGCGGTAACGGAACGAGACTTCACTTTTTTGTCGGTCAACGGCTTTGTTTTGAACACGAAAGGATGGTCGGCATTTTGGATAGAAAGAATGTCGTCGAGCGATTGCCCGATGACGTTTTGTTGCGCGAGGAGCTGAGAAGCAACTTGGTTGTGCGCGAGAATCTGTCCATCTTCATTAGCGATGATAATGCCTTGCCATCCACTGTTTAGTAAGCCTTTTTCACACGCCAAATCCACACGAATATGCCCTTGTGGAATCAAGTTAAGCAATTGATTTTCAACTTGCTGAACCATGTTCTGTACCAGCACTTGCGTTGAGAAATCATGTTTCTTTTGTTCGCTGGTGATATCTAGCACGCCAATCAAATGACCAAGATGATCGAAAATAGGATTGGCCGAGCAGCTAATAAAACGATGATGTTGGATGAAGTGTTGATCGCCGATGACTGAGACCGGTTTTGCTTCAACTATCGCAGTCCCAATCGCGTTGGTGCCTTTGACCTTTTCTTGCCAGCACGCACCAGAGCTTAGCGCAATTTCGGTCAACTTCTCGCGGAACTTAGGTTGTCCCCAACTGCCGATGATGACGCCGTCGGCATCCGTCAGAATTAAGCGGCTGTCACTATGAGCAAAAAGCTGATTGAACAGCGGGAGAGCAAACTGGGTGACGGTTTCCAATAAGAAGTTGAGTTGGTGACGCCTATCTTGAAGTGTCGCTGGTGTCACTCGAATATCTTCAGGGCGTCGACGCTGTTTTAAACCCGCCTGTTCACTTCGGATCCATGAAGTTGAAAGCCAATTGTTATCGCTAATGTGTTGAAGTTCCATGACTGTACCATTTTGTCACAGTGAGGGTGTGCCATTTTGGAACACTTGAACATTGGTGTTCACACCATACATCCGCTCAAACATCGCTCACTTGGTTTGTTATCGCTTGGTAATCATAGTTTTACATTTAATTAACAACAAGTGTGGTGTAGTTGGCGTGTGACTTGCGTAATGCTCTTTGTGAACAGTGCGATACGACACTGCAATAACACATTGAACGAGAAACAAAAGGAAGAGTTATGATCTATGCACAGCCAGGTAGTGAAAATGCCATTGTTAACTTTAAATCGCATTACGATAACTTTATCGGTGGGGAATGGGTAAAACCAACGGATGGTGAGTATTTTGACAATATCTCACCAATCAACGGACAAGCGTATTGTAAAGTTGCTCGTTCTGGCGAGGCGGATATCAACTTAGCATTGGATGCGGCACACAACATCAGAACTAAATGGGCAAAAACCAGTGTGACTGAACGCTCGAACATCTTGCTGAAAATTGCTGATCGTATTGAGCAGCATTTAGAAGAGTTGGCAGTTGCCGAAACTTGGGAAAACGGCAAACCAGTTCGCGAAACCTTGGCGGCAGATTTACCTTTAGTGGTAGATCATTTCCGTTACTTTGCTGGCTGTATTCGCGCACAAGAAGGCAGTGCGGCGGAGCTGGATGAGCACACGGCAAGCTATCACTTCCCAGAGCCGATTGGCGTAGTTGGTCAAATCATCCCTTGGAACTTCCCTATGTTGATGGCGGCTTGGAAACTGGCACCGGCACTTGCGGCGGGTTGTTGCGTGGTATTGAAGCCAGCAGAACAAACGCCAACGTCGATTCTGGTTCTTATGGAAAAGATCGGTGATCTACTGCCACCGGGTGTTATTAACGTTGTGAATGGTTTTGGTTCAGAAGCAGGCCAAGCGCTTGCAACCAGCAACCGCATTGCGAAGTTAGCGTTTACCGGTTCAACACAAGTTGGCAATCACATTCTAAAATGTGCAGCAGACAACTTAATCCCATCGACAGTTGAGCTAGGTGGTAAATCTCCAAACATCTACTTCTCAGATATTTTCGACTATGAAGATGAGTATCTCGACAAGTGTATTGAAGGTACGTTACTTGGTTTCTTCAACCAAGGCGAAGTTTGTACCTGTCCATCTCGCGTGCTGGTTCATGAAGCGATTTACGATAAGTTCGTAGAGAAATTGACGGAACGTGCGCAGTTAATCAAGCAAGGTAATCCGCTCGATACCGATACTCAAGTTGGTGCTCAGGCTTCTCAAGAACAGTTTGATAAGATTTTAAGTTACCTCGAAATCGGCCGTGAAGAAGGCGCAAAAGTGGTCTTTGGTGGTGGCGTATCTGAACAGCCAGAGTCAATCAATAAGGGTTACTACATTCAGCCAACGATGTTGGAAGGCCACAATAAGATGCGTATTTTCCAAGAAGAGATCTTTGGCCCAGTGATTGCTATCACTAAGTTTAAAGATGAAGCGGAAGCATTAGAAATCGCGAACGACACCGAATATGGCTTAGGCGCAGGCGTTTGGACGCGTGATGCGAACGTCGCATATCGTATGGGCCGTAATATCGAAGCTGGTCGAATCTGGATTAACTGTTACCACGCTTACCCTGCACACGCTGCGTTCGGTGGCTATAAAAAGTCAGGTATTGGACGTGAGACACATAAGATGATGCTGGATCACTACCAAAATACGAAAAACCTATTGATTAGCTACAGTGTTGATCCACTAGGCTTCTTCTAAATGAAGTAGTTAACAAAGAAAAAGCAGTACTAACCAAAACCCCGAGCCTTCGGGGTTTTTTATTGCATGGGCTTGCGGGTGGGAGGGTGTATATACGTGAAATTTATATTTTGAACCCATCTATATTGCGTGCTCAGGAACGTTGAATTACGGTCACTTTTCGTTCAAGTAGTTTTTCGACCGCGGTGTTTTGCTTTTCAAGACTAAACTGCTGATCAAAATCCAAGACGCGATTACAAGACTCAAGACTCGCAAACTGGTTTAAACATTCGCTAAGTTCTCTTTTAGAGCTCATTCGAGCCAAACTGCTTTCTGATGAAGAGAGTAGGGTCACTTTGCGGCCATGAAACGTTCCTTGTGGCAGAGCATCACTTTGCTGTGCTTGCTTTACTTCATGAACCGGTAAGTTAGTGTATTTAGATTGGATGTCGTTGGACATAGAGACACCTAAACTCTTAAGTCTAAAGTTTGTGGCATCGGAGCTACCTCAGCAGTGGCGACATGAGCAGACAATAACGACTCCCACGACTCACTTTGCGTCAACAATTCCGCCAAAGCAGTTTCAAAATACTCATAATCCAGTCGCTTAATGTTAATGAGTCGGTTTAAACAGAGTACATGTCGATGATTATCTAAACTAAAGAATAATTGATGCTCAGGCCAGTGATAATTAAAGGCTAGGAAAGAACGATAGAGATCGGAATTAACGATTTGAAGACCAACAATCTCAGCTTCGAGCTGGAGGGTTGTCGATTCAGGATGAAAGATGATATGCACTCTTAGATTATCATCAAACGCTAAGCTTACTTCATTTTCCGTTAGATTCAGTGCAGGCAAGCCTATTTGATGAGCAAACTTTAGCAAAATCTCATCGATAGTTTGGCGTGCTGACATAGGAATAGTCCCTTTTGAAATTTTATCAAGGAAAATATTAGATGTATCTCTTCGTGTTTATCAATATTGGTCGGTTGTTATTATATTTTGGTTTTTAATTTCGGTGAGCTAAATAGAACAGCGATAACAAATGTGCTCTGATGCATATTGTGGTGCTTCTTAGATATTTAAATATCTTTGTTCTCTAATATACCCGCCTAATTGAAAGTGTATTAAGGTGCAGTCACGATGAGTTAAATTAAATCTAATGTTAAATATGTGTTGTTGAAGAATGCGATTTACTGTCCGCTTGTAGTATAAATATAAGTTGATCTTTTATATTTTTACATAAAGAATTGTGTGAAATTAAAATGAACTAAGTCTATAAAATAAGTTTATGGTGTCATAATGAACAATTCTATGTGGGCTGGTTTTGTCGGACTATTCCTACTAAGTGGGTGTAGTCAGTCTGTGCCGATTGTAAGGGAAGGTAGCTTTGACACAAAGAGTCAGGCGGCACTCTATGGTTGGGTTTCTGTCGATGGATACTTTCCACCTTCGATTACGTCTCTTGATGTGGAAATATGTAAAGTAATTGAAAATCAGTGCCTTAGGTCTGCGTCGCAGCACTACCAAGGCGTTCAATTACCCGTACAGTATTCATTTTTAATTGCACCGATTCAAGCTGGTGACGGAAACATGAAGATAATTGGAAAGCTATACTCGAATGGGGAACTTGTAGCGGAAAAAGAAAAGAACTATTTATTTTCAGTGGAGGGAAAACAGGAAAACTTGATACTCGTGCCAAAAAAATAACCAGATGAAAAGTAATCGGTTACATTTAATTAGACCTTACTAAATTATTAAAAATAAAGATTTGCTCTTTCCTGTTGTGAAGGTTTTGTTGTTTTTTACAAACATTAATCACATGGTTTAAGTCATCGGGTCAGTTGTTTTTTAGACTTATACTTGTTGCAAAAATAGCATTCTTTATGATTATATCTCGCTCCTTGAACACGTTGGCTTGGCGTTTTAGGCTATAAAACATACAATTTTAAGATTTTGGAAATTTCAGTTTGTTCGATAAACGATACCATAATCTATTTAATTTTATTCTAATGTATAACAAAAATCCTAAACTTTAATAACGAAATGATATTTAAGTTTTGGCTAATAATAAACGCTATCTGATAAAAATAATAAAGACGGACAGCAGAGTTTACTAAGATAAACTTTTACCTTTAGGTAAGGGTAATGCTTAGGATATTCGCTAATTATTCGGGGGGTATGGTAAGTGATATGAACTTCTATGCTCTTTTCTTTGCTTCTTTAATTGATATAGCAGTACTTAGAAATAACAACAATCAAAGTATTGCTTTGAAAGTTTCTCAACACTCGTACTGAGAAACTCAAAATAATGAAGGGTAGAAAATGGATGTGTCAGGCCAACTAAACACAGAAAAGGTCGGCTCGAGCTCGCGAAAAATTCGTAGTTTTTCCCGCTATGAAAAATCTGACGAAGTATTTCACTCAGACCAATCTCACATTGTTGTCGTTCACAATGGTCAGCTTCGAGTTCAAACAGGTGATTGCACAATCGATGTTGCGGCAGAAAACGGGGTGTTTCTATCCCAAGGGGATTACTTATTCGAGTACTCGCCCTTAGACGGGGCATACAAAGCGTCGATTATAACCTACGACAACGAACTCGTTAGCCAGCTATTACAAAAGCACAGTGATCTTTTGATGATGCTGCCCAAGGTAGATAAAGTTTGTTCTGGCTTGTTTACTTTTGGTTTGAACATACTCGTAGAGCAAGTGCTTTCCAGCATGCAGACGCTTGAGCAACAGGCGTATCCAGATGCGATTATGTGCCTAAAATATGAAGAGTTACTCATTCTTTTGCTGCACGGCAAAGGGGGAGAATCACTCTATGCGTTGCTTTCACAACAAACGAACCGAACATCGGAACGGTTACGTCGATTTATGGAACAACACTACCTCAAAGAGTGGAAGTTGACTGACTATGCGCAAGAGTTTGGTGCTAGCTTAACGACTTTTAAAGAGCTATTTAATGAGCACTATGGCATTTCTCCAAGAGCTTGGATCAGTGAGCGTCGATTGTTGCACGCTCATAAACTCCTGTTGACGAGCAAGATGAGCATCGTGGATGTGGCGATGGAGGCTGGGTTTTCTAGTCAGTCTTACTTTACGCAGAGTTACCGCCGTCGTTTTGGAACGACGCCAAGCCGTGTACGTTCGGGAGACGATCAAGTAGCTATCGCGAAATGAAATGACTTGGGACTAAAATTTTCTGACTAATTTTGAAAGTCACTCATCAGCGTAAATTCTATTATGCGTCATGTAACAACGAACGATTAAAAATTATTACACCTCTTTCTTTCTGGATCGTTCGAGAGGGGTGCGGAGACGAACATAAATGAAAAAGCAGCATTGGCGACGCCGTTCGCTTTTTCCAGACAGCATTGTGACACAACGGAAAGTGACTGTTTTGCAGAGAGGAGCTCGATATGAAAGTGCTTCTAGATCAACGCAGGATTTCAATGTTGTGCACGTCAATCACCGACAATTGTTGAGTGAAGGCGTCATTAATTATGAACAGTTATCTTTACTTCAGCGCTTGTTGGATAGAAGCGTCGTCGACAGCCTGTGCGCAAGCCAGTTGGTGAAAACGTATCAAAAGCTCGGTGCGTCGCTTGACCGATTCGCCATGCGTTTATTTTTGGAAATTGGGTCGCAGCTCAGTGATAGCCGCACACTCGTGACCTTTGAACAAAGACTGGAATACATCAACGCGCGTCTTGGTTTTCGCTTCAATTTAGCGGTACCAAAAACGTTGATGCTTTGTTTTCATTTATCGCTAAACGAGTGGATTAACCGTCAAGTTGATCAAAGCGCTTTGCATGCCTCCATTAAAGTGGAACAGCTTATCAATCAGCTCGATATTCAAAAGGAATATTGGTCGAAACTATCGGGAGAGGACACCAGTGCGGTGTTTGTGCAACAGCAGCTCGATTTAATTGAGCGCCAACAACACCAGTTGAAAGATCAACTCGGGACGTTGAGCGAACAACAGATGCAAGTGATTGAATGTCATCGTTCGTTAATTGAGAAGTGGCAACCGTCCCTAGACGAGCTTAAAGGGTTCGCAGAGTACACTTCTACGACTGCTCAGTTTATCTCTGAGTGGAAAAAGTGGTGTTCGGAAGTTCGACTTGAAGCTCCTGAGCTGAACGAAGTCTGGGATGCATGTGATGTGGTTTACAACGACCAAAATGCGGTTGCGAAAGTATGGCAGTGGTTCAAGAGCATGCAAATTGTTGGCGATATTGATCACTACTATTTTGACACTCAAAGCGGCCAGTGCGGCCAGGCTTGCAATCACCTCAGCCAGATTTAAATAGGGCGTTAAATGTTAGATAAGATGATGAAATCTTTAGCGGAAACGCTAAAGGTAGGGGATTTTATTGCCTCAGAAAATGGCTCTTACAACATCGAGGTTGATCAGTTGTCACTGACCATCAAACAACACGCATCATGGTTTTTATGGGAAGCGGCTTTACCCTTCCAGTTTAAAGAGCATCTAGATTATCAACAAGAACAAGCGTTACAACGTTGCATGCAGCTCTCATTAAAAACAATCCGTGAAGATGGCTGCGTACTAACAGCGAATGATGATCAGCAGCTGATTTTACAAAGCAAAGTGAGGATCGAGGACTGTTCGATTGAGCTGTTCTCTTCTTTGCTTTCTAAGCACGTTAATCTATGTGAGCGTTATATGGCATTATTGGAGCAAGAGCGCGTGAACCACACGATTAATCATAATGTGTGGTTGCCATGATGCGAAAAGTCTTTCCGAACATCAGACGTGCTGCCACAAAGATACTGTTGTGTGCTGTGAGCTTTGCTCCGTTGGGATTCGCACAAGAAACAGACTTACACTGGCCCGAACAACCATTCCGATACTATGCAGATAACGACTCATTAAAAGAGTTGTTGAATAACTTTGGCGCAAACTATCGCGTTTCGGTTTCTGTGAGTGACAAAGTTAATGATCGAGTGAGTGGACGTTTTACTCCTGATGATCCGGCTGAGTTCCTCGACTACTTATCGCAAGTCTATAACTTGATGTGGTATTTCGATGGTGCCGTCTTGCATGTCTATAAGGCGACAGAAACGCGCTCACGTTTACTCCAATTAGAATTATTGACCGCCAGAGAGCTACGAAGCACGTTAATTTCCACTGGAGTGTGGGATTCGCGCTATGGGTGGAGGGCCGCTGAGAGTAAAGGGTTGGTTTATCTTGCAGGTCCTCCACGTTATGTCGACTTAGTTGTACAAACGGCCGAAGCATTAGAAACGCGCCTGCTGCAGAAATCGAATTCAACCGACGAGTTATTCGTTGAAATAATTCCTTTGAAGTACGCTTCTGCAACGGATAGAGAAATTGCATATCGAGATCAGACCATTACGGTTCCGGGTATCGCATCGGTTTTAAAGCGTGTCGTGTCTGGTGTTCAAACTCAAGTCACGAGCGCGTCGAACAAAGAAGTTACCAGTTCAGATAAGCCTGTAAAAAGCAATAAAACCGCCTCAGTTCATGGCGGAGCAACGGTTGAAGCAGAGCCGGGCCTTAATGCGATTATTGTTCGTGATACTCAAGCGCGATTACCGCTCTATCGCAAACTGGTCGCTCAATTGGACCAACCGCAATCAAGAATTGAAGTTGCATTATCGATTGTCGACATCAGTGCCAACGATTTAAGTCAGTTAGGCGTGGATTGGCGAGCGGGAGTGTCTGTCGGAAATAATCGAATTGTTGATATCAAAACAACAGGGGATGTGAGTTCGGGTGATGTGACTCTCGGCAGCGGACAAAATTTTAAGTCTTTGCTTGATTCAACCAATCTGAATTACCTATTGGCTCAAATCCGATTATTGGAATCTCAAGGCAGTGCTCAAGTGGTTTCAAGACCAACACTGCTAACCCAAGAAAATGTCGAAGCGGTACTGAACAACAGCAGCACGTTTTACGTCAAGCTGGTTGGTAAAGAGACTGCAGCACTGGAAGAGGTCACGTATGGCACGTTACTGAGAATTGTCCCGCGTATCGTTGGTGACAGGTTTGCTGCACGACCAGAAATCAATCTGAGCCTTCATCTCGAAGACGGGGCAAAGATTACCGATGGTGGTGTCGACGACCTTCCTTCCGTTCGTAAAACTGAAATCAGTACCTTGGCGACGGTGAAGCAAGGACAGAGCTTGCTCATCGGTGGTGTTTATCGAGATGAAGTGAGTCATCAGTTACGTAAAGTACCACTGTTGGGAGACATCCCATATTTAGGTGCGTTGTTTAGAAGTAATACCAACACTAAACGCCGCACGGTGCGCATGTTTATTCTAGAACCGCGAATCGTTGTGGATGGTATTGGCGATAGTGTGTTGATTGGTAATGAGTACGATCTGCGACCAAGCATTGGCAAGCTCAACAACATTTCCAACAACAGTGCTGAATTTAAATCGGTCGTCGAAGTGTATAGCTGCACATCAAAGACTCAAGCAGAGCGCTATCAGCAAGACTTATTGTCACAGCAACAGTCGTCTCAATTGACGCAGTGCCAATTGCCGACAGGGCAAAAGGGTTGGCGTGTAAAAGTATTGGAATGCGATGACTCACAAAGTGAGTGTGTGCTTCCATCAGAGGAGCCTTAACCGCGATGCAGCAATGGAAAATTCGTATTTTATCAGGCGTGCATTCCGGAGTTGAAGTCACCTTACCTGAGGGCGCTCTTGTGCTTGGCAGTGACGACTTTATCGCAGATCTCGTGCTGTCTGATGCTGGGGTCGAAGCTAACCATTTCACGTTGGTTTGCCAGCAAGACTCGGTCATTTTACGAGGCTGCAAAGAGGCAAATATTAACGGTGAAAACATCTCTGTTGAAGATGATGGGATCGAGTTGTCACGCCATGCCGTTGTCTCTGTAGGCGTTGTGAAGTTCGCTCTGGGGTACGCAGAAGATGCGTTAATCGTGAGTAACGTCAGCGACGAATCTAGCGAACAGGATACACCTGTTGTTGCTGTACAACGCTCTAGCTGGAAAAAAACAACGCTCATCGCCTTGCTTTGTAGTTTTGTCCCGAGTGTCATTTTTGCTGGTATGTGGTACAGCCAAGCTAACGGAAACAACAACGAGACTGTCACAGAAGCAGAACCCATTGTTTTGGTGCGCAACATCTTAGGCGAGCTCAAACTTAGCGACGTTCGTGTGGAATGGAATGCCGCCGCACGCCAAGCGGTTTTGGAAGGCTATGTTGAAGATCGAACTCAGAAACTCGATCTGCTTGGTCGAATTGATGTATTAGGTATCAATTACAAAAGTGACTTAAGAACGATGGAAGAAATCCGTCGCGGGGTTCGATTTATTTTACGAAACCTCGGCTATCACCAGGTGAAAGTCGAAAATGGGGATGAGACGGGCACACTGTTACTGACGGGTTATATCGATGATGCAAGCCGCTGGAACCAAGTTGAGCAAATTTTAGAGCGAGACGTACCGGGCCTCGTAGCGTGGAAGGTCGAACTGCAAAGAGCGGGTGCCTACATGGATACGCTAAAGGCCTTATTGACGGATGCGGAGCTACTGAAAAAAGTCCAGTTGGTTACCAGCGGTGATCGCATCGAAGTACGCGGGGAACTTGATGATATCGAAACGACTCGATTTTACGGTGTGACTCGAGACTTCCGAGAACAATATGGTGAAAAACCGTATTTAGTTTTGAAATCCATACCTAAGGTGAGTAAAGGCACCAACATCGATTTCCCGTTTCGTAGCGTTAACTTTGGTCAGGTTCCATATGTGATTCTGACTGATAACGTTCGTTACATGGTTGGTGCAAGAACGCCTCAAGGCTACCGCATATCCAGTGTTACGCCTGCTGGCATTGAGCTGGTCAAAGGCGGGCGGGTGATAACAATAGAACTCGGATACGAGGGCGAGACGAACAATGACAAATCTTGAACAAATTTTAAATAACGACAAAAACGGTGCGGAAGTGCACAAGATTAAGAGCAAGCTCTTAGAAGCACAAGCGGTGGTGAAACGTCAGTTGGATTTAGGGTGCTCACCACAGCAGTACCAATTGCTACTCAAACAGTATGAAGCTTACACCGCCGCACATGCAGTCGTTGAATCATACGAAGCGAACTAAAAATACGAGGAAGTCTTATGTCATTTTACGATGCTAGTAACAGTGTAAACCTTGATGATGTTAAAACTAAGTTAGAAAAACAAGCGAAAGATGCCAACACAGAAGTGACGACTGCCATCAAGAACCTAGAAACAAACGCCGATGACCCATCTAAGCTGGCTGAACTTCAGCACGCGATCAACAAATGGTCTGTTGTTTACAACATCAATGCGACCACCACTCGTGCGATTAAAGATGTGATGCAGTCGATTCTCCAGAAGGTATAAAGCATGGAACGAGAAATGCGCCAATTGCTGGCTGAAATCGCGCTGATGGCAACCGGTATGCATCGTCATCAAGAAGCTAACACGATTGCGGACGGCCTTGAAGCAAGCTCCGGTTCTGAAGAGACCGTGGTGATGATTCGTGCAATGAGCCTTATGAATAAAGGCTTTTACGAAGAGGCTCATCAATTGCTCGAACCACTTTGCAACGCCTATCCAGATCTGATCAGTTTAGCAGCCCTTGCTTCCGCCAAAGCTGGTTTATTGAGCAAAGCGGAAAGTTGGGTAGAACTCGCATCACAGGGAAGCGAAGAAAGCCAAGCATTTGCTGCAAGCTTTTCTCAGGACATTAGGAACCTTGGATGATCGTTGATTCAAGTAATCTAACTCTTCAGCCTCAACCTCTGCGCCAATCGGAGTCGCGCCATTATGAGCGGAGCGATGAAGATAAGATGAGTGTGCTCATGGAGCATAATGCCAAACAAGCGGAAGCTTCACACGCCTCTCCAAAAGAGACGTTAGAGAAAACAGAAGCGAAACTGGCGGACATCAAAGCGTGGTATGAATCACTAAAAGACGCAGACGTTGTCAGTAAACAAAGCGTCTTATCGTCGTTGAATGAAGCGTTCTCCGATCCTCAAGTTAAACGAGAGGCAATGTGGTACGCCTTTTATGAGGCGAAGAGCGCAAAGGGCACCGAACACCCGCAAGCCGATTTATTAAAGGTGTTGAAGCAGGAGTTGCTAGGGGATTTTTCGGGCCAGCTTATTGCCGAACCTCCTGCTGATAAAGCAGCACTTAAAGAAATGTTGGCGCAGCATTTTCCACTTGGTGCCCAGAAAGAACAAGCCTTGTGGCACTGCTGGGCTGAGTTGAAGTCGTTACCTGATATGGCATCAACACTGGACATGGTTCGTGATGAGCTTAGCTTCATGATTCAAAAAAATGCGATGGTGAAAAACATCGTGACTCATAGTCACAAGTTAGATTTGTCTTAGGAGTACATATGATAAACACGCAGTACACCGAGGTGATGCAAACCAACATTGATAAGTTGCAGGATGCACAAGTCGAGGACGGTTTAAGTGAACGTTTCGAACAAGCCATGTCGGTTCCCGAGGCGAATAATGGCTTGGAGGGCGGTTTGCTCGAAAACATCAGCGAGTTAAAAAATACTATCGATAACGCGAAAAGTAACCTGCAAGACAACATGAAGATGGTGGGTGATGATCCGGCCCAATTACTGCAAATGCAGTGGGCACTGACGCGCATTACTTTTCAAGAAGAGCTGATCGCAAAAACCGTGGGTAAAACCACACAAAACGTAGAAACCTTATTGAAGGCACAATAGTGATGATGAATAAAATGAGAGCGGCTTTCATCATGCTCACGTTGTTTCTGGTGGGTTGTCAGACCGAGCTGTACACCAACGTAACTCAGAAAGAGGGGAATGAGATGTTGTCGATCTTATTATCCGAAGGTGTCGTTGCAACAAAAGAACCTGACAAAGACAACACCGTCAAGTTAATGGTAGACAGTTCTCAAATCGCCTTCGCTGTAGACGCGCTGAAGCGAAAAGGGTATCCAAGAGAGCAGTTTTCTACATTGAAAGAGGTGTTTCCCAAAGACGATTTGATCTCGTCGCCATTAGCAGAACGAGCACGTTTGGTGTACGCGAAATCTCAAGAACTTTCTTCAACCTTATCTCAAATTGATGGCGTGCTGGTGGCACGTGTTCATGTTGTTTTGGAAGATCAAGATCTACGTCCAGGAGAGCGTCCAACGCCTGCATCTGCCTCTGTGTTTATTAAACATGCGGCGGATATTGCGCTTGACTCGTATGTTCCGCAGATCAAATTATTGGTGAACAACAGTATTGAGGGGTTGAATTACGATCGAATCAGCGTAGTGATGGTACCCTCATCAGAGGTACGAGTTGCTACTCAAAACAATCAATTTAAAAGCATTTTGTCGGTTCAGGTCACCAAAGAGACGGCGAATAATTTTGTCGCCATCCTGGTGTTCTTGGTAGCTGCGCTTATCGGTTCAAATATCGCTACTTTTACTTGGTGCCGCAGGAACACAAAGCGTGGTTAAACCAGAAACACCACTCGCGCAGGTACAACATCAATTTAACTACGCGCCTTGCCAATACATCCATAAAAGTTGGATAGAACAGAAACAGCCTTGGTTATTAAATATTGAAGGTTGGAGAGATAACCCCATGTTTAACCAATGGTGCATAAATGAGTGGGCGTTATCTCCAGTTCCAGAGACGGCTTTTAACAAACCTTGCCATAGCTTGGCGTTGCTCCCAGCGGATGCGTTGAATCAACTCGTATTGATGGTGGGCGGAGCTTTACATTGTGTGGCAATGCGAGGCGTTGTTTTAAAACATCCGAAACAGGTTCTGAACAACGTCTTTGGATTGGAAGGCGCTCGGTTCTTGATTCAAAACGGGCCGATGTTGTTATCCAGTTGGCCGCAAGGTTGGCAACATCCGTTGCCAGAATCATTGGATGAGCGGTCTGTTGAAGCAAAAATACAAGCGCTTGGGTACTCCTGGATAAGGTTTGTTTTAGTTAACTCGCCAGAAGACATTGTTCTGCGTTGGCAATTCAAACTAGAACAGCAGCTCAGCGAGAGTACGGAAATGGCTAGCTGGTTGGCAAAAGATCAGCGAGATTTGGCGTATCGACTCACAAAAAAAATCGCAAAACAGGTTATTCCCCAATGGTTTCATTTGTTGAAATAAAAACAGACAACTTGCAGCTGGCACCTGGCTTAAAGGTGCTGAAAGCGAAAGATTATGCCAGTTATCTTGATTCGCAACACTTAGTTGAAGCCGCGAACTCCAAAGCTGAAAGCATAATTGCTAATGCCCAACAAGCCTACGAAACTGAAAAACAACGTGGTTATCAAGATGGCCTTGCACAAGCTAAGATTGAAAATGCGCAAACGATGGTTGA
Organism: Vibrio sp. J2-3(2022); assembly: GCF_021725735.1. Taxonomy (NCBI): domain Bacteria; kingdom Pseudomonadati; phylum Pseudomonadota; class Gammaproteobacteria; order Vibrionales; family Vibrionaceae; genus Vibrio; species Vibrio sp. J2-3(2022). The sequence goes on from NZ_JAKKCK010000002.1 coordinate 67,415, forward strand.
AACCTTAGCACGTTGTAATGACTACTATCAGCAAGTCGAAGAAAAAATGACAGGTGTGGTGTTAGAAGCGGTGCGTAAGATCATCGATACCTTCGATGATGTCGATACCACGGTGAGTGTCGTGCGAGAAGCGTTGCAACTGGTGAGCAACCAAAAGCAGGTCATTTTACATGTCCATCCAGAGCAGGTTGTTGATGTGAGGGAGAAGGTGGCTGGTGTATTGAGTGATTACCCTGAAGTCGGTTACGTTGACGTGGTAGCAGACGCTCGCTTGAAAAATGGAGGCTGCATTCTGGAAACTGAAGTCGGGATCATCGACGCCAGTATTGATGGACAGCTGCATGCATTAAAGCAAGCGATGGTGAAGCAACTCAGCGAGCGTAAAATTACGATTCATGAATAAATCTTAAAAAACTCAGTACTTGCTGAGTTTTTTCATTTTAATGCCTTTAAACAAAAAAAATCCGACCATTTCTAAAATATTCACTGCCATAAATCCTTAAGAATACACCTAAGAAAGCTGCTTAGGTGATAAGTGTTGCAACCAAGCAGCGCCTCTAAAACAACAAAAATAGGATTATTTAGTCGAATGGCTAATGGATTTATAACTTCTTTACTGACAGATTTTGCCAGCCGCTGCCAACTGGAGTCGCTGGTTTTTGATGAGGATGATTGTTGTCATCTACTCATTGACCAAAACACAGCAATCACAATTCGCGCACAAGAAGATCGCCTGACACTTATTGGGCTGATTTCAGGCGATAAGCCGAGTGATGATGCTTTGCATCAACATATGAAAGATGCCTTAACGCAAGGCTCTCCAGCGGTATTCTGGGAGGCAGAAACGGGATACATCGGTTTCATACACCTGCACCAGCAACTGTTAACTGCTTCTTTTCTTGATGAATCATTAGCGAATTTCATCGAATGGCTAAAAAGTGCGAACACGCAAAAAGTAACCAATAAAACAACCGAAGTCCCGGTAACGAGTACTACTCATTTTTCCACATTAAGGGTTTAAAACATGATCAGTTTTGGAAGTGTTAGCGCATTGCAGGCTGCCATGCCGCAAGCTCGCAACGAGATACTAAACGAAGGCAAGCTGAGTATTGGTGGCAAAGAATACCAAATCAACGCAGCGACCCAAGAATTTACTCGTGCCAATCCTACTAATGGTGCGGTAGCACGATTTTTTGAAGCGACAGGAAAACTGTTTCGCGAAGGCAGCCCACAATCGGTTGCGAAAGCCCTTACAAAAGCAGTATTTGATAATGAGCAAGGCCAAGCTCAGCGTTTACGAGCAGCTTCTTCTGTTGAGCATGGACAAATGTTCTTCAAAGATGGAAACATAAAAACCGCATCAGATGTATTAAATGCATTCGCAAAATTGGATAGCAAAACGGTCCAATCGCACTCTGCTGAGCTAAACCAGTTAGCGGAGCGAGCAATGACAGAATCAATGCTAGAAACCGATTCTGGTAAAAACCTCACATCACTGATTGGCGAAAGTGCAGCGAAGTCGCTTGCTGGACGTGTAGTAAAAGACTATGGCGGTGGTGTGTCTGCAGCGCAAAAAAATCCAGCAGGTAGCATCAATCAAATGCAAGCGGTGTTTGATATGGAGGTGATGCATCTTAAATCGGCGCAACGCCATATCGAAGGTCTAGCAAGCACCGATCTAAGCCAAGGTGTATACGCTGAAGGACTGGCAGAGGACGCGTTTAACAAAAGTGGCATCACCGATAATGTCGAACGAGCTGCGGCGTGGATCATTAATGCTTCTAACTCTAAAGGAAACGATGCCGAAAACATTACGTCTTTACTTAAAGAATACGCGTCTAATGGTAAAAACTTATTGAATATAGACAACTTAAAAGAGCTACACGCTCGATTGGTACCTGATGTTGAACGTGACTACCGAGGGCCAAATATTTCGGGTGGTACTTTGCCTTCAAGTATTGGCGGTGAGGGGATGCTAAAGCAGCACATTGAAGGATTTTTGAAAGAAAACCCAGTGGCGGATAAAGATCTGGGTAAACACTTGTTTGCAGGAGTCATTGGGTATCACGGGTTCACCGATGGAAACGGTCGCATGGGACGCATGCTATACGCGATAGCAGAACTTCGTAACGACTCATTCAATCCTTTGGCTATGAGCGCAGAGAACAGCCTTCACGGCATCAAGTGATTTTTCTCTTCTATTCCAATTTTAGAGCGGCGATTGCCGCTCTTTTCTTATTTCTTTATCCAACTTATTCTTCATTTTTCTACCTCGCTAAAACGGCTAATAGCAATAAAATTGAGACGTTTAAATAAAGCTCTTGTGTCTATCACGCCATAAAATCGCTCTTATCCTTATGAGCTTATTTAAATAAGCCGTTATACCCAAGTCGTCTCGCTGCATCAGATATTTCGAGGCTACTTAGGTATATTAAATTAGACAGGACACAACATGGATACAGGAAAGATTAATATGCTTCTCTCTGAACTGGGAGAAGTGCTGAACCTTGAGCGCGTGACAGCGTATGACGACCAAATGTGGTCACTGCATTTTGCTGAAAATAACAGTGTCGATGTTCTGCTCGTGGAAGAAAAAGGCGAGTTGTTGATTTCTAAAAACCTGCACATAGAACAAGAGGATATTACGTTAGACAAACTTCAAGTTTTACTTGAATACAACTTCTTATATCGAGAAACCGGCGGTGTGCAGTTTTGCGTTAATCCAACCACTAAAGATGTGGTTCTTCAGGTTGCCATTGCGGCCGAAAGTGAACTCACCAACATCGCTAATTTGATGATTCAACTGAATGAGCTAGTGGATACTTGGGCTCAGTTATTTCAGAACAATACGGTCGTAGATTTTAGCCAAACAGACGTACACGCATTTATTCAGGTTTAAGGCATCAAACATGGTCAATATTAATACATCACACATGCATTCGTTGAGTCAGTTAACGTCCCATTTGGCGACACAAAATCAATCTGACGATAAAGAGGTTAGAGCGCATAATGGCAAAGATATTTTTGTTAAAGAAGGGGCACCCAAAAACAAAAGCGTCAGCGCGCGTATTAGCCACCAGAATAAAGCGAAAGACATTGTGGTGAATCTGCTCACGAAGCAGGGCATTCCTAAAGACGTTGCGAAGCTGATGCTGCAAAATGTGTTGAACGGTGAAAACAAGTTAACGCTTGGTAGTCTGAAAAATCTTGAGAGATTGTCGTCTGGTCCTAGCTCACATTGGCCAGCCGCACAAACGGCCTCTTCTTCCAAAGCGAATAAAACCTCATCGAGTGTAGCGCTGATCAACGAACATAAAACTAACCTTCAAAAGCTTGGTGATTTTGCCTGTACAGACTTAAATACATTTGGTGTAAAGGGTTCGCAGTTTTATGAAACCAAAGGAAAGCCTAGACTAGAAGCGCTTCACGCGAATCAAGCGCGAATCATGCAAGATCAACGAGCTACTATGTCCGCAAACGGAGTTCAAGCTGCAGCACAAAGAGGAACCGCACCGCAATTAAGCACTCTACAGAACATTGCTAAGGCAGTACAAAACGCGAAAGCCGGCTGCTGTACTACATTTGCCTTTGCTGCCGCTGCGGAGATGATTCAAGGCATGTCAGGCACACCTGAAGGTGAACCTAAAGTAGAAGTGGTTGCGTTTAAAAAGGGTCATTCAGGTACACACCTTTATGTACTGGTTGGTCGACAAGAGGGGAGTGATATCAAAGATCCATCAACATGGAGTAAGGATGTGAAAATTGTTGACCCTTGGGCCACATCCGCATTCGGTGCACCAATGTTTGGAGATGCGCAACGACCACCTGTTTCGAATATGTTCCCGCCAACAGAAGTCATTTTTGATAGCCATAAACTGGGTTAGTCACTCTGCAAAAGAAGTGAGCAAACACATAATACTAATCTTCTAACCTTTATTGAAAGAGCAGCCCTGAGCTGCTCTTTTTTATTACTCTGGCAACTCATTTTCACAGCGAGATTTCTGCGGAAAACCTCACAATGAAGACGAGAAAGTGATAAAAATAAAGCCATTACCGACATCGTTCAATCTGCAATCGTTGTTCAATAGAGTTATTGAAACAAAAGGAAAAAGTTATGAACACGATTCAACAACTGCTCTTGGAGTTTTGCCAACTCAATGAGTTACCCGAACTGAGTTTTGAAGACAATGAACGTTGTCAGCTACTGGTCGATGATCGCTACATGCTGTATTTCATCGCGACAGATACGGATGATTTAATGTTGTCCGTGACTTTCGGAGGATTAGAAAAGTCGGGCGAACAAAGACTCAAAGGTTTAGAGCTTCTTGCTCATGCTAATTATCAGGGCATCGGTAGTGGCAGCCTTGCACTTGCTTTAGCCCCAAATGGTCGACAGCTTGTCTTAGCGGGACGTAAACCCGTTGAGCACCTAAACACGACGAATCTTACTGCTTGGTTTCATGAGGTTATTGAACAGACTGAATTGTGGCAAGCGCGTTTTGCAATGTTGGATCAAGCGATTCCAACCACCCCTAATCATGAACAAGCTCATGTTCAATCACTTCGTGTGTAGGAGAGAAAAATGGTCAATACAACGCAAAAAACCAGCCAAAGCCCAGTACCTGATCTAGAACAGTTTCGTGCAGTCGCTGCGCAAAAAGATGACCGAGTGATCAGTAAAAGAGGTGAGGTAAAAGAACCTTCAACGTTCCACAAAGGTCACAAGTTTGCTTCTATCCACGAAGGCGTGTTGAGAAGCAAATACACTAAGTTTTTCCAAGAAAACATCAAAACTCACCTTGATTTGAAACAGGCACTACTTAAACAAGAAAAGCCTGAGGTTGCCTTGCTAGCTTACTCATTGGTTAGCCCTTCTGGTTATCGCGGTGAGCCGCTTACTGAGCGCAAAATCTTAGAAGTTGTCAGCTTGTTGGATGAAGTCAAGGTGAGCAGCGATACGTACCAGCAGCTTAAAAATACGTTTGACGCGATCAGCAAAGATCCGCGTATGCAGGTGAGTTTAGAGGCTCAGTACCCGGGGAAAATGGATGGTTTTGGCGCCGAACTGTTACAGATGGGCAAAGAAAAACTGAAAGGTTCTGGCGTTAATGCTGTCATCAACCTAGCTTTGCCTGGCGTAGGGCTATTAATTTCAACAGGACGTGAGCTGCACAAAGCGGCAGTCAATGGCGATGCTGAAGCTTACCACCATCAGCTGGAGCAAATTTCGCAGCTTCCAGGGCGAGACCAACGTCTCTCTATGCCGATGCAACAAACATTAGCCCAAGGTCATGCAATGTTATCAGCTGAAGGCGCAGTTGGGGCGACATTGGGCATGGCGACAGGTAGTTTGGGTACTTTTGGTGTGAGCTCCGTAGCGACAGCGGGTGTTACGCCGATAGCAAAAGAAGCCATTGGTTCGGCTGCCACGACTGGCATCATCAGTGGTGGTGGCTTTGTTGCGAACCAAGCTGGAGCATACGGGTTAAATACGGAAGTCAAAGAGCAACTCATGCAAGGTGAGATGTCTGGTGTTTTACCAAGGCTTGAAGTTTCTAATGCCAAAGGAGACTTTACCTTCAGCATGCAAGATCCAGCTTCTGTACGCGCATTGATGGCGTACCTTGGCCCTAAAGAGAACACGGCGATGACATCACCTCAAGCGCCTAAAGAAGCACAAGAGATGGAAGCTGCTCGCTTAACGTTGAAAAAGATGTTGGGATCAGAGCCAGGTGAACACTTAGTCCCTGACGTTGATTCTATCTTGAAGCTAAGTCCAGAAGATGCGCCAAGTGAAACTGAGGCAACTGCTCATAGTGCGTTTAAAAAGCTATTGGGCGAAGATTGGGATTGGCTCATGCCTGCAGTTCGAGCGATCGATAAAGGTGAGGCGAGTCAAATCAATGAAAAGCTGACTTACAAACTGCCACTTGATGCCGAAAATGGACGAGTATACCTTGATAAATGCCCAAACCTGAGTGACGCTCAGTTGGATGCATTAGATAAACTGGGCTCACCAAGTCAATTGCGACTGATGTACTTAGCGGAAGGTTGGGTTTAATTGAAAGTAAGGGAGCAGATGCTCCCTTACCGTATATGGTGTTTTGCCGGATGTTTATCTAGGCGTTAAATTGGCCTACTGATTTCGCTTAAAAAAGCGCTCGGCATTAGCAAATAGAGATTCACAGTGCTTTTTCTGCTTGTCGTAGTCAGCCGAACCTTCTGGCATTGCGTCTAATACTTCTTTTGCGCTGTGGTATTCTTTTACCATCAACTCAAATTTGTCTTCATAATTGCTTTTTTTATTCTTTTTTTGAAAGCTATCTCGTTTTTTTCTCATTTTTATTCCTCTAGAGCGTGTTTATTAAAGGTTAATCTAATTAACCTCTACTTTTATAGGAATAACGAAGTCAAAATGGTTTAAATTAAGTCTAAATATTCCATTGTCATCGCGCTGATTAATATATTTCACCGCTAATGACTATTCCTAAATAGTGATGATATATACACGAAGTGGCTATGCAGCGTTATGTCTTATTTTGACGCTTAATGATTGTTTTTATAAGGTTAAATTCCTTATAAACCTATCGATGTAAAGACAGCGCGTTGTGATAACCATGCTAAGAGAGCTAACTCTCGTTCGTATTTAAATCAAAACTGAGGCTATTTAATGGAAGATAAAGAATAAGTTGCTACAGGAGTTGAGTAACGAAATGACTCGAAAGAAAACTAAGAAGAGACTCGAACTAAATATTTCATCAATAGCTCACGGTTAGGAGCTGAGCTCACTATACACCGATTATAAGAAATAGATAGGACTTTCTATTTTTCTTCAGACAAAACCGCCCATGAAGGAAGCTTGCGCGTTGCAAAGCAATACCTAAAGATACAAAGGCATGGGTACATGCCTTTGTATTTGTGCCTAGCACACTTGGCGCTATGGTAGGTAGGCGCCGCCACATACTGGATTGTATGTGCCCGTGATATGTCCGCTTTTTTCACTTGCCAAGTAGCTCACGGTGTTTGCTACGTCTTCAGGTGTGGCAATTTTCTGCGTTGGTGTGAACATTCGAATGGTTTCTTTAAACTCTTCAGGAGCACCTTTTGTTGCGTCTGTTTCTACAAGGCCCGGAGCAACGACATTAGACGTAATCCCGAAAGGACCAAGTTCTTGAGCGAGGTATTTACTAAAGCTATCAAGTGCACCTTTTGCACTACCATGAGCAATAAAGCTTGGTGCAGGAGCTTCTGATAAGGTGCTAGAGATAAAAATTAAGCGACCAAACTGGTTGGCTTTCATGTTTTCTACCGCCAATTTTGCCGTTTGATATGCAGCGTGCATTTCGTCATTTAGCTTTTGTGCAAACTCTTCCCACGACTGCTCAGTGAAAGGTTTAGCGGTAAAGCTCATGTTTGCGTTTGAGACAAGAACATCAACGCCACCATGTTCATTTGCGATGCTGTCGAACATCCCTTGTATTTGTGCGTCATCTCGAACGTCAGCTTTTAAAGTGTACGCCTCACCACCGGCGTTTTGAATTTCTTGAGCTAACGCTTCCGCGACCGCAGCACTATTTACGTAGTTGATAAAAACTCGGTAACCATCTGCCGCGAGTGCTTTTGCTGTTGCTGCACCAATTCCACGAGCGCCACCTGTAATTAAAGCATTGCGTTTTGTCATCGTATTTCTCCAAGGTTGAGCCTGACTGTTAAACCAGCTTCTGTCGCAACGTACGCTGATAAGTTAAATTTGTCCGTTAAGCTTGCGTAAGTTCGCTACCACGTTAGAAAGTTGCTGTTTGCTGTTGTCTAGGTCGGCATCAGCAAGGTTCTGTTGGGCTTCTTGCAGTACTAGCGAAGCGATATTTGCACATGTATCAACGGTGTCTAAAGATTTTTCTGTTAGCACGACTAACTTACTTCGACTATCCGTTGGCGAAGGTTTCCTCTCTGTCCAACCGCGCTTTTCAAGCCCATCAATTGATCGACTGACGCTCGATTTTTCTAAGTACAACAGTTCACAAATCTGACTTTGAGAAAGGGCACCGTTGTTTCGTAACAGCAACACGACACCCCATTGTTCTGCTGTCATATCAATACCAGCATCTTTGAAACGGGTAGTGAGTAATCGGTTAAACAGACGACTAGCAAGCCCCGTAAGGTGACCGAGAGACTGATGATGGTTGTATTGGGACATGGAAAATTTCACCAAATAACATGAACGAACAATATGGTTGTATACACAACTATATTGGGCGATGTCAAATTCGTTTGAAGAAAATGCTACTAGCTTGTGCTTATCGTTGGGTTGATGTGTCAGATTGAGGTGCTAATGAAAATTGGTGAGGTAGCTTCGAAAACTTCGGCCAGTCAAATGTTTGCGCCTGATGCACCGAGTTGGGGAGCAAGCTTCATTAAAGGTAGGGGAGTTGCAGTCCTCTCTTTACTTATTCAGTTTAAATGTGTTTTTTGTTTACATTACAAATGGTTAGATTTTAATTCTTTTCATTCGAAACACTTTTCTCAAGAAGTTCATGATAAATCAATGAGATTGATCTTTTTGATTGGCAATGATCAAATGTGTCTTTACTAAAACTGTACGGTACAGTACAGTTTGTGAAAATCATAAAATGGGTTTCAAACATGAAGAAGAAAGTTATCGCCTTGTCGCTTGTTGTTGGTTCGTTATTTGCTGCTGGCTGTGCCTTATACCAGCCGAATACTGTAATGACGGATAACGCATATGTTCATTCAGACGTTACGGCCATTTCACCTGAGGTTGGGGGGCAAGTAAGCGAAATCTTTGTCAAAGATAACCAGTGGGTAAGAGAAGGAACTCCTTTGTTTGTCATTGATGATGAAGACTTTATTGCCAACCAAGAAATTGCTCGAGCAGCACTAGATGTTGCGAAATCTGAGCTTACTGCAAATCAAATCAAAACGGATATGCAGTTAATGAAAATTGAGCAGGCGAAGCAAGGTATTCGCCGCGCGAGTGCAAATGCCGAACACCAAGCGGCGGAGTTTCAACGTCTTTCTCGTTTGGTACAAAAGCAATCTGTGAGCAAAAATCAGTTTGAAGCACAAAAAACGCGATCTATTGAAGCAAGCAGTAATCTTGAAACCGCTAAATTGGGCTTAGCTGCTGAGCAAAAACAGCTCGACACATTGATGACTGAGAAGTTGCAACTGACAGCACAGCGTAAAAAAGCAGAAGCAAACTTACGACTAGCTAATATTTCACTGGAAAGAACCACGGTGCGTGCACCATTCGATGGCTATGTGGCAGATAGACAAGTGCAAGTCGGCAAGTTTGTACAACCAGGAATGGGGCTCATCGTGATGGTGCCAGATTATGTTTGGATAGAGGCAAACTTTAAAGAAACACAACTTGAGAACGTTGTGCCTGGGCAAGAGGTTGAAGTAGTATTGGATATGTTTCCAAACCATCCATTGCATGGCCGTGTTTCTTCGATAACCCCGGCGACTGGTGCACAGTTTAGTTTATTGCCACCTCAAAATGCGACAGGCAATTTCGTAAAAGTAGTACAACGTGTACCAGTACGTATTGAGCTAGAGATCCCTCAAGAGTTGAGTCAACGAGTCTATCCGGGGTTGTCTGCAGAAGTAACGATCGAGACCGCGGCACAAGGTTAACTGCAATGGAAAAACGTTCACCGCTGCTGATTTTGACGCTTTTTGCGATTGCTGCTTTTGGTATTAACTCCGTGATGTTTACCGAGTTATCGTATGAGATGGCGGCAACGTCAGGCTTATCTGTCGATGAAGTTGCTCTGGTTAAAGTCGGCTTTATGATTACCCAGGTATTAGGTTTTATATTCACACCAATATTGGTGCGTAGATTGGGTACGTTAATTCTCTTACATGCCATTTTATTGGTAGGTCTAGCGAGCAATCTTGTACTTTACTGGGGCGGACAGCAAGAACTGGTGTTCACTCTGACTTGGCTCTCGAGTGGCTTTTTTATGAGCATGTTAATGGTGGTATTAAACCTTTACTTGCTCCACTTCTTTGAACAGCGTTGGCTACCTGCCATTATTGCTTTAACGCTAGTATTTTCAACCTTGCTACCGATCGGCGCTTACCCTTGGGTAGTGGCCAATATTGTCGAAATCTTTGATTGGTCACTGTTGTGTGTCGTGTCGGCTTGGCTGTACTTCTCTGCCTTGGTAATTGCATGCATCTACAATCCTAAGTCGATTCAAATCGAGGCCGAAGCCAAGTCGGGCTGTTGGTTTTATTTAGTTTTTGCCCTGACAATAAGTATCGTTGTATTTCTATTGATGAGAGGCAGTTATTACAACTGGTTTGACTCGGAATGGTTTGTTAAAGCCTCTTCGATAGCCGCGGCTCTGACTTTATTAGTGGTGTATTACTTTGTGAAAACCAGTCCTTTAAATACAGCATCAATACAGCTGCATAGTAAGTTGAAAACTAATGTTTTTATGTACAACGCTTTTTTGGCAGGTTTTGCTGTTATGGCGAGCAATGTGTTGTTTACTAGCTTTTTGAAAATGGCGTTGCAGTACAACAACCTTAATGCTGGATATGCCCAATTGCCGGCATTTTATGCCATGTTAGGTGGTATGCTAGTCAGTGTGCTGGTGTATTACTTCCGCCGTCCATTAGCGGATGCAGTCGTCCCGTTTGGTGTGGTGATGATTATATTTTCGGTACATAAGTTTAGTCAGTTACCTAGCTTTGCTGGTACGGAATCTTTGTCCGTTCCGATGATGTTGCGTGGGTTTGGTGTCGGCTTATTGAATGTGTCTGTGACCATTGCAGTCTTGATGTACTTCCAGGTCGGGCAGCGTTTAGAAGGCATCGCCAATTTCTACCTCTTTCGTACCATTGGTGGTGTGATCGCTGGTGCCGTGTTCTCACGGGTAATGCAAAGCCATAGTGCACAAGCTGCTGGAGAGATTGGCCGAACGCTAGATGATGTGAATCATGCTTTTGGTGTTTATAAAAATGCGTTGAGCAGTACGATTCTGACTCATGGACACTTGCCAAATTCGGCATTAGGAATGAGCCAAATTAGTTCTGTTGTCAAAGAGCAGGCGACCACTCTCGCACTGAGTAATTCATTATTGATGTTTATTATCTCGGTCTTTGCTCTCGCGCCAATCTTAATAATCGGTAAAAAACTGGCGGCGAAGCGAGAGATTCACTAAGCCATAGAAACAACAAGGGAGCGATGATGCTCCCTTTTATATTCAGTGAGTTTATCTTTGGTATAGATTTAGGAAGGCGGTGACCGCTTTTTTTGTATGTGCATCTAACTCTTCATCTGTCGGAAAATCGAAGCCAATTAGTGCCATGTTCTGGTAATCAAGTTTAATTAATGCAAGTAGTTGCTCACAAGCGAGGTCGGCATTTTCAACATCGAGTTGTGAGCTGACAGTTTCACTCTTTAAAAAGTCGATGAGGTATTGATGAATGCGATGCGGCCCTGTCTGCCAGAATTGATTTGGTACGGAATCATGTTTGTTGAAGTCAGCCGAAACGATCCGATAAAGTGATAGCATAGGATTGGAGCATACACCTTTTAGGTACTTCTTGGCGAAGTCATTCAATGTTTCTTGTAAAGGCTCCGATTGCTTGTCGGCAAGCTGGAAGACGGACTCTAAGCTGGTTTTGGTATTGTATGCTAAAACTTCAACAAATAACCCTTCTTTGTTCGAAAAATAGCGATATAACGTCTGCTTTGAGCCTCCACAAATCGCGACGATTTGATCGAGTGATGTGTCTTTGTAACCTTGCTTTATAAAAAGGTCAGTGGCAACTTTGATGATTCGAGTTCGTTTCTTTTCGGTAGATATGCGCATAAATAAATCAACCTAAGCAAAAATCCACCTTTGTTGTGGCTGGCGTGGTTTCTTACCGAGCTCTAGGTGGTTTAGAGATGAAAGTAAAACTGTCCAGTACAGTACCACTATTGACGTTAGTAAACACGACTTTTCATGAACCAAGTGCTTCATTGAGACAAGCAAAAGTAGGCAAATTCGATATGCTGAAACCTATAGCGAAGGATGACTCATTTAAAAATCTCATTACGTATAGAAAAGTGATAACCGTTCTTCGTACGATAGCCTTTACTCTCGAAATCATGTTAATTCAGCGTCTTATCGGACTCCAATGATGCCAACCAACGAAGCACTTCGGCGGTTGCCTCAATAAGATCACTTGGGATGTACTGGTCGACGTTGCCGTCCGCGTATAGTGCGCGAGCAAGAGGGACTTTTTGCATCACAGGCACACCTTCCTCTTTGGCGATTGCGATCATACGTTTGGCTACCGCATCGGTTTCCATCAAGGTGATGACGGGCAGGGGCGTTTCGCCTTTTTTGTAGTACAGACCAACCGCAATATGCGTTGGGTTTGTTACCAACACATTGGAGCGTTTAACATTTTCACGTTGATTGGAGGCCTGTAGCTCTTGGTGTAGCTGACGACGTTTACTTTTGATTTCTGGGCTGCCTTCCATCTCTTTGTATTCGCGCTTCACTTCGTCCTTGCTCATTTTGAGCTTCTTCGTGTGATCAAACTTTTGGTACGCAAAATCTGCGGCAGCGATGACGATGAAACCTACCGAAGAGATAATCATTAATTGTTTAATCATGACGCCAGTAATGGTCGGGACACATTCTAACCCACAAGTTGGAATTTGCATTAAAGCGTTGATGTTACCGCGTAATGTCACCCAGATAATGCAGGAAAGAAGAGAGACTTTAAGTATCGACTTGATAAACTCAATCACACTCTTGAGGGAAAAAATGCGTTTGGCACCTTCGACGGGATTGATCTTTTTGATGTCGGGTTTAACGGATTCACCACTAAATAGGAAGCCGAACTGCCCCATATTGGAAAAGATGGCGACGAGTGCAGCAACCAGAATAATCGGGGCGAGTAGATAGGCAATTTCTTTTGCGATGGCAATAGCGACATCGACTAGCGCATCTTGGAAGCCCTGATAAGCAAGCTTACTTGGTAGGAGAATAAGCGCTGAGATGTGCGACATGTAATAATCGGCGAACGCAAACAGTACAATTATGAGCGCCAAAATTAATGCAGACGATACGATTTCTTGGCTTTTGGCTACCTGACCTTTCTGCCTGGCATCGCGTAACTTTTTTGCGGTGGGTTGCTCTGTTTTTTCTGCGCTCATAAAGAATCCTAAGCGTTATTGCCAAATGGTATTGAGTTGTTCTGCGAATCGGGTAATGCCATAAAATTGCACTTCAAAGTGATCCATCATTAGCCCGAGATACACGATCAGTAAAACACTCGCGATGGCACTTTTTATTGGCATGGCAAGGAAAAAAACATTCAATTGCGGTGCAAAACGACTGATAAGCGCCAGACCAAACTCAGCAAGAAACATTGCCAACACTAATGGGGCAGACATCAGCACACCAAGCCACATAAGCTGTTCAAATTGTGCGTAGAAGAAGCTCACCCATGCATCACTAACGGTTGGGAAAAAGTCCACGATCGGCCAAGATGTGTAGCTTTTGAATAACGCATAGATAAAAGTGACAAAGCCCCCGCCAGAGAAGAACAGGGTAATCAACGTTTGGGTCAGCAACACTGCGGTTGGCGTCGATTGCGAGCCTAGCGTTGGGTTAAACATACTTGCCATGGCAGCACCACGTTGGTTGTCGACCAGAAAGCCAGCCGCTTCTATTGCCCAAAAGGGGATAGCAGCAACAAACCCGATCAATAGCCCAATTAATACCTCTTTACCCAAAATCACTATCAGCCAAATACCGTCGGTTTCTGCGGGCAAGCTTTGCTGATTAATCATCGGAAATATAAACAGTGCGAGTGAGCAAAGCACACCATTTCTCACCATGGTGCCGCCTAGCATTTGCTTGCTCAAAATAGGCAAAAAGATGAAGCATGCCATTAACCGAGGTAACGTCAGGCTATACAAAAATAAAGCCTGGTGTAAGTCGTGATAACTCATCGTATTTGAGGAATTTTATCCATGGCAAGCGAGGCGAAGGCGTGGAGCTCTGCCCCTAGCCACTGCGTTGTGACGAACAGCGTAATAATGACCGCGATAAGCTTGACCACAAAGCCTAACGTTTGTTCTTGGACCTGAGTTAACGCCTGAATAAGCGACACCAATGTGCCAACCAATGCTGCGACTAAAATCGGCGGTAACGACAAGTACAAAACTAGGGTTAATGCTTGAGTTGTGAAATGAATGATTTCAGCAGAATGCATACTTTCTCCGTGATTAACCGTAACTCAGCACTAAGCCGTGGGTGAGTTTCGTCCAGCCGTCAAGCAAGACAAAGAGTAACAATTTGAACGGGAGGGAAATCGTCATTGGCGATACCATCATCATGCCCATGGCGAGCAAGATATTCGATACAATTAGGTCGATAGCGATGAACGGTAAGTACAATAGAAAGCCAATTTCAAAAGCACGGGTAAGCTCACTGACCGTAAACGCTGGCAGCAACAGCAACAAGCTATCTGACTCTAAACGGTCCACGTACTTTTGAGGCCATAATGTGCGCGCAGCATCGGTAAAGAATATGGCTTCGGTTTCCCGAATATGTTTTTTCAAAAACTCTCGATAAGGCTGTAAACCGCTTTCAATGAGGCCTTCTACACTTGCAGAATCTTCGAGGGAGATATCATGCTGCTTTACGTAGTCGTAGGTTTCAAAACCGACGGGAGCCATGATGAAAATAGACAAAATGATCGCCAATCCGTACAGCGCCATGTTCGGTGGAATTTGCTGTACACCGAGAGCGTTACGCAGCAGTGAGAATACAACGGCGAGTTTTACAAACGACGTCGCCATCATCGCGATAAATGGGATCAGTGCCAGCAGTGCTAAGCTGACAATGAGATTGAGCTCGTCAGGTAACTGGATCATGCTGGCTCCTTCGTGCCACCAAACAGTTCCAGTACGCGCACACCTAAATGCTCATTAACATTAACCAGTTCACACTCACCGACGATTTTGCCGTTGGCACGCAATGTTACCGGCTTAGATACAGGTTGGTTTAGCTCGAATACGTACCCAGGCTGAAGCTGGTTAAGCTGTTCTAGAGTGATGGTTTGATGGCCGATATCAAACGTGAGTTCCACGGGCAGTTGCTGGTGGTCGGTTAACATTTCTGAAGTGTTTACGTCATTCATATTGGTTTCTTTTTCAATAATGTGAAGAATTTGGTCATTCAGTTGGCAGCGCCAGAGATTCTGGTTAGATACTTGAAAAATGGCTTGTTGTTGGGCGATATAACAATCGTCAAAAAAGATCACATCTCCCAGTTCGAGCGAATTAAATTCGCTTAACATTAAATGGGTCTTTCCAAGGCTTAACCACACAGGTAAAGCGAGATGTCGCGCCTGAAGAGAAGCGCTGTTTGGTAGTGCATCCAACAGCACGTTTGCTCCTTCGCTAACCCACAAACAAAGAGAGCCGTTAGGTTTATTGAGGGTTAACATCAAGGTATGCTCTTGAACTTGGCTCGACTCTAACGGTTGTAACTGGCTAAGAATGGGCAACTGACCAAATAGTGCTTTGAATGCCTCACTATGCGGTTCAATCTGAGAACTCAAAAGTGCTAACTGGAGCGAGTTGGGCAGTGACTCGAATGCAGTGGCATTCAGAGTAGACTCAAGCCATTTCTGGAGTTGCGCACGACAAAAATCCACTTGGATCGTTTGCCCTCCAATCAACGTGGTTAAACGGAATCCTTCAAATGAAGGGATTTGAGAAACAGTAATCGATACGCTCTGACCATCAGCCCCTTGGAAATGGCATTGCTTTGCACAAAGTTGATTACTGAGCGCAATACTGTCTGAATCGACTTTGGGTATCGTTAACGGCGTCATAGGTCATTCTCCGCTTGCCATTCTTCATACACGCTACGTTTCTGGCGTGAGTGTTGTTGTTCATGTTGTTGTTGATCGAGCTGTTGAGTTTGTTCGCTGATCGCTAGACGAAGTGGCTGATCACCGCCAAATCGATTTAGGCGTTCGGCAAGATCTTGTCTAGCTTGTTGGCTAATAATGGAAAGAGCATGCTCTTGTCGAATCGTCACGCTATAACCTTGCGTGTCCAACTTGATGTGGATTTCACCACCTTTTAATTGTCCTTCACTTAGAAACAGCCGAACCTCTTTGTTGTCCGATGCGGTTGGCAGCGAAACATAGATTTTGTCCACCAATTGTTGGAGTAACGTGTTTACTTCTCGTACAGGGGCCGGCTGAGCCTGTGAAGCGACACTCTTTAAAATGACATCGCCTTGTGTTGCCGCGCTCGCAAGGTGTTGAGGATCTGCTTTTTCGTCATCCGCTTTACCGGCCACTAGTGCGCTTTTCGTCTCGATTTTCTCAAGCGATTTAGTTTCAGAACGACCATCGGTTTTGTCTGACAGCTTGCCAGTGTCTTGTAGCCGCTGCGTTGCACGTTTATTGTGTGTCGTGTCGGTTAGTTTCGTCGTGAAGTTAGCATGGTTAATTGCATCTTGAACGAGCGATTTCTCCATGGTCTTTATAGGGAGAGAACCGTCGAGAGAAGCTTGTGCTTGAGAATGGGGACCAACGCGCTCAATCGAAGATGAGCTTGGAGCCTGAACGCTCTCAAGTTTCTTATCTTTCTCATGCAATTTACTGTTTTCAATTAGGCTTTCTTCGCTATTTAGTGAAGAGCTTTCATGCTTCTCTACATTATTTTTGGTCACAGCGTCACTTTTGTCTTTTAATGTAGCGGTATTTCTATAAGTGCTGGTTTCTTGGTTAGAAAGTTTCGATTGTTTGTCTAGGCTTTGAGATGCTTCATGTCTTAACGGAAGGCTCTCGTCTCTGCTCTGAGTGTCTTTTTTGCTCGCAACGGTAGATTCTTCTTCCTTGCGAGGTTTCTCCGTCATTGCACGCTCGAACTGTGATTGAAGCTCAACCTCTCGTTCCAGGGGCTTTTTTTCTGGCGTTGATTTGTACAGCGTATTCGGTGTTTCTTCTGTTGGAGTAATGCGCATAATGAACCTTTAGATAATATCGACAGTGCGAAACTCTTCTTGTTCGAGTTCTTCTTGGTATTGTCTTTCTCGCGACTGTTCCGCGAGTTCTTGTTGTTGCAACTGAACGAATTTTTCTTTGGTTTTATGGGCTTGCCGTGCCTCTTTTTGTTTTTCTTTAAGTACCGAGCGTTCGTGCTCAAGCGCTTTTTTTGCTTCGGCAACGCGCTGTTTAAGCTCGGCTTCTCGCTCTCTCAACAACGCGATTTCTTGTCTCAATGTTTCCAACTCTTTGAGAACGAGTGTTTGTTGCTTTGCTTTGGCAAAACGTCGTTCTTCTTCTTCCTGACGCCAAACGTGATAGTCCTCGACGGAACGTTCGGCCTTTTGAACCTGTGCTGCCGAATTTGATACTCGGTATTCTTGGCGCTTAACGGCTTTATCCGCACGTTCAGCTCGAATTTGTTTGATTTCTAATAACCGTTCGATCATTGGTTCGCCATCCCTTTTAGTTGAGCGATAGCACCATCAAGATCACTTGGCTCATGCGTTCCTTGACGTAAAAAGGCGCGTATATCATCACTTTGTGCAATCGCCATATCTGCTCGGCTATCTGCCCCATGCTGGTACTCGCCAATTTTTATCAGTAGCTCAACTTCTTCGTACTTGGCTAACATTTCGCGAAGGTGAGCAGCAGACGCCTGATGATCAGGTTCAACGATTTGATTCATCACGCGGCTTGCTGATCGGAGTACATCAATGGCGGGATAATGGTTCATTGCCGCAAGTTTGCGCGAGAGAATGATGTGCCCATCTAAAATGGAGCGAGTTTCATCGGCGACAGGTTCTGTCATGTCGTCGCCTTCAACCAACACGGTGTACAGCGCTGTAATTGACCCTTTGTCAGATTGGCCGGCTCGTTCCATCAGCTTTGGCAAAGCGGCAAAAACGGAAGGCGGATAGCCACGTCGTGTTGGTGGCTCGCCTGCGGCTAGTCCAATTTCTCTCTGTGCGCGGGCGAAACGCGTTACAGAATCCATCAGCAGTAACACGCGTTTACCTTGGTCACGAAAATATTCAGCAATAGAAGTGGCAACAAAAGCGGCTTTGGCACGTTCCATGGCCGGGCGATCGGATGTCGCGACCACTAAAACCGATTTGGCCATTCCTTCTTCGCCCAAGTCATGCTCAATAAACTCTCGTACTTCGCGTCCGCGTTCACCAATCAAGGCGAGAACGGTCACGTCGACGTCTGCGGATCGAATCAGTTTTGCCAGTAGGGTACTTTTACCCCCGCCAGCCGCTGCAAAAATACCCATGCGCTGACCTTCACCACAGGTCAGTAGCCCATCAATGGATCGAACGCCAAGAGAGATTGGCTTTTCAATCAGTTTACGTTGCATTGGTGGTGGTGCATCGCGATAAACAGGATACCAAGCACTTGGTTCCTGACTTTGCGTGCCATCGAAAGGACGCCCAAGCCCGTCAAGCGTTGTACCTAACAGGTGGTCGCCAACACCCACTTCGTGCATTTTACCCATTGGGCTTACTTCTGTATTTGAGGAAATCCCAAACATATTTCCTAACGGGGTGAGCAAAGCGTGATGCTGCTGGAAGCCAACCACTTCCGCTAACAAAGACAGAGTTTGATCGGGATTACGCAACTCACACAGTTCACCTACACGAACGCCAGGGACGACAGCTTTGATAATGGTGCCGGTGACTTGTGTAACGCGCCCGCGAATTTGGATCAGACGAGTTTGCCTGATCGCAGATTGTTGGATATCAGTGATGTATGAGAAATCGTTCAAGGTAAAAATATGCGCAATGATTGATGTTGGGAGGATAGAAAGGATGAGGGGGTATTTATAGTGAATATCAGTCGGGAGTTTTTAGAAAACTGAAAACGCACTAAAAAAACACGTCTGATTTTGACAGCTTCGAGAAAGCGCACTTCCTATAATTCGCCTGTATTGTACGGAAGGAGTGCAAGTGAATGAGTATTATCAACAATCATATCGCAACAAACCCAAAGTTTGATGCGTCTATCCAAAACGGGTTGGAATCGTCTCGTACCGACGCTTCACGAAAAGGCAATTACCGCGGTGAAACGGTCCGTGTTCACAATGCCACACAATCACTTTTTGATGCGATGGAAGAGCTCACTTCACTCGGTTCCGAAAAAGCAGAAAAAGATTTGACCAAGCGTAAAGTGAAAGACAGTGGCGTTCGAGTTAATGAAGCGCACGAACTCGTTTCTGACTATCTGCGAAAAGTCCCTGATCTTGAAAAGAACCAAAAGATCAAAGATCTGGCTGCAAAAATGGCGGGAGGAAATATCTCGACCATCGCTCAATTGCAAGCTTATTTGAATGGATTTTCAGAGGAGAAAAGCCATCAATACCTTGCGTTAAAAGCCGTTAAAAAGTTTTTGAGTGCGAGCCCAGAAAGTAAACATCTACTAGCGCTGATTGACCAAGCGATTCTGAGAATCGAGCAAAACCCAGATTCTTGGGCTCAAATTGATACGGAAATTCGCGTCTCAAATTTTGCTGATGAGTACAGCCAAGAGCAAGAGTTTAGCTCATTACACCAGCTGCGCGGTTTCTATCGCGATACCGTTCATAGTTATCAAGGGCTCGGAGCCGCTTATCAAGACGTAGTGGCGCGCTTTGGTGAGCAGGAGGTATCGACCGCTGTTGACTTTATGCTGCAAGGCATGAGTGCAGATCTTAGTGTTCAAGGCAGCAGTATCGACTCGGTTAAGTTGCAGTGGTTGATGTCCGATATGCAAAAACTCAAAACTCTGAATACGTTGCAAGATCGCGTGAGTCAGTTGTTCCAAATGTTTAAACCGGAAAGGACGAGTTATGGCTTATCAAGTTTCTAATTTGATGGCTGATGTGATTGCGTTGGTAGAGCAGCGATGGGTAAGCAGTGATGAGATTTGGAAAGTCGCTAACGCAATGGAATTGACGGCGGTACAACAAAAAATCGATTTTTTTCGAGAGTTCCACAAGTTAGTCCGCGCAATCCCAATTGACGTATTTGCCGATGAAGAACAACGACAGAATTTAATACAAGCGGTACAAAAGGCGCTAGACGAAGCCATTGATATAGAAGAAGAGGAAGCGTGGGAAGATGAGTTGGATTGATGCATCCGTCAATGAATTTTGCCGAGGAATGGGGCTCGATGCCGTCGATTTCTCATCAGCTGGACGGGTGCAGCTGGATTTTGAGCAAAGCGGTACACTACATATTGAGCGACACGGAGAACAGCTATTCTTGATGTTGTCTCAAGCGTTATCTTGGCATCAAACCAGTGACATCATTCAAAGCGCACTCAGTTTGTGTCATGCCGATCAAGGCTGGCCTTTCGAAATTAAAACTGGTTTGTTAGATGAGCTAACTTTGGTTTTTTCCGCGCGGTTAAACGGAGAAGAGGTCACACTTCCGACATTAGAACAAGCGTTTACGCTTTTGGTTCGTCTACATAACGATGTGGCAAGCTCATGACTCGAGTAAGCACTTTAAACGTAGGCATAGAAGCCTTCACGCATGTTACTCATAGTGAGGTTAAGGTCGATTTCCCTGAACGGTTTCAATTACTTCCGGATGGACAGGCGGTCGCTACGCATTTAGAGAAGCTCTATGACCTCAGGCCTTCAGACCAATACCTAATCGCGTTAACCAAGCCAAAATTGTTGCACTCAGAGTTGCTGCGTCCAGAAAAATACCGTCAACAATTTGATGAAACGTTGGCTCAGTTGCAAGTTCTTGCACAGGATTCAGGCTCCGCTTCTTTTATCAAAGCATCCGAAACGTTACAAAGCACGCAACTGGATCAGCGCTACCTCACCATGGCGCTCAATCTTCTTATCCAGGTCTAACCAACATGTTGAGATCCAAAGACATTGAACTGTTGCTTGTTCACGCTGCACTACAAGTTCAATACCAAAAGCCAGAGCATGCCATCTCTATTCTCGACGCGGTTTTAGAGATAGACCCGCAACACAAAGAGGCGATGCAAACGCTCGCAGTCGCGTGTTTACAAAGTGGTCGATATGCCCGTGCTGTTGAGGTATGTGAGCACTTATTAAAATCCGACCTTAAACCTGATTCAGCAGGACTCTGGTTTTGCTTAAGCCAAGCGCGTTGGAAACAAAATGACGTCGATGGGGCACGCCAAGCGCACCGACGCTATCTGCAATCTTTAAATAGTGAATCACATGAATAAGTTGATCGATATTTTAAACAAGGTAGGGCAACGTAAAGACATTATGCTTGCTGTGATGTTGCTCGCGATCGTCTTTATGATGATATTGCCACTGCCTACCGCGCTGGTGGATGTGCTGATTGGCACCAACATGAGCATTGCGGTGGTGCTGCTTATGTTAGCGATTTACATCACCACGCCGCTTGAGTTCTCTGCGTTTCCCGCAGTGCTACTGATCACGACATTGTTTCGTTTGTCTTTATCCATCACGACAACCCGTTTGATCTTGCTGCAAGGCGATGCAGGTCAAATCGTTTATACCTTCGGTAACTTTGTCGTGGGCGGTAACTTAGTGGTCGGTATTGTTGTTTTCCTGATCATTACTATTGTCCAGTTTATGGTGATCACCAAAGGCTCGGAGAGGGTTGCAGAAGTTAGTGCTCGATTCTCACTTGATGCGATGCCTGGTAAGCAGATGAGTATTGACGGTGACATGCGCGCTGGGGTGATTGACGTACACGAAGCTCGACACCGACGATCACTGATTGAGAAAGAAAGCCAAATGTATGGCTCGATGGATGGCGCGATGAAGTTCGTTAAAGGCGACTCCATTGCCGGTCTGGTCATCATTGTGGTCAACATCTTAGGTGGCGTCACGATCGGGGTAACGCAAAAAGGCATGAGTGCTTCTGAAGCACTTGAGTTGTTTGCGATTTTGACCGTTGGTGATGGTTTGGTATCGCAAATTCCGGCGCTGTTTATCGCGATTACGGCCGGTATTATCGTGACGCGTGTATCTCATGAAGATTCTTCTGATCTCGGCTCTGACATTGGTGGGCAGGTCATTGCTCAGCCACGTGCGCTTCTTATTGGCGGTGTGCTTTTGGTGCTGTTCGCACTTATTCCTGGTTTTCCAAAAATTACTTTTCTGGTCTTGGCCACAGTGGTTGGTGGTGGTGGTTTCTTCCTTTTCTATCAACAGAAAAAACAGGCTGAATCAGATACTACCGACTTATCAAGCTTTGTTTCGCAAGGGGCGGGTTCACCAGCAGCGAAGCCAAGCAAACCAACCCCATCTAGAAACAGTAAAGGAAAATTAGGTGAGCAAGAAGAGTTCGCTATGACGGTCCCACTCTTGATCGATCTTGACGCGAGCCTTCAGGAAAGCTTGGAAGCGGTCGCATTGAATGAAGAGCTAGCAAGGGTTAGGCGCGCACTATATCTCGACCTCGGCGTGCCTTTCCCGGGTATCCACCTGCGTTTTAACGAGGGGATGCAAAATGGCGAATATTTAATTCAGTTACAAGAAGTTCCGGTTGCACGAGGACGAATTGTAAAAGACCAACTCTTGGTGACAGAAGGGAATGAGCAGATCGACTTATTAGGCGTGCCTTATGAGCAAGATGAAGATTTTCTACCCGGTATTTCTAGCATTTGGGTGGCACAAAGTTACGAGCAAAAACTCACGACCAGCCATGTCGGCTTTCTCACACCCGACAGAATTTTAACGTACCACTTGTCTCATGTTCTCAAGGAGTACGCACAAGACTTTATTGGTATTCAGGAGACGCGTTATCTATTGGAGCAGATGGAAGGCAGTTATTCGGAGCTTGTTAAAGAGGCTCAACGCATTGTCCCGTTACAAAAAATGACGGAAATCTTGCAACGCTTGGTTTCTGAAGACATTTCCATCCGAAACCTTCGCGTGATCTTGGAAGCCATGGTTGAGTGGGGCCAAAAAGAGAAAGATGTTGTACAGCTGACGGAGTACATTCGTTCCAGCTTAAAACGTTACATTTGCTACAAATACGCGAGTGGACAAAACATGTTGCCCGCTTACTTATTGGATCAAAGTCTCGAAGACACAATCCGCAGCGGTATACGTCAAACCTCAGCAGGGAGCTACTTGGCGTTAGACCCGTCTGTAACTCAACAATTTGTGAGTGATGTGAAACAGACCATTGGTGATTTAAGCCGCATGCCGAATAAGCCTGTGTTAGTTGTGTCTATGGATGTACGCCGATATGTGCGAAAGCTTATTGAATCGGAATACTACGATCTGCCCGTTTTGTCATTTCAAGAATTAACCCAGCAAATCAATATTCAGCCACTTGGAAGGGTGGGGATGTAATGAAAACAAAACTAATGCTCTCGCTTGCGCAAGCGGGGATCGAAGTGACGCCATACTTTTGGCAAAAAAGTGAAATTCAACTTGGTTATCGAATTGAAGTTGAGGGTTTAGAGCTCGTTTTTCGTGTGGAGGACTGTGAAATCATCATCGTTCTGTTGAAACGTGTGCATCCAAACCTAGGGTTGAGTAACCCTTTTGCAGGCTTATTTCTCTTAGCTGAGCATGCTGTTCAACTTTATCCCTCCGATTGGGTCATTCGCGGAAACGTCGATGTGTTACGTGGCAGCAATATGAGCAGTCAGCGATTAGCCCAGTTCTATCTAAAAGCATGCGGTGCAAGCCATGATGAGCTAGACGACTGGTACTGTTTACGCCTGGCAGATTATAGACCTTTGAAAAAGTTGAAAAAGTTGAAAAAGTTGAAAAAGTAAAAACTCACGACTGTTACTGACAGCACCGATGAGATGACCCGCTTTAAGATAGGAATCAAGATGAAGCAACCGTTTACCGATGCGATTGAGAACGCTGAGCTTGCCATTAGAAAAGCTGAAGACAGAACCGATATTTTTAACGAGCTATTGGAAGGCTTAGGTGTTGGTCCTGTTGCGGGTGATGTTTTACTTGGCGGCATAAAAGCGCCAGTAGATACCATGAAACGTGCAGAGCAAGAGCTAATAGACGAAGTCCAGCGCCGCCGACAACAACAAAATCAGCTACAAGGTACGTCAGGTAAACGCAGAAAGCGTCCCACAGTGATGCGCGGCATGATGATTTAGAGGTTTGGAAATGACGAATATGAAAACGACTGGCTCTACGACAGGAGCAACAGACACAGCTGCGAGTAGTGCACCATTACCCACTTTCCAACAAAACTTGATAGAGGCATTTACCCCTGTACTGGGTGAAGCAGAGACTCAGCAACTTGCCTCTCTAATCTCTTCATTGCCAACTATCTCGGGACAAACGGAATCACAAAGCATCGCGCTTTATGTTGATACACTTGAAAACCTAAAAGCGAAAAATAACGCGTTTGCTGGTATATCATTGACCGACACCGCATCTGTTTGGATAAAGTCGCTACAAAGTGCTAACTCAGATGGCGAATTAACCACAGCCGAGTTTAATGCTCAAACAAACCAAACGCTATCAAATCAGTTTCAGGCTTGGTTTAGTAAGTTACTGACGGAAAACGTAGATAGCTCGTTATCTACTGAGTTTGTTAGTCAATTTAATTTGGGGACTCAGAGTAACCAAGCGGAGCAGATCGCCAACCTATCCGAGACAAAACTGGCTAATGCCACCAAAGAAATTTCTCTTTTTGTTGCAGAGCTTGCTAATCAAATGGGCTCCCGTGAAGTGAGAGATGCTTCTATTTCTTTTCTTCGCAATGCCTTTAGTAGCTTAGGTTCCGTTAATCTCGCGCAACTGAAGAGCTCGGATTTCCTGTTGACTAAAGAGAGTTTCGCTCTTCAAGTCTCAGCTCAATTAAAAAGTAGTTTTCAAGGCATCGGTATTACTTTAAGCACCGATGACGCAAGTGCGCTAGCTAACAGAATTACCTGGACTCCTGGTATTTCTAAACAGCAGCTTAAAGAAGCGTTAGATGAAATGGCCGTTCAAGTGAAAGGCCAATATAGCGCAGCTTATGGGGATGCGGCTGGAACGAAAAATCTTAAAGCGGCACTTAACACTGTCATTGGTGGAACCGAACCTTTGACGCTTTCTGGCTTGTTCGCCAACTTCGCCGTGAGTTTAACAAAGATAGAAATCGACAACTTTTACCAAGATAGCGCGATAGCCGATGTCCAAAAGACACAAATAACGGCAGCTCAAGTTAATTTAATCAAAGAAAACACCGAACGAGACATCCGATTACAGTTTGAAAAAATAGTAAAAGGTGAATCTACCGGGGCTTCGTTTACCGAGCGGTATGAGGCATTGCGCAAGAACTTAGGGGCATTGAAAGAGCGTCTACTCAATATCACCGATAAAGAGAAAGCGGATCGCGAGGTGAGAGCAGAGCACTCTTTGACGGCTCGTGATTTGCTGGCTGTCGTTGAATCTAGTATTGGTGATCGCTTTGATGAGCGCGTGCTGTTTGCCTTAAACGAGCGTCGCGTAAATCGCTTAGAAAAACGTAACGAGCAAAAGGAAGCACTGCAAGATTTAACCGTGCAACTAAAAATCTTTGGTGTTGTTCAGTCGAAAATTCACTCTACGCAAAGTGTTGATGGAGTTTATAAACCGGGAGATCCAGAAAGTAACTTCAAAGCGAGTGACTTTAACTACAGTAATCAAACGGATTTTGAAGCTTCACCTGAGTACAAGTATTTGACGGATAATAAGATAACAAACCATCGAGACTTTCTTCAAAAACAAGGTATTACTATCGGTGATGGTGCGTCGTACCAAGACGAAGAGAAGTCGAAAAAACTGTCTAATTTTTCTAGTTCTGTCAGTGCTAAATCCAAGTTGCTTAACGATGAAGTGCAAATCAAAACCACTGAGCTGAACGACACCAGTTCCCAATACAACTCGACCGTTGAAGCAATGAACAAATTTGTTCAGAAGTACCACAGTATTTTACAAGAAATCCTACGAGCCATTTAAGGATAACCAACCATGACTAAAACAAACGCGACCGATCCATCCCAAATGCAAGCAGAAGAGCTGCTGTCTTTTCTGGAAGAGGGAGGCACGCTAAAAATGTTGCACGATGTGTCTCAGGACACCATCGAACACATTTATGCCGTAGGTTACAACTTTTTCCAATCGGGAAAGATTGAGCAAGCAGCGAAAGTATTTCAATTACTCAGCATGCTTGATCATTATCAGGCGCGATTTTTCATTGGCCTCGGCGCGGCTCGTCAGGAGTTGGGTGAGTATCTGCAGGCAATAGACGCCTACAGCTACGCAGCGCTAGTGGACGTAAATGATCCACGTCCACCTTTTCACTCTGCTGAATGTCACCTGAAACTGGAACAACTGACAGAAGCAGAGAGTGGGTTTTACAGCGCGAAGGAGATGTCTGCCGGAAAATCACAATATGCAGATTTGCATGAGCGTGCAGGCATCATGTTAGAAGCGGTGAGAAATAAAAAGGAGTAATTAGACTATGAGTTCTATTGCACTTGACCGCATCCAGACACAGGTTTATAGCCCTGAATCTGGCCAAGCCACGTTAGATAACGTGCAGAAAACGGCGTCTACAGCGACGCCTTCTGTGACGGTAGAAAACGTGAAGAGTAAAGATGCAGATGTACTGAACACCGGAAAAGTAAAAGTTCAGTTAGATGCACCTAACGCAGCTGTTAGCGACAAAGTGAATGATTTGACGCTAAAAGCCATGGCACAGCTGCAAAAGATCGTCGATACCATTGCAAAATCTCTCCATGCAGTTGCAGATCAAACAGGTTCGATTGCAGTCAAAATCATCGCAGGTTCTGCTGATGATTTTGAAGTAGAGCTTGCTGCTATCACGGATAAACTGAAAAGTGCTCAAAACGAGCTGAAAATTCAGGAAGTGAAGGTCGCAAAAGCTAAGCACGAAAAAGAGATGGTGGAAAACCAAGACAAAATCAAAGAATCGGAAGCCGCTGCAAAAGAAGCCCAAAAATCAGGCTTAGCAGCGAAGATCTTTGGTTGGATCAGTGCGGTGGTTTCTATTGTTGTTGGTGCCGTAATGGTGGCAACGGGTGTTGGTGCAGCAGCTGGTGCTCTTATGATCGCTGGTGGCGTCATGGGAGCAGTGAGTATGGCGCTGCAAGAGCCAGCCGTTCAAGATGCGCTAAAAGAAGCGGGCGTAAATGTCGATGTGCTAAACAAAGTCGTAATGGCATTAGAAATCGCAGTCGCGGTTATCGGAGCTGTTGTGACGTTTGGTGGTGCAGCAGCTGGCGGTATCGCGAAACTTGCAGCAAAAGGTGCTGGCAAGATAGCTCAAAAGGTCACAGAAATCGCTACGAAAACAGCTGCAAATATGGCGAAAGTGGCGGACATGGGCTCAAAAGCCGCGACAACGACCGCAAAAGCGATTCGTTACGGAGCAGAAACTGTCGATATTGCCGTCAACGTAGGTAAAGGCGCTACGGACAGTGTTCATGCCGCTAACAATGCTCACGTAACTGAGATTCAGGCAGATATCACGGACCTTCGCGCCAAAATGACCTTAAGCCAGGCCGTCATCGACAAGCTTAAAGAAGAAATTGGCAAGTTGATGGAAGATTTCCAAGAGCTGATGAGCGTCATCATGCAAATGATCCAAGCGAAAAGTGAAACCATGCAAACGGTGTTAAGCCGTCCTGCAACGGTATAAGGAGTTTATTATGCTAGATAAAGTAGGCGGAACGGGACGCGGCGAACTGTATGGTTTAGGCGATACCATTAAAACCAACAAAGCAGAAAAAGCGCCGGAAACAAAGCTTGAAGCAGGCGCCGTTAAAAGCCAAAGTGAGTCAGGTGTTTCTGGTGCAGCACGCTACCAGTTAGAGACGCCTAAAGCTCCTACAGTGAGTAACCAAGCTCAAGTTGTTGCAAACCTAATGAGCGCTCTTGCACCGACGGTGAGCTCATTAATGAGCACAACGATGAAAGCGCTTAACGGTGAGGAGGTGATCAAGTCACCATCAGATGCGGTATCACAATCGTTGACGCTATTAACATTGTTGTATCAAGTATCAAAGCTGAGCCGTGAGCAGCAAGTGCTACAACGTGAAATTGCTGTTGAAGCAAACGTCGCGAGTTTAGAAAGCCAAGCGGCAGAACTAAACAACTCGGCAAGTGCGATGATCGCGATGGCAGTCGTTTCGGGTGTATTAGCGGGTGCTACCGCAATTATTGGTGCCCTTGGTTCTTTCAAAGCAGGGAAAGAAATCAAGAATGAAATGGCGAGCAATAATGTACTGAAAACGCAAAAAGCTGGCTTCGATCAAGCAGAAGAGTTATTGAATAACAATAGCTTGTCTAAAACTCAGCAAGATCAGGTTAAGCGTGCGCACTCACTAGCGAAAGACAATATCGCAGACACGACAGCACAGCTGACAAGTGGTGGCCGTAAGTTCGATAAGTTGATGAGCTCAAACCAAGCGAAGAACGCTATTCTTCAAGCTTTGGGCCAGATGGCAAACTCAGCATCGAATGTAGAGCAAACCAAAGCGCAAGCGCGCAGCAAAGATGATGAAGTACAAGCGACTCGCGCACAAGCAGCCAAACAGAAAGCCGATGAAAACATTGGTTTCCAAGAAGGTTTATTGAAAGAGCTACGTGACTTGTTCCGTTCTATCTCAGATAGTCAGAACCAAGCGTGGCGAGCGTCAGTCCCAACGGTGTAACCGTCCATCTCATTAACTACAAAGCGTTGTTTATACAACGCTTTTTTTGTTTCAGTTATCTAAGCTAACAACTAGATATTGATACTTACTGAGGAATTGGTTTGTAACACAATATAACGTAGTTAAACATTTACTCTATCCCGCTTCCTTAGTAATCATCAATGATCTGATCATCATGCTAAAAGAGATTTATCTTGCATAGAAGTTGTTGTTTTTGTTGAATTCAGCTCAAAGTTATCACTCCATAGTGGCTTTGTTGCATAAAATTGAGTTAGAGTGTCATTATTACTCACAAAAAGTGTTTTTTGTAGTGGGAGTACTTAAAAGGAAAATATGGCGGTTCGACTGGTGAGTATTTGGGAACAGAATTATATAAAACTCAACTTAATAAGTAGTCGAAGATGGAAGATATCAGTTTAGCATCAGATTTAGTTATTTATCTGACTACGGTTGGAATTTTAGGTATATTCACTTGGGTTTTGTTTGTTATTTATTTGAAATCCAACTGGTTGAAGTATCTTGAAGATACTCTTGATAATGGAGTCCGATACTACACTCTGAATATATTCTTATCAGGTCAAGGTGTCCTACAATATGGCACTGTCTTTCTGAGCAAGTTTCATGCGAAACGGTATAAAATGCTAGAGAAGAGAGATAAAGTTCCAAAGCATATTAAACGATTATTTGTTCTCTCTTTCGTCTTGTTTATTTCAAGTGCCTCATGTCTTTTGTCTGGAGTTATAATTCATCATATTTATATAGAATAAAGGTTGTTTAAAAAGATTATTGTAATTGACCTGATTGTTTCTATTTAATAGATAATTTCGAATAGATATGTCTGCCTAAACATTTCATAAATGAAAAATTTTAAAAAGATTTAATTTTCTATGCGATACGGGTTGCGCTTACATCTTATATAGAGCCTTGTATGATGGCAGAATATGCTGATAAAAATGGTGATTGCTAAGCCAATCTGCAAGGATGAGAACTCAAACGTTATCAAATTGTTAACGGTTGCTATACTTAAACGGTCATCAACACAGGTAAAAAGGATGTTCAATGTTTAAGTTTAAGCAAATCGCACTTGCTGCTTCTTTAGCGGCACTCACAACTGGCTTTTCTGCGTCTGCGGAAGAAACGTTTGTCACGATTGGTACTGGTGGCGTAACAGGGGTTTATTATCCGACTGGTGGCGCTATTTGTCGCTTGGTTAACAAATCGCGAGAAGATCACGGTATCCGTTGTTCGGTAGAAAGTACCGGGGGATCGATTTATAACATCAACACCATTCGTGCTGGTGAATTGGATCTCGGTATCGCTCAATCAGACTGGCAGTATCATGCTTACAAAGGAACCAGTAAGTTTAAAGAAAGCGGGCCTTTTAAAGAACTACGCGCCGTATTCTCCGTTCATCCAGAACCGTTCACTGTCGTTGCACGTAAAGACGCGAACATCAAAACTTTTGATGATTTGAAAGGTAAGCGCGTCAATATTGGTAACCCTGGCTCTGGTCAACGAGGCACCATGGAAGTGTTAATGAGCCAGTATGGCTGGAGTAACGATGACTTTAAGCTTGTGTCTGAGTTAAAAGCAGCAGAGCAATCAAAAGCACTTTGTGATAACAAAATTGATGCGATGATTTATACCGTTGGTCACCCAAGTGGAGCGATTAAAGAAGCCACTACGTCGTGTGATAGTAATATCGTAACGGTAGCTGGACCTAATGTAGAAAAATTGGTTGCAGACAATAGCTTCTATCGTGTCGCAAATGTACCGGGTGGTATGTATCGTGGCACAGATAGTGATGTTCAAACCTTTGGTGTGGGTGCGACGTTTGTTTCCTCTACTGCTGTACCAGAAGATGTGGTTTATAACGTGGTTAAAGCGGTATTTGAAAACTTCGATGATTTCCGCCGTCTCCACCCAGCGTTTGCGAACTTGAAGAAAGAGGAAATGGTAAAAGACGGTTTATCTGCGCCTCTTCACCCAGGTGCGCTCAAATACTACAAAGAAGTAGGGCTGATTAAGTAACCGTTACTTTCTCTTCTTATTGATGTAAAACGCCATCTTTCTCGATTAATGCCACTCGTTTAACAGCGAGTGGCATATTTCTATTTCTCGTCATCCTGTACAGCGACGGAGGAGCGTGATACAGGATCTTCTATCCGAGCCCTTTATGGTCAAAATTGTTTCATTAGCCGCTCAGCGTACTGCTATTAGATCCCTAGTCACGCCAAGGCTCGCTGTAATGACACAAAAACCTCGTTCAGCGATCAGCATTAATCATTCGCGATGGCGTTTTTTATAGGAGTGTTATCTACATGTGCAAGTTTTACTTAAGCATAAACATCAATGAAAAAGTAGATAGTGATGAGAATAGAAGAAAGAGCAACAAACCCTTTAACATGATTGGGATTAAGTTGACGAGATACACGAGCTGCAAGATAACCACCCACCAACGTACCGACCAAAACAACGCTACCTGTGCGCCAGTCAATGGAACCATTCGCAACAAAAATCACGA
Organism: Vibrio sp. J2-3(2022); assembly: GCF_021725735.1. Lineage (NCBI taxonomy): Bacteria > Pseudomonadati > Pseudomonadota > Gammaproteobacteria > Vibrionales > Vibrionaceae > Vibrio > Vibrio sp. J2-3(2022). The sequence goes on from NZ_JAKKCK010000002.1 coordinate 98,622, forward strand.
TAGCAATGAGTGAAACACACGTAGATACCAGCAATTTCAAACCGTTCATTAAATTAATGTCTTGGTGACCCGCTACTACCAGATAACTCAGAACAATAACCCCTAAACCTGCGTTAAAAAAACCACCGTAAACAGAGACACCAACAAGTAATAGGCCCAAAGCGATTGCTCCAAGTATTCCTGCGTGTTTGTGCTCTTTCGCGACAGTTTTGATAAGCATTGTTAAACGAGAACCAGTCAGGAAAAGCACGGTGGCAAACAATAGTAGCCAAGGAATGGCTTCCAAAAATAGCGATTCTGGTGTGTTGAGCAGCAGATATGCTCCGACAGCGCCACCTACTAAACTGAATGAGACTGTGAACAACAGTTCTTGCTTGTTCTTCATGATCTCTTCTCTGAAGCCAACGGCTCCGCTAATGTACCCTGCACATGAAGCATAAGTATTTGTTGCGTTGGCCATAATTGGAGGCACACCAACGGCCAATAGGGCCGGAAAAGTAATAAAGCTTCCGCCTCCCGCAATGGAGTTAATGATCCCACCAACTACGCCGGCAACGAATAAAAGCGCTAGTTCTAAAAGCATAAACAATCCTTGTTATGTTCTTTTTCATTGTTAGAGCTTTAGATGGCCCATCCCACATGCTCTAGTGTTCTGATATGAAGTTTACTTTACCCGCTCTAAAACAAAATTGTTCAGTTCTGTGACGTTTTTGATGACATGAACGGTTTTACTTTGAGAGTACCCTTCGAGACGAGACATAAAGTCATCATTCCAGAATGCAGGGCATTGCTGAAGAACTTTGTAGCTTTGTAATGTCCCTTTCAATACCGAACTGCCATCAGGCCAACCTTCGGGTTTAATGAATAGTCCTTTAAGGAGACGTTTCGTCACAAACCAATAGCTTACGGAGTATGGTAGATCAATATAAACGAGAGTATCGGCTGCATCTAAACGAGCATTAAAGGAGCTGATAGGCCCCAGACCATCTATGATCCAACGATCTGAGTGAAGTATATTGCTATGTGCTTCATCAAAAACGTTACGCTCAACGGGCTCACCGTTTGGTTTATAGACTATGGAATCTAATTGATGAAGAGGGAGATCGGTAGCAGACGCGATTGCTTTACTTATCGTCGATTTTCCGCTGCCGGGCTTACCAAAAACCGCTACTTTTTGCATGTGACCGCCTCCAAAAGAGTATTTCCCATACGGTAGAGACAGAAAACCCACCGCTATGGGTGGGTTCGATAAATATTGAGCGCATCAAATATCCCACCATTCCTATGGAATGATGATAATTCGTTGGTTAAGTTGCGCTAAGTGTGTATTCATGCAACTACTCTTATATATAGGCGATGACTTGTCAATATTGTTTTGCTTAATAAGTGAACGATTTGATAGGAGAAAGAAAAGCCATCGCGATGGATGGCTTTATCTAGGTTGAAAGAGACAGCTATTACTGCTCAACGCTCACTGGCTGTGCTTTAAACTTTTGAATCAGCTTTACGATTAGTGGACTTGCCAGTACCAATACGGCTAAAACAGTAAAGGTAAGGGTAATAGGGCGCTCCCATAGGAAACTCAATTCGCCGTCTGAAATCATTAATGCGCGGCGTAAGTTCTCTTCCATTAATCCCCCAAGGATGAAACCCAGCAATAAAGGCGCAAGTGGGAAGTTAGCGAGTCGAAGTGCAATGGCAGCCATAGCGACAATCAGCATCACGAACACATCCATGGTATTGAATGAGACCAAATAAACTCCGGTGATTGAGAAGAATAAAATCATCGGTAGAAGCACCGTTCTAGGCACCGCCAAAAGCTTTGAGATGTACGGAATCAACGGTAAGTTCAGGATCACGAGTACGATGTTGCCGAAGTACATGGAAATGATCACCGACCAGAACACGTCTGGGTGCTCAACAAACAGGCGAGGACCAGGTTGAATACCATAGGCGATCAGCGCGCCGAGCATAATAGCTGTCGTACCAGACCCCGGAATACCAAGCGTTAGCAGTGGAACAAATGAACCACTAGACGCTGCATTGTTCGCAGACTCTGGCGCGACCAAACCACGGATACTGCCTTTACCGAACTCTTCCTTTTTCTCTTTAGGTGCGAGGTTGCGCTCCATACCATAGCTTAAAAAAGCCGCAATGGTTGCTCCTGCGCCAGGAAGAACGCCAGTGAAGAAACCTAATATTGAAGAGCGAATTGAAACAGGCGCGACGTCTTTGATTTCTTCCTTTGTCACTTTCATTGAGCCAATGTTACTCAGCTTTTCCTGTTCTTCATCGCTGGTGTCTTTTGATGGTTTAAGAATGCCCATCAATGTTTCACCCAGTGCGAATGTCGCCATTGCTAGCAACAAGAAGCTAAAGCCATCCATTAAATCCGTTAAACCGAAGGTAAAGCGTTCAACGCCTACGCCTTTATCGATACCAACTGTAGATAGCATCAAACCAAGAATGGTCATCATCCATGCTTTGATGACCTGACCTTTCCCCGCAAAAGCCGCGACTGCTGATAACCCAAGCAGCATCAACGCAAAATAGTCTGACGATTGGAAGCTAAGTGAAACGCTAGCCAATGCTGGTGCTGCGACAAGTAACATAATGGCAGATAGCGTACCGCCAGTGAAAGAAGAATAAGCTGCCAAAGCTAATGCTTTACCTGCTTGGCCTTTTTGAGCCATTGGGTAGCCGTCGAATGCTGTCACCACGGTTGAAGAACAACCCGGCGCGTTAATTAAAATCGACGATGTAGAACCACCAAATACCGCACCGTAATAAACACCCGCCATCAAAATAAGGCCAGAGGAGGGCTCTAGGCCATAAGTAATTGGGATCATCAAAGCAATGGCTGAGATCGGCCCAAGCCCAGGTAACATGCCGATAAATGTACCGACGAAGCAACCAACGATCACCATCATGATGTTCATTGGCATTACTGCAGTGGATAAACCTTGTAGAATTCCATCTAACATAATTCAGTCCTTTCTTTGACTACCAGATGGTGAAAATCAAACCCGGTTCGAGGTAGATGTCCAAACCTTGAGTAAGTAATAAATAGAACGCGATCACGAATGGAAACGACGCGCCGAACAGAACGGGTTTACGTCTTTCCCCCAGCAGATAGAAGCCAGCCAATAAAAAGAAGCCAGTAGCTATAACAAAGCCTAGGTAAGTCAGGCCCACGCCGTACAGCGCCATCAAAACCAAGAAAGCGATCAGTAACTTCCAATTAAAGGTCAGCACCGCGCCACTTTGTTTATCTGGTTGTCCTGTTACCAGTAATAACAAAGAAAGGCCTGCACCAACGTAAGTCAGGATGGTTGGCAAAGTACGTGCGGTGAACGGTTCGTATTCATCACCAGGGAACAATGGAATTTGCGAGGTTTGATAACCGTAGCAAAGACAGAAGAGTAGAAAGATCATTGCGCCGACACGGTCACGACAGAGCAAATATTCTTTGGTGAAAAAGTTGGTTGAACGAGACATATTCAACTCCTAACAAAAATAAAAAAGACCGCATATGGACGTTAATGAATAAATTAAACCATTAACAATTAAGCATTTCGCTGCTAGTCGAGCTGCTTTGGGTATATAAACAAAGGAGTGTGCATGCCGATTGTCGACAATATCCATATACGGTGAAACTTAGAGTGCAAATACAGTTGGGGAAATACCAACCTCACGTTATTGGGTGAGGTTGGAATCTTAGGGACCCTGTTCGACTGTTACTTTAGGAAGCCTAACTCGCGCATTAGGTCACCCATTTGCTGCTCTTGCTCTTCAAGGAACGCGAAGAACGCTTTGTCCGCTTTGTAGTTGTCTATCCAACCATTGCGGTCACGGACGACTTGCCATTCGTCAGTGTTGTACATTTTGGTAAATGCTGCATTCCATTCATCCAGCTTTTCTTGGCTAGTACCTGGTGCAGCAAAGAATCCACGCCAGTTAGCGAAGACCGTTTCGTTACCATATTCTGTTAGCGTAGGGATGTTTGGTGCGGCTTCTAGGCGTTTTGGTGCAGTTACCGCTAGTACTTTGACTTGACCAGATTTTGACATCTCCAGTACTTCACCTAGGCCCGTAGAGAGCAGTTGAGTTTCGCCTGAAAGAAGGGCTGCCATGGCTTTACCGCCCGCATCGTAAGCGATGTAACGAACTTTACGCGCATCAAATCCTTCGCCTTTAAATGCGGCGGCAACGACGAGGTGGTCCATCGAGCCACGAGCAGAGCCACCCGCAATTTTCACTTTGCGAGGGTTAGATTCAAATGCTTTTACCACGTCTTCCCAAGAATTGTATGGCGAATCAACAGAGGCTACGATGGCACCGTAATCCGCAATGGTGGCTGCAACGGGAGTGAGATCTCTAAAGGATTGAGGGAAAATACCTGTTAGAGAGCGAACGACGATCGGTGTTGAATTCACCATCAGCGTATCTTCTTGGCGATCTGCCGTTTCAATCAAGTGCGCAATGGCTTTACCGCCGCCGCCACCAGAAAGGTTTTGGAAAGATACCGTCTCAACGATGTCTGATTTGAGTAGCACATCACCTGTACCTCGTGCGGTCATGTCCCAGCCGCCACCGGCACCTCCAGGGATCAAGAAATGCATTTTTTCTACATCAGCAGCAAAAGCGTTAAATGAAAATGAAGCTGCGATGATCGATGCGGCGAGCGTTGGTTTGATTACCTTTAACATGTTCACGTTCCTTATGTTGGTGACTCTATTTTTAGATGAGTCTTATTTTTGTTTCAGCTTTTAACTCGAACTGGATGCTGATGTGTCAAAGGTTAATCAAGTGTTAAATTGATGTCTTTAAAACGTCGATAAAGAGAATATTGAGCATAACGGGTATTTTGTTCATAAAGTTCACGCTGAAAAATTGGTTGCACATCACGCGTGCGTGCTAACAATTGCGTCATAATGGAATGACATCAAACGAATAAGGAAACAGAGAATGAAAGGGACATGTTTGTGCGGCGCTATTGAAGTGATCGCAGATGCTAAGAATGAAGTGAGTCTATGCCACTGCTCGATGTGTCGAAAATGGTCGAGTGGAGCACTCCATGCTGTGCATTGTGGTCCTAACGTAACGTTTAAGGGGGCCGAGCCAAAGCGTTATCAATCGTCTGACTGGGCGGTGAGAGGTTTTTGTGGCGAATGCGGCACAAACCTTTTCTATCATTTGTTACCGACAGGCGAGTACAGTCTCTCCGCTGGTTTGTTCGACAATCCAGATTTCAAACTCACATTAGAGATCTTTACCGATGAAAAGCCCGCGTATTATGACCTCAATCCCACCTCACAAAAGATGACATCGCAGCAAGTTTTTGAGCAATTTTCATCTAAAGAATAACCTTTTGTATCCTTAATTGTTCGACAGCTTAATTGTTTTTCTTTTATATCATAATATTAAGAGGTGTTTAGTTGTCGACAATTTGCTTTTTCTTTCGCAATTACCCCTCCATTTAGCTCGTAATAGATGATTTTCATCGATTTAAATTACGACCTTAGTCTAAATTGTCGACAATTTACTTGATTGTCGACACTTTGATCGGCTACTTTATATTCAGGTTAAGAAATTGTAGACATTTTGATGTCGGTAACGTGAGTATCTGAGTATGAACTCTGAGTTGAAAACTCGTTATAAAGTACTGGGTTCTGAGAAAGAACACACCAAGTCAGAAACACTGACAGAAACACTGATTGAAGTCATTGTGAATGGCGATGTTAAGCCTGGTCATAAAATCTCGGAGCCTGAACTGGCGAAGAAATATCAAGTCAGCCGTGGCCCTTTGCGTGAAGCATTAATGCGTTTAGAGGGGCTAGGGCTCATTGAACGTATTCCTCATGTCGGGGCTAGAGTGACCACTTTTTCTCCAGAAAAGCTGATAGAACTCTATGCGGTTCGCGAAGCGCTAGAAGGTATGGCGGCAAGGTTAGCAGCGCGACATATTACGCAAGAAGAGCTCTTGAGCTTGGAAATGCTATTGTCGACACATTCTAAGCACATCGATCAAGTGGAGGGAGCCTCTTACTTCCATCAGCATGGAGATTTTGATTTTCACTATCGCATCATCCAAGCAAGCCGAAACAGCAAGCTGATTTCTCTGCTGTGCGACGAGCTTTACCACTTGTTACGCATGTACCGCTATCAGTCACCGCGCGCGCAATCTCGTCCAAACGAAGCGCTGACTGAACACAAATTCATTCTGGAAGCCATCCGTAATCGCGATGAAGAGCTTGCAGAAATGCTGATGAGAAGACACATCTCAGGAAGTCGAAAGCTCATCCAATCGCAAATTATACATACAGAAAGTTTAGACAAAGACTAGAAGGAATTCGTCATGAGCTTAACACCGGGAGCGAAGTTCAGACTCGCTATTGAACAAAACAATCCGCTACAAATTGTTGGCACCATTAATCCTTACTGCGCCATGATGGCGAAAAATTTGGGGCATCAAGCGATTTATTTGTCTGGCGGCGGTATTGCAAACGCGTCATACGGATTGCCGGATCTCGGTATTACAACATTGAACGACGTACTGGTCGATGTTGACCGCATCACTAACGCGTGTGATTTACCGCTATTGGTCGACATCGACACCGGTTTTGGAGGCGCATTTAATATTGCCCGCACGATCAAAGCAATGGAAAAGGCGGGTGCTGCTGCGGTTCATATGGAAGACCAAGTCGCACAGAAACGTTGTGGGCATCGTCCGAACAAAGCAATTGTGAGCCAGCAAGAGATGGTTGATCGCGTAAAAGCCGCGGTTGACGCACGCAATGATGAAAGCTTTGTGATTATGGCTCGTACTGACGCGCTAGCTGTTGAAGGTATGGACAGTGCAATTGAGCGTGCGATTGCCTGTGTGGAAGCAGGCGCAGATATGATCTTCCCAGAAGCAATGACCAAGCTGGATCAGTACCTTCAGTTCTCAAACGCACTTGAGCAAGCAACTGGAAAGCACGTTCCTATTCTGGCGAACATTACCGAGTTCGGCGCAACGCCACTGTACGGCTGCGACGAGCTTGCAAAAGCGAAAGTCGATATGGTGCTTTACCCATTAAGTGCGTTCCGTGCGATGAACAAAGCCGCTGAAACGGTTTACAAGCATTTGCTAGAAGTGGGCAATCAGGAAGCTTTGGTTGATTCAATGCAAACACGCAAAGAGTTGTATCAGCACCTGAACTACCACGATTACGAAGACAAACTTGACCAGCTATTCTCTGAAGGAAAATAGCGGGAAAAGAAAAGATAGACGGAAGCCCAAGAAAAGATAATCGGAATTTATCTAATTCAATAACGTGAAATTCGTCTGGCTAAAAAACGCTCCAAAGAGGGCAAAGCCAGACAGAAAAGGAGTTCAAACAATGTCTCAAACTGCAGAAAAGAAAGCAGAGTTAGGTGGTGCAGGCCTACGCGGTCAAAGCGCTGGAAGCACAGCTTTATGTACTGTCGGAAAAACGGGGACCGGTCTGACTTATCGCGGTTACGATATTACTGACCTTGCCAATAATGCTCAATTTGAAGAAGTTGCACATCTTCTGTTACGCGGTCACTTACCAACTCAGAAAGAACTGGATGCGTACAAGACACATCTCTTAAACCTTCGCGGCTTACCAACTGAGCTTAAGCAAGCGTTAGAGCTTATTCCTGCTACTGCTCATCCAATGGATGTGATGCGCACTGGTTGTTCTGTGTTAGGAAACCTAGAGCAGGAAATGAGCTTCGATGAGCAATTGCATTCGACGGAACGTATGCTGGCGCTTTTCCCAGCTATCATCTGCTACTGGTATCGTTTTAGTCACGATGGCGTTCGTATCGATACAGAAGATCAAACCGAAGACTGCATCGGCGGTTACTTCTTGCGATTGCTTACAGATAAAGAGCCATCAGCGCTACACAAGCAAGTGATGCACTGTTCCTTAATCCTTTACGCTGAGCATGAATTCAACGCATCAACTTTTGCAGCGCGTGTTTGTGCATCAACGTTGTCAGACATTCATTCTTGTATCACGGCAGCAATCGGTACACTTCGTGGGCCACTTCACGGCGGCGCAAACGAAGCGGCGATGGAAATGATTGAAGATTGGCAAACGCCAGACGAGGCGGAAGCGAACATCATGAAAATGCTGGCCAACAAAGACAAGATCATGGGCTTTGGTCATGCCATCTATCGCGAAAGTGATCCTCGCAACGCGTTGATTAAGCGCTGGTCGAAAGAGCTGTCACAGCAAGTCGGTGATACACATCTATATGCTGTTTCTGAGCGTGTGGAATCAGTAATGAAGCGCGAAAAAGGTCTGTTCTGTAATGCGGACTTCTTCCATGCATCGGCGTACCACTTTATGGATATTCCGACCAAGCTGTTCACACCGATTTTCGTGATGAGCCGTTTAACTGGTTGGGCTGCACACGTTTATGAGCAACGTGCTAATAACCGCATCATTCGCCCAAGTGCTGATTACACGGGCCCAGACCATCAAGAATGGGTACCTATCGAGAATCGCTAGCGCGAAGGTCAATCAGGGCACATATGCTTTGATTGACCACCTCCTTCCTTTGTACCTCTCTCTTACAGAGGAAGGAGCCCCTCTCATCACGATGTTTCTGGAGCAATGGAAAACGTTGATGAAGGCAAGATGTACAGACTGAATGGAAGCAAACCATGAACACAAATATTAATACCCAATATCGTAAGCCGCTTCCGGGAACTCAACTGGATTACTTTGATGCACGCGAAGCCGTCAATGCCATTTCTCCTGGAGCCTATGAAAAACTCCCTTACACCTCCCGCGTGCTAGCTGAGCAACTGGTCCGTCGCTGTGATCCGAACACATTGACGGATAGCCTGAAACAGTTAATTGAACGCAAACGAGATCTTGATTTTCCTTGGTATCCAGCGCGCGTTGTTTGTCATGACATTCTTGGTCAGACCGCTCTAGTCGATTTAGCGGGTCTGCGCGATGCTATTTCGGATCAGGGTGGCGACCCTGCAAAAGTGAACCCTGTCGTTGAGACTCAACTGATCGTTGACCACTCTTTAGCGGTTGAGCATGCGGGCTTTGATCCTGATGCTTTCGATAAAAACCGCGCGATTGAAGAACGCCGTAATGAAGACCGATTTCACTTTATCGAGTGGTGTAAAACAGCGTTTGAAAACGTAAGCGTGATTCCTGCGGGTAACGGCATCATGCACCAAATCAACTTGGAGAAAATGTCTCCTGTGGTGCAAGCGAAGCAGGGTATTGCCTACCCAGATACCTGTGTGGGTACGGACAGTCATACGCCTCACGTAGACGCCCTCGGTGTTATCGCGATCGGTGTTGGTGGTCTGGAAGCTGAAACCGTAATGCTTGGCCGACCATCAATGATGCGTTTACCTGATATTGTCGGTGTAAAACTAACGGGGAAACGTCAACCAGGCATTACCGCAACGGATATTGTCCTCGCGATTACTGAGTTCCTACGTAACGAGCGTGTGGTCTCTTCATATCTTGAATTCTTTGGTGAAGGTGCACGCGATCTAACGATCGGAGACCGCGCAACTATTTCAAATATGACACCAGAATACGGCGCGACAGCTGGCATGTTTTATATTGATGAGCAGACCATCAATTACTTGAAACTAACTGGTCGAAATGAAGAGCAAGTTGCTCTAGTAGAAAAATACGCAAAACAAACCGGTCTTTGGGCTGACGATCTAGATACTGCCGTTTATGAGCGAGTACTTGAGTTCGATTTATCATCAGTAAGTCGTAACATGGCTGGCCCGTCAAACCCTCACCGCCGTTTACCAACATCGGAGTTGGCGCAGCGTGGCATTTCTGGTGCGTGGGAAGAGAAAGAAGGTGAGTTGCCAGATGGCGCAGTGATCATCGCTGCTATCACATCGTGTACTAATACTAGTAACCCAAGAAACGTCGTCGCTGCTGGCCTTGTCGCGAAGAAAGCCAATGAGCTCGGCCTTGTACGTAAACCTTGGGTGAAATCGTCTTTTGCTCCGGGTTCTAAAGTTGCACGCCTGTACTTGGAAGAAGCGGGCTTATTACCTGAGTTAGAGAAGCTTGGCTTTGGTATCGTCGGTTACGCATGTACCACTTGTAACGGTATGAGTGGTGCGTTGGATCCAAAAATCCAACAAGAGATCATCGACCGTGATTTATATGCGACAGCCGTTCTGTCTGGTAACCGTAACTTCGATGGCCGAATTCACCCTTATGCGAAACAAGCCTTCTTAGCATCTCCACCGTTAGTTGTCGCTTATGCGCTAGCAGGAACCATTCGTTTTGATATCGAGCGCGATGCTCTGGGTACTGACCAAAATGGTAAACCAATTTACTTAAATGATTTGTGGCCAAGCGACGAAGAGATCGATGTTGTGGTCGGCAAACACGTTAAGCCAGAGCAGTTTAACCAAGTTTACATCCAGATGTTTAAGCTCGATGACGCAGAGAAAAGCTCTAGTCCGCTTTATGACTGGCGTCCGATGAGTACCTACATTCGCCGTCCACCTTACTGGGAAGGTGCGCTGGCGGGTGAAAGAACACTGTCTGGCATGCGTCCATTAGCGATTCTGGGCGACAACATCACGACTGACCACCTGTCACCATCCAACGCGATCATGGCGAGCAGTGCTGCGGGTGAATACCTTGCCAAAATGGGCGTTCCGGAAGAGGACTTCAACTCTTATGCGACTCACCGTGGCGATCACTTAACGGCGCAACGTGCGACCTTTGCTAACCCGAAACTATTTAACGAAATGGTGAAAGAGAACGGTGAAGTGGTTCAGGGTTCTCTGGCGCGAATCGAACCAGAAGGCCAGGTTGTACGCATGTGGGAAGCGATTGAAACCTACATGAACCGCAAACAGCCACTGATTGTTGTCGCGGGTGCTGATTATGGTCAGGGTTCATCTCGTGACTGGGCAGCAAAAGGTGTTCGTTTGGCAGGCGTAGAAGCCATTGTTGCTGAAGGCTTTGAGCGTATTCACCGTACTAACTTGGTTGGCATGGGTGTACTACCACTGCAATTTAAGCCAGGTGTAAACCGCAATACGCTAGAACTGGATGGTACTGAACTGTATGACGTGGTTGGTGAAATCAAGCCGGGTGCAGATTTAGCCTTGGTTATTACACGTAGCAACGGTGAGAAAGTCGACGTTCCTGTTACGTGTCGCCTAGATACCGCTGACGAAGTTCATGTGTACAACGCGGGCGGTGTTCTGCAGCGTTTTGCGCAAGATTTCTTGGCGCAATAAGGAGTGGGTATGGAAAGCAAAACTCCGAATCAAATGAGCCAAATCAAAGTGCCGGCGACGTACATGCGTGGCGGTACAAGTAAAGGTGTCTTTTTCAACCTAGAGGATTTGCCTCAAGAAGCGCAAGTGGCTGGAGCCGCGCGTGACAAGCTGTTGTTACGTGTTATCGGCAGCCCGGATCCTTACGCGAAGCAAATTGATGGCATGGGTGGTGCGACCTCCAGCACCAGTAAAACAGTGATTGTTTCTCGCAGTAGCCGAGCAGATCACGATGTTGACTACTTGTTTGGACAAGTGTCGATCGACAAACCATTCGTCGATTGGAGTGGTAACTGCGGCAACTTGTCTGCGGCAGTTGGTCCCTTCGCCATTCATGCTGGGCTGATTCCACAAGATCGCATTCCAGAAAATGGCATTGTGACGGTGCGTGTTTGGCAGGTGAACATCAGCAAAACCATCTTGATTCACGTTCCAATTGTTAATGGTTTCGTCCAAGAAACCGGCGAGTTTGAGCTCGATGGCGTGACGTTTCCGGCCGCCGAGATTCAAGTCGATTTCGTTGACCCTTCTGATGGCGAAGGCAGCATGTTCCCAACAGGCAACTTAGTCGATGATTTAGTGGTACCGGACGTAGGTACGTTTAACGCCACATTTATAAATGCGGGCATTCCAACCATTTTTATTGATGCTGAATCGATTGGTTATCAGGGCACTGAGCTACAAGACGATATCAACAACGATGATGCCGCATTGGCGATGTTCGAATCTATCCGTGCGCATGGCGCATTAAAAATGGGCCTGATTTCTGATTTAGAAGAAGCTCAAACACGCCAGCACACACCGAAAATTGCGTTTGTTTCTAAACCGAAAAGTTACCTGTCTTCAAGTGGCAAAGCGGTAAATGATACGGACATAGACGTGTTGGTTCGTGCGTTGTCGATGGGCAAACTTCACCATGCAATGATGGGAACCGCAGCCGTTGCGATTGCTTCGGCGGCCTGTGTACCGGGAACATTAGTCAATTTGGCTGCTGGTGGAGGCGAAAAAGAGTCAGTGACTTTTGGCCACCCGTCAGGAGCGTTAAAAGTTGGAGCACAAGCGAAGCAAACTGAACAGGGCTGGGTGGTACAAAAAGCCATCATGAGCCGAAGTGCGAGAATACTAATGGAGGGATTTGTGCGTGTACCCTCTGATGTCTTTGAGTGAAAAGAACGGTCTTTGAATAGAACGAGAGCAATGTCAGGACATACTGGAGGAAGCAATATGTCTTCATACGAAAAAGAATATTTATGGGCGAAGAATGAACCGGAGAGTTTTTGGCGCGCTCAAGCGGAGAATATCGATTGGTTCGAATCTCCTAAAACTATCTTGAAATCTGATGAAAACGGCATAGAACGTTGGTTTCCAGATGGTGTAATGAATACGTGCTGGTTAGCATTGGATTACCATTGCGAGCAAGGACGCGGTGATAATACGGCACTCATTTATGACTCGCCAGTAACCGGCAATAAAACCACGTATACCTATAGTGACCTGCGTGACCAAGTGGCAAAAATTGCCGGCATGCTGTCTGCCCAAGGCGTTGAAAAAGGCGACCGAGTCGTTATTTACATGCCGATGATTCCAGAAGCCGCAATGGCGATGCTAGCCTGCGCGCGTTTGGGGGCGATTCACTCCGTTGTATTCGGTGGTTTTGCACCTAATGAGCTTGCTGTACGAATTGAAGATGCAGAGCCGAAAGTCATCATGACGGCGTCGTGTGGGATTGAGATCAACAAAGTTATTCCATATAAGCCAATGGTAGACAAGGCCATTATGGACAGCCGATGGAAGCCTGAAAAAGTATTTATATTCCAGCGTCCTGAGTGCGAAGCCGATCTAAACCAAGAAAGAGATCTGGATTGGCAGCAAGAGTACAACCAAGCGTTGCCACACGGTTGTGTTCCGGTGTTGGCAACCGATCCACTCTACATTCTTTATACTTCGGGTACGACAGGTAAGCCAAAAGGCGTTGTGCGTGACAACGGTGGCCATGCCGTCGCGATGAAGTACTCCATGAGCGCAATCTACAACATTCCTCAAGATGGCGTATTTTGGGCGGCATCTGATGTTGGCTGGGTAGTAGGGCACTCTTACATTGTTTACGCGCCACTGATTCACGGTTGCACAACAATCCTATTCGAAGGCAAGCCCGTCCGAACACCTGATCCTGGCGCGTTCTGGCGAGTGTGTGACGAATACAAAGTAGATGCGTTGTTCTCTGCCCCGACAGCGTTCCGTGCGATCAAGAAAGAAGACCCAGAAGGTGAGTTTTTAAAACAGTATGATCTCTCTAAATTGAAAACCATCTTTATGGCAGGAGAACGCCTTGACCCTCCAACACTGGAATGGGTTCAGAGCAAAGCAGACAAACCCGTTATTGACCACTGGTGGCAAACGGAAACGGGTTGGGCCATCGCGGGCAACCCAACAGGTGTTGAAATGATGCCAGTTAAAGCGGGTTCTTCGACGAAGCCAATTCCGGGTTATCAGGTCGAGATTCTGAATGAACTTGGAGAGTCGGTCGGGCCTAACCAACAAGGTTTTGTCGCATTAAAACGTCCGTTGCCACCGAGTTGTCTGCCAACGGTTTGGCGTAACCATGACCGTTTTGAAACTGGTTACCTCAGCCAATTCCCTGGCTACTATGTGTCAGGTGATGGTGGCTATTTGGATGAAGACGGTTACTTGTTCATTATGGGACGTATTGATGACGTGATTAATGTCGCGGGGCATCGTTTATCGACAGGCGAAATGGAAGAAATTGTCGGTGGTCATCCGGCGATTGCGGAATGTGCAGTCGTGGGTATCCACGATGAGTTAAAAGGGCAGTTACCACTTGGTTTTGTTGTGCTTAAAGATGGTGTCAAAGTGGACGAGCTTGATCTTGAAGGTGAGCTTGTTGGCAAGGTACGTAGTGAGATCGGTGCGGTTGCCTGCTTTAAGCATGCATTGGTTGTAGATCGCTTACCGAAAACACGTTCGGGTAAAATTCTGCGCCGAACCATACGTCAAATAGCCGATGGTGAAAAATACACCGTTCCGTCAACGATTGATGACCCAAGTAGCTTGAACGAAATTGAACGAGTGTTAAGACGTTAATTAAAACTCAATTCTAACTAACCCCTGATCCTCGAACTCTGTAGGTTGGTTCTGCCTCTGTACGCTTATTAAGTACAGGGGCTTTTTTGTTTGTAGATAGCGTAAACGTCTCGTGCAGGCAATTTTGTGACTTGCCAATACGGCATTTTCCTCACAAACTACAGCCATTCAATTTTTAGTGACCCTTTGTATGACCACGTTTGTAATTAAATCTGCGTGTTTTAGCGACCTTGAGTCGCTCAACGACCTTATGTTTGAGCTGCATGATGAGCATCATCTTCAATCTCCGGAGCTGTTCAAAACTGCAGAGGAGATAGAGCAAGAAAAAAGTATTGCTCGATACATTGATGATCCTGAATGTCTTGTTTATGTAGCAAAACAAGAAGATGAAATTATTGGTTTTATCTCTGGTCATTTCTGTGAACTTGTTTCTACCGTCAGTCAGCCGGTTATGATGGGAAGTGTGGATGAGCTCTATGTGTTACCTGAGTTTCGGAAACAAGGCACAGCTCAGGCATTGATTAACAAAATTGAGTCAACGTTCTCTGATTACGGTGCAAAACAGATGTTTGTTGAAGTATGGCACTTTAACCAGGGTGCAATCTCTTTGTATGAAAAACAAGGGTTTGCACACCATATTCACTATCTAAGAAAGCCGTTGAGCTAATGACCATGCTTAATTTTAATATTGTGATACACATTCTAGCGAATTGAAATCATTCAGTTCGTCAATAGACTTTTCTCTATAAGTTGCTCGCAATGTTAGTAAATTAATATGCGCCCACATTGGTATTGGCGTTTTTGTCTGCTTGTTTATTAGTAGCACGAGGATCGTGCTTACAAAAACAAGAGGACAATATTTTGAAACTAACAAAATCGTTACTTGCGTTGGCTGTTTTGCCAATGTTCGCAAGTGCTGATGATTTGTCACAGACGCAAAATCACACTATACAACCCCAGATCGTAGGCGGCATCACTGCTGATCCTAGTGAGTGGAGATTCTACACCCAAATTGTTAGCCGTTATGGTAACCGATCATATTGTGGTGCCAGCTATATTGGGAATGGCTATGTCCTGACTGCGGCCCACTGTGTCGAGGGTGATTCACCGAATCAGATTGCGGTTAAAATCGGTGGCGTCGTTTACAATGGCACTGACGGTGTTCGATCTAACGTGAGTGAAATCCACATGCACCCGGCATATCGCCGAGCAACGCTTTCTCATGATCTCGCAGTATTAAAGTTGGACTCTGTACCTCAAGGTGTTGCTGCGGTTGAAATTGCCGATGGCAGTCTAACGCAATACGCCAGCATCGGAGATTGGCTTACAGTCGCAGGTTTAGGGAGAACCTCTGAAGGAGGAAGCTCTCCATCTCGATTGCAAGAGGTTGACGTTCCGCTCGTGTCGGACACGACTTGTCGTCAAGCTGGTGGTAATTACACAACCGTTGGAGAGGTGTCTTTCTGCGCGGGAATTCCTCAAGGTGGGATAGATTCCTGTCAGGGAGATAGCGGTGGCCCAATCGTTATTAATCGTGGTGGCGTAATTACTCAACTTGGTGTGGTCAGTTGGGGGATAGGTTGTGCTCGTCCGGGTATGTATGGTGTTTATAGCGATATCGCCGCCATGCGTAATTTTGTTAATGGTGTCATTGGCAAGACTACACCTCCGAAAGAGAATGTTTCTGTTGGGTATACCACCGAACAGACATTGGCATCATTTAATGTTGGCGAGTTGCAGCAACATAGTTTTGTTATCAAAAATTCAGGTAACACGACGTTCACTGTAGAAAACGTTCGCGCGCTTGCTTCTGGCGTTGCTGATGCTGCCGTTATTGCTAATGATCAGTGTTCTCAGGCGACGTTAGCAATGAATGCAAGCTGTCGTGTCGATGTCGAATTTGGAGCAGCTCAGGCGGGAGAAGCAAGAGTTGCTTTGAACTTCAACGTTGATAAGACCAGTACACAATATCAGGCGCTAGTGTCGGCTCAAGCGAAAACAGTGACAACGCCTCCAACAGATAACTGCGCAGCAGAATGGCAAGCGAGTACGGTGTATCTCAAAGGGGATAACGTTACTTGGAATGGCAAAGTGTGGCAGGCGCAGTGGTGGACTCAAGGCGATAACCCAGCAGACTCTGGACCTTGGGGTGTTTGGCAAGAAGTTCGCGACGCACATTGCAAGTCTAACTAACCATCAAGCATTCAAAAGCTGATTCGTTGGTGACTTGAGGTAGAATTCATTCTTGGTTTCAACGAGCAGCGCATAGTTATCATAAGCAGGGTTTATTGTTTTCGAATAATAAGCCCTTTTTTATTGTTCCAACTTTGAGAACCCATAAAATGTGTATGACTTTATCCTGACGCTACCTTCATATAACTGGCAGAATTGCGATTAACATTTCATGTTTTGTCTGATTTTTGTCAGGTTTGCATTAAATTACTCTCCAATGAGCTTCAAGATCATGCTTTATTCGATCAACGTTGTTTGGCATAACTCGTTACTTAATTTTTATCGAAAAAGATAAGATTAACTGCCATTATTCATTGGCTATCATAATGTTTACTTAAGGTCATATTTTGTGTTGAGACAGCTGTTATTACTCATCCTTTGTTTTATTTTGTTACCTGTTTCACCAATCTCTACGGTTAAAGCTGCCGCGAGCGAAGTAAAAGGGGCGCTCTGCGTTGTTCGTGCTGACGACAAGTTAGTGCTAGTTCATGAAATATTGACGGATAAGATTTCTCTACCTGGTGGGACAATTATTGATGGAGAATCCCCCAAAGTTGCTGCGCAAAGAGAAACGTGGGAAGAAACGGGTTTAGTGGTCACGGTTGGGGAGGAACTTGGCAGAACAGACACCGCGGTTTATTACGATTGCATATCAGACTCTGAGATTATTGCTTTTTCGATGAACAATTCCTTAGGTGGGAATGAGTTACCTATTTGGTTTGCTCCTCACTACGGAGTAGAAATCGCATCTGCAATGTTACTTGGACCATCCGAGCTGCCATCATTTTTGTACCGCTATCCCGCTCAATGGCCACAAGCCATTCAGTTTTTTGAACAAGCTACTCAGCAGTCCGCATCTTATGTGACTCAGCTGATCGAATCCGCGCCTTCATTTCGTCAGATTGAATTGAGGTGGATGAAAGACTTACAAAGCTGGGTAGGAGCTTTATCAGAAACGAGTTTCGAGGTAGCGAATCAGATCTCAAATCTTGTTATAGAACTGACAGAACCTACGATACTGCTTTTTCTATTTCCGTTAGTAATGATGCGTTTTGGCAGTCGATTTGTATTCCGACTCTTTTTCGCTATTAGCGCGACGTCCCTGATGGTACTTGTAGCTCAACAGGGCTTTGCGCTTCCTCGCCCGCATGTCTATATACCAATGATGGAGTTAACACACAGCTTTGGATTTAGTTTTCCAAGCTTGCCTATTGCCGTTTGGTTTTGTGTTTTAACCTTTTTATTTCAGAGAACGCATTATTTCGGTTTGAATGGTACGACCGCTGTCATGATGCTCGTCACGCTTACTATTATGTTATGTAAGTTTTTCCTTGGTAGCGCCTTTTTCTTAGATATGTTGTTTGGTGCGCTGTTAGGAAGCTTAGTGGCCTGGCATGTTCTGCGATTGGAAACAAATCAAGACGTGAATGTTGATCAAGTGCTGAGTTCAAAAGGCGTCTGGTTCATTATGACTGCGGTAACGGCGGTCATCTCTGTTATCTGGCCATTACCTGTGTTTGGCCGCTGGTTAGCTATTTTAATTACGGCATCAGCGTTGGTTATGACGTTTAGAGAGTCAAAAGTGCATTTGGATTCTCGTCAGATGATTTTTGTAACGCTTGCGTTGGTATTCGTTGAGCAACTTTATTTATACTCAAGCTCTGTTGTCTCGTTTAGTGGTTTGTGGTCATTGGTATTGTCGACGTTGCATTATCCCTTGTTGATGTTGCTGTTTATTTTGCTTGCAAGAAAGCTGATTCATGAAAAACAACAGAGAGAAACAGTGCTAGATTGATGGTTGTATGCTTTCTTTCTCAGGCATACGAGTAAAAAGAAAGCCTTGCTTTACAGCAAGGCTTTTTTGTACGTTGAGTAGCTCAACAATGTGGCTTTGCGTATCTCTGACGCCATGGCTGAGTTAAAGGTAATAACGTTGACGCCATTGCGGCGGAGGAATTAAGCGTTAAGGACGAATTTTTCAATCGCTTTAGCGACACCGTGTTCATCATTACTTGCCGTAATGTAATCAGCGATTTGTTTGGTCTCTTCCATTGCATTTGCCATCGCGATACCAAGGCCAGCGTACTTCAGCATGTGGTGGTCATTTTCAGCATCACCCATACAGATCACTTCTTCCGGTTGAATACCTAGATACTCAGCAATTGCAGCAACACCAATACCTTTGTTGCTCGCTGGGTTAAGAAATTCCAGGAAGAACGGAGCGCTTTGAACCACCGTAAACTCTTCACGCATTTCAGACGGAAGCGCAGCGATGACCTCAGTTAACTTACTTGGCTCGGCAACCATCATTGCTTTGATGATTGGATGATCATCTTCTAGCGATTCAAAATTAATCTCTGTTACATTTAAGCCATTAATGTTGGCTTCGATGTCAGTGTATGGGTTTTTCTCATTGGTGATCAAGCCATGTACTTGGCTGAATGCGTGCACATAAGCGCCTAATTCTTTCGCTTTACGAGCGACTAATTTTGCTGCCTTACCATCAATGATTTGCTGGTGGATGATTTCATTTGTTCCTACGTTCTTAACCATAGAGCCATTGTAGAAAAGGACAAAATCTTTATCGGAATGGATATTCAGTTCGTCGAGCTTGCCTTGCATTCCTTCTAATGGGCGACCAGAAGCGAGAACGACAGTAACGCCTGCTTCTCGAGCCTTTGCGATCGCTTGTTTGTTTTCTTCAGAGATTGCTTTATCACTATTGAGCAGTGTGCCATCCATATCTAATGCGATCAGTTTATACATCATTTCTTACCTTAAAGTTTTTGGGAACTGTAAGTGAATAAGGTTTGGTATAACGCTAACCAGAAACCTACGCTCACCGCGACTATGAAACTACAAAATGGTCTATTTTAACAATTAATTTTTGGTTTAAATTGACCTAGACACGTGTGTCCATTAAGGTCTTCGCCTCGAAGTATTATGAGTTGAGTGAGTTCTACGTTGTATAAGCTAAATGAGATGTTTGAAACCATCCAAGGGGAAGGGGTTTTCACTGGAGTACCTGCTGTTTTTGTTCGCCTTCAAGAGTGTCCGGTTGGTTGCTCATGGTGCGATACCAAACAAACGTGGTATGCAGATGAGAATGACCAACGTCAAATTGGTGATATTTTGGTGAAGACGGAAGATTCTCCGACATGGTGCGTCGCATCTGCCGAGAACATCGTAGAGCAATATCAACTGCAAGGCTTTAATGCTAAACATATCGTGATTACTGGTGGGGAGCCTTGTATTTATGACCTCCGCCCTTTAACAAAAGCGTTTGAGGATATGGGTTGCCAATGCCAAATTGAAACGAGTGGCACATCAGAAGTCATCACGTCAGAAAATACATGGGTGACCGTGTCACCAAAAGTGGCGATGAAGGGTAAACTTCCAGTTCTCAATAGCGCGTTAGAGCGTGCGAATGAGATTAAGCACCCTGTTGGTACACAAAAAGACATCGACCACCTTGATGAGCTATTGGCAAATGCGAATGTCGCGGTTGAGACTGTCATTGCATTGCAGCCTATTAGCCAAAAGCCTCGTGCAACGCAATTGTGTATTGAAACGTGCATTGCTCGCAATTGGCGCTTGTCTGTTCAAACTCATAAATATCTAAGTATTGCTTAAGAGCGGAGAGAGAAATGAAAAAAGCCGTTGTTGTTTTTAGTGGTGGTCAGGATTCCACGACTTGTCTGGTTCAAGCACTTAAAGAGTTTGATGAAGTTCATGCCATTACTTTTGATTATGGTCAGCGCCACAAGTTAGAGATAGAAGTGGCACAAAAGATCGCAAAGGATCTTGGCGTCAAAGCGCATAAAGTGATGGATGTTGGCCTTTTAAACGAACTTGCGATTAGCTCTCTCACGCGTGATGACATCCCTGTCTCACACGAATTGCAAGAAAACGGCCTACCAAACTCTTTTGTTCCTGGCCGTAACATTCTATTTTTAACGCTCGCAGGAATTTACGCCTACCAAATTGGGGCTGAAACCGTAATTACTGGCGTGTGTGAAACTGACTTTAGTGGTTATCCAGATTGTCGTGACGATTTTGTGAAAGCAATGAACACGGCTTTGGTGCAAGGGATGGACCGTAACCTGACGATCAAAACACCGTTAATGTGGCTAAATAAAGCAGAAACGTGGGCGTTAGCTGATCAATATGACGCGTTGCAACTGGTTCGTGAAAATACGTTGACCTGCTACAACGGGGTCATTGGTGATGGTTGCGGTGATTGCCCATCGTGCGATTTGCGCAAAGCTGGCTTAGATGATTACCTAAACAATAAAGAGACCGTAATGCAGTCTCTTGTGAACAAGCAGGCTGTTGACGTTTAGTCGTGCCTTGCTTTACTGGCTAACATAGTCAGAACTTAGGCTAATTGGCTCATCGTATGCGTCTATAATGATGTTTTTTCCCTGCTTTTTAGCCTGGTATAAAGCTTGGTCTAGTATCGAATAAAGTTCATCAAAGTTGGTAAGCGGCATTGATGTTGAGAGATAGGCCAAGCTAGCAGTTACACTCAAATCACTATTATTTACCGTGCGTACGCGCTTCTCTGAAATCGTTTTGTGTAGGCTTTGTACGCGGAAAGGAACGTCAATTTCATCGACGTTTTTCAAGAGTAAGATAAACTCTTCTCCACCCAAACGGCCGATATACTCTCCCTTATTGAGCTTAGCTTTAAGCACTTGGCAAACTTGCTGTAACACCAAGTCGCCAGTCGGATGACCGTATTGATCATTTATCGTCTTAAAGTCATCAAGGTCGATTAATGCTAAAACATAGCGGAAGTCTTCGTCCGCTTTGGAGGTTTGACCTTTGATGGTCTCTATAATTGCCGCTCTATTCAACGCACATGTTAGACTATCTATTTTGGCTTTTTGTCGTGTTTGTCGCTGAAGTATCAATGCCAGAATGAGCAAGACCAACAAACAGGAAACCACAAAATTATAAGTGCGCTTTTGATCGGTAAGCTTCTCAAATTGATGCTGATTTAAGCTTTTTTCATTATTCAACCGAGCGACTTGAAGATCATATTCGTACTCTTTCTTTGTGAGGTCTAATGCCTCTAATGCTTTAATATTGCTAGCGTCTCGGTTGGCCAATTCAATGGTTGAATAGGCTTCGTGGTGCTCTAATGCCAGTTTATAATCACCTTGGGCTTGGTATGCTTCGGAAAGGAGTAATTGAGCTTGTGCCTGTAATAATGGTCTAGAGTTATTGATCGCTAGTGTTAACGCGACTTTGCCATGTGCAATCGATTTTTCAGTAGCATGGTTTTTCAAATACGCGAACCCAGCAGCTAAATGCCCTTCCGTTTCGAGGTGCGTATTTTCATACGTTTCAGCAATGTCTAAAGCTTTTCTAATGTAATCTACTGCGGTATCCAGTTGCCCACTTTCGGCTAAAACCGCAGACAGCCCTAAGTAGCTTAACCCTTGACCATATGGGTATTGGAGCTGGTTGAGTATTGTTAATGCATTTTGATAATGATTGATGGCTTTATCGAATTCTTTGGATTTCTTATACATTGCCCCAAGGCTATGTTCGACTTGGGCGACTTTGAGTGGTGTCCCTTCATCTTGACGAGCGAGTAGGGCTTGGATGAGATATTGTTCTGATTGTTCAAACTGCCCAAGCTCTGCAAGTAAATTTCCGACGTCATTGTAAATGCCAGAAGGATCGGTTTGAGCAGACATGTTCGCCAGCAGCTTTCTATAAAGACTCAGCGCTTTTTCATAGTCGCCACGATAGTTATAATTGTTCGCTACCACACGTAACGCGAGATCAATAGGGAAGTTTTCTTGGTGTTGTTGACTTAGATGGCTTTCTAACGACGAGCAATAAAAGTTTGCTTTGTGATAACGACCTTGTTGATTCAAGGTATAACAGAGCTGATAGTTCATCAAAGCTTTGCCTTCAGAATCTGAAGTCTGCTTCATTTTTTTTCGCAACGAAGAAAAGCTATTTACTGAGGCGTCATAACTACCATGCTTACGTTCATTTAAGGCAAGAATGTACTCTGACTCCAACTGAGCAAAGTTATTGTTGAGAACTTGGCTGCTACCATAGTACGGCTGTTTTATGTTCGACATATATTCATAAATCAGCCCGCTGACGTAGAGTTTTTCGCTGTGCGATTTCGCGGTGTGGTATCGATCTTGAAGCATGCTTAATGCTGAGTCAGGATTACTTCTCAATGTGGTTTGATAAACGGCGTGCCACTGCGTGATATTTTGTTCTGGCTCAATATCTTGAGTGTCACTAGCATATACCGGGGCGAGTAAGAGTGACGCAAGCAAAGGATAGAGCGTGCGCATATTTAAACGTGCCTTATGTTCTTTTGTTGCTTTGGAATTGGAGAATCATAGCGCTATTAATTGATCAGCGTTGTGATTGAGTTGGGTGTACGAAGAAAAAGAATAGGAAAACTATGCACTTGGTCGATATATCAAAAAAAGAGCATCAAAAGAAAGACCCCAACATAAAGTTGAGGTCTAGGAGTCGTTATGCAATGTAAAGCTTTGCTAGATCTTGAGGCTCCATTTCTTTGCCTTCTAGCTGATCGTTCCAGTTAGTACCAACAAGAACACCATCTTCTGCAAGAGTTAAAAGCCAATCTTCAACAAAGATATCTAGTGGGATTTCTAGTACAGTGAAGTCAGCCCATTCTTCAACATTGTGCGCTTCTGCATCTTCTTTAGAAGACCAGAAAGGCATGACTTCACTGTTTTCGAATTCAGTTGAATCGCAAGATAGCCAACCTTCTTCATTGCGTAAACCCCAAACCAGTTGGTTTTCTTTTGTTTCCGCAACAAAAAGGTCAAGGTTTGCTTGGATATCTGATGTAAGTTTGCTCATTTCAAAACTCTCGTTGTTATGACGCCGCTAGGGTAACACTAAAGTGCCGATTCCTAAAGCATAATACGGTTATTGCAATGAGTAAAAATAAAGGAGCCGAAGCTCCTTTTCTTATGTCGTTCTAGGTTTATTAATGCTTGTTTGAACAAACATTAATACAGATATTTTTACCTTTCAGGGAGGGTAGTGAATATTGTCCACTCTTTTTTAATCTCGCCTTTATAACCAACGACAGAAGCAGTTACTCGGCGGTTTAAAGCGTGGCTGACTTCATCGGTACCTTGTTGCGCTAGGTGAGTATCTCCAAAGCCAACAATACGAACTCTGCTCGGTTCGATGTTGTAGCTCAATAGCGCCTCACGGACATTGCGTGCTCGTCTCTCTGATAGATCTTGGTTGTGTTGAGAGCCACCAACTTTACTCGCGTAGCCGTGCAGTTCGATCGACGTAGTAGGGTATTCTTTTAAAAAATCGGACAGTTCACGTACTTGTCTTCTGAACACGGGATTGATTTCATCAGAATCATTGGCAAAAAGTATTCTTACTTGCATGTTATCTGATGCTTTAATGTATTCGCCGCAACCGTCATTGTCGACTTCTGAGCCTTCCGGTGTTCCAGGGCACATATCTCGAGCGTTGATGACGCCATCGTTATCTTCATCTTGAAGGTCAGCGATTTGCTCTGCACTTGGTACAGGTCGATAGTCATACTCGTCTTCAGCAACAACCTGTTGAGTAACGGCGAGAAGGCTTAATGCAAATAGAATTTTCATTGGTTTCATGATTAGTACTCCACCTTTTCATTCCATTCCGTAGGCACATCGACTCGCAAGGCATTTAACAATTGGCCGGTCGCATTCATTACACGGTATTTCGCGTATTGCTCTGAATATCGAGCATCCAAGTAGTTTTTTCTCGCTTCAAATAACTCGTTTTCAGTATTTAACAAATCCAAAAGGGTTCGTTTACCGATGCGATACTGTTTCTCGTAAGCGATAACAGTTTCAGATGCCGAATCTACGTGATCCGCCAGAAACTCTTTTTGCTGAAGCGTTAAATCTAGCGCGCTCCATGATAGACGAAGCCCTTCTTCAACGCTGCGGTATGCGCGTTCTCGTAAATCTTTGGCTTTGTTTAGTTGATAGGCAAAGTTTTCAGCATTGGCGACATCACTACCACCATTAAAGAGGTTGTAACGCATACGCAGCATCGCTGTCGTTTCATCACTGCTTCCTTCGATACCGCTTGCATCATCACGCCACGTTTGAGCCGCTTCTACAGATATCGTTGGATAGTAAGTTCCCTTAGATTGCTTATATTGGAACTTAGCTGAGTCTACATCTGCCATCGAAATTTTGATTACTGGATGCGATTCAAATGCCAAGTCAATTGCTTCATCTATGGTGTAGGGAATAAAGTTCTGGTCCGCTCGCGGAAAAATCAATCCTTGTGGGGACTGTCCGACAAGGCGTGTAAACGTGGTGTGGCTGTCATATAAGTTGTTCTGAGCCGCCACCAAGTTACCGTGAGCTTTTGCTAAACGAGCTTCTACTTGAGTTAGGTCAGCGGTAGACCCAAGTCCTGAGTTAACTCGCTTTTTAATGTCTTCGTAGATCTTCTTATGAACCTTCAAGTTGTTTTCTGAAAGTGTAAGAATTTCATAAGCTTTTACTGAATCTAAGTAAACCTTTGCCACTTCGAGTGCCGTGTCTTGAGCATCAGCGAGTAGTTGATAACGAACTGATTCTGCGTCAGCTGCTGTTCGATCCATATCGTTAAGTGTCGCAGAACCGTCCCATATCAGCTGGGTTAGTGTCACGGTGGCTTCTTTTCTTGTCAGATCCGTTGAATCTCGCCCTGCTTCTGCTGGGTTAATGCCTTCATAACCGATACCGGCGTCTAAATCTACGGATGGGAGGTAAGCACCGCCAGATGCTTCATTCACATACTGCTTGCTAACGAATTCATTGAACGCACTTTTGATGTCAGGATTGGTTTTTAATGTGTTTTCAACCGCTTGCTCTAGTGTTTGCCCAAAAGCATGACTAGCTGCGAACACACCAATGCAAAAGGCGTTGGCACGAGTCCACTTCACTGTGATTCTCCTAGATAATAATAAAATTTCTCGAGGTGAGAGGGCTTATAAGTGGGATACCTATAAGGGCGTCAATAATTTAGCGCACAATAACATTAATACACGATGAAGTAACCTGTTGATTCATTGTTCATTTGTTTCATTCTTGATAAATCAATTCATTTGGTGGGTCTGAATTTTGAATAAGGATCCCGATTTTAAAGTGAAGTTGATGTTTAACAAGAGTTGAGTGGCTTTTATTAAAACAAGATAAATATGCGCATAGATTCCTATTGGTGTATGACACATAATTACTTAATTGAGCATCAAATTGCTGTTATTGCACTATATAATCAGGCAATATATAGCAAATTAGTATTGTTAGTCAAAAACTTGACAGTTATTTAGGGTTAAGATTTATATGGATCGTACAGCGTTAGTGTCACTCGGTAATCAAGTCGTCGTAATAGGTTTAGATGGGGAGCTGAGAGTCCTAACAGAAGGACAACAGCCCCTACCAGGTGAAGTGGTAGTGGCAACGACAGATGCTGCACCTCTAAATTTGAACATTCAACTAACTGAAGAGCAAGGCTCAAAAGATATTTCAGATGATGTGGCACGAATTATTGGTGCTATTGAGCAAGGTCAAGACCCTTCTATAGTTGATGAAGAACTCGCGCCAGCTGCGGGTGAAAACAGTGGTTCAAGTTTACAAAATAGTGCCACGATTGCACGGGATGGCACTGAAGTACTGGCCTCAACAAATTTTGAAACTATTGGCTTGGAATCCCTCGGTTTATCTGAAACACAAGCGTTGACCTTAAATGACTTTTTCGCAACAAATATAGAAACCAGTGGAGACGGCTCAAATAAACCGCTTACTAATTCTCCAGTGACAGTAAGCGCTATCGAAGAAGATAGCGATCCCATCACGATAATTACCGAAGAATTACTATCAAATGTCGATATTGACGATGCCGATACTCTTATCGTTACAAACGTCACTATTGAGAGTGGGAATGGCACTTTAATTGATAACAACGATGGATCTTGGACTTATATCCCAGAAGCTGATGATGATACTGAAGTGTCATTCTCCTATGACATCATTGATGACGATGGGGGTGTTATTAATGGCACTGCTAATTTAGATATTAAGCCTGTTAATGACGCGCCAATAGCGACTAACGATGCGATTCAAACTGACGAAGATTCCCAGGTTGTAATTGATGTGCTCGCTAACGACAGTGACATTGAAGGTGACGATTTATCCATTACTTCTGCTTCTGTATCAGAAGAGCAAGGTATCGTTGAGATTGTCGATGGTAAGCTTGTTTTCACTCCGGCTGAAAACTTCAATGGTAATGCAACTATTAGCTACACCATCTCAGATGGTGAGCTAGAGGATGAAGCTCAAGTCTCGGTAACAGTAAACTCAGTTAACGATGCGCCAGTGGCAAAAGATGACGCGGCAACAACACAAGAAGATACCGCTGTCACGATTGATGTGTTGCCAAACGACACTGACATCGATGGTGATACGTTAAGCATTGAATCGGCGTCTGTGCCGAGTGACCAAGGTCAAGTCGAGATTATTGACGGCAAGCTTGTATTTACGCCAACTGAGAACTTCAATGGCGACGCTGAGATCACTTACACCGTCACCGATGGTGCGCTGACTGACGAATCGACGGTCAAAGTTACGGTGAATGCTGTGAACGATACGCCTGTGGTTGAGAGTAGTATTGCAGACCAAACCTTGGCGGAAGATTTCACGCCATACACGATCGATCTGAATACGGCCTTCAGCGATGTGGATAACGTTGATGGCGAGCTGAGCTTCAGCGTTTCTGGCAACAGCAATATTCAAGTGGCGATCGTCAATGGCATTGCTACGTTCACTCCAACCGCGGACTGGAACGGCTCAGAAATCCTAACGTTTACTGCCACTGATCCAAGCGGTGAAAGCGTTAGCCAAACGGTGAACTTCACGGTTGCGCCTGTGGCGGACATCGTGGCAGACAAAGCGACGGTTGTGGAAGACACGGCGACCATCATCAAGGTCTTAGATAACGACACGTTCGAAGGCGACGACAAAGTGGTGTCGCTTGATACCAATAACGGTCCAGCTAACGGCACGGTCTCGGTCAATCCTGATGGCAGCGTAACTTACACGCCAAACGACAACTACCACGGTACAGACAGCTTCACCTACATCGTCACCACCGGTGGCGTCAGTGAGTCCACCACGGTGAACGTCGATGTGACACCGATCAACGACGCGCCAGTGGCAAAAGATGACACGGAGATTACTGACGAAGATACTGCTGTCACGATTGATGTTCTGCCAAACGACACCGATGTGGATGGCGATACGCTGTCGATTGAATCGGCGTCCGTACCTGAAACACAAGGTAAGGTTGAAATTGTTGACGGCAAACTGGTGTTCACACCGGCCGAGAACTTCAATGGTGACGCCGAAATTACCTACACCGTAACGGACGGTCAATTGACCGACGAAGCGAAGGTAACCGTTACTGTAAATCCAGTAAACGATGCGCCAACCATCAAGGTCGATGCTGTAGAGAGCATCACTGAAGATGCAGTGAGCACTGATACGGTAGTGGCAACCTTAACGGTTCACGATACTGACACGCCGGAAGATGAGCTTACGGTGTTGCTAGAAAACAACTCAAACGGTTACTTCGTGTTGGTTGGCAATGAAGTCAAGCTAACTCAAGCAGGCGTCGATGCAGTTAACAACGACGAACTTAACCTTAAAGATCTAACTATCAGCGCGTCAGTATCGGATGGTGTTAGTCCAACGGCTAACGACAGTGACAGTTTGATTGTGAATCGTGTTAACGATGCACCGACTATCGATAACGTCATTGCAGGTCAAGAGCTAGCGGAAGATTTCGATGCATACACGATCGACTTGAATGAAGCATTCAAAGATACTGATTCCTCGCTAAACTTCTCAGTGTCTGGCAACAGCAACGTGTTGGTTTCGATTGAAAATGGCATTGCGACCGTTAGCCCAACGGCAGACTGGAACGGCTCAGAAACCCTAACGTTTACTGCTACTGATCCAAGTGGTGAAAGCATCAGCCAAACGGTGAACTTCACAGTTGCGCCAGTGGCGGACATCGTGGCAGACAAAGCGACGGTTGTGGAAGACACAGCGACCATCATCAACGTCTTAGGTAACGACACGTTCGAAGGCGACGACAAAGTGGTGTCGCTCGATACCAATAACGGTCCAGCTAACGGCACGGTCTCGGTCAACCCTGACGACACCGTGACCTACACGCCAAACGACAACTACCACGGTACAGACAGCTTCACCTACATCGTCACCTCCGGTGGCGTCAGTGAGTCCACCACGGTGAACGTCGATGTGACACCGGTCAACGACGCGCCAGTGGCAAAAGATGACACCGCTACGACACAAGAAGACACCGCAGTGACGATTGATGTTCTGCCAAACGACGCCGACGTGGATGGCGATAAGTTGTCGATCCAATCAGCGTCCGTACCTGAAGCACAAGGCACAGTCGAGATTGCTGACGGCAAATTGGTGTTCACACCAGCTGAGAACTTCCATGGCGACGCTGAAATCACCTACATCGTTACGGACGGTGAATTGACCGACGAAGCGAAGGTGACCGTTACAGTAAATGCGGTGAACGACACGCCTGTAGTTGAAAGCAACATCGCAGACCAAACTTTGGCGGAAGACTTTACGCCATACACCATCGATCTAAATACCGCTTTCAGCGATGTGGATAACGTTGATGGCGAGTTAACGTTTAGCGTCTCTGGCAACAGCAACATCCAAGTGGCGATCGTCAATGGCATTGCTATGTTCACTCCAACGGCAGACTGGAACGGCTCAGAAATCCTAACGTTTACTGCCACTGATCCAAGCGGTGAAAGCGTTAGCCAAACGGTGAACTTCACGGTTGCGCCTGTGGCGGACATCGTGGCAGACAAAGCGACGGTTGTGGAAGACACGGCGACCATCATCAAGGTCTTAGATAACGACACGTTCGAAGGCGACGATAAAGTGGTGTCGCTTGATACCAGTAAAGGCCCAGCTAACGGCGCGGTCTCGGTCAACCCTGACGGAACTGTGACCTACATACCAGATGATAACTACGTCGGCAAAGATACGTTCACTTATGTCGTGACATCAGGCGGTGTGTCTGAATCCACTACCGTTGAAGTCAATGTGACGCCAGTGAACGATGCGCCAGTGGCAAAAGATGACACCGCTACGACACAAGAAGACACCGCAGTGACGATTGATGTACTGCCAAACGACACCGACGTGGATGGCGATGTGTTAAGCATCGACTCTGCGTCTGTGCCGAAAGAGCAGGGCACGGTTGAAGTGGTTAATGGCAAATTGGTCTTCACTCCGGCAGAAAACTTCAATGGCGACGCTGAAATTACCTACATCGTAACGGATGGTCAATTGACCGACGAAGCGAAAGTGGTAGTTACCGTTAACCCAGTAAACGATGCGCCAACTATCAAAGTTGATGCCGTAGAAAGCATCACTGAAGACGCAGTGAGCACTGATACGGTAGTGGCAACCTTAACGGTTCGCGATACTGACACGCCGGAAGATGAGCTTACGGTGTTGCTAGAAAACAACTCAAACGGTTACTTCGTGTTGGTTGGCAATGAAGTCAAGCTAACTCAAGCGGGTGTTGACGCGGTTAACAACGATGAACTCGACCTTAAAGACCTGACTATCAGCGCGTCAGTGTCGGATGGTGTTAATCCAACGGCTAGCGACAGTGATAGCTTGGTTGTGAATCGTGTTAACGATGCGCCAACAGTTGATAATGTCATTACAGATCAAGTGTTATCGGAAGATTTCGATGCATACACGATCGACTTGAATGAAGTATTCAAAGATTCCGATTCCTCGCTAGAATTCTCAGTCTCTGGCAATAACAACATCCAAATTTCTATTGTGAATGGTGTTGCTACCATCACTCCGACTGCGGATTGGAATGGCAAAGAGACAATTACGTTCACAGCTAAAGACCCAAGCGGTGAAAGCGTAAGTCAAACGCTGAACTTTACGGTAGCACCAGTAGCTGACATTGAGGCTGATAGTGCGGATGTAGTCGAAGACACACCAATCATCATTAACGTCTTAGGTAACGACACGTTCGAAGGCACTGATAAAGTGGTGTCTTTGGACGCCGATAATGGTCCTAAAAATGGCACCGTCATTGTGAATAACAACGGCACGGTGACCTACACACCAGATGACAACTACGTCGGCAAAGATACGTTCACTTATGTCGTGACATCAGGCGGAGTATCCGAATTCACTACCGTTGAAGTCAATGTGACGCCGGTCAACGACGCGCCAGTGGCGAAAGATGACATCGCTACGACACAAGAAGACACCGCAGTTACTATTGATGTTCTGCCAAACGACACTGATGTGGATGACGATAAGCTGAGTATTGAATCAGCCTCTGTACCTAAAGAGCAGGGTACGGTTGAAGTGGTGGATGGAAAGCTCGTTTTCACTCCTGCAGAAAACTTCAATGGCGACGCTGAAATTACCCACATCGTAACGGATGGTCAATTGACCGACGAAGCGAAAGTGGTAGTTAGCGTTAACCCAGTAAACGATGCGCCAACTGTCAAGGTTGATGCCGTAGAAAGCATCACTGAAGATGCAGTGAACACTGATACGGTAGTGGCGACGTTGGAAGTCGCTGATTCTGATACGCCAGAAGACCAATTGACCATTTCTTTAGAAAACAACTCAAACGGTTACTTTGTGTTAGTTGGCGATGAAGTCAAGCTGACTCAAGCGGGTGTTGACGCGGTTAACAACGACGAACTCAACCTTAAAGACCTGACTATCAGCGCGTCAGTGTCGGATGGTGTTAATCCAACGGTTAGCGACAGTGACAGTTTGATTGTGAATCGTGTTAACGATGCGCCGACTGTTGATAATGTCATCTCAGATCAAGTGCTATCGGAAGACTTCGCGACCTACACGATTGATTTAAACAGCGCATTTAAAGACAGTGACTCCACACTTAACTTCTCAGTGTCCAGTAACAGCAACGTGTTGGTTTCGATTGAAAACGGCATCGCGACCATTTCACCAACTGCAGACTGGAACGGTTCAGAAACCCTAACGTTTACTGCTACCGATCCAAGTGGTGAAAGCGTCAGCCAAGCGGTGAACTTTACGGTTGCACCAGTAGTCGACATCGAGGCTGACAGCACGGATGTAGTCGAAGACACGCCAACCGTCATTAACGTCTTAGGTAACGACACGTTTGACGGCGACGATAAAGTGGTGTCGCTTGATACCAGTAAAGGCCCAGCTAACGGTACAGTCTCCGTCAACCCTGATGGCAGCGTAACCTACACGCCAAACGACAACTACCACGGTACAGACAGCTTCACCTACATCGTTACGTCCGGTGGGGTATCGGAGTCCACCACGGTGAACGTCGATGTCACACCAGTGAACGATGCGCCAGTGGCAAAAGATGACGCGGCAACAACACAAGAAGATACCGCTGTCACGATTGATGTTCTGCCAAACGACACCGATATTGATGGCGATAAGCTGTCGATTGACTCGGCATCTGTGCCGAGTGACCAAGGTACAGTTGAAATTGTTGACGGCAAGTTGGTCTTCACACCGGCCGAGAACTTCAATGGTGACGCCGAAATTACTTACACCGTCACCGATGGTGCACTGACTGACCAAGCGACGGTCAACGTCACCGTGAATGCCGTAAACGACACGCCTGTGGTTGAAAGCAGCCTCGCAGACCAAACCTTGGCGGAAGACTTTACGCCATACAGCATCGATCTAAATACTGCCTTCAGTGATGTGGATAACGTGGATGGCGAGCTGAGCTTTAGCGTCTCTGGCAATAGCAACATTCAAGTGGCGATCGTCAATGGGATTGCTACGCTCACTCCAACTGCGGACTGGAACGGCTCTGAAGCGTTGACCTTTACTGCCACCGATCCAAGCGGTGAAAGCGTCAGCCAAGCGGTGAACTTCACAGTAGCGCCTGTGGCGGACATTGAGGCTGATAAAGCGACGGTTGTGGAAGACACGCCAACCATCATCAAGGTCTTAGATAACGATACGTTTGAAGGCGACGATAAAGTGGTGTCGCTGGATACCAATAACGGTCCAGCTAACGGCACGGTCTCGGTCAACCCGGATGGCAGCGTAACCTACACGCCAAACGACAACTACCACGGTACAGACAGTTTCACCTACATCGTCACATCTGGGGGCGTCAGTGAGTCCACCACGGTGAACGTCGATGTGACACCGGTCAACGATGCGCCTGTGGCGAAAGATGACATCGCTACGACACAAGAAGACACCGCAGTTACTATTGATGTTCTGACAAACGACAATGATGTGGATGGCGATAAGCTGAGTATTGAATCAGCCTCTGTACCTAAAGAGCAGGGTACGGTTGAAGTGGTGAATGGCAAACTTGTTTTCACTCCGGCCGAGAACTTCAATGGCGACGCTGAAATCACTTACACCGTGACTGATGGTTCACTGACTGACCAAGCGACGGTCAGCGTCACCGTGAATGCGGTGAACGACACGCCTGCGGTTGAAAGCAGTATCGCAGACCAAACCTTGGCGGAAGACTTTATGCCATACACCATCGATCTGAATACCGCCTTCAGTGATGTAGATAACGCTGATGGCGATCTGACCTTCAGCGTCTCTGGCAACAGCAACATTCAAGTGGCGATCGTCAATGGCATTGCCACGATCACTCCAACCGCGGACTGGAACGGCTCAGAAATCCTAACCTTTACTGCCACCGATCCAAGCGGTGAAAGCGTAAGTCAAACGGTGAACTTTACGGTAGCACCAGTAGCTGACATTGAGGCCGATAGTGCGGATGTAGTCGAAGACACACCAACCATCATTAACGTCTTAGGTAACGACACGTTCGAAGGCACTGATAAAGTGGTGTCTTTGGACGCCGATAATGGTCCTAAAAATGGCACCGTCATTGTGAATAACAACGGCACGGTGACCTACACACCAGATGACAACTACGTCGGCAAAGATACGTTCACTTATGTCGTGACATCAGGCGGAGTATCCGAATTCACTACCGTTGAAGTCAATGTGACGCCGGTCAACGACGCGCCAGTGGCGAAAGATGACATCGCTACGACACAAGAAGACACCGCAGTTACTATTGATGTTCTGCCAAACGACACTGATGTGGATGACGATAAGCTGAGTATTGAATCAGCCTCTGTACCTAAAGAGCAGGGTACGGTTGAAGTGGTGGATGGAAAACTCGTTTTCACTCCTGCAGAAAACTTCAATGGCGACGCTGAAATTACCTACATCGTAACGGATGGTCAATTGACCGACGAAGCGAAAGTGGTAGTTACCGTTAACCCAGTAAACGATGCGCCAACTATCAAAGTTGATGCCGTAGAAAGCATCACTGAAGATGCAGTGAGCACTGATACGGTAGTCGCAACCTTAACGGTTCGTGATACTGATACGCCAGAAGACCAATTAACCATTTCTCTAGAAAACAACTCAAACGGCTACTTCGTGTTGGTTGGCAATGAAGTCAAGCTAACTCAAGCGGGTGTTGACGCGGTTAACAACGATGAACTCAACCTTAAAGACCTTACTATCAGCGCGTCAGTGTCGGATGGTGTTAATCCAACGGCTAGCGACAGTGATAGCTTGGTTGTGAATCGTGTTAACGATGCGCCAACAGTTGATAATGCCATTACAGATCAAGTGTTATCGGAAGATTTCGATGCATACACGATCGACTTGAATGAAGTATTCAAAGATTCCGATTCCTCGCTAGAATTCTCAGTCTCTGGCAATAACAACATCCAAATTTCTATTGTGAATGGCGTTGCCACCATCACTCCGACTGCGGATTGGAATGGCAAAGAGACAATTACGTTCACAGCTAAAGACCCAAGTGGTGAAAGCATCAGCCAAACGGTGAACTTCACGGTAGCGCCTGTGGCGGACATCGTGGCAGATAAAGCGACGGTTGTGGAAGACACGCCGACCATCGTCAAGGTCTTAGGTAACGACACGTTCGAAGGCGACGATAAAGTGGTGTCGCTCGATACCAATAACGGACCAGCCAACGGCACGGTCGCGGTCAACCCTGACGGCAGCGTAACTTACACGCCAAACGATAACTATCACGGGGCAGACAGCTTCACCTACATCGTTACGTCTGGGGGCGTCAGTGAATCCACCATTGTTAAAGTTGATGTCACGCCAGTAAACGACAAACCTGACAGTGAAGACTTTACGCATGTGGCCGATGATCAGCTTACGCACGTTGTGTTTGATACCGATACGAAACCTTTAGGTGATGGCGACTCTCAGGATCATATAGCGGATATTGAAGATGACTTAAATAGCAACGATCTACATGTTCGGATTACTGAACTGCCAACATCAGGTACGTTGTTCTTTAAAGATAGTGACGGTGAGTTGCACGAAATTAAAGAAGTAAGCGATACGCTTTATGACAAAGACAGTCTTTACTATGAAGCTGATAATGTTGGCTTCTTATTAGGTATCAAAGATCGTCCAAATACGCCTAATGGCTCGGAATCTACAACAGATTTCAATAACTGGGGATTAAGTGAGGATGGTGGTCCATCAAATTCACGTACTGAGCATTTAGCAAATGGAGCCTCTATCACCATTTCTTCT
The DNA here is from genome assembly GCF_021725735.1 of Vibrio sp. J2-3(2022). Taxonomy (NCBI): domain Bacteria; kingdom Pseudomonadati; phylum Pseudomonadota; class Gammaproteobacteria; order Vibrionales; family Vibrionaceae; genus Vibrio; species Vibrio sp. J2-3(2022). The sequence continues at coordinate 133,977 of NZ_JAKKCK010000002.1, forward strand.
GATAGCGGTGAGCTTGCACAGTACAACCGCCAGGTGTCACATATCGGCAATGGTATCGCTGACAATGATGGGCAGGGTATTGAGAAGGGTGAAACGATTACGATCGATTTGTCTAATAACCCTGTGGGCAGCGTAAACCTTGGACTAGATGGACTAGGTGGATTGTTTGATTACGGTGATGACAACGCAGCGCTTATTACGGTTACATACTTAGATTCAAATAATGTCCAACAGACTCAAACGTTCGAGTTTTTGAAGCCTGAAGGCAACTTCATGCTATTCCAAGAAACAAGCGTTGGTTATGGGAAAGAGCTAGCTCTTCCTGAAGCTTCGGTCATTACTCAGTTAGATTTTTCTACGAAAAATGAAGGTAACTGGGAGTTACGTTATGTAGAAGGTGTTCCTGCCGAAGACAGCTTTGGATATGTGGCCGTCGACTCTGAAAGTGGCGTTAGCGATCCATCTACAGTCAATATCGTTAATGAAATGCTAGATGGTAATGTTGCTGAAAATGGGCCAAGTCTGTCTGTGGTCGGTGATAGCGTGACTGAGGGTGACAATGTCACGTTTTCGGTTGTTCTAGATGAAGTCACCAGTACTGCTGTTAAGTACCAAGTTGATATGCTTGCTCAAGGTTCTTCAGTTGATAAGAATGACGTAAATCTATCAAATGCAACCTACACAAATGGTGTTGTTTTCTTAGGTGGTTACTTGATTGTTCCTGCAGGTATAAGCAGCTTCGAAATATCGATTCCGACTATTGATGATTTGGTTGTGGAAAGCAGCGAAACGATCGTTCTTGAGATCGGCGGTGAAACGGGGACGGCAACAGTTCTTGATAATGATAGTACAGAACTTAGCGTAGTAGATGCCGGCGATGTCATTGAAGGAACTGACGCAATATTTACCGTTTTACTCTCTAACCCTGTTCAAGAGGCCGTTGTCGTCAATCTGAAGTCAACAACAGATGATAGCTATACTGCGGAAGATGTTGATTTAGGCACTATGGTAGTGACCTATGTGGATACTCATGGTCAAACTCAAACATTAGATATGGCGCCTAATGGAGACGTTACCATACCTCTAGGTGTCGCTGAAATTAAAGTCGCAGTCCCGACCAAACTAGATAATGTCCATGAAGGTGATGAGAGCTTTGGTCTGACGGTTACGGAAATCGGTAGTGTCACCAGTAATGGTATTGCAACTGGTAACGCAAATATTGTGGATTCTGATCCTGCACCTTTAGTTAGTATTAGTGCTGATCAAAACAGCGTAAATGAAGGTGAAACGGCAGGCTTTACACTGACACTTGATAAAGTTGCAGATGAGAGCGTTACGGTTGATGTCGAGTATAGTGGCGTGGCCCAAGATGGAAAAGATTTTGTTGGCGTTCTGAGTGTTGAAGTTCCTGCGGGTCAATCTACAGCTGCTCTTGACTTACTGACGCTCACCGATGGTATTTATGAGGGCGCAGAATCTTTCACAGTAACCATTAAAGAGGTGGATGGCGCTGATGCGAGCATTGCTTCAAATAACAGCGCAAGTGTTGTGATCGTTGATGCCCAAAGTGCACCGAAAGTGACTATTAGCTCAGATCAACCCTCAGTTGATGAAGGTAGTGATGCAAAATTTATCGTCAACATTGACCAAAAAGCAGATGAAGATGTACTGGTAACATTCACAATCGGCGGGAATGTTGATGACAAAGATTATATTGCTCCAAGTACGTACACAGTCACGATTCCAGCGGGTAAAACGTCGGCGCCGATTGATATAAAAACTCTCGATGATGGTATTTACGAAGATCTTGAAAACCTAACTGTGACTCTAATTGATACGGTTGGTGCAGATTCGACGCTTGCAAGTGACTCGAATGAAGCAACAGTCTCTATTATAGATGCTCAGCACGCTCCAGAGTTTATTTCTGGCGGCGATAGTGCGGGTGACAAACCAAATGATGATGTTTACGACTTCGGGTCAGTTAACGAAAACACGGTGAATGGGTCCGTTATTGGTACGGTCGTTGCAGAAGATCACGATAATGACGTGCTTGTATACCGCTTTGCAGATGGCTCGACCACTAATGGTATTTTTGATATCGACCCGACAAGCGGAGAGATTTCATTGAACAAGACAATCGATGATGTTGACTTGGGCGATTATACGCTTCAGGTTGAAGTTATCGATGGAACTGGCGGGATTGATACTGCCGAGGTCAATGTTTCTCTGGTAAATGTGAATGATGCACCTGAATCTTCGCCTTCCGCGGTTGAGATGAGTGAAGATACCCAAGTGATGCTTGATTGGTCATCATTCGGTATTAGCGATGTTGACTCTAACGTATCAGAGCTCTCCGTCCAAATTACAACGCTTCCTAGCGATGGGTCATTAGAGTATAAAGATTCGCAAGGTGATTGGCAGTCTGTCCAAATCGATCAAGTGCTTGATAAATCGCTCTTTGATGAAAACAGTGTTCGCTTTGTACCTGAATTAAATGAGTCTGGCAGTGACAGTTTCGGCGGAAATCAAGTCGGAAACCTGGAGTCTAGTTACGCTCAAATTGGCTTTAAACCAACAGATGCACAGAGTACCGGTCAAGAGTCAACACTGACAATAGACGTAAATCCTATCGCTGATAAACCGAACTTAATCGCAGTGACGCACGAGAACTCATTACCACAACAAGAGTTTAACGTTACAACATGGAGCAATGTTCAAGTTGGTTCTAGTAATGGCATGGGGGTCAGCGGAGAGACTCTAATTGCAGCGATTAACGCTATTGATGCAGCAGATGGTACTCAAGTGAGTTGGTCAAATGTGGAAGATTTAGGGACTCATGCAACCTTGGCAAATGAGGCCGTTCTCGTTACATCTCTTGTTTATCTCGAAGCTGGATCGAGTTACGACTTTGTCGGTCAAGCCGATGATAGCCTTGCAATCAAGTTGGGTGGTACGTTACTTGATCAAGCTCGTTGGGGTAGCGACAGTGGTGATATTAAGGGTGCTAGCTTTACCCCTTCGGTATCTGGCTTTTATCCAATTGAAATTTATCACCATAACCAAAGTGGTCCGGGTAACTTTAATGTGGATGTATCCATTAATGGACAAGCACCTGTCAATCTGAGCAACAGCAGTCTTTACGTAGTTAGTGATGAAAGTGCACTAGAAGCAACTGATATGAGAACGTCCGAACTACAAGAAGTTAATGGTGTTGCGTTTTACGAAACATATCAGCTGAACGAAGGGTTACAAGATACAGCGATACCGCTCTCTGAAATTAAAGCAAGCTTAAACGATACAGATGGCTCTGAATCACTTAAAGTCACGCTAACTGGCTTACCTGTAGGTGCGATCCTTTCAGATGGAAACAGTTCTATTACTGTAGCAACCATTGATGAAGAACTGGACGTGACAAGTTGGGCATTAGATACACTTACTGTGACTCCACCAGCTGGCTCCCATGATGACTTCACAATCAATTTGACGGCAACGAGTACAGAACGCGCGAATGGTGATTCAGCAGAGTCTAACTTAGCGATCAATGTTGTAGTACATGAGAACTTACCGACGGAAACGGAAAGTGATATTGGGAAGACCAACGAAGATAATTCGCTACAGGGTAACGTATTGCGTAATGACTTTGATGACGACAACACCCTGATGGTTGATCACATTACTATTAATGGTACTGACTATGCGGTAGGTCAAAACGTATCTTTGACCAGTGGCACTTTATTAGTAAACCAAGATGGTAGTTACGTATTTGAACCTACCGAGCACTGGTCAGGTGATGTTCCGTTAATTAGTTACACCACAAATACTGGCGCAACAAATACGCTTGATATCAACGTTGTCGCAGTTGCAGATGCCCCTGCGATCACGATTAATGTGGGAGAGTTAGTAAAAAGAGATGCTGTTGATCCTAATCACAACTTAGCTACTTCTGCGATAGATAAAACGCCTACAGAGAATGAACTCGTCGCTGCTGATCTTGGTTTGGATGATGTTGTGCAAAAAAATCACTCATACGCCGGAGTGATGCTAGGAGACAACAACGACAGAAGTGATACCGATAGCTTATTCGTTGGGACTGATTACAATGACACCTTCTACGGTGGCGGCGGTGATGACGTATTTATTGGCGGTGGTAATAACGACTCTTTCTATGGTGATGATGCGTCCACTATTACAGATTATGATGGCCAAGATACGGTTTACTTAACTGGAAACTTCAGTGACTACAAAATGACCTTCAAAGACGATCATGGAGGTCAAGTTCCATATTGGATTTTGCTAGATAATCGTTCTATCGATTCGGTAAACGACCACACAGGTAGTGATGATCGTGGTGATCACTTATATGAAATTGAACGAATTGTTTTTGCAGACAAAGTCGTTGAATTGAAGCCCGACGGCACCTATGAAGTGCTTCAAGAGCGTTGGATTCCCGTTGATATTAACGTTGATTTGGTTGATGTCGATGGAAGTGAAAGCTTGGCGCAAACTGTTTTTGTGGAAGGTTTGCCGGATGGTGTAGAGCTGTATATCGATGGACATGCCGTTAATCAGGACGCAAACGGTAATTATCTTGTCACCCTGGATGCTAACGGTAAGGTCTCTTTAGATATCAGAGTACCGTTTGATTATGAAGGTAGTCTAGAGTTCCCACTAAGCGTTACCGCGACGTCGGTTGAAGAAGCAAATAATGATGCCGCTTCAACAACAGAGTCTGTTGCGCTTACAGCTCGTGACTATCTTCTAGAGTCGGGTTCACATGGGAGCGATCAGATAACGGGCAGTGACGATCACGATATTATTGTTGGCGATGTCCAAGGATTGGAGATTATTGCGGGTCAGGACTACAACATCGCCTTTGTTTTGGATACTTCAGGGAGCATGGGTAACTGGGTAGGAACTGCGAAGCAAGAAGTGCTAGATGTGTTTGATGAACTGTTAAGCGCTGCAAATCAGGGTGAGAAGCCTGGAACAGTGAATATTCACCTCAGTGAGTTTGCTTCAAGTGCGTCAGCAGTTATTTCCGTTGACTTGAGTTCTCCAACAGCAAGAGATGAGTTTGTAAAAGAACTGAATAGTGCTATAGGTGATGAGGGTGACGGCGGCACAAACTATGAGGCGGGTTTACAGTCAGCTGTTGAATGGTTTAGCAGTCAACCTAACCCTAATGGCCAAAATATCACGTACTTTGTTACTGATGGTCAACCAAATAGAGCAACGCATCTCTATCATTTAGCGCCGAATGAATTCTCGAAAGTGATTTTGGATGTCGATGATTCTGGCAAGCTTGTTACCCTGCAAGATATAGTTAGTAACAGTAGTTATTCATACGGACAGACGGTTACCTACAAAGGTGACGTCGTTATAGATAGTTACGGTCAGGTATATTCACCGCTAACAGGTAGAACCCTTGGTGATATCGACAGATATAATGGTTCTATCCGTTACTACGATGAAGGTGGTAGCTCAACACAAGCTCAACATATGTATCAAGTGTTAGCAGCATTGTCTTCAGTAGAGTCGATAGGTCTTGGTAGTGGTGTTGATGAACAAACACTTAAGCAGTATGACACTGATGGTGTGGTAGAGTCAGATATCGATGTTACTAAACTTGCTGAAACGATATTGGGTCAAGATGTGCCCCTAAAACAAGGCTCAGACACTATTCAGGGTGGAGAAGGTGACGATATCTTGCTGGGTGATTTAATTGAATTTGGCGGTAATGAGCAAGGTTTGAGTGCGATTCAATCACATGTGGCACAGCAAACGGGTCAAGATGTTTCTACCATTGATGGTGAAGACATCCATGAATACGTTAAAAATAACTTAGAAGAATTCAACCAATCTCACCAAGGTGATAAGTCGGATAACTTATCTGGTGGTGCTGGCAACGATTTACTGTTTGGTCAGGGTGGTAACGACATACTCGTTGGCGGTGAAGGTGATGACATTCTGATTGGTGGTTTAGGTAATGATATCTTAACGGGAGATGAGGGCTCTGACATCTTTAAGTGGAGTGAAGTGACCAACGAGGTTGATACGGTTACTGATTTCAACAAAGATGAGGATACTTTAGACTTCTCCGATCTGTTTGATGACTTATCAAAAGATGAAGTTGGTGAGCTTCTTACTGATCTTCAGTCCGGTGATCATACTGGTGATGTCGGAGAGTATTACGTAGAAGTGGCACCAGATGGCGGCTCGGAAGCGAACTTGAGTATTACGAAAGGTGGCTCGACATTGGACATCCATTTTGATGGTGCAAGTGTCGATGATGTGACTCAAAGTCTGATTGCAAGTTTAGAAGCGCAATACAAAGACATGTAGCATGTCTAGCCACAGGTGAAATTGAAAATCAAAAAAGGTCTAGCATTTTGCTAGACCTTTTACTTTTAAACTCCGTTCATTGCGATGTTAGCTCTTAGGAAGTGTCGTGAAAACGGTCCACTCTTTCTTCACTTCACCTTTGTGGCCAATCACCGTTGCGGTGACTCGACGGTTCAACGCATGACTCACTTGGTCGGTGCCTTGTGTTGCAAGTACCGTGTCTCCATAGCCGACAATGGTGACTCTATCTCCACTAATACCATTCATCATGAGTTCTTTTCTAACGTTCTCAGCGCGGCGTTTAGATAAGTCAAGATTGTGTTCTGCAGTACCAGTACGACTGGCATAGCCCTGAATCTCGATAGACGTATTTGGGTACTCCTTCAAGAAGTCGGATAGTTCTCGAATTTGCTCCGTAAAGATAGGATTGATCACATCGGAATCATTCGCGAACAGAACTCGAATTTGCATTTCTTGCGAGGAGTCGACATAGGAACCGCAGCCATCGTTATCTATCTCGGCACCTAAAGGAGTACCCGGACATAAATCGCGCTCATTAATGACTCCATCAGAATCATCATCAAGATGATCTGCCCACTGATCGGCAATTGGCGTATCAATATAATCATATTCATCGCCTTTATCGGATGAACTGCATGCCGAAATCATCAATGAGAGTGCAATAATAGTTATGTATTTCATAATTAATACTCCACTTCTTCTAGCCATTCTTTAGGCATTTCAACCCTTAATGCACTCAACAGTTGACCTGTTGCGTTCATCACTCGATATTTGGCGTACTGCTCTGCGTATTTAGAATCTAAGTAGTCTTTACGTGCCTCAAAGAGTTCGTTTTCAGTATTCAATAGATCAAGCAGTGTTCGCTTACCAATGCGATATTGTTTTTCATACGCAATAACGGTTTCAGATGCCGAGTCTACATGATCTGACAAGAACTCTTTTTGCTGTAGGGTCAAATCCAGTGCGCTCCATGAAAGCCTTAACCCTTCTTCAACATTGCGATAAGCACCTTCACGTAAGTCTTTCGCTTTATTTAACTGATAGGCGAAGTTTTCTGAGTTTGCAGCGTCACTGCCGCCATTAAATAGGTTGTAGCGTAGACGTAGCATGGCAAGTGTCTCATCACTGCGGCCTTTTAAGCCATCAGCGTCGTCACGCCATGTTTGTGAAGCTTCAATGGAAATGGTTGGGTAATTAACACCTTTAGATTGTTTGTATTGAAACTTAGCCGAATCTACGTCTGCGAGCGCGACTTGAATGACAGGGTGCAGCTCAAATGCCAAACCTACCGCTTCATCAATGGTGTATGGAATGAAATTCTGATCCGCTCTTGGAAAGATCAACCCTTGCGGGGTTTGACCCACTAAACGAGTGAACATAGTGTGAGAGTCGTACAAATTATTTTGAGCAGCTGCCAAATTACCGTGTGCTTTTGCCAAACGTGCTTCTACCTGTGTTAAGTCAGCGGTAGAGCCGATACCCGAGTTGACTCGTTTTTTAATGTCATCGTAGATATCTTTGTGAACTGCTAGGTTGTTTTCAGACAGCTTGAGTATTTCGTAAGCTTTTACAGCATCTAGATACACTTTGGTGACTTCAAGTGCTTTATCCGATGCGTCGGCCAAAAGTTGAAATCTTACTGATTCAGCATCGGCTGCGGTACGATCGATATCATTTAAGGTTGCACTGCCATCCCATATGAGCTGAGTTAGTGTTACCGAAGCTTCCTTTCGAGTGTAATCTGTATCCCCACGTCCCACCTCGTCAGAAGGATCTAATCCCTCGTAACCAATGCCCGCATCTAAATCAATAGAAGGTAAGTAGGCGCCCGAAGAGGCTTCATTTACGTATTTTCGACTAGTGAACTCGTTAAATGCGCTCTTAATGTCAGGATTGTTTTTTAACGTCAATGCCACGGCTTGCTCTAAAGTTTGACCGAAAACGGGTAAAGACACTATTAAACTACAGCAGCAAGCAATATTTAGTCGGTTCCATTTCACGGTATTTCTCCTAAAAATTCGTGTTGCTTTTTGCTATTTCATCTCATAACTGAGACGAAACATCATAAATAACAGTGCTTGAGTAAGGGATTTATCAACCTACTGTTAAAACTAGGCTTTTGTTTAAAAATTCCAGAATTTCGCCTTTTTAAACCTTAGCACATATGGCAAATGTTGCTCAGCAACACAGCATGTTTAGGCCAGAGAAAAGCGTGAATTCTTAATATCATAGCGTTTCGCAGCTAGCGTAACTCTGTACTTTTTGAATAACTCCGCCCCTTGAGTTACCAAGCATCCCACGAGCTGCGCATACAACGAAAAAATGATGATTTTGACTAAACTATAGACGTAAATGTAGGGGTGACAAACTTTTGACTTGGTTTGAAGTGGGGCGAGGTAGATATGGATCGAGTAACTTTGAGCTCATTGATGGGCAACATCGTGGTTATCGGGCTGGATGGGGAAATTAGGACCCTAGAAGAGGGACAACTACCTCAACCAGGAGAGTTAATAATTGATGAGGTATCAGATACTTCTGAGCTTGTGATCGAGCAGGTGACACCACAAGGAAGTTCGATAAACGTAACTGATGATATCACAGCGTTAATTGAAGCAATTGCTAGTGGGGAAGACCCGACTGAGCTGGGTGAAGAGTTTGATCCTGCTGCAGGTGAAGGTGAAGGAAACGGGTCTAGCCCACAAAATACGGAGGCTATAGATCGCACAGGTGCTGAATTACTCGCCAGTACCAATTTTGAGACAGTGGGAACTGACGGAACAGGATTTTCAAGTACTCAGGTAGAGACGCTACTCGATATTTTCCAAATACAACCACCAGAACCAACAGCAATATCAGTTCCTGCAACAGTAATTGTTCAAGAGATTTCTAGCCCAACTGTCAATGAGGGCGATCTGGTTTCCTTCGACGTCACACTTAACCAACCAACAGAAGACAATATCAATATCACTTTTTCGCTGTTCGATCAGACTGCGACTGGTGGATCTACTGACGAGAGCGGAAGTGACTACGTCAACGAGAGTGTTCTCATAACATTTTCCGATGGCACAACAGAAGAAATCTCAGTCGATGACAACGGTATTTTTACTGTGTCGGTCCCGTTAGGTGAAAATGGTTTTACGGTTTCTCTCGATTCTATAAATGACTCTATATTCGAAGGTCCAGAAACATTTACGCTTTCTGGCAACACAGAAGAACAAAGTACACCTGCAACTGGGATTGCAACGATTGTTGATGATGGTAGTGGGCCTGGTTTAAGTCCTGATGATGATCGTCCAACGGTAACGATGAGCGATGCAGGGACGATTAATGAAGGTGAGTTAGCCAGCTTTAAAGTGTCTTTATCGAATCCATCAGCTACAGATGTTGAGGTCGAACTAAGTCTCAACTTAGGCGATACAGAAGCCGGCGACTTAGGTACCTTGGAATACAACACGGGCTCCGGTTGGGTCACAGTACCAAACGATGGTGTGGTGACGGTGCCTGCCGGACAGACCGAATTTGATGTGCGTATCGCTTCCATTGATGACGCGGTGTACGAAGGTCCAGAAGATTTCAGTGTTACGGTAACTGGCATCGGGGCGGTGCAAGGCAGCGATACAGGTACAGCTACGATTGTGGATGACGGCAGTGGTCCGGGCCCCGATCCGGACGATGATCGCCCAAGTGTGAATATTACGGATGCTGGCACCATTAATGAGGGTGAGACAGCGAACTTCAAAGTCACTTTATCGAACGCGTCTGAAGCGGAAACGCAAGTAGAGTTGGGTCTTAATCTTGGCGATACCGTGGTTGGAGACTTGGGCTCCCTAGAATACAACACGGGAAGTGGTTGGGTTGCAGTGCCAAATGATGGTGCGGTGACCGTGCCAGCAGGGCAAACCGAGTTTGATGTGCGCATTGCTTCCATTGATGACGCCGTTTATGAAGGTCCAGAAGATTTCAGCGTGACGGTAACGGGCATTGGTGCGGTGCAAGGCAGCGATACGGGTACAGCAACGATTGTGGATGACGGCAGTGGCCCTGGACCTGATCCCGATGATGACCGCCCAAGTGTGACTATTACCGACGCTGGCACCATTAATGAAGGTGATACGGCGAACTTTAAAGTCACGTTATCGAATGCTTCAGAGTCTAGTGTTCAAGTTGAACTCGGCCTCAACTTAGGCGATACCGAAGCGGGTGACTTAGGCACCTTGGAATACAACACGGGAAGTGGCTGGGTCACAGTACCAAACGATGGCGTGCTAACGGTGCCAGCCGGACAGACCGAGTTTGATGTGCGCATTGCTTCTACTGATGACGCCGTTTATGAAGGCCCAGAGGATTTCGGCGTTACGGTAACGGGCATTGGCGCAGTACAAGGCAGTGATACGGGGACGGCAACGATAGTGGATGACGGCAGTGGCCCGGGGCCTGATCCGGATGATGACCGTCCAAGTGTGACTATTACCGACGCTGGCACCATTAATGAAGGTGATACGGCTAACTTTAAAGTCACCTTATCGAACGCCTCAGAGTCAACTGTTCAAGTTGAACTCGGCCTCAACTTAGGCGATACCGAAGCCGGAGACTTAGGCACCTTGGAATACAACACGGGAAGTGGCTGGGTCACAGTACCAAACGATGGCGTGGTGACGGTGCCTGCCGGGCAGACTGAGTTTGATGTGCGTATCGCTTCCATTGATGATGCGGTGTACGAAGGTCCGGAAGATTTCAGTGTTACGGTAACGGGCATTGGCGCAGTACAAGGCAGTGATACGGGCACGGCGACGATTGTGGATGACGGCAGTGGTCCAGGTCCCGATCCAGATGATGACCGTCCAAGTGTCTATATTGTCGAAGATAGCGTTGGCGTGAATGAAGGTACTGAGGCTGTGTATACCGTTAGATTATCGGCGGCGGCCGATATCGATGTGACCGTCAGGTTGAACACCTCAACCGACGGCAGCAACACGGCGGAAGCGGACGATATAGGTAGCTTTGTGGTGACCCTTGCTGATGGTGTGACAGTGGTGAATGCCAACAGTGACGGTACGTATACCATTCCCGCCGGTGAGAACGAGCTGAAAGTCACTGTGCCAACCACAGATGATGGCGTCTACGAAGGGGATGAAACCTTCACTGTGGCGGTACAAGGTGACACGGGCGTCCTAGGCAGTGACAGTGCGCTGGGCATTATTTACGACGGTGGTAACGGCCCTGGTCCCGATCCAGACGATGACCGTCCAAGTGTCTATATTGTCGAAGATAGCGTGGGCGTGAATGAAGGTACTGAGGCTGTGTATACCGTCCGGTTGTCGGAGGCTGCCGATATTGACGTGACGGTAAGGTTGAGCACATCAACAGGAGGAACTAATACGGCAGAGCCTGGCGACATTGGTGCTATTAAGCTGACATTATCTGATGGAGTAACTGTGGTGACCGCCAACAGTGATGGCACGTATACTATCCCAGCAGGTGAAACCGATCTCAAACTGTTTGTCCCAACCACGGACGACGATGTGTATGAAGGAGATGAAACCTTCACGGTTGCAGTGCAAGGTGCAACTGGAGTACTTGGTACTGACACTGCGTTGGGCATTATTTACGACGGCGGTAACGGCCCTGGTCCTGACCCGGATGATGATCGCCCGACCGTATCTATCTCAGATGCGGGTATCGTAGATGAGGGTGATATCGCGACGTTTACCGTGTCATTGAGTAATGCTTCGGAAGGTACAGTCCAGGTGCAGTTGACCTTAAACCCAGACGAAACAGAAGTGGATGATCTTGGCTCGCTAGAATATAACACCGGAGCAGGTTGGGTTGCTGTGCCTGTCGATGGCATCGTAACAGTGCCAGCAATGCTTACCGAATTTGATGTGCGCATTGCGACCATTGATGATGAAGTTTATGAAGGTCCGGAAGACTTCAGCGTGACCGTGACGGGTTTGGGCGCAGTTCAGGGCACCGATACTGGTTTAGCGACCATTGTGGATGATGGCACTAAAACGGACGACGATCGACCAACTGTGTCTATCTCGGACGCGGGTACCATTGATGAAGGTAGTTTCGCTACATTTACCGTGTCATTGAGTAATGCCTCAGAAGCAGCGCTCCAGGTTCAGTTAACGCTGAATCTGGATGAAACAGAAGTAGGTGACCTTGGCACTCTAGAGTACAACACCGGTTCAGGTTGGGTAAGTGTACCTGTAAGCGGCATTGTGACGGTGCCGGCAGGTATGACGGAATTTGATCTACGCATCGAATCAATTGATGACGGTGTGTACGAAGGCCCTGAAGATTTCAGCGTTACAGTAACTGGCTTGGGAGCAGTGCAAGGCAGCGATACTGGTCTGGCGACCATCGTGGATAACTCACCACCTACAGCCCGTGATTTCATCATTTCGCTCGATGTTCAAAATGGTATTTTCCCGGTTCAGGATGTTGAATTTGATGGAATAACGACGTCTGGGGAACAGCGTGTTGAAGATCTCGAAGATGACGCAGTTACTGCAAATGATGATGATATTTTAATTCAGGTCGTTAGCCTTCCTGAACACGGTGAACTGTATTATGTGGATGGAAATGGACAGGAAGTCATTATAGACGAAACCACACAGTTCCCTGAAAACACAGAGGTTAAGTATCGTCTGACTGAAGATTTCTTTGAGGAGCAGAGCTTTGACTCAGCCGACCTTCTTGAAGAACAAGGGAAAGATATCTTGGTGGGATCCTACACTCCTCCTAACTCGAACTTAACGTTCACTGGAGGTCAGATCACCACCATTGGCAACAGCATCATCTTTGATTCCGACGCTCAGATTTCAGTCGATTTTGCGAATCAACAGGTCGGGTTGGTTGTCGTTTCGCCAAATGAAACGGGTCAGGGTGATGAAATCAGTACTGGTGAATATATTACGTTAGAACTGGATGAGGATTTATCAGCTAACGAAGCGAAGCTGAACTTAGCCAGTCTGAATGACCGCTTCAACAGTGGTGGTGCATGGTTAACGGCATACATCTTCCTAAATGGTGCACTTGTTGATGTTCAGCAGTTTTACTCAACGGATATTACTTATACCAGCAACCACGAAGGTTCTATTACCGTTGCGTTAGCAAATGGCAGCTTTGATGAAATTCGACTTACTCCAGAAACCGATAGCGCGAGTGATAAAGCGGGCTTTACCTTAGTTGGAACTGAAATCACCAGTTTTACTGACGTGAACGATGACTTTACCTACCAAGCTATTGACACTGATGGTGCGGTAAGTAACGAAGCTACGGTAGCGGTTGATTTCGAGAACGTCACGGTAGACGCTGTCACGGCGCTTGGTTATCAAACCATGGCCTTAAATTCGGATCTGAATCTGGTTATGGGGACAGATGGCGATGATATTCTGGTTGGTACTGAAGGCAATGACCTGATCATCGGTGGTTTAGGTAATGATATCTTGACTGGCGGTGAAGGTGATGACGTATTCAAATGGACAGAAATGCAATCCGCAACTGACACCGTGACGGATTTCAGTGACGGGGATCAGCTGGATTTTACCGATGTATTTGATGATATGAGTGGTACGGATATCTCCGCCTTGCTTGATGATCTTGGTTCGGGTGACTATCGCGGCAGTGTGGATGACATTTCCGTTGAAGTGACTGAAAGTGGAGGTAACTCGACGTTGACCATCAACAAAGATGGACAACAGCTAGAGGTTAACTTTGATGGTGCCTCTGCAGCCGATATTGCCAATAGTCTGATTTCTAATCTCGATCAATTACGAGAATAGATGGCCAAAGATAAAAAACGGAGCGTTTTTTCGCTCCGTTTTTTATTTAATAATACGGTAAACTAACACTGTGATTACAGAACTTTACATGCAAAACCTTTCAGGTAGAAACCTTCCGGGTATGCTGTATCGGTTGGGTGGTCAGCAGCTTGTTCAAAGCGCTCCACAAACTTTACTTGGCGGTTAGCATCTAAGGCTGCGTCAGCAATGATTTTCTGGAACAAAACTTGATCCATTAAGCCAGAGCACGAATAGGTCAGTAGCGTACCGCCAGGTTTTAGGATTTGCATTGCTAGCATGTTGATGTCTTTGTAACCACGACATGCGCCGTTTAGTTGGGCTTTACTGTCTGCAAACTTAGGTGGATCCATGATAACCACATCGAACTGAGTTCCTTGGTCACGATACTCACGAAGCAGTTTAAACACGTCTGCGTTTAGGAACACGGCGCGCTTCTTCGAGATATCAAATTCATTCAGTTCTGCGTTGAACTTCGCAGTGTCTAGAGCAGGTTGTGATACGTCAGCGTTTATCACACGCTTTGCATCACCTTTCAGAGCGTAAAGTCCGAAGCCACCTGTGTAAGAGAAGCAGTTAAGAACTTCCTTGCCTTTCACATATTTCATCGCTTGCTGGCGACTATCACGTTGATCTAGGTAGAAACCTGTTTTATGACCGCCAACGATATCTACACTAATCTTTACGCCATTTTCTTCGATGACGACCGATTTAGGTGGCTCTTCGCCGTGCAGTACACCAGTGGCTTCTTTCAAACCCTCTTTCTTACGTACCGCGACGTCAGAACGCTCGTACACATTACAATCAGGGAAGCACTCAACTAGAGCATCAACAATGGCCTGTTTATTGTGTTCTGCGCCAGCACTGAGAAGTTGACACACAAAGAAGTTTTGGTAACGGTCAATCGTAACGCCTGGCATACCATCAGACTCTGCCGCGATAAGGCGGTAACCCGTAAGGCCATCACGTTCGATAATGTCTTCACGAAGAAGTTGTGCGTCTTTTAATCGTTTTACGAAAAACGCGGTGTCGATTTCTTCTTTATCAAAACTCCAAATACGAGCACGAATTTGTGAAGCTGGCGAATATGCCGCTTTAGCTAGCCATTTACCGTCGTGAGTGAATACATCAACCGTTTCGCCAAGAGCGGGTTCGCCCTCAACGTTGTTGATGCCTCGAGAGAAGATCCAAGGGTGCTTGCGCTTGACCGATTTCTCACGACCTTTTACCAAATAGATAGCAGCTGTCATTTCATTAGCTCTTGTTGAATTTTGAAAGGGGCGTATTGTCCGGGATGTGAATGGTAAAAGCAATATCCCTCGGCAATCCAGTACATTGTAGTGGCTTTTAAATACAAAAAAGGGTCACCAAAGTAACCCTTTTATTTGAACTGGTCGTAACAGATTACGTTGCTACGCTTTAAGTCCAGTAAGGAGCGATTCCATGGTGTCGCTTTGCGTACGCAGTTGATCCACGTTTTGTGAAGTTGTGCTGATCATATTGCACACGTTATCTGCTTGAACTCGAATCTCTTCAACGCTTGAAGCGATATTGTCCGCGACTACACCTTGTTCTTCAGCCGCTGTTGCAATTTGAATGCTACTGTCGGAGATAGTTTGATTTTTATCTGCCAAAGAGCCGATTTCGTGATTCACTTCCGTCATGAGGTTTTGTCCCTCATTTGCATTGTTGACAGTCACTTCCATCAGTTTAGTAAGTGATTGACTGTTACGCTGTAATGATTCGATCATCGCTTGGATTTCAACGGTCGCTTGCTGAGTGCGTCCCGCAAGAGCGCGAACCTCATCCGCAACGACCGCAAATCCACGACCTTGCTCACCAGCACGTGCTGCTTCAATGGCTGCGTTCAATGCAAGTAGGTTAGTTTGCTCGGAAATCCCATTAATGGTTGTCACGACTTCATCAATTTGTGCGGCATTAGCATCTAACTCCGCTACTGCCTGAGACGCAGATTGAATCTCATTAGAGAGGTTCGAAATCGAGTGAAGCGTATTCTCTACTTTTACTTGTCCAGACTGAGCCACGCTGCGCGCATCATCGGTTTGCGCGCTTGAATCGTGAGCTAATGTCGCGACTTCTCGAATCGTTGATGCCATCTGTTCCGTTGCACTCGCAAGAGAGTTGAGGTGCTCTTGTTGCGTCGCAGAAATATCTGAACTGTGATGAATTGATTGATTCAGGTCTGAGCTAATTTGTTGCATTAACGCCACAGACTCTTGAATCGACAGCACCATTTGTTGCTCTCGTTCTGCAACTTTGTCTATCGTAATAGCAATTTCACTAAACTCGTCGCGAACTGGGAAGAAGTTCATTCTCGCGGTTAGGTCACCATCCGCTAGGGTGTTTAATGCTTTATTCATCGTGAACATTGCGCCGCCGATAAACGTCATGATGTAGTAAACGCCAAGCGCGAGAATAAACAAGCTCACACAGATGATGCTCACTTGAGTCGTTGATAGGGCAGCCCATAAAGAAAGTTCATGGTTTGCAACCAAGCTGTACGCACCATTTAGAACAGACACGGATTGCGGACCAGAGCCAAGAGAAACGGTTTCTGAACCAGCTATGAGGTTTGCTACTTGCGATTGAGAAAGGTTGCCTGCCTCTATCAGACCTTTCATAAGCATGAGCTCTTCTTGGTACATACTTGAGATCAACGTATTAGCCGCGCTATTAAGGACGAGAGTGAGAATGACTAAAGCAAGAAGAGGGAGAACGAAGAGCAAATAGAACTTTTCTTGAATCTTTAAGTGAATGAGATACTTATCAATCCAGCGGAATGGAATTTCTTTCATAATTATAATAACCGTGCAAAAACCCACTATCCTTAGTGGGGTGAATAGACGAAAAGAATATATCACTCAGTAAAAAGAAGCGGTACAAAGATGAACGTAAAGTGTGAGAGATTTATAGTAAAAGGTCACGTTCAAGGCGTCGGCTTTCGTTACCATACTTCCCATCAAGGATTGAAACTGGGTTTGACGGGTTACGCGAAGAACCTAAACGATGGTGATGTTGAAGTTATGGCGTGTGGAACAGACGCACAAATAGGTGCGTTTTCCGAGTGGTTGAAAGAAGGCCCGCGAACGGCAACAGTAGAGAGTGTGATACAGGAGTCTGCGTCATATAAGCCGTTGCGCGGTTTTAAGATTTTGTAAATCCTACAAGCATTTAGCTGGCTTTGGTAGGCCGGCTAATTTAGTCGCTTGTTTGGCTGGCCCCTTTTTAAACAGCTTGAATAGATACTTACTGTTACCTTTTTCTGGGCCGTGCGCTTTTTCCATTGCTTTGACAAGCATACGCACAGCAGGGGAAGTATTAAACTCTTCATAAAAATCTCGCACAAAGTGCACAACTTCCAAATGAGCATCCGTAAGCTCGATGTCTTCTTCTTTTGCTAAAAGCTCAATCATACCTTCTTCCCATTGAGTATGATCCAGTAAGTAGCCTTGAGCATCAGTTTCAATTTCTTTGCCGTTGTAAACGAACATAACGTTTTATCCGTTAAGTGAACATGGATGTTTATAGATTAGCGACAGGTGAGGATGTTCTCAACAAAAGAATCTCGAAGTAGTGCCGAGCGAAGCAAAAGCGTACAAAATGGTGAGTGCTTTTTGACTGAGCCAGGTGCTTTGATATAAATGCTCTTTTATTCAAATAAATAGAAAACCATTCAGTTTGTTAGAGATTTTTCGGGGTTGGTACCAATAAAATTGCATGGATATCCAGGCTTATTCATTTTTGTTTTGGTTTTTTCTTGGCTACTTGTCTGAATATGGAATTTTATCGGTAAATGAATAGCTTACGACGTTGTGTTTGCTCTTATAGACCGATATTCTCTTGGTTGATAAGCAACATGCATTCAGGTTGTAAACAATAACGATGACAAGGAGTTAGTCATGTCGAAACAACGTTACATTGAAATAAATGACAACGTAAAATCCATTTGGTCTATTGAGCGTATTTGGGAGCTCGCGGAGTCCCTACCTGTAGAAGAAATTGCTATTGATGATATCAAAGGCCCTAATGAAGTGACCTGGTTTAGTGATGATGGACCACAGCCAACCTGTCGTGAGATCGCGAAGCATTGCCAACGCATCAACAATGCCGATTTGTCGTATCCCGTAATTTTAACCAATGATTACCGCGTTTTTGATGGTATGCATCGAATCGCCAAGCAAATCATGTTGGGTGAAGATACGATTAAAGTGAGACGTTTTAGAGAAAACCCTGAGGCTGATGAAGTTATCGAGTTAGCAGTCGAACAGGCGTAATGCACTTAACCACTAACAAAGAAAAAGCCCGAAGGAAAATACCTTCGGGCTTTTTAAATTCATCTTGTGTTGAACGATTAATCGTCGTTCATAATACCTAGAATGCTTAGTAGGCTGATGAAGATGTTGTAGATTGATACATACAAAGTCACTGTCGCAGAGATGTAGTTTGTTTCACCGCCACGAATAATGCTTTGTGTTGTCATCAGGATCGCCATCGTAGAGAAAATGATAAACAAGCTGCTCAACGCCAAGTGTAAAATGGTTGATTGAATAAAGAAGCTTGCAATCATACCCACAACAAGCACAACAAACAGCGATAGCATCAAGCCGCCCATCATAGATAGGTCACGTTTTGTTGTTAGTGCATAAGCTGATGCCGCCATGAAAGATAGCGCCGTACCACCTAGAGCGGTTAATACGATATCGCCCATCCCAGCACCGATGTACATGTTTAAGATTGGACCAATCGTGTAGCCTAAGAAACCAGTGAATAAGAACGTAAACACAAGGCCAAGGCTGTTGTTACGGTTTTTCTCTGTTAAGAATAACAGGCCGTAGAAACCAACCAACATTAGGATGATTCCTGGATGTGGCAGGTTAAATGCCATTGCTACGCCAGCAACGACTGCCGACCATAAAAGCGTCATTGAAAGTAGTGCGTAAGTATTACGCAACACTTTGTTTGTTTGTAGAGCACTTTCTTGTGTTGAAGTGCGGGTAAACATTGGACTGTTCATAATCTTCCTCGATAAGAGACTTTCTTTTAAGTACATTTATGGGATTGAAAGTTCAAAAAATCAAGCCCTAACCATGCGTAACTTAGATAAAATAATAATAGAAATAAGATGTTATGTATTTGACAACTTGTAACACAATATTACTGCAGAGCAAAGTCATAGTGATTGTCACACAGAATTTTGAATTTACTAACAAAAAGCACTGACTTCATTGAAATCAGTGCTTTTATTATGCCAATTGCAAAAGATCTTAGTGATGTAAGATTTGCGCTAGGAAATTTTGAGTTCGATCTGACTGAGGGTTTTCAAAGAAATCAACGGGGTTGTTCTCTTCGATAATCTCTCCTGCGTCCATAAATATCACGCGATCGGCAACCTCTTTCGCAAACCCCATTTCATGTGTCACACAGAGCATGGTCATGCCTTCCTCGGCGAGTTCGACCATTACATCCAACACTTCGCGAACCATCTCCGGATCAAGTGCTGATGTTGGTTCATCAAAAAGCATGACTTTAGGGTTCATACACAAAGAACGGGCAATCGCCACGCGTTGTTGCTGACCACCAGACAACTGGCCAGGATATTTCTCTGCTTGGTCCGGAATTTTAACGCGTTCCAGATATTTCATCGCGACCGCTTCTGCCTCATCTTTAGGCATCTTCTTCACCCAAATAGGCGCGAGCGTACAGTTTTCCAGTACGGTTAAATGAGGGAAGAGATTAAAGTGCTGAAAGCACATGCCCACTTCACGGCGCACAGCTTCAATATTTTTTAAATCTTCAGTTAACTCCGTACCGGAAACATAGATGCTACCAGCTTGGTGCTCTTCGAGGCGGTTAATACAGCGAATCATCGTTGATTTTCCTGACCCTGATGGGCCACAGATTACGATTTTTTCTCCGCGCTTAACATCGAGGTTAATATTCTTTAGTACGTGAAACTCACCATACCATTTATTCATGTCCTTCAATTGGATCATATAGTCTTGTTGTTGCGTCATAATACGTCCTTGAGCTTGATGAGTTATCGTTTGTGACCGGTATGAAGTTTGTTTTCAAGCCATATCGAATAACGCGACATGCCAAAACAAAATACCCAAAACACTAACGCGACAAATACATAACTTTCAGTAGCAAAGCCTAGCCAGTCAGGGTCGGTGTTTGCTGCTTGTCCTATACCTAGTACGTCAAACATACCAATGATAAGAACCAAACTGGTGTCTTTAAACAATCCGATAAACGTGTTCACGATAGAAGGGATCGTAATCTTCAGCGCTTGCGGCAAGATAATAAGCCCTGTTTTTTTCCAGTAACTTAACCCAAGTGCGTCGGCAGCCTCATATTGGCCTTTTGGAATCGCTTGTAAGCCGCCCCGTACCACTTCGGCCATGTACGCCGAGGCAAACATCACCACACCAATAAGAGCGCGAATAAGTTTGTCTGTCTCTGATCCTTCGGACATAAACAAAGGCAGCATAACGGAAGCCATGAACAGAACGGTAATCAGTGGCACACCACGCCAAACTTCAATATAGACGGTACAAATACTGCGAATGATGGGCATCTCTGAACGTCTACCGAGCGCGAGTACCACACCAATCGGTAATGAAACGACAATACCGACTAACGCAATGATGAGCGTAACGAGTAATCCGCCCCATTTGTGTGTATCGACCACTTCTAGCCCAAATATCCCACCGTATAACAGCCCAGCGATAATGAATGGGTAGATGTTTACGAAGAAAAGCCAAATCCAAATCCGTTTCGGTGTCTTTTCATACGCTAGCAACACAGTAAATATAGCCAATGTGATGTAGAAAAGGCGAGGGCGCCACAGTTCAGACTCAGGATAGAAACCGTACATGAACTGCTCCCAGCGCACGCTGATAAATACCCAGCAAGCACCTTCTCGGCTGCAGTCGTCACGCGTCGAACCAATCCAGTCCGCGTTGATAAACGCCCAATCAACGATATGCCAAATTGCACTAAAGACAAGATAAGCAAGAATTACGGTAACAATGGAATTGACAGGTCCATTAAATAGGTTTTTCCGCATCCAACCAACAAAGCCGACGGTATTGGCTGGTGGCGGGAGATCCGGTTGAAATTGATGAGTACTCATATTATCTCTCCACCAGCGCGACTTTACGGTTATACAAGTTCATTAATGCAGACGTAATCAAACTTAAGGTTAAGTACACGCCCATCGTCATCGCAATGATCTCAATCGCTTGCCCAGTTTGGTTCAGGGTAGTACCAGCAAAGACAGAGACAAGATCTGGATAACCAATCGCCATCGCTAACGATGAGTTTTTGGTGAGGTTGAGATATTGACTGGTTAAAGGTGGAATAATAATTCGTAACGCTTGCGGAATGACAACAAGCTTTAACGTTTTCGCGCGTGGTAAGCCCAGCGACATCGCCGCTTCCGTTTGACCATGGCTAACCGCATTAATACCAGAACGTACAATTTCGGCAATGAAGGAGGCGGTATAAACGCTCAGTGCCAAAAGTAGTGCAGCAAGTTCAGGAATAATGCTAATACCACCTTGGAAGTTAAACCCTTTCAGTT
This sequence comes from Vibrio sp. J2-3(2022), assembly GCF_021725735.1. NCBI lineage: Bacteria > Pseudomonadati > Pseudomonadota > Gammaproteobacteria > Vibrionales > Vibrionaceae > Vibrio > Vibrio sp. J2-3(2022). The sequence goes on from NZ_JAKKCK010000002.1 coordinate 155,754, forward strand.
CAGGATAATTTAGTGAAATTGGCATACCAGCAAGGAAGTAGGTAATCAGCGGAAGGCCAACGACTAAGCCTAAAGCTATTCTTCCCATTGGCGTTTGTTGCCCAGTTAGGCGTTGCTTGTTATTCGCCCATACATTAATCAACAAGCTGGCGATCACCCCGAAGATTAATGCAGCAATAACAAAGCCACTGCCTGGCTCCATTTCTGGTGCTGGAAAATATAAACCACGAACATTCAAGAAGATGGCTTCGCCAAGGCTCAAGCTTTGACGCGGTGAGGGTAATGCTTGAAGAACAGCGAAATACCAGAAAAATATTTGTAGAAGAAGTGGGATATTTCGGAACGTTTCGATATAAACAGCAGCCAAGCGACTCACTAACCAGTTAGAAGAAAGGCGAGCGACCCCCATGGTAAAACCAATCACGGTAGCCAGAATAATACCTAATACGGAGACCAGCGCCGTATTTAGAAGGCCAATAATAAACGTTCTGCCGTAAGAGTACGTTTCATCGTATTCAATTAGCGTCAGCCCGATACCAAACCCGGCTTCTTGATTTAAAAAACCGAAACCCGTAGCGATCCCACGAGCATCTAAGTTGTTCAGTGCGTTATTTATAATCGTGTAAAAGAAAAATACCAGTGCAGCTATGGCAATGATCTGGAAAATAGCAGAACGAAAGGCGGGATTATAAATCAAGCTCTTGCTTCCGCTCGGTTTGGACATCGTACTTGGCGATGCATCTTTTGTCGGTTTCATACAGCGATAACCTCAAACCTTAGTTATAGATATCTGCCTGTATAAATAGTCACGTCCTTGCTGGTCGAAGCATGTTTTCACCAGAGTTAAACGGCGATATTCGAGTTGAAATAGCCTATCTAAGCGAATACTTCTTACCATTCAATGAGCGGTCCTTACTCATACAGATGGATAAAATCAAGAAAAAGGGCGGCATGAACCGCCCTGATTAACTTGTTCTATCGGATTGGTGGCGCGTACATAAAGCCGCCTGCATTCCATAGCGCATTAACGCCACGAGAAATTTCTAACGGCGAACCAGTACCGACTGTGCGTTCGAAGCTTTCACCATAGTTACCGACTTGCTTGATAACTTGGTAGCCCCAATCATCACGAATACCCAAACCTTTGCCTTTCGGACCGTCAACACCAAGAATACGTTTGATGTTTGGATCTTTCGATTTCAGCATTTCATCCGCATTTTTCGAACTAATACCATACTCTTCGGCGTTAATCATTGCTGATAATGTCCACTTCGCAATGTTGAACCATTGGTCATCACCTTGACGAACGACGGGACCTAGTGGTTCTTTGGAAATGATTTCCGGAAGAACGGCTGCAGAAGAGGGATCTTTCAGGTTCAGACGCAATGCATAAAGACCAGATTGGTCAGTCGTTAACACATCACAACGTCCTGCATCGAAACCTTTTGACGTTTGGGCTGCCGTATCGAATACGACCGGCTTGTATGACATACCGCTGTTACGGAAGTAGTCAGCAAGGTTCAGCTCAGTTGTTGTACCGGACTGTACGCAAACTGATGCACCATCAAGCTCTTTTGCGCTTGAGATGCCAAGATCTTTCTTCACCATGAAGCCCTGGCCATCGTAGTAGTTTACCCCTACGAAGTTGAGGCCAAGTGCAGTATCACGATGCAGTGTCCAGGTGGTGTTACGAGAAAGCACATCAATCTCACCTGATTGAAGCGCAGTGAAACGTTCTTTCGCGGTTAGGGGTACATATTTAACTTTCGTTTTATCCCCAAGAACGGCTGCAGCCAGTGCTTGGCAATATTCTACGTCGATACCTTCCCATTCACCTTTTGAGTTAGGGTTAGAGAAACCAGGTAGACCGGTACTTACGCCACAAGTAAGAAAACCTTGTTTTGTGACTTTGTCCAGAGTAGTGTCTGCTGCTTGAGCTGATGTTGCCATCATCGCAGTAGAAGCCGCTACGACGGAAGCAAGAACTGTGAGTTTATTTGCCATTTGTATCCTTCCTGTATGATCCATGTTTAATCAGGAGTGACCTGAAATAACGTGTCCAATTTCGTTAGAGTTATCGTCCTACGTGATTGATTTTCGAAGAAACGGTATTCGATAGATCAACCAGTTATAAGCGTAGGAAAGGATCTGTTAATTCTCAAATATATAATTTAAATGAAGTTTTGAGAGAACTTACAAAGCGCCTTGAGATTTAGAATGACGAAATGTTAATTGTTTGTAAATAGTGCAAATCATGGACAATTTGGTGCATCAGAACAATCAATAGAAGAGTGAACAATACAAGAGAATAAAAAGTTGTTATTAAAACTGTCATTAGCTGAGCTTGGTGAAGTTCAGTAAAAATTCGAACAAAAATTATTTGTGATACCGAAACAGGGTGATGAGCTTGCCCCATTTTTGGTAGCATGGTCTGCAACAGCTAATTAGAGTAATCATGGATTGAAATGCGATATTTTCCTCTGTTCTTAGATTTAATCAATAAACCCGTTCTTGTCGTGGGCGGCGGTGAAGTGGCAAGCAGAAAGGTGGAAGCGTTGCTAAAGGCAGGGGCGGATGTCACTATCGTTTCTCCAACGTTGGTCGATTTTCTGTCTAAGCTTGCTGCAGAGCATCAAGTGCGTTGGATACAACGTTTCTATTCAAGTGACATTGTCACTAAAAGCTTTGTTCAGGTGTGGGCCACGACAGATAATCCAGAGCTGAATCACCAAGTGTATAAAGATGCGAAAGAATTAGGCATCCTAGTGAACGTTGTTGATGATAAGCCTTATTGTGATTTCATTACGCCCTCTATGATCAATCGTGGCCGCATACAAATTGCTATTTCTAGTGGCGGCGCCTCACCAGTTTTAATTCGAAACATCCGTGAAAAGCTTGAATCGATACTGCCACAAAACATGGGGTTGATGGCGGACTTTGCTAACTCAAAGCGTAATTCGATTAAAGAAGCACTACCTAGCGTCGATTTACGTCGTAAGTTTTGGGAGCAATTCTTCTCGAATCCTGAGGTTGAAAACGCGCTAGATAATAGAGAGTTAGAAACGATTTACCAAGCGACCATGGCAACACCTTTGGATGAAAAAGGAAGTTGTACTTGGATACAGGTAGGGAAAGACGTTGAGATGTTGCCAATTAAGGCCGTGCGCTACATGCAACAAGCCGAGCTAGCACTTTACTCAACTCGATGCGAAGCGAACGTGTTAGAGCTAATACGAAGAGATGCAGAGCGAGAAGCTTTCTCGAGCGCAGCTGAACTCTCTGATATGTTGACCAAGGCTAAATCTGAAAAGCTTCGAGTTTGCGTGTTTATCCCTAAAGGGACGAGCGAGTTCTTATTGCTGCAAGGGCAGGACTTAGTGATATAACCACGTTAAAAAGTGGGCACTTGGCTTCTCGATTAAAAGGCCAACAAAAACGCCAGCGAACTATGCGCTGGCGTTTTTAAACTAAGTTACTTCTCAGACTGATTAATCACGGAAGTTGTTAAACTGGAATGGTATGCCCATCTCTGCTTCACGAATCGCTGCCATTGTCGCTTGCAGGTCATCACGTTTCTTACCAGTAACACGTACCTTGTCGCCTTGAATAGAGGCTTGTACTTTTAACTTTGCGTCTTTGATAAGTTTCACTACTTTTTTGGCTGTTGGTGTATCGATACCTTGGCGGAAAAGCAGAGTTTGGTGCCAGTTCTTACCAGTTACATCTGGGTCCTGTGCATCCATTGCGTTTGCATCAATATTACGCTTTGCCAAATGGCCACGTAAAATATCGCGCATTTGCTTAAGTTGGAAGTCACCTTCCGCAGACATTTTTACGTTTTCTTCTACTAGCTCAAAGCTCGCATTAACGTTGCGGAAATCGAAACGAGTAGACAATTCACGGTTAGCATTATCAACGGCGTTACGTAGTTCAACCGTATCGATTTCAGAAACAATATCAAACGATGGCATGAAGATTCCTTGATTATTTTGTTATAGGGACTTTCGGGATTTAACGGCGTTTGCCAGCATATCTAGCATTGTAGCAGTATCTTCCCAGCCTAGGCATGGGTCTGTAATAGATTGACCATACGTTAGGTTGTTGATGTCAGTCATTGGCTGATTGCCTTCAAGAATAAAGCTTTCAGCCATGATACCCGCAATACGAGTACTGCCTGACTTAATTTGATTACAAATGTCTTGAGCAACGTCGATTTGTTTTCTGTGCTGCTTCTGACAGTTTGCGTGGCTGAAATCCACAACCAAACGTTGTGGCAAGCCAAACTCGGCTAGAGCATCACACGCTTGTTTTACTGACGCTTCATCAAAGTTAGGGCCTTTCTCTCCGCCGCGTAAAATAATATGACCATATGGGTTACCACTTGTACGGTAAACCGTCATGCGGCCATTCTTATCTGGAGAGTAGAAGTAATGCGAGGCTTTCGATGCGCGAATTGCATCAATTGCAATTTTTACGTTGCCATTTGTGCCATTTTTGAAACCAACTGGGCAAGACAGCGCCGATGCCATTTCACGGTGAATTTGCGATTCTGTTGTACGAGCACCGATCGCGCCCCACGTGATCAAATCCGCGATGTATTGACCAGTAATCATATCAAGAAACTCAGTAGCAGTCGCAAGACCAAGCTTGTTGATATCCAGTAGTAGTTTACGTGCTTTATGGAGGCCAGCTTCAAGCGCGTAAGAGCCATCTAGGTTAGGGTCGGTAATCAAACCTTTCCAACCAACTACTGTACGAGGCTTTTCAAAGTAAGTACGCATCACGATAAACAGTTCGTCTTTGTACTTGTCTTGGATTTCACTCAGGCGAGTGGCGTAATCAATGGCAGCTTCAGTGTCGTGAACAGAACACGGACCTACAATCGCAAGAAGGCGATCGTCTTCACCCGATAAAATGTTTTCAATCTGACGACGAGATTGAGCGATACGGTCTGCAACGTCATCCGTAATAGGATGTACACTACCTAGCTCTGCTGGGGTAGGCATTGGACCCAAAGGTTGGGTTCTCAATTCATCTGTTTTTATAGGCATGTTATAGCTTTATTCTCTATTGCGAAGGGGGTAAAGATAACGGAATTACAGGCAGGAATAAACCGTTTCACGGGAATCTTCGCCAGGAAATACCGAATTGTATACAAAGGTGTAGGTATTCATTTAAATGACTTATGTATAAATGACAAAACTTGATCATTAAATCAATATATATACATTTGAATTTATAACCATTTCATCTATCTCACCGTTAGGTAATCAAGATAACTGCGGCAAACCTCATGTTTATCTGTGTGACAATGTCACTAAATTGGTGGCTAAATAACTCGTGAGATCGAGCTTTTGTTAACATTTCTTTGACATCTATTTCTTTCGTTGATTAACTGGTCTGACTAGATTGGTAAGGAGACCAAAATGTTATCAGCTGTACGTCGTGCAAATTTGTATCTAAATCTATTCGGCTTTTCTAAAGTGCCTCTGATTTGGCTTTGTCATCCTAAGATCATTGCGATAGATAGCGAGCACGTTGAGGTTCGAATTCCTTTGCGAAGAAGAACAAAGAACCATTTGAATAGCATGTATTTCGGCGCTTTAGCTGTTGGGGCGGATGTAGCTGGTGGTTTTCTTGCTATGAGCAAGGCGCAAGAAAAAGGAGAAGCGATCTCTTTAGCATTTAAAGGCGTCAAAGCCGAGTTTTTAAAACGTCCGGAAGCGGATGTACACTTTGTGTGTAACGATGGTCATGTCATTGATGAGATGCTCGATCATACGTTGGCAACGGGTGAACGAGTGAATCGCGATGTAAAAATCGTCGCGTTGTGCCCTAGCTTACATGGTGACGAACCTATGGCTGAATTCTCGTTGACTCTTTCGATAAAAAAAGCAGCCCAACAAAGAAAAGAGGCTGCTTAGTGGTTTGCTGTTTTTAAAGAATATCGCTTTAATTGAGTTCAATCTGCTCAATCGAGACGATTTTGGAGCGGTTTAAGACCACTTTCCAACGGTAATAAACAGGCTCATCGGTGTGGTTGTCCTCTTTGACAATCACATTGAGCAAATGACGTTTCTCTACCGACTCTTTGGTCACTTGCCCTTCATTTAAACGGTAAACTCGGTTTGAGCTTTTATCCATCAAGCGGATGATAGGGCGCAAACTGATGTTCAGTGTTTCTCTTGTTTGCTCATAACCACTCAAGAATAGAGAGGTCGCCATTTCGGTTTTCTCGTGATAATGAAGTATCTGCTCTTCGCGCTGTACGACGCGCTTCTTACGTATTCTTTGAATCTTATCTGGCAAGCTACTTAACGTACGATAATCGAGCCACTCTAATTTTCTGCCGACCACTTTTTTCGTTGTTGGATCAACATACTTCTTACGCCACTTTGGCTTACCTTTACGGATCCATCGCCACATCGCATCGCGCAAATCATCTTTAAAGATTTCTCGCAGAGCATAAATAAATGACATCGCGATAATGAAGGACGCGGAAATTTCCCCAAGATAATCGCGAGCGAGAATCACGGTTGAGGTCACGACAACCATCACCAAGCCAGTAGCAATACCTTTGATAGCACGCTTGATGTTGTTACCCATTGATATGGTTTCTTCACGAAGCACGATAGGGTGTTCAATCAAGCGTCTTAGCAAGCGCATTTTGTTAGATAGGCGAGTCACGTCTTCAACGACTCTTGGAGAGTTGTACTTGTTGAGTTTTCGATGGGCTTGCTCTTTTTCACAGAGCGTGATCAAGCGTTTCTTAATCGTGCCATAATCGCCTTCACGTGGGAGATGAGCCACTAGAGATAAAAACTTTTGCTCGGTATACCAAGACAGATAGTTATCGATGTTAACGTAGTACCGTTTTAAGTTCTCTTCATAAGGAATAGAACGTCGCAAGCGCTTTAAGATCTCAAGCGTGAGCTCGATAACTTCGTCAACTTCATCTTCCGTTACGGAGTTGTTCTGATGCTTGTTTAAACTTGCCACCGCTTTGTCTAGCGCGATAACGTATTGGTACGCGAACAAACTCAAACTTACTCGGTATTGTTGATTCGACAGGCGTCCACGTTTGGCAAGTCGACTGTGTACTAGCGGTAGAAGGATTTCAGTACTGTAATAAGAGCGTTGCTGTGTGATTGAAGTGTAATAAAATTCGGATTCACTGATGATATCGGCGTTTAAACCAAGCTCACCAGGTATAAAAAAGTAAATATCTAGGTCGACACTTTTGCTCTTTGCGAGTGCATGACTGATTTTTAATGTTATTGAGTCTTGTTTATCGACGGTGACCAAAGAAAGCTCCTGACTTTGTTAAAGCATTCTTAACTTATGCGTACTGTTGAGCAGGTAAGCATAAAAGTGCTAAAAGAGTGACTGGGGCATATAGCTGAACGACAACAGCATAACAGAGCACTATGCTTTTCTCTCTGATTTTCTTGTTAGTTTAGGTATAATTCCACGTAAATTTAAAAAGAGACAAAATCAATGATTAAAATTGGTCAAATTAACAGCTTAGAAGTCATTAAAAAGGCTGATTTTGGCGTATTTCTGGATGGTGATGATTACGGTTCTGTTCTACTGCCTAATAAGTATGTACCAGAGGGTACTGAAATTGGTGATCATGTAGACGTATTTTTGTACTTCGATTCAGAAAGCCAGCTTGCTGCGACCATTGAAAGACCTATTGCCCAAGTGGGTGAATGGGGCTTAATGAAGATTGAGGGCGTCAACGCGACAGGTGCTTTTGTAAATTGGGGCATCAAAGAAAAGGATCTACTTGTTCCTTTTAGTGAGCAACGCACTCGCTTCTCTGCGGGACAAACTATTCTTGTCTATGTTTACACTGACAAAGCGTCAGGCCGCATTGTTGGTACGACTAAGTTCAACAAATGGTTAGACAAAACTCCTGCGAATTATGAAGTTAACGAACAAGTTGATTTGATCATCGCAGAGCGTAGTCAACTTGGTTATAAAGCTATCGTTAACGGTAAGCATTGGGGCATGATTTTCCCATCAGATGTGTTTGGTAAGCTTTACATCGGTAAGAAACTGAAAGGCTTTATTAAGCAAATTCGTGAAGATGGCAAAATCGATCTCGCGCTACAAAAAGTCGGCGTGGCAAAAATGGACGATCTTTCTAGCAAGATTCTTGATCTGTTAGAGAAGAAAGGCGGCTTTTTACCTTTGAACGATAAGTCTTCTCCTGAAGCGATTTTTGATGCTTTCCGCACAAGTAAAGGTACTTACAAAAAGACCATTGGTGGATTGTACAAGCAGGGCAAGATTGTTATCGAGAAAGACGGTATTCGTCTGGCGTAGCCCAAACTCACGTATAGCGGATCTGCAGCCAAAAAAACGGCCCAAACTTTTCCTTTTTTTGGGCCTAGGGGAAACGGCTCCGCAGAGCCTGCGCTAAACTTTTTCCAACAATAATTTTGTTGGTGAACATAGAGAGAAATGCCATATCAAAGCATTACTTTGATACAACTAGTTTAGTACAGCGTATCCGGATCGCTAGCGAGCCCAGTTGCTTTCATACTTACGAATTAAAAAGCCATCGCAAATACGATGGTTTTTCATTTATTTATGATTCGTTACTTCTTTAAAATAAGTTCTTATCTCGTACTAATTCGCGAGGAAGACCATTCTTTATTCTGTTGCTTACCCACTTTCCAAGGCCAATGACTGCGCCTTGATAGGTGACAAGCACTTCGCCTTTACCTGTTTTCATATCCTCAGGAATGATTTGAGGGCGAACATCGCGTCCCATGTACCATTCGCGCGCTTCTTCAATGGTTAGCTCGATGGCGTTTGCCTCAGAGCCCGTCGCTAATGCCGTTGCCACCTGATGCTGCCAACGGTAGCCATTTTTATGGGCTTCCGCGATCTTTATACCCATCCGGGAGAAGCGTAATTCGCCGATCATTGGCTCTAAAGCATTAGGGAACAACCAGACATCTTTATCGCGAAGCCATACAGAACTGTCATTCGGAAGTTCAATACCTAACGCACTTTGCAGCTGTTGGGCAATTTCAACCGATTCTTTTTTCGATGCTTTGGTAAACGGGAACTTGCCCATGCGCTTTTTGACCTTTGGTGGTTCAACAGCTGCCAGTTTACGAATTCTTGCGACAAAGAATCCTTCGCAGTCGTAGACCTGTGGAAAGATATGCAAAAAACCTTCTTCAGTTAGAGCAGCATTTGCGTTTTCAAACAAGGTCTCAAGGCTTTCAAACTCAACGGCATCACCAAAGGTTTCTTTCAAGTGATGACAAACTTGTTGGTTTTCTTCGGTACTGAGTGTGCACGTTGAGTAAACCATCACACCACCGGGCTTTAGTGCATGGAAGGCGCTTTCAATAAGATCTTTCTGTGTGTCAGCGATGTCGAGCACGGAAGCTTGCGTCCAGTTTTTCATTGCATCTTCGTCTTTGCGAACGGTGCCTTCGCCGGAGCAGGGCGCGTCGAGCAGAACCGCATCAAATTGTTCTGGTAGCCAACCGCCAAAAACGCGCCCGTCGAAGTTACTTAGTGCGGCGTTACGTACACCACAACGTTCCACGTTGGCATGCAGCACTTTTACACGACTTGCGGCGTATTCATTGGCCACGAGAACGCTTTCATTGTTCATTAAAGCCGCGATTTGAGTGGTCTTTGATCCTGGTGCAGCTGCTGTATCTAACACGGCATCGTACGATTCGTCATTCATAAACAGCGCAGATACTGGCATCATTGAACTGGCTTCTTGAATGTAGAATAAGCCTGACATGTGCTCTGCGGTGTTGCCTAATGGTACAACTGACTCGTCCGCTTCAATCCAAAACCCTGTGTCACACCAAGGCACAGGGGAAAGCTTCCAGCCTTTTGCGTCTGCACGTTCTAGAAACGCTTCAACGCTGATCTTCAACGTATTAATACGAATACTTTTGCGCAGTGGCTTTTGGCACGATGCGATAAAGTCTTCCATGTTGAGGTTAGCAGGAAGGATAGTTTGGATTTTTTCCAGAAACGCGTCTGGGATGTAAACATTAGGATGCAATGTGGGATCTCGTTTGCAGAATTTGTGGCAAATAATATACGAAAGCGAAGCAGAAACGAATAGTGACGAGGGGCGAGCAATAAAAAAGAGCAGTGATTGCTGCTCTTTTAAGGTACTCAAACTTCAATTGTATGTGAATTGAGCTTTATTCTACGGCTTAGGAATCGCAGTACGCCATTGAGTCCAACCTTCTTCAGCTTGTGGATACAAAAAGAAAGATTGCCCACTTTTTGCCGCTGGTGGAATAGTCGATTGCTCTGGCGTTGAAAACGCAATTCCTCCGCGAACTAAACTATCAAATGTGCCCGCTTTGATGTTCGCACCAGTAATTCCGATGGAGACATCTACTCCTGAAACATTCCAAAACACACTGTTTTGACGAACGAGGTAAGCATATTCAGGCTGTATCTTGATGGTCGTGACGACGCGATCGGCAAATTCTCCTAGGCTCACGTCGGTTACTTGGCCGACTTCCATCTGGCGGTAAAGAATAGGCGTTCCGACTTGTACTGAGCCTCGTTGTTCACTTTGTAAAGTAAACATCATGCCCTGAACACGTTCTGAACCGTTTTCCAACTGAAAATCAAATTTAGCTTTACCTTTACCTGGCTCAACACTGATGGATTTCGACACCAGCGCCCCGAGGTTTTTAACGCCACCTAAACCAATTTCTGGTTCAGTTAGCCAAAAATGTGAGCCTTCAACTGCAATGTTTTCTACGTATTCAGGTAGGATCCTTGCAGTGACTTCAACCATGTTACGACGAAAATTCGGTACAACCAGAGTGATTTCACCAACTTTGACGCCTTGATACTCAATCGGCATTCCTTTAGCAATCTCTTGCGAACCGTCGGTTTCTAAAGCAATGACGCGCCCAAACTTGCGAGCGGTTTTTTGATCAGAATACAGCTTCCAGTTTTCTCCAATTTTGTTTTCAACGCCAGGAACAGAGTCAAAAGCGATGCCACCTTCGATTAACGATTTTAAAGGGTGAGCTTTCACACTCACACCGGCTAGCGATGCATCTATCTCGATCCCTGAACGGTTCCAAAAGACGGTTTGCGGTGTTACGAGGTAAGCAAAGCGGTTTTCGATGGTTGCTTTAATTAACACACCGCCATCAACCAATTGGAAATCGGAGACGTTACCAACAGGAAGATTACGATAGAGCAGAGGGCTGCCTTTGGAAATCGGCGGCAATTCAGAAGCAAACAGTGTGAGTGCTCTAGAGCCACTTTGGTTGTACTGTGCTAGTTCTGCCAATGATTCGTTCTGGAACAGTTGATACTCTTTTTGAATATCTTGCTTGCCTTCGCTTACAAAGCTAATGGACCCAGTTAACAACTGTTTTGCCGGAGGAACGGTAACGCTGAGGCCCGATTCCGTTAACTCTGCAGAGGCACTTCCGGTTACATAAAAACGGTTGTTTGATTTGATCAGGTGTTTGTATTCATGATCAATCAATACGTCCATAAATACTTCATGTTGCGATTTTTTACCTTCTTCAACTAAGCCTACGTTGATAATTGAACCGACAACGATGCCTTTGTAAAGCACGTTGGCACCGCTATCTAGGCCAAACGAGTTGTCAGACACTAAACGAATAGCGATGGACTTTTCTTGCTGTTGGTTAAAAACGTTTTTACGAATGGCAGTAAAGCGGCGAGAGCGATCACCGGCACCTGGCACAATGGTTAAGAAGTTTCCTCTCACGAGATTGGCAATGTTTTCAACACCAGAGAGAGACACTTTTGCTTCTTCTAAGACGAATCGGGTACCTGTCGTCAGCATGTCACTGAAAGCTGGTTGAATTGCAGCTGACGCTAATATCACTTCTCGCCCTTCGGATAGGTTTAAGTCTGTAACTTGGCCAATCTCGATTCCGCGATACATAATGGGTGCGCCTTCGCCACTGATTTTACTGTCATCAGGGAGGACGATTTTAACAGCGATACCTCGACCTGCAGTTTTCAAATCTTTATACAGACGGAATTCAGTATTCTCTTCTACAGGCTCACCGTCATCCGGAGAATCGACGGCGATCGCGCCTCCGAGTAGAGCACTCATGCTTTCTAGCCTTACATCGACGCCTTCAAAACCGATGCTGGCACCGATTCCACTTACGTTCCAGAACCGACTGCGGTTGTTAATGATATGTCGGTATTGATCCTGGATGTTGGCTTGAATCGTGATAGATTTTGCGTCTTCATCCAGCTGGTAGCTGTAGACTTCACCGATTGGAATTTTCTTATAAACAATTTGAGATCCAATCGACACACCACCTAAATCGCGGCTTTTGAGTTTAATGTTCAAACCTTGTGAAACGCGCAAATCTGTTGGTGCAGAGTCTAACGCATGGAACGTTGTTTCAAACTCTTGACCATCTCCAGGTTGAATCGATATGTAATTACCCGACACGAGCGCATCGAGCCCAGAAACTCCCGTTAGGCTTGCTGTTGGTTTTACCAGCCAAAAGCGAGTTTTATCGTTCAGCAATTTTGCCGCTTCAGGGTAGATATCGGCATCAACATAAATACTGCCGAGATCTTCAGTGAGGTTAATGTCTCTCACCATACCGACTTCTAGCCCTTGGTAACGGATAGTGGTTCGCCCAGCGACCAAGCCAGCAGCGTCAGAAAAATAGATTAGCACCCGTTGTCCTGCATCGTGTATCGACTTCACCACAAGCCAGCCAGCTAAGACCATGGTCAAAATTGGCAAAAGCCAAAGAGGAGATATGCCTTTGCTCCGCTTTACATCTGGTACGTATGACGTTTGAGAACTGTTCTGATCACTCATTCATTGACTCTTTTTCTGATTGTGTTGGGCCTGTTTGGTCCCAGATTAGCCTTGGATCAATACTTTCCGCTGCAAGCATGGTCAATACCACGACAACACCAAAGGCCACGGCGCCATATCCTGGTGTGAAATCAAGTATCTGACCACGATCGACTAAGGTCATCATGATAGAAATAACAAACAAGTCCATCACAGACCATTTACCGATCCATTTAACAACAAAGTAAACCATCATTCGTTGTCTCTTAAACACCGAACGTTTGAATTGAATGCAAAGCATGATGTAGGCAAGGCCAAGTATTTTTACAACTGGCACAACAATACTGGCCACAAAAATGATCACTGCGATGCCATACATACCGCTTTTTACCAACCCAGCTACGCCTGAGAAAATAGTATCTTCCAAACGTTTGCCATTGGTCAGCAAGATGGAAATAGGAATCAAGTTGGCTGGGAAAATCGCTATCGTTGCCGCAATGAGGTAAGCCCATGTCTTCTGAATGGAGTTGGGCTTGCGATGATATAACTCGTGGTGACAACGCCGACAATGGTCACCTTCAGGTTGAGACAGGTGGCACTCATGGCAATGCACGTCTTTGTGTTCAAAGGAATAAAGACGTTCTGGCTTCCAGGCTTCCCAGTAACGACGCACACTAATTCGAGAAACTAACAAAACGGTAAATATCTGCAAAAGAACCAGACCAATTAACCCTGGGCCTACAAAAATGTCGGAATAATCTTGGAGTTTGAAGCAGGAAATGGCGATGCTAACTAAGAACACATCCAGCATTACCCAATGTTTCAAATGTTGAATTAGCCACAGTGAAACACGAAGCCCTCGAAACCATCGTTGATGCAACGAGATATGTGCCGTAACCACTGAAACACAAACCGTCAGAGGCGCTAGAGAGCTACAAAATAGAATAAGCAGTGAAAGAAGAACAAAGCCTTCTTCCATCAATGTGATCATCCCTGAAGGTAGGGTTGCCGGAATCATCACACCAAAGAGTCGGATACTAATAAAGTTAAAAAAGTGTGATGGAATAAATAGCAGGATACAGGTTATCGAGACGGCTAAATTACCTGAGAGGCTAGGGCTACCGCCTCGATACAACTGTGTGCCACAACGAGGACAGTGTGCATTTTTTCCATTGGGTAAGTCGACGATATCGACAGGCAATTCGCAACCTTGGCACAAGCGCACATTATTTGGCTGCATGGCGTGCTTAGACAGAGAGGTCATAACGACCTCTCTAACTTGAACGATTTAAGCGTGGGACTGTATGCCCCCATATAAGGTTTGATATAAGCCTTCTTGCTCAACTAACTCACCATGAGTACCTGTTTGCGTCACTTTTCCATCTTCAAGCACGTAGATCAAATCGGCTTGTTTTACGGCTGATAGACGGTGCGCAACGATTAATGTTGTTCTACCACGTAAGAATTCAGTCAATGCTTTGTGCAATGCCGCTTCAGTAGCGGTATCAAGCGCAGACGTGGCTTCATCTAAAATAACAAATTGAGGATCACTCAGCACCATTCTTGCGATGGCAAGGCGTTGTCGTTGACCACCTGACAAACGAATGCCGTTACGGCCGACTTGAGTATCCAAACCGTGGTTCAGTTGAGAAATAACATCTTGCAGCTGAGCTACTTCAAGAGCTCGCCAAAGTGACATTTCGTCAAAATTCTCACCGAGTGTTAGATTATGCCTCAAGGTGTCGTTAAATAGTATAGGTTGCTGTAATACCACGGCAATTTTGTCACGAATTACTTCAAAACCAATATCTTCTGTTAATTCATCATTAAAGCGAATGCTACCGGAGTTTTGACGATAAACCCCAATAAGTAGTTGTATTAAGGTTGACTTACCGCCTCCGCTCGCACCAACTAACGCCACTTTCTTTCCTGCCGGTATATGTAAAGAAAGGTTATCTAGGACTTTGTTTTCATTATTATAAGAGAAGTCTACGTTTTCTACTTTAACATCGACTTCTCTGTCTTCTTTGAAAGGATTTACCTTAGGTACCGGTCTTTGTTCTTCTTCTAATACTAATAAGTCGTTGATGCGTTTTAACGCAGCTTTCGCGCTGTACCAAGAAAACTGAATGCCGAGCAGCTCTTGAACAGGAGACAACATAAACCATAGGTAACCAAAAACAGCAAAGATTTGACCAATAGTGAGGTCACTAAACATGACCATCAGCATGGCGACGGCTCTGAATAACTCAAAACCGATTAAGAAGAGTAGGAAAGAGACGCGACCTGCCGCTTCTGATTGCCACGCATACTTGTCTGCATCCACACGAACTTGGTTCGCACTGTCTTTGAGTTGTTGGAGAAATTCTCGCTCTTTATTGGCTGCGCGCAGCTGGTAAATGCCATCTAATGTTTCAACTAAACGATTTTGGAAAATTTCAAAAGAATGATTTTCCTTCCGTTTCAGATGTTTAACCATACTTCCTAGTTTACGTGAGAAGTAAATGACAATAGGGTTAACTAGCAAAATAAATAGACCAAGTCGCCAGTCGAGCCAAAGCAGAACGATGGCAGTACCAATGACCGTTAAAAAACTGATAACGAATTTTGCTAACGTAGAACCAATAAATTTATCGATGGTCTCAATGTCAGTGATAAGGTGAGCGTTGATGCCTCCGCTGCCTTTGGTTTCGTATTGGCGGATGCTGATACGACCAAGCTTGTCGATCATTTTACTGCGCATCTCAAACGTGATCGTTTTAGAAACAAGTGTAAATTGTCGGCTTTGAAGGATATTTAACCCCTGACTTGCAGCTCGCATCAGGACGACCAAGAAAAGGGTGAAAAATATATAACCCGTCGGAGTGTGCCACGCTTCAGGGAGAATGGCATTCATAGCAGCTAAGCCTTTTGCTGGTTGGTCCAATAAAACCTCATCAACCATCAACGGCATGAGAAGGGGGATTGGAACACTAATCAAGGTTGCAAGCACCGCTATCAAGTTCGCTATGATCAGCTTGGACTTGTGCTTTTTTACTTGTGTTATCAACCAAGAACGGCTAATAGTGTCATTTTTCAGAAGCATTGTAATTGAGAATAAGTCCTATTATAAAGTAGGGCTGCATTTTAGCGCCATACAGTGAGAATGGAAGCTTTTATAGTAAGTAGGAAGTTAATATGAACATAGAACAATACCATAGACTAACCAAACAAGCCGTTGCTCTAATTGAGTCTGAGCCAGACTTTATTGCTAACCTAGCAAACTTGAGCTCACTGCTTTTCATGGAATTGGACGATCTTAACTGGGCTGGCTTTTACCTAGCAAAAGGTGAAGAGCTCGTTCTTGGTCCGTTCCAAGGAAAACCAGCTTGTGTCCGCATTCCTATGGGGCGCGGTGTCTGTGGTACTGCTGCAAAAACTAACACCATACAAAGAGTATACGACGTTCATGAATTTGAGGGACATATAGCGTGCGATGCAGCGAGTAATTCGGAAATTGTGATTCCGTTTTCTATCAATGGAGAGGTGGTTGGTGTCCTTGATATTGACAGCCCAAGTATTGGTCGATTCAATGAAACAGACGAAGAAGGTCTCACTCATTTCATGGCTGAAGTAGAAAAGCTGCTTAATTCACACGCGAACGACGCATAAATTAGCCCTCGAGTGTGGTTTTTCCTTGGCATGTCACTATAATACGAGAATATTTTTTCTTAATGCTTCGCGGAAATCCGCTCAAATCAGGAACCCTCATGACTGAAAAGTTAAAAAACAGCAAAGAAGTTATTGCATATATTGCTGAATGTTTCCCTAAGTGCTTTACTTTAGAAGGTGAAGCAAAACCTCTGAAAATTGGTATTTTTCAAGATCTTGCGGAACGTCTAAGTGAAGACGAAAAAGTAAGCAAAACACAGCTTCGTGCAGCGTTAAGACAGTACACTTCATCATGGCGTTACCTACATGGTGTAAAACCAGGTGCAGTACGTGTAGACCTAGACGGCAACCCTTGTGGTGAGCTAGAAGAAGAGCACGTTGAACACGCGAAAGCGACACTTGCAGAAAGCAAGGCAAAAGTTCAAGCTCGTCGTAAAGAACAAGCACAAAAAGCTCGTGAAGAGGGTAAGGCGAAAGCGAAACCAGCGGCTAAAAAGCCTCAACAGCCTCGTCGTACTAACAAACCAAAAGTACAAAAAACAACTAAGCCTGTAGAAACGCGCGCTCTAAATGCTGACGAAATCACAGTAGGTAACGCAGTTAACGTGAACATGGGCAAAGGAAACATGGCAGCGACCATTGTTGAGATCAATAAGGATGATGTACGTGTTCAACTTGCTAACGGCCTACAAATGGTTGTGAAAGCGGAGCACTTGCGCGCATAAAGGAGATACTCCTACGCATGAATTGCCGTTCAAAAGTGACACTGATTGCTGCTAGCTTATGGCTAGCAGCATCAGCTCAGGCTCTCGAAGCCAAACTACATAAAGATGACTTGCCGGTTCTCGCTCCTGAAGTTCAGCACGAAACAGCTAGCAAACGAGTCACCTCTCGATTTACCCGCTCTCATTATAAGCATTTCAGCCTCAATGATGATTTCTCCAAAGCGATCTTTGAACGCTATGTAGAATTGCTTGATTATAATAGAAATATTTTTACTCAAGCGGACATCGACTCTTTTAAAGACTGGTCAATTGAGCTTGATGATCAGCTAAAAGCTGGTAACAACCAAATTGCTTTTGATGTTTATAACCTCTCAATGCAAAAGCGTTTCGAGCGCTTTGCTTATGCGTTAACGCTACTCGACGAAGAGATCAAGTTTGATACTGATGACGAGATAGAGTTAGACCGTTCTGAAGCTGCATGGCCAAAAGACGAAGTGGAGCTCAACGAGTTATGGCGTAAGCGCGTGAAATATGACGCGTTAAATCTGAAACTGACTGGCAAAGAATGGCCAGAGATTAAAGAAGTTTTAGAGAAGCGTTATAACAACGCGATGAAGCGGATCACACAGACTAATAACGAAGATGCATTCCAGTTATATATGAATGCCTTCGCCCGACAAGTCGACCCTCATACTAGCTACCTTTCTCCACGTAATGCTGAGCAATTCCAATCGGAAATGAACCTTTCTCTGGAAGGCATTGGTGCTGTTCTGCAAATGACTGACGATTACACAGTAATTCGTTCACTTGTTGTTGGTGGCCCTGCGTCGAAGAGCAAGCAGCTTGGCGAAGGGGATCGAATCATCGGTGTTGGACAAGACGGTGAAGAGATTGTCGACGTGATCGGTTGGCGTCTGGATGATGTAGTTCAATTAATCAAAGGCCCAAAAGGCACAAAGGTTAATCTACAGATCTTGCCAGAAGGTAACGATGCGAAGAGTTACATTGTCACAATTGTTCGTGACAAAGTTCGCCTAGAAGATCGCGCAGTGAAGTCGGAGATCATCGAAAAAGATGGTAAGAAGATTGGTATTTTAGAAGTGCCAAGTTTCTACGTCGGTTTGTCGAAAGATACCGATAAACTGCTTGCTGAGTTAAAAACCAAAAACGTTGACGGCGTAATCGTTGATCTACGTAACAACGGTGGTGGTGCATTAACGGAAGCGACAGCATTAACAGGGTTATTCATTAAAGAAGGTCCTGTTGTTCAAGTTCGTGACAGCTATGGTCGTATTAAGGTGAACGCCGATACTGACGGAAAAGTGAGCTACGATGGTCCGCTGACGGTGTTGATTAACCGCTACAGTGCTTCGGCGTCTGAAATTTTTGCAGCAGCGATGCAAGATTATAATCGTGCAATTATTTTAGGTGAAAACTCTTTCGGTAAAGGTACGGTTCAACAGCATCGCTCACTGAATCATATCTACGATCTTTTCGATAAAGAGCTAGGCTACGTTCAGTACACGATTCAGAAGTTCTACCGTATTGACGGTGGAAGTACGCAAAATCGTGGTGTTGCTCCCGATATTTCGTACCCAACACCAATTGAAGCTTCTGAAACGGGTGAAAGTGTAGAAGACAATGCACTACCTTGGGATCAGATTGATAAAGCAAAATATCAAACCTTCCCAAGCAACGAAGCATTAGTTGAAAAACTCACCGCTCTTCATAACAAGCGTATTTCTGATGAGATGGAATTCCGTTTCATCAATGAAGACATAGAGAAGTATCGTAAAGAAAAAGACGATAATATGTTGTCTTTGAACGAGAAAGTTCGTAAGGCTGAATCGGATAAAGCGGAAGCCCTTCGATTGCAACGCATCAATGAGCGTCAAGCTGCTTTAGGTAAGGAAGCGTTCAAAACATTGGATGATATACCTAAAGATTATGAAGCGCCTGATGTTTATTTAGATGAGTCTGTCGCGATTATGGTTGATCTACTCAAGCAGAAAAATCAGTCATAATAACTGGCAATTCAAAGTAAAAAGAGTGAGTCTTTCAGGCTCACTTTTTTTTTATGTCTTTTCATCTTTGTTTGTATTGAGTATCAAGTAAGATATTCGCTTATTTTTTCCCAATAATTTACGTGATCTACATCTAAAATTTCGCGAAAGTGAGGACTACTGCCTAAGCTAAAAGAAAACGATAAGGATGCCGATATGAAATGGTTCTTTATTTTACTTAGCTTTTGCTGCTTTAGTGTGTTTAGCGGAGAAAACACCAGAGAAGATGAATTAAGTCACTTTGACACGCCGTTTCTCATCGGAGACTGGTATTTAATGAACCCAAACCCCGAAGAGTCGGCTGAAAATTTTCGTGCGATAAAACTGTCATTGGGTTCCGACTACAGCTTTTCTATTGATATTCAAAAGAAAGATTATTCTGTCGATCATTGGGAAGGATTGTATAACGCCAATGAAGACACCATCGTTCTTGGCTTAAACACAGATGAGCCTCAAATTTATGCCTATCGCAATAATCACAATACGCTTGATCTTAATGGTGTGACTTTTACTAAAGGGTTGTCTAACTCGTTAGCAGGCATATGGTCTAGCTCTTATGTATCCGGAGATGGCCTTGTGGCAAACAACATCAACCATATGGATCTGATACTTCAACCTGACTTCGTGTTTATGTTTCGGGTATCCAACGAAGAAGGGGATGAGTCAATCAAGCAAGGTGTTTTCTACACAGAAGATGAATATTTAGTCTTGCTCTATGAAAATGGCGAGCACGGGACCACCTATAAGCTCAACAAAAATGAATTAACGATTGAAGATTCAAATGGCGATATGTACGCGGTACTTAATCGGGTAACGCCTTGATAGCTTATCTTGCTACGACAAATTACGCGAGCATACGGTAAATTGTCAATGTTGTTTAAATGTTAATCAAAAAACGGAGCTAGAGCACTAAAAGCTCCGTTTTTTGATAGAAAGACTTGTATTCTGATACCACAACCCCTACAAATAGCTTATATAGTGATACCAGAACTGCATTTTTGATCATGCAGTCTGGTATTTTTGTTATTCGACATACAAGGATTTATGCTCATGTCCCAAGCTCCCCAGGCCAAATATCGTAAAGATTATCAAGAGCCATCTCACGCGATTACCGATATCGATCTTACGTTTGATCTTTATGACAATGACACCATCGTTACGGCGATATCAAAGGTTGCTCAAAAAGGCGATACAACAACGCTAGAACTCGATGGCGAGGGGCTTGAGCTGCGCGCTGTAAAAGTAAACGGTGAGGATTGGGCTCATCACGAAGTGAAAGAATCATCGCTTGTACTGACCGATCTTCCATCCGAGTTTGAACTTGAAATCGTCACCAAAATTGATCCTGAAGCGAATACAGCACTCGAAGGTTTGTACAAATCAGGCGGCGCATTTTGTACTCAGTGTGAGGCCGAGGGCTTCCGTCGTATTACTTATTACTTAGATCGTCCTGATGTTCTGGCAAAATACACGACAAAAGTGATCGCAGATAAAGCCGCTTATCCATATTTGCTGAGCAATGGTAACCGAATTGCAGAAGGCGAGGCAGAGAACGGTCGTCATTGGGTTCAATGGCAGGACCCGCATCCAAAGCCAGCTTACTTGTTTGCTCTTGTCGCAGGGGACTTTGACGTACTGCGTGACAAATACACAACGATGTCAGGTCGCAGTGTTGATTTAGAAATCTTTGTTGATAAAGGTAACTTAGATCGTGCAGGCCATGCGATGACATCGCTGATCAACTCGATGAAGTGGGATGAAGAACGCTTTGGCCTTGAATACGATCTGGATATTTACATGATCGTTGCCGTTGATTTCTTCAATATGGGCGCAATGGAAAACAAAGGCCTAAACATCTTTAACTCAAAGTATGTTCTGGCGAATGACCAAACGGCGACCGATCGTGACTACTTAGGTATCGAAGCTGTGATCGGTCATGAGTATTTTCACAACTGGACTGGCAACCGTGTCACTTGCCGTGACTGGTTCCAACTAAGTCTAAAAGAAGGCTTAACCGTATTCCGTGACCAAGAATTTTCTTCTGATTTAGGCTCTCGCGCAGATAATCGCATCGATAACGTACGTATCATCCGTGGCCCTCAGTTTGCAGAAGATGCAAGCCCAATGTCTCACCCGATTCGTCCTGACAAAGTCATTGAGATGAACAACTTCTACACGCTAACAGTGTATGAAAAGGGCAGCGAAGTTATTCGCATGTACCATACACTCCTTGGCGAAGAGGGCTTCCAAAAAGGGATGAAACTTTACTTTGAACGTCACGATGGTACTGCTGCGACATGCGAAGACTTTGTTTCTGCAATGGAAGATGCCACCGGTGTCGATTTAAAACAATTCCGTCTATGGTACAGCCAATCTGGTACACCGACGCTGCGCGTAAATAGCGAATACAATGCCAATGCAAAAACTTACGCGCTAACGGTAGAGCAATTTACGGAGCCAACGCAAGACCAGGCTGAAAAGCAAGCGTTGCACATTCCGTTTGATATCGAGCTGTACGATTCGAAAGGTCAAGTTATCCCATTGCTGATTAACGGTGAATCTGTTCATAACGTATTAGATATTAAACAAGATAAGCAAACGTTCGTATTCGAAAATGTCGAAGAACAACCAGTGCCATCTTTGTTGCGTGAATTTTCGGCACCAGTAAAACTAGAATACGACTACAGTGATGATGAATTAGTCTTCTTGATGAAACACGCGACGAATGACTTTGCTCGTTGGGATGCAAGCCAAATGCTATTGGCTAAGTACATTCGTCAGAACGTGAAAAACGTTCAAGCCGGACAAGAAGTATCGCTTTCTGAAGGCGTGATAGATGCGTTCCGTGGTGTGCTATTGGATGAGACGCTTGAGCCAGCTTTCATTGCTCAAGTTTTCTCTTTGCCTTCAATTAATGAAATTACTGGCTGGTACCAGCAAATTGACATCGATGCCGTAGACAAAGTGCTAAACAGCATTACAGTGTCACTTTCTCAAGAGTTAGAAGATGAGCTAAGTGCAACTTATCATACACTGAAGCAAACAGAGTACACGATCGATCATGCTGCGATTGGCAAGCGTGCATTACGTAACCGTTGTCTGCAATACCTAGCAAATACGGAAAAAGGTAATGATTTAGTGAAAGCACAATACGCATCTGCAAATAACATGACAGATACGATTGCAGCGATGAGTGCTGCAAATAGTGCACAGCTTGAGTGTCGTGAAGTTCTAATGGCAGATTATAGCGATAAATGGAAGCACGATGGTTTGGTTATGGACAAGTGGTTTGCACTTCAAGGTAGCAATCCTGCAGAGGATGCTCTTGAAAAAGTAAAAGCAACCATGAACCACGAAGCATTTAGTTTGAAGAACCCGAACCGTACGCGCAGTTTGATTGGTTCGTTCTTAAGTGCCAACCCTGTGCGTTTTCATGATAAATCCGGTGCAGGTTACCAATTTGCAGGAGAAATCCTTCGCCAACTTAATGATTCGAACCCACAAGTTGCATCTAGAATGATTGATCCTTTGCTTAAGTTCCGTAAATACGATGAAGGTCGCCAAGCTTTGATCAAAGCAGAACTTGAAAAGCTCAAAGCAATGGATAATCTTGCTAAAGACTTATTCGAAAAAGTGACTAAAGCACTAGACGAATAGTAAACAACACAATAGGGTGGTCATTAAGGCCACCTTATTGTTTATGTCACTTAGTTTTTACTTCATGAACTATTACTACTTCAACCTCAACATTTCATATCAAACGTTTTTATCCCATTATTCTGGCGCGGCAAGTGTTGTTCAAGTCGTCACACATAACGGTTTACGTTTGCAGTTACCCGCCGCACGATTCAGACCATTTCTTAGTCAATTAGGCATTAAAGGCCAGTTTAGACTAACAACTGACCAAAATAATAAGTTTCTTAAGTTAGAAACTCTGTGATGTATTGTATTTGCAGAGAGTTAAATAGGAATCTTAGTCACAGAATCGGACATTTCACCTCTTACCACCACGATTAGTTGTTAAACATTTGTAATTATGCTTTTACAATGGGCACATGCATTACCTATGCTTAGTTTCTAAGGTAACAACCTAGCTACTAAGTCCCCCTACAAAACAACAATTCTAATGTGGAGTGTGAATATGACCGCGCGTGAAAATGTAGTGCCGGTTCTGCTTGAAAAAGTTTACCAACTGATTCAAGACAAACTCGAGCTTTCTCACCAAACGCTTGTAACTAAACTTGCTCAACACTTATTCAGTAACATTGCTGATGATGACCTGATTCAGCGAAACGAATCCGATCTTTATGGTGCTGTCGTCAGCCTTTGGCACCATATCAATGAAAAAAAACCAGAAGAGATTTCGGTACGAGTATTTAACCCGACCGTAAGTCGTCAAGGCTGGCAATCCACACACACAATCGTAGAAATTGTTGTTCCAGATAGTCCATTCTTAGTGGACTCAGTCAAAATGGCTTTAGCGCGTTTGGACCTTGTTTGCCACCTAATGTTAAACAACCCAACACAGATACAGCGTGATAAAAAAGGCCAAGTTACCGACGTAAACGGTGAGGGTGGTGTTCTTCAGTCACTGTTCCATATCGAGGTAGACCGCCTTACTAGTAAAGAAGAGATGCAAGCGCTTAAAGAAGAGCTGTTAAAAATTCTATCTGACACTCGTTTAGTCGTTGATGACTGGAAGCAAATGGTTGATAAGCTTAAGCTTGTGACTGATGAACTTGAGAAAAATAAAGATCGTGTTTCTATCCAAACGGATCGTATGGACGAAACGATCGCATTTCTTCGTTGGCTAGAAGATCATAATTTTACCTTTATGGGTTACAAAGATTATGACTTAGAAGAAGTCAATGGTGATACCGAGCTTGTTCCTGCTAAAGAAAAAGGACTTGGTCTATTTGCTGATGACAAGCGTGTGCGTAGCGTCAAGCTATCTGAGCTTTCAGATTCAGCGCGGTTAGAAGCGAAAAAGCCATACGCTCTGATCATCACAAAAGGTAACAAAGCATCTCGTATTCACCGTCCAGCTTATACTGATTACATCGGTATTAAGAAGTTTGATGAAAACGGTAAAGTAATAGGTGAGCATCGCTTTACTGGTCTATATACCTCTGCCGTGTATAACCAAGCGGTACAAAGCATCCCTCTGATCCGTGAAAAAGTGGACCGTATCCTTGAAGCGAGCGGATACCGTCACGGATCGTATTCATACAAAGCATTGCACAATATCTTAGAAAACTACCCACGCGATGAACTACTCCAAGCAAATGAAGAAGAGTTGCTTGAGGTGGGTATGGGTGTTGTACAAATGCAAGATCGTGACCTACTGCGTTTATTTGTTCGTAAGGACCCATTTGGTCGTTTCTTTAGCTGCATGGTTTATGTCACTAAAGATCGTTACAACACAGAGTTACGTCGTCAAACTCAACGCATTCTTAAGCAGTACTTTGGTTGCGAGCAAGAGGTTGAATTTACAACGTTCTTCTCAGAAAGCCCACTAGCGAGAACACATTACATTGTTCGTGTAGACAATAACAACATTGACGTAGACGTGAAAAAGATCGAGCAAAACCTAATGGAAGTTTCTACCTCTTGGGATGACAGACTAAAAGAATCCATCATTGCTAACTTTGGTGAAAGCAAAGGCCTTCCTCTTTCAAAAGAATACATGAGTGCGTTCCCTCGCTCATACAAAGAGGACATGATGCCAGGTTCTGCGGTTGCAGATATTGAACGCTTAGAAGCGTTAAGTGATGATAATAAACTTGGTATGTTGTTCTACCGACCTCAAGAAGAGGGGGCGGATTCAAAAGCTGTTCGCTTGAAGCTATACCATCGCGATGAGCCAATCCATCTTTCTGACGTAATGCCAATGCTTGAAAACCTTGGCTTACGAGTGATAGGTGAATCACCATATGAGATCGAGAAAAACAACGGACAGACATTCTGGATCCTTGATTTCTCTATGCTGCATAAGAGCGAGAAAACGGTTGATCTTCGTGAGGCTCGTGACCGTTTCCAACAAGCATTTGCCGCAATTTGGGCGGGCAACCTTGAAAGTGATGGCTTTAACCGATTGGTACTAGGTGCGTCGCTATCTGGGCGTGAGATTTCCATTCTTCGTGCTTATGCTCGATACATGCGCCAAGTCGGTTTCCCATTCAGTCAACAATACATCGAAGACACGCTAAGCCACTACCCAGACTTAGCAACAGGTCTAGTCAAGCTGTTCACCAAGCGATTCGATCCGAAACACAAAGGCAGTGAAAAAGGCCAAAACGATCTGATTAAAAAGCTAACAGAGCAGTTGGATCGTGTAGAGAGCTTGGATGATGATCGTATTATTCGTCGTTACATCGACATGATCATGGCGACACTTCGTACTAACTACTATCAATTAGACGAAAGCAAGCAACCTAAGCCTTGGTTATCTTTGAAAATGAAACCGAGCGATATTCCAGAGATTCCGCAGCCTGTACCCGCGTTCGAGATCTTTGTGTACGCACCAGATATTGAGGGTGTTCACCTTCGTGGCGGAAAAGTGGCTCGTGGTGGTTTACGTTGGTCAGACCGTCAAGAAGATTTCCGTACAGAGATTCTTGGTCTCGTAAAAGCTCAGCAAGTTAAGAACACCGTTATCGTACCTGTGGGTGCAAAAGGCGGCTTTGTTTGTAAACGCCAGCCATCTCTCACAACCCGTGATGAGATCTTTGCTGAAGGCCAACGTTGTTACAAACGATTTATTCGTGCGCTACTTGATGTATCAGATAACATCATTGAAGGTGAAGTCGTGCCACCACAAAACGTTGTGCGCCATGACGAAGATGACCCATACCTAGTAGTGGCTGCAGATAAAGGCACAGCAACATTCTCAGATCTAGCGAACTCTGTTTCTGCAGAGTACAACTTCTGGTTAGGTGACGCATTCGCTTCAGGTGGTTCTAATGGTTACGACCACAAAGCGATGGGTATCACTGCAAAAGGTGGTTGGGAATCTGTTAAGCGTCACTTCCGTGAAATGGGCATCAACTGCCAGACTACTGATTTTACCGCAATCGGCGTAGGTGATATGGCAGGTGACGTGTTCGGTAACGGTATGCTGTTATCGAAGCATATTCGATTGCAAGCTGCCTTTAACCACATGCACATCTTTATTGATCCAAATCCAGATTCAGCCACCAGCTGGGAAGAGCGTAACCGCTTGTTTAATCTGCCAAGATCAAGCTGGGAAGATTACAATAAAGATTTGATCTCTCAAGGTGGTGGTATCTTCTCTCGTCGATCAAAATCGATCCAGCTAACGCCAGAAATTCAGAAAATGTTAGGGACAAAGAAAGCATCTTTAGCGCCTAACGATCTGATTAAGATGATCTTGAAAATGAAAGTCGATCTGCTTTGGAATGGTGGTATCGGCACTTACGTTAAAGCCTCGACAGAAACTCATACGGATGTTGGTGACCGTGCTAACGACATGCTACGCATTGACGGCTGTGACTTGAGAGCAAAAGTGGTTGGCGAAGGCGGTAACTTAGGTATGACTCAGCTTGGTCGTATTGAATACGCACTGACTGGCGGCCGAGTGAACACAGACTTCGTTGATAACGTGGGTGGCGTTGACTGTTCGGATAATGAAGTCAACATCAAGATCTTCCTTAATGGACTGGTTTCAAATGGCGATCTTACGGTTAAGCAACGTAACCAAATTCTAGAGTCTATGGAAGACGAAGTGGGTGAAATTGTCTTAGATGATGCTTACCGTCAATCTGAGTCGATCTCCGTTACTGAACAGCAAGGTGTTGGCATTGTTAAGGAACAAATTCGATTCATCCATACCATGGAAAAAGCAGGGTACTTGGATCGTGCTCTCGAATACATCCCTGATGATGAAACGCTAATCGAGCGTGAAAAACAGGGACTAGGTCTGACTCGCCCTGAGCTATCAGTGTTGGTTGCCTACGGTAAAATGGTACTTAAACAGCAACTTGTTACGGATGAAATCGCGAATGATGAATTCCACGCGAAACAGCTTGTTGAATATTTCCCAAGTGCGTTACGACGTAACTATAAAGATCAAATGGTTAATCACCCACTGCGAGCTGAAATTATCGCTACAGCATTGGCTAACCAGATGGTTAATGAAATGGGCTGTAACTTCGTCACTCGTTTGCAAGAAGAAACCGGTGCAAGTGTTGTCGATATTGCTAACGCATACAGTGCGGCTCGTGAAATTTTCGATCTAGAAGCAATTCTTAAGCAGACTCGTGAACTCGATAATATCGCCACGGCTCAAGCTCAGTACGAAATCATGTTTTATGTTCGTCGAGCACTACGTCGAATTGCACGTTGGTTGCTTCGCAACCGCAGTGGTAAATGCACAGTTGGTGAGCTGATTGCTATCTACAAGCAAGATGTCAATGTTATCACTGAAACCTTAGACACTATGCTGGTTGAGTCTGAAGTAGAAGAACACAATGAACTTGCTCAAGGGTGGATTGAGAAAGGCGTAGAAGAGAAACTTGCACATCAAGTCGCTCGTTTATCCAGCTTACAATCTGCACTGGATATCTCATCAGTGGCGAGTGAAACAGGTAAAACGGTTGAGCAAGCATCGAAGCTCTACTTTAACTTGGGTGACCGTTTGTCGTTACACTGGTTCTTGAAGCAAATTAACAGCCAAGCCGTTGATAATAACTGGCAGGCACTAGCAAGAGCTGCATTCCGAGAAGATCTGGACTGGCAACAACGTCAACTTACGGCTCAGGTATTAAATTGTGGCTGTGCAACGGAAGAGCTAGATGTGATGAAAGCGTTAGAAGATTGGATGGAAACTAACGAGCAATCACTGCACCGTTGGGAAAGCATATTGAATGAGTTCAAAGTTGGCTCTGTCCACGAATTTGCTAAGTTTTCTGTAGCACTTCGAGAATTAGTACTCTTGAATCTCAACTGTTCGTCGAAAGAGTAGATGAGTTAGTCAAATTGTAAGTAAAAGCCTCGTTATTTAGCGAGGCTTTTTTGTTGCTCATCGTTTCTATTATAGCGCCGAGTGAGTTACAGCGTAACGGTGAAGGGAAGTTAAAATAGGCTGAAATCGATTGCTTTAGGGTGGTTAGTTATAAATTTTATTGTTGAAATCTTACTCTAATTGTTTGTTTTATATTTGAAAATATTAGAAAGATATAGGTTTTTACTTAATACATTCATTTTCATTGAATTACGATGAAAAACAGTAAATAATATTGTCCCGTTTATACGGGGCTTTTTTCTTTCGGAGGCACAATGCTTTACCGTCTAGCCAGAACTGGCTTTTTCCAACTCGATGCCGAGAAGGCACACGATCTTGCAATCAAGAACTTCCAACGCTTTAACGGCACACCACTTGATCTCTTTTACCGCCAACAATTACCAACTCGTCCAGTTGAGTGTATGGGACTAACATTCCGTAACCCAGTAGGTCTTGCGGCTGGCTTAGATAAAAACGGTGAATGCATTGAAGCATTTGATGCCATGGGCTTTGGCTTTGTTGAAGTTGGCACAGTAACACCTCGTCCGCAACCAGGGAATGATAAACCACGCTTATTTCGCTTAGTCGAAGCTGAAGGGATCATCAATCGCATGGGCTTTAATAACTTAGGCGTTGATAATTTGGTCGAGAATGTAAAGCAAGCAAAATTCAACTGTGTTCTCGGAATTAATATTGGTAAAAACAAAGACACACCAATTGAGAAAGGGGCAGAGGACTACCTGATTTGTATGGAGAAAGTGTATGAGTACGCAGGCTACATTGCGGTTAATATCTCATCACCAAACACTCCGGGTCTTCGTTCACTTCAATATGGTGAAGCGCTTGATGAACTACTTTCTGAATTAAAAGCGAAACAAGCGGAACTTTCAGAGAAATACAACAAATACGTCCCGCTAGCATTAAAAATTGCGCCTGATTTGAGTGACGAAGAAATCTGCCAAATCTGCGATTCTTTATTGAAAAACAATATAGATGGTGTGATCGCGACTAACACAACTCTGGATCGCACGATCGTAGAAGGAATGAAACACGCCAATGAGGCAGGTGGTTTAAGTGGTCGCCCTGTGCAATCACGCTCTACGGAAGTCGTACGTAAGCTTCATGAAGAGCTAGGAGACAAACTTCCAATTATCGGTGTTGGTGGTGTGGATTCCTATGTTGCAGCCAAAGAAAAGCTGATGGCAGGCGCTAAACTTGTTCAAGTCTACACCGGCTTTATTTACCACGGCCCAGGCCTAGTACGTGATATTGTTAAGAATCTTTAACATACACATCAAAAACCACTGAAAAATCAGTAGCTATTACATAAAAAAGAGGACTTTGTTTCCTCTTTTTTTTTATCCGTTCGTTTGTAAAATTTAAAAATCACGAGTAGGTAATTAAGCGTCTTACCTCTTTACCACTGATTTAACTAGTCAAGAGAGAACGGAATAATGCTTAAACCCAGCGACAAATGGAATTGGTATTTTGACGAGCAAAAAGCTTGCTTAATGCTGGATCTGGGGGAGGAAATGATTTTCCAAACCAATTTATCCCGAAAATTGTTGGTTAACTGTGCCTTCTCAAACAATGAATTTACCGTTGATGACGCCAGTGCATTCCAAACGTTTAATGAACGTATTCGATGCCTCGACATCAGTGAATACCGCCAAGCTGAGTTAACACTGTATTGTGTTGCGGCAAAGCGCTTTCATAAACCTGTACAGCCTAAAAGCTGGTTCTTTGACGCACAGTCCTCAGGTTACGAGCCTGAAGAAGGGGACATGGTCTTTCTAACAAACCAATATTCTGATGGCATGTTCATCGTGTTAGAACCAGGCGAGACGTCGAGCTTATGTGCTTATGTTAACCAAGAAGCGTTTGTGCTTGATGGCAATAAGGCGCTTCAGTTTGGGCAGCCGATTAAAGTAATGCATGACCGCATGGCTTGTGCAAATCACCTCTTTGCAATAACCCCTATGGCAATGGTGGGGTAAACCTGTTTAATTTTTTCTTTATTTCGTTCCTTTGTTTGCATTAGTCGACCTCGTTAGGTCGATTTTTTTTGTCCTTTCCTTTGATACTAGAGCCCCATCAGCCATGAAACTGTATGTTTTCTATGCATGCAAACATGAAGCTGGTCACTTTTATTTTACTTATTTCAATCTGATGACTCCCTTAACTAGGCAACCTAGCGCTTAAAATGACCCCATTTATTCCCCCATAAGGAAAAAATGTAAGTAACTTACATCAATAATTTTACTCTGGTATATACCAAAATCAATGTAAATAAGTATTCACTTCTTTCCAAGGGAACAAAATTTCGTTCGTGAATAAAAAACACTCAAATTGAAGATGTTGAAAGTTTCAGATCATTTTGTTGGTGATGATTTGAACTAACAGGTGGGGAAATTCCTTTAAAAACGAGGCATTGATCGTAAAGTCAGGTATAATTGAAGCCATTTTTTATCAGCGAAAGAACACTATGAATCAATATCTCGCGGTAACTTCAAATGGCATGGAAAATTTGCTTGTTGAAGAACTGACTAAACTAGGCATTGAAAATGCGAAACCAGTACAGGCAGGCGTAAAATTTAAAGCGACAAACGAACAGGTTTATCGCTGTTGTTTGTGGAGCCGTTTAGCGTCTCGATTTGTACGTGTTTTATCTGAGTTCACGTGTAACAACGACATGGACTTGTATTTATCTACATCTGCTATTAACTGGGTTAACCAATTTCATAGCTCTAAACGTTTTATTGTGGACTTTAACGGCACAAACCGTGAGATCAGAAATAGCCAGTACGGTGCGATGAAAGTCAAAGATGGCATCGTAGATTGCTTTGAAAATAAAGGTTTGCCGCGTCCCAACATCAGTAAAGAACGCCCAGATGTTCGTATTCACGTTCGTTTGCATAAAGATAAAGCGTTGCTTGGGATAGATATGGTAGGCAGTGGTTTGCATCAACGTGGCTACCGACCAGAATCGGGTCGTGCCCCGTTACGTGAAACGCTTGCTTCTGCGATTATCATGCGTTGTGGCTGGGATGGGCATCAACCATTACTCGATCCAATGTGCGGTTCTGGTACTTTGCTTATTGAAGCTGCGATGATGGCTGCCAACATGGCTCCTGGCGTTAAGCGAAAGCAATGGGGTTTCGAAGTGTTGGAAGACTTTGAACCAGAGACTTGGGCAGAGATTAAATCAGAGGCTAATGTTCAAGCTAGACGAGGTGTCAAGAAAGTTGACGCTAAGTTTTTTGGCTTCGATAACGACCCTAAAGTATTAAAAGTTGCTCAAGAAAACGCGCGCAGAGCAGGTGTTGAAGAATTGATTGAGTTCGCACAAGGTGATGCTGCAACCATAACTCGTCCTGCAGGATTTGAACACGGTGTTATCGTTTCAAACCCACCTTACGGTGAACGTCTGGGAACTGAGCCGGGGCTAATTGCGCTCTACACCGCATTTGGTGGACAGCTAAAATCTGAGTTTGGTGGATGTAAAGCCTCTATCTTCTCGAGTTCAGACGAGCTTCTGAGCTGTCTTCGTATGCGTGCTGATAAACAGTTTAAATTGAATAATGGTGCGTTACCTTGTCACCAAAAGAACTACAGTATTGCAGAGCGCAGTGCTGATGAAGTGAAGGGGGCTGATACTAATGTTCAAATCGCACCAGACTTTTCAAACCGTTTAAAGAAAAATATTGGCAAGATTGGCAAGTGGGCTCGTAAAGAGAAATTAGATTGCTACCGAATCTATGACGCTGATCTTCCTGAATACAATGTGGCGATAGACGTATACGGCGATCAAATCGTAATTCAAGAGTATGCTGCGCCAAAAAACATTCCAGAAGAAAAAGCAAAACGTCGCCTAGCGGATATCATTCGTGCAACGATTCAGGTGACAGGTGTAGAGGCGAACAAAGTTGTACTTAAAGTTCGTGAAAAGCAGAAGGGTCGCAGCCAATACCAAAAATTAGGTCAGGTATCAGAGACGCTTGAAGTAAACGAGTACGGTGTGAAGCTGATCGTAAACCTTCATGACTATCTAGACACTGGCTTGTTCTTGGATCATAAGATCACTCGTCGTCGCTTAGGTGAAATGGCGCAAGGTAAAGATTTCTTAAACTTGTTTGCATATACTGGGAGTGCGACGGTTCACGCAGCGGTTGGTGGCGCTCGTTCCACAACGACTATTGATATGTCAAATACCTACTTGAACTGGGCGAAAGACAATATGCAGCTTAACGGCTGTGTAGGACGTCAGCATCGCTATGAACAAGCAGACTGCTTGCAATGGCTAGAAAACGCGAAAGGTGAGTACGACTTGATCTTTATTGATCCACCTACGTTCTCTAACTCTAAGCGTATGGAAACATCATTCGATGTACAACGTGACCACATTAAACTGATGAAGAATCTTAAACGTTTACTAAGAAGTGAAGGCACTATCGTATTCTCGAATAACAAGCGCCACTTCAAGATGGATGAAGAGTCGCTGGCTGAACTTGGTTTGAAGGCTCAGAATATTTCTTCTCAAACGTTACCATTAGATTTTGCGCGTAATAAACAGATTCATAACTGTTGGCTAGTAACGCACGCGTAGTATAAACAAAAGGATTAATACGTGCTGATATTGTATAGCACGGAGGGATGCCATCTTTGTGAGATGGCATTTGCTCTAGTAGACCAAATTGGTTTGGCCGAGCAAACAGATATCATTGATATTGCGTTCGATGATGCACTGTTTTCTCGTTACGGCGTCACAATACCCGTATTAAAGTATCAAGATTCTGAGTTGAACTGGCCGTTTGACTTAGAACAACTCACACATTGGTTGGATAATAATGGCATTACTTACCATTCATAACGCACAACTTGCATTTGGTGACCACCCATTGCTGGACAAAGCGGAGTTCGCTCTTCAAGAAAACGAACGCGTTTGTTTAGTGGGTCGCAACGGAGCAGGCAAGTCCACGTTAATGAAAGTGCTTGCCGGCGACATTTTGTTGGACGACGGCAAGATTCAAATCACTCAAGACGTCGTTGTTTCTCGACTTGAACAAGATCCACCGCGTAATCAAGAGGGTACGGTTTACGAATACGTATCTGGCGGTTTGGCTGAAATCGGCGAACAACTGAAGATCTATCACGATCTTCTCGATCTTGTTGCTCAAGATCCGAGTGAGAAAAACATCAACCGTTTAGCCAAGGTTCAAGAGCAGCTTGACCATTCTAATGCTTGGCGTTTTGATGACCGTGTTAAGAACGTACTTGGTGCTTTAAAACTAAGTCCAGAAACTAAACTGACCGATTTATCCGGTGGTTGGCAACGTAAAGCCGCTTTAGCTCGCGCGCTGGTTTGTGACCCTGATGTATTACTTCTTGATGAGCCAACAAACCATCTTGATGTAACAACTATCGAATGGTTAGAGAACTTCTTAAAAGACTTCAAAGGCTCGATCATCTTTATTTCTCACGACCGTGCGTTCATCAAATCAATGGCAACACGCATTGTTGATTTAGATCGCGGGCAATTAGCTTCTTTCCCTGGTGATTACGACAACTACCTAGAAGAAAAAGAAGAGATGCTCCGCGTTGAAGAAATGCAGAATGCTGAATTCGACAAAAAGCTTGCTCAAGAGGAAGTTTGGATTCGGCAGGGCATTAAAGCACGCCGAACTCGAAATGAAGGTCGTGTACGCGCATTGAAGAAACTTCGTGAAGAGCGTCGCGATCGCCGGGATGTCCAAGGCAAAGTTAACCTTAATATCGATGATGCTTCACGTTCAGGGAAAATTGTATTTGAAGCAGAAAACATATCTTTTGCTTACGAAGGCAAGACAATCGTCGACAACTTTAGCTTTAACATTATGCGCGGTGACCGTATTGCACTTATCGGACCAAATGGCTGCGGTAAGAGTACGGTACTTAAATTGCTATTAGGGCAATTGGAAGCGCAGTCTGGTCGTTTACACTGCGGAACAAAATTAGAAGTCGCGTACTTTGATCAGTACCGAGAGATTTTGGATCCAGAAAAGACAGTGATCGATAACTTAGCGGATGGGAAACAAGAAGTAATGGTTGGGGGACGTCAGCGTCATGCGCTGAGTTATCTTCAAGACTTCTTATTTGCACCTAAGCGCGCAAGAACCCCGGTTAAGGCGCTCTCTGGTGGTGAGAAAAACCGATTACTGCTAGCTCGTATCTTGTTGAAACCAAACAACTTACTTATTCTTGATGAACCAACCAACGATTTGGATATCGAAACGTTGGAACTTTTAGAAGAAATGCTTGCCAACTATCAGGGCACGTTGCTTTTAGTTAGCCACGACCGAGAGTTTGTTGATAATACTGTTACCACAAGCTGGATCTTCGAAGGAAACGGAGTGATTGAAGAGTTTGTTGGTGGTTATCACGATGCAAGACAGCAGCGTGAACAGGTATTGGCGGTTCGTCAAGCGGTTGAAAAGCCAGCGAAAAAAGAAAAAGTGGTTGAGGAAACTCCCAAAACAACCCAACCTAAGAACAACTCGAAGAAGTTATCGTATAAGCTGCAAAGAGAATTAGAAGCTCTACCAGCTAAACTAGAACAATTAGAGTCGGATATCGAGGGCCTTCAGGAGCAAGTGAACGATCCAGAGTTCTTTGCTAAACCTGTAGAGCAAACTCAGCCGGTATTGGAACAGCTTGCTGCACTAGAGCAGGAGTTGGAAATCGCATTCGAGAGATGGGAAGAACTCGAAGCAATGCAACAGGATAGTTAAGAATTCAATGAATTGTAGTAATAAATTCAAATTGACCGCCATTGCAATGATGGTTGGTACCACAATGAACGCACAGGCGGCATTGTATCAAGTGGTTGAGGTTTCACCTCAGGATCATGGCTCAAACGGTGACTACCAAACGGCTTATGGGGTTGCAATTCAGCAAGGTGATGCGGGTACAGATCCTTCAACAGGTTCCCCTTTCGCTTTGGGCTGTTTTGATGCGGCAGCAAACTGTACACCAGACCAATTTAAGCTTGCGATGGAAACTCGCACAACACCTATTTCAGCAACACAAGCCGTGGATGGAAATAGCTATCGTGAGGAAATTCCATTTGGATTGGACGCGGGCTTTTATTACATCCAAGAACTCAAAGATTTTGAACGTTACTGTTATAACCAGCTTCGCTATTCTACTTGTGACTCTTGGGCTTCTGTAAACTGGACCCCATGGAACAAAGAGCGTAGTAAAGACTTTACTTCTAATGCGTTAGCATTTGTAGAAGGCGATTCTGCTGCTTATAAAAATGAATATAACAATGTTATCAATCAGCTTACCGAAGATGGTGCCGCTGTCGGTAATCAAAGTAAAGTCAACAGTGAAAACAAGTCGACACTGGAAACAAGAAATACCGTCGTAGCACCTGTTGAACCAAATTTTGTTACAGGTGATAACGACGCAAGCGTTGTGCAAAGCCACGCTTGGAAAACCGATGGCACTTTTACCGTTGGTAGTGTATCTCGAACAGCAAGTAATACCAATGGCGCTCACCACACATCGAAAGCAGCTATTTGGGATCAAAGTGGAACCGTCAGTGAATTGGCTTGGCCAAGTGGCACATCTAAAGATGGAGAAAGACTGGCTCAAGGAAGCATGCGTGACCTTGTCACAGATGGAACAACGGTTTACGGCGTGGGTTACAACACATACAGTGATGATAACTATCTGAATGCTACTGTTTTTGTCGGAACACTAGAGGCAGAAGGTAGCGTTGAAAACGCAACTTGGAAAAACAAAGTTGTTGTAGGAGCTAGACAGCGTGAAGGTGATGATACGGTTCATACAAACTCACGATTAACCGATGTTAACTCAAATTTTGTTGCTATTGGTGAAGCAAAACGTTCCGGCGGATATCTAATGCCAACGGGCTCTGCTCCAAATCGTCTCTTTATCGTAAATGATGTTCGTAAGGATTCTATTAACGCTTTTTACCCAACTACAGGTATTTTCTTTAGCGGTGCGGGCGGTAAGATGGGCGGGATCAACTCTTACAATGAAATTGTCGGACAGCTCGATGCGGAAACGACACGTGAAGACGATGGTAAGCCACGTCGTAAGCGCGGTTTTATCTACCCATATAGTGTAGGTGGTGAGACTAGTGAACGTGCTTCAACACTATTTAATGGAAAAGCTTGGTTCCTAGATAGTTTGACTAATGGCGGTGACTACTCTGAACAAAACAACCAGTTCCGTATTCTTGACGCAACCGATATCAACGATGCAGGTGTGATTTCTGGTACCGCGATGAAATGTGCTGGCGGTTACAGTACAACAGCAAACAATGCGACATGTAGTTCTGATGAACAAATCGTAGCTGTAAAATTGGTGCCTATTGCAGGTGCGACTGAGAAGGACATTGTGTCTCGAAGCGTTGACTCAACGACAACAGAGCGTCAAGGTGCAGGCCTTGGTTGGTTAGCTTTGACCATGCTTGGATTGTTTGGGTTCCGTAGAAAATAGTCAAAAATCGTCAGTAATTTTTAAATCAAGCAGAGGCTCACACATTTGAGCCTCTGCTTTTTTTATGCCTTGAGAAATCACTCAACTTGATCGATTCTTATAAGTGGAGTCATAAAAACTCCATCAAAGTTTCACAATAACAGCTGTACGTTAGTAAATGGACCTGTATGAGGAATTAACTATGAAGAGACAAAAGCGTGATCGCCTAGAACGAGCTCAATCTCAAGGCTATAAAGCTGGGTTGAATGGAAGGTCTCAAGAGGCTTGCCCATATCAACAAGTTGATGCTCGGTCGTATTGGTTAGGTGGTTGGCGTGATGCCAGAGATGAAAGACAATCTGGTCTCTACAAATAAACTCTCCACATACAAAAAGAAGGATTCGAAAGGGCTCTACGGAGCCTTTTCTACATTTATAGACTAGGCAAACAAAAAGGCCCCTAAATAGGAGCCTTTATAAATCGATTAAAGTCGTGATTAGAAGTTTGAAGTGTCTTGGAACAAACCAACTTTCAAATCTTTCGCAACGTAGATTTCTTTGCCATCTACGCATACACGACCGTCAGCCAAACCCATTACCAGCTTACGGTTTACGACGCGTTTCATATGGATTTCGTAGGTTACTTTTTTCGCCGTCGGTAAGATTTGGCCTGTAAACTTCACTTCACCAACACCTAGAGCGCGACCTTTACCTTTACCGCCAACCCAGCCAAGGAAGAAGCCAACAAGTTGCCACATCGCGTCAAGGCCAAGACAGCCAGGCATTACCGGGTCACCAGGGAAGTGGCAATCAAAGAACCACAAATCTGGAGTAATATCCAATTCCGCCAAGATCAAACCTTTACCAAAATCGCCCTCTGTCTCAGACATTTTAGTAATACGATCCATCATTAGCATGTTTGGTGCAGGAAGCTGAGGGTAACCTGGTCCAAATAGCTCACCCTGGCTAGAAGCAAGTAGATCGTCACGGTTATAAGAATCACGTTTGTTTTGCATTATCAATTACTCCAATTTTTGATAGCTGCATCTTAGTGAACACGTGTACGCTAAACAACTCCGATCAGTACTAGACAAACCAGTTTTTGATGCGCTGCACAATTCCTTCTGGATGCTCATGTCTTTCAAAGTTTTCAATACGTTCCGCTATTTTGCCAATAATGCTATCGTCTTCGCCTCTGAAGGGTTTATTCATAACAATCGGAATAGCTTCATCTACCGTAGAGACGGACCAAATATGGAACTCACCATTTTTAATGCTTTCTATTACATCTTTATGTAATGCAAGGTGTTTAAGGTTTGATTTCGGCATGACAACGCCTTGATTTCCCGTAAAACCCTGATGTTTACAAACCTGATAAAAACCTTCAATTTTCTCGTTCAAGCCACCGACTGCTTGCACTCGACCAAACTGATCGACGGCTCCTGTAACCGCAACTTGTTGATTAATTGGAGATTCAGATAACGCACTCACCAAGCAACAAAGTTCTGCGAGAGATGCGCTGTCACCGTCAACTTCACTATAAGACTGTTCAAATACAATCGAGGCGGAGTAAGGCAGTGGTTCATCCAGTTTTAGAGCAGAGCTTAAGAAAGCTTGCATAATCATCATGCCTTTCGCATGCAGATTGCCTCCAAGCTCAGCTTTGCGCTCAACATCGGAAACATCGCCATCACCAAAGTGAATTACACACGATATTCTGGCAGGCTCACCATAGCTGACAGGGTGTCCAGCCATATCGATGACGGTTAGGCCATTGATTTGACCAACTTGTTCCCCAGTTGTCTCAATAATGACTTGTCCATCTAAAATATCGTACACGGCACGCTGAGGAAGATAGGATTCGCGATAATACTTGTCGTCAATCGCTTTATCTAATGACTCGTAATCTAATGTTTGGCCATCACTGAACTGGCTGGCAAGTGTTAGAAGTTGAGAATGCCACATTACACCTAACGGCAAATAATGTTGATCTTCAGTAAATCTCATACCAGCTAGCAACAGTCTTCTAAAGCCACATTCCGTTAAGTGAGGCAGCTGATATTGAGAACATATCCAGTTCACCAAACCAAAGTAATCTGTCAAATTCTGCTCTGACAAATGAATATCTTCTTCAACTTCGGTATACATGGCAAAGCCTGAACAAAAGTCCTCGTCGATATATTCTAGCTCTGCTAACTGACTTCTTTCCCCAGTTACAATCAGTTTTACATCATAAGCTTTAGATGGCGGTACTGAAGTAGGTAAGCGAGTAGGGCTTAGGTTCAGTGGCTCGATAAGGTTTTGTTGAATTGCAGACTTTATATTCGGCCAAAGTCCCGGGTTAGCCAGAATGAGATTAGCAGGTACAATCAAATAACCGTCGTCAGCTTGTGAAATCAAGCCAGGTTGGAAGGCAATATCACCACTTACATCAACACTGTAACGGTCAAATAAACGTTTGGCATCAAGTGATTCCGACAAAACAATCGCAGCGTTAGAATGACTCTGAAGAGCTTTACTGATGAACTCTCTATAGACAGAATTATCGACGCAGTTAATGAGTAGCACGCGTGTCAATCCCGACATTTTGGAAAAGCGAGATATCGTTGCCGACATCCTCGGTTGAAGATCAGTAAAAGACTTCTTTGGTAACGAAGGTGCAGACTTTAAAAGTGCTTCGTACTGCTCAAGTGAAGGTGTTACGTCTTGCCAATTAAGTTGGTTCATTAAAATTCATCGTAATTCAATCTTGCCGACATTATAACGAAATGGACTATAACACCCTAGCACCAATTTGGTTCGCTCACGGCATTCAACACTCAATGAACAATACTTAGACAAATGAGTGATCAACATCGATACTTCTAAGAGTTTTATTTGCCCAAGTAAATTATCTGGGTTACGCTGTCACTAGGTTATGTTTATGGGTCGGAATAAATGAAATATCAGCAGCTTGAGAATCTAGAGTGTGGGTGGAAATGGAAGTATCTCATCAAGAAATGGAAAGATGGTGAAGCGATTACCCGACATATTGATACAAGTGAAGCAGATGCCGCGGTTGCAGAGCTAAAACGCCTTGAACACGAACCTACGCTTGTATTAGCTTGGATAGAAAACCACATGTCAGAAGAGTTGGACAACAAACTCAAGCAGGCTATCCGAGCGAAAAGGAAGCGTCATTTCAATGCAGAGCAAGTCCATACAAAGAAAAAGTCCATTGACTTAGATTATCGAGTTTGGGAAAAGCTTTCTAGCAGAGCAACCGAGCTCGGTTGTACATTATCTGACGCAATTGAATATCTACTTTCTGAAGCATCGAGAAGTGAAAAAGCGAGTCAAAAAGTTACCTCGATCAAAGAGGATTTGAGTAAATTGCTATCTAGCTAGGATAGGGAGTGCCAAATGTTATATGTAATCTTAATTGCTGCCATCGTAATCTTTTGGTTGATCGCAGTTGATAGACCAGTGCTAAAAGTAAAGTTTGATAACGGCCATATCAGTAACGTAAAAGGGCATCTACCACCTTCTTTCAAACATAACTTACAAGATATTAGTGAACATAATCCGTTTAGTGGTGAAATGAAGGTATATAGCCAACGAACTGGCATGCGTTTGAGCTTTTCCAAGGACGTTCCCAAAAAAATCCAACAGCGGATTCGCAACGTTTTTCCGCATCAAGGTTTCAAAGCGAGCAAAGGCAAGAAGCGAGCTTAATTACATATCAGTTACTTAATCGTGTTAAATGGGACGCAATATAGCGTCCCATTTTCGTATCTATAGAAAAATTATTTATCATTGATTAATCAATAAGATAAACGGACTTAAACTATGCGATACGTTGTAACTTTAATGGTCTTTCTCTTTGTAAGTGTTTCAGCTTTGTCTGACGACTCGGAAACGAATCCATTGGCTAAAAAGATTAAAACTAAGATTCAAAGGAAAGCAGACAATAAATTTGATGACTACCAAGGTTATTGTGATGTCATGATAGAGATGGAACACAAAGGTAAAAAAGCAGTAATAAAAAGAGTAACCAGTAGTGGTGACAAAAAAGTTTGTCGGTATGTGAAATCCAACTTGAGGAAAGGAAAACGCTATCGTTATAAATATCCAGAAAAGTATATTCGGCTTCATATAGCCACAGGTTCGTGATTTCAATGTTGATTAGAAGCATCGGGCAGCAAGAGCGCAAAGCTTTCAGACTCGATGAACTAGATGAAAATGAAGTGGCTCTCGTGTAATTGGTTGGGAATGCAGATCGCAATAATAATCCGCAGATAAAAGCAGTATGGGAAGGAATAGCAAAAAAGTATAACGGACTTGGATTATCAAGCATTTCAATGGTTTGTGCCGGATTGGCCTTAGTGATTGCAAGTCCACAGGAACCACTATTGCAGTGCGCATTATATGTGTTATGTTAAATTGAATGTGCTCGTACGCCAAATGTTGCCAATGAGCGCTCCTATCCCCTGTGGATTTGAAATTTAAGGTCTCCATCATAACCATTAAACATAATGGCTATTTACCATAAAATACTTAATATAGATCTTAATAATCTATCGATTGTTAAGATCTATATTAATGCTTTTTCTACTTACAGAAATGGCTGTATAGCTTCAAAGATATCTTGTCTTCGAACTGGTTTGGAAATGAATCCATCCATACCTGCGTCAAGGCATTTATCTCTATCACTTTCTAGCGCATGAGCGGTTAATGCGATGATTGGAGTCTTGAAGCCTTTATCTCGGAGAAGCCTTGTTGCAGTAATCCCATCCATCACTGGCATCGAGACATCCATAAGAATCAGGTCGATTAAATCCTCATTTTCCTCTAAGAACGTTAATGCTTCTGCTCCATGACTTGCGATATGAACATTATGACCAAGCTTATTTAAAATAAGCTTTATTACAAACTGATTCGACTCGGTATCTTCGACTACGAGAAGATCCATCGCTTTTATTGGTTGGTTGTTTTCTATTTTAACTGGACGATTTTGATTGCACCGAGTTAAAACGGGAATCTTAATAGTAAATGTTGAGCCGACATGCTCGTCACTTTTAACGATAATCTTGCCGCGCATCATTTCAACTAAATGCTTGGTTATTGCTAG
Source organism: Vibrio sp. J2-3(2022) (assembly GCF_021725735.1). Classification (NCBI taxonomy): domain Bacteria; kingdom Pseudomonadati; phylum Pseudomonadota; class Gammaproteobacteria; order Vibrionales; family Vibrionaceae; genus Vibrio; species Vibrio sp. J2-3(2022). The sequence goes on from NZ_JAKKCK010000002.1 coordinate 197,640, forward strand.
CCCTAGTCCTGTACCACCAAAGCGTCTCGTGATGGAACGATCACCTTGATGAAATGCCGTAAATAGATGTTCTTGCTTGGCTTTAGATATACCAATTCCGGTGTCTGATATTGAAATTACAAGCTCGGAGTCTTGCTCAGATACTGAAACTTTTACTTCTCCTTCATCAGTAAACTTTATTGCATTCCCAATAAGATTAAACAGGATTTGAGATAATCGCGTAGAGTCAATCCAAAACTGTTTGTCGGTAGTTACCATGCAATTGAGTTTAAATTGAAGGCTCTTCTTCTTAGCTATTTGTTTTTGTTGAGAAATAACAAAAGTGACAGTGTCTCTTAAATTAACCCACTGCTCATTGAGTTGAAAGCGACCTGATTCAATTTTTGAGAGGTCAAGGATGTCGCTGATAATCGCGAGAAGCAACTCCGCTGAGCATTCCATTTGGCTCAGGGCATCGATTTGCTCTTCTGATAAGGTGGATTGTTTCAGAATATCGAGCATTCCAAGGACGGAATTTAGAGGGGTTCTAATTTCATGACTCATCATCGCTAAGAATTCTGACTTTGAGCGATTTGCAAGCTCTGCTTCTTCTCTTGCTTTAGCAAGCTGAGTTGTTCGCATTTCAACAATACGTTGTAACTTCTCTTTGGTCTCAATATCGATGACAGCCCTCTCAATTAAAGGCCGAAAGCGTCTTAAGGTTTCCTTATTTTCTATGCTAAAGTGCCCTTTCTTAGCACCAATAAGTAAGATGACCGTTTGTGTTACTTCTGAACGTATGCCCGTTAGGACTACCGAGTTTACATGGCTTTTTATAAAGCTGTTTAGGTTAATAAATTCAGCAAGCCTATCTGGTTCGAACAGCAGAATACATTCTCCATTCAGCGCCCTCTCAGATGCGTTACCGTGTAACCAAGATATATTATCAAATACACTATTTGTCGATATCAACGTTTTGAAGGGGTACCTTTCATCATCACGAGTTAGAACGATAAAATCATCAAAGTTGATGTACTTCTTAAGAACATTATTTAATCCCGTAAATATCTCGTGCCGGTTTTTTGCTTCACTCATCGCGGATATCGCTGAAAGAATAGCTTTATTCTCATCGGCGAGCAGTCGTTCTCTTTGCCTAGCCTGTTTTAGTTCGACTAACGCTTCTTGCAGCGCTTCCTGTTGGTATATGTCTAAGTATTTATCTTTCATAAGGTTTATGGAATATCGCTGATGAAATCATCAGGTTTCCATGTCCATTCTCACCACCAATAAATCTACCTTGCTCACCAAAAGTAAAAGGGCAAATAAAAGGTAACTGTTCTAGTTCTTGGTTAATTTGTTCACAAACGCTATTCATGTCTTGCATTAAGTGCAACATAGGACCTGCGCAAAAGATGTTTATCACCCCAATTTTTCGAGATTCTTCTAATTTTTGATTAAAGGCTGCATTTACAACTTTAGCTGCACGTGCAACGAGGTGTTCTCTGCTTCCTTTCATTAAAGTGAGTTCATCACCCTCTTCTATTCGTGTAAATAGCTCAATTCCTCCATCTCGCGTCTCACGAATTGGATGGGACAATTTGTAATATGGTCGCTCATAGAGGTGGCCAGCGACACGCCCTAGTGGATAGGCACTCGAGTTTGTAAATAGCAGGTTGTTTTTGCCTACTTGGTTATCTTGATGGTTTGTCCACTTTCTATAAATATTGAGGGCCGGTTCGTCATCAATTTCTAGCAAGCACCTATCGTTAGTTTTGGTTGCAACCCCTTTGATATTGGTTGGAGTGTGCCCAGCACTAAAAGCAATATCAACAGGCTGTGAGGAGTAAAATAATGTCAGACTTAAACCTGCAGTTTGAGATCCTTGGGTGGTAATGACAGACCATTTTTCCGCGATATGATTATCAGCGGCTGAACCACCAATAATTGGGATCAGCGTACCAAACCTTTCATCTATAGATGCAATGATTGATTCCTCTTGCCCTGGAGTTGCATGAAGCAGTATTAAGTTTGGCACTTCTCCTACGCGGTTAGCGTTCTCAAGAGCCATATCTAAGGCTCTAGTTACACTGTCACCTGAATCATAGTTAGAAATACCAGTGCCATAAGCATGAGGGCCTGAATCATAAATTGCGAGCGCCGCAATCACTGGGCCCGTATGAAACCCCTGGTCTGTCATTACTGCTTGGCATGAACTAGCTCCATGAAAAGGCACTCCAGGAAAATGTTCAAGAAAAGCTTCTCGAATTAACTCGAAGTCGTACTCTTCCGTGTAGTAGCACATCACGTAAGACAAGTTCTGTTGTGTCAGCTCGGACCTAAGCGTTTCTATCGCTGAGTCTTCATCTTTAATATGAGTAAAAACTGATTGGCAATGCATACGATTTTATAATTGGGTATCACTCTGCTGTTATACCATTCCAACCAATTTTCTCTAGGTAAGAAGGTGAAAATTTCATTAAGAAGTTGCGATTATCTCGTGACAGATCGTATTTATAATTGAACTACAACAATGTTTTCGCCTTTTTTAAAGGTAATTTTTCTTGATTCAGGCATGGTGTCCCATTCCATGTTCTTATGTTCCCGATCGAGATTGATAAATTCGCCAGATTGATTTAGATCAATTTTTAGAGTGCTACTTTTCATCGTTTCGAGCGAAATTCCCGTTGAGTCACGATTAATTGTGATTATTTCACCTTCAATTGTTACATCGCATCGTTCTTTTTGTGAACAGTCAATGCTAGTAACGCTCTCGTGTGTAAAGGTACGCCAGAAAAATGCGCCTATTAACACACTGAGCATGATTAAGATTTGTGCAAGTCGCGCCTTTGTTAACTTTTGTGCAGGCATAATTACTAATATCCTTGTTACAAACTTCAAACTTTTTAAATAAAAAATGATTTCCAGGGGGCCAGTAAGGTTACTACCCTGTCATTGAATTGTTAATTCAAGTATAGTGTCACGCTGAAAATGCCACTTTTTATTAAAGTCAGCAATGGAAATAAGGTGATGATAACACTTGAATTCTAGAGTTTACTTGGGTGGTGTTACGACGCAAGTCGTGTTGGAAGTAAAAGTGTAGTTAATTAGAAATTGGAAGCATGCAAATGAGCCAAGTAAAGCAGCTTGAACAAAACTACAACTATACAGTCGTTCGCCAATTTACCCTTGTGACCATTTTATGGGGCATAGTTGGTATGGCTGTTGGTGTTTTGATTGCCGCTCAATTAGTTTGGCCACAGCTAAACTTTGATACGCCGTGGTTGACGTACAGTCGCTTACGTCCACTGCATACTAATGCGGTAATTTTTGCGTTTGGTACAAGTGCTCTGTTCGCAACGTCTTATTATGTTGTACAGCGTACATGTCAAACACGTCTTTTTGGTGGCCCACTCGTTGCCTTCACCTTTTGGGGTTGGCAAGCAATCATCCTGGCAGCAGCCATTACTTTGCCTCTCGGTTTAACATCGGGTAAAGAGTATGCTGAGCTAGAATGGCCTATTGATATCGCAATTGCGCTAGTATGGGTATCATATGCGGTGGTGTTCTTCGGCACACTGGTGAAGCGAAACACGTCACATATTTATGTGGCAAACTGGTTCTTCGGTGCCTTTATTATCACAGTAGCAGTACTTCACATCGTGAACAGCATGGCTATTCCTGTGTCACTTGGTAAATCTTACTCGATTTACTCAGGCGCAGTGGATGCGATGGTTCAGTGGTGGTATGGACACAATGCGGTAGGTTTCCTACTCACCGCTGGTTTCCTAGGCATGATGTACTACTTCGTTCCTAAACAAGCTGAACGTCCTGTTTATTCTTACCGTCTATCTATCGTTCACTTCTGGGCGCTTATTTCTCTATATATTTGGGCAGGCCCTCACCACCTTCACTATACAGCGCTACCGGACTGGACTCAGTCTCTAGGTATGGTGATGTCGCTGGTTCTATTTGCTCCTTCTTGGGGTGGTATGATCAACGGTATTATGACGTTATCTGGTGCATGGCATAAGCTTCGTTATGACCCTATCCTACGTTTCCTAATCGTTTCTTTGTCATTCTACGGTATGTCTACCTTTGAAGGTCCAATGATGTCGATTAAGACAGTTAACGCACTTTCTCACTACACAGACTGGACCATTGGTCACGTTCACTCTGGTGCGTTAGGTTGGGTTGCGATGGTTTCTATCGGCTCTGTATATCACTTAGTACCTCGCCTATTTGGCCAAGAGCGTATGTACTCTGTTGGTCTCGTGAATGTGCATTTCTGGCTAGCAACAATCGGTACCGTTCTTTACATCGTTGCGATGTGGATCTCTGGTGTAATGCAAGGTCTGATGTGGCGCGCGGTTAACTCTGACGGTACGCTAACTTACAGCTTTGTTGAGTCTGTAGAAGCGTCTTATCCGTTCTACTTTGTACGTTTCTTAGGTGGATTTATCTTCCTATCTGGTATGTTCCTAATGGCATACAACACGTACAAAACGGTAAGTGCACCAAAAGAAAGCCTAAAAGCTATCCCACATCCGGCATAAGGAGATTTAAGAATGAGTAATAATTCTAATAATCGCCACGAAATCTTAGAACGTAATGTCGGTTTGTTGGCTATTTTTATCGTGTTTGCTATCAGCTGGGGTGCTCTTGTAGAGATCACTCCTCTGATTTTCCAAAAGCAAACGACTGAACCTGTAGAGAATCTGCGTGCTTACACTCCTCTGGAGATGGAAGGTCGTGACATCTACATCCGTGAAGGTTGTAACGTTTGTCACAGCCAGATGGTTCGTCCTTTCCGCTCAGAGACTGAACGTTACGGTCACTACTCTGTTGCTGGTGAGAGTGTTTGGGAACACCCATTCCTTTGGGGCTCTAAGCGTACAGGTCCGGATTTAGCTCGTGTTGGTGGTCGTTATTCTGATGAATGGCACCGCGTTCACCTACTAGATCCTCGTGAGCTTGTGCCTGAGTCAAACATGCCAGGTTTCCCGTGGTTAGCTGAAAACGTTTTAGACGGTAAGCTAACTCAGAAGAAACTTGAGCTATTTCGTGATCAGTTCGGTGTTCCATACACTGATGAAGAGATCGCGAATTCGGCTAAAGAAGTAGAAGGTAAAACAGAGATGGATGCAATCATCGCTTACCTTCAGTCTCTTGGTCATGCAATGAAGTAAGGGGATCATATGGATTTCGGTACAATTCATAGTATTTATACCGTTGTACTCTTCGCTAGTTTTATCGGCATCGTATGGTGGGCATTTAGTAAAAAGCGTAAAGCACGCTTTGAAGAAGATGCCAACTTGGTGTTTGCTGACGAAGAACAAACGACCCCAAATAACCAAGGAGTGAAGAAGTAATGACTACATTCTGGAGTCTCTGGATTATCGTGATTACTGTCGGTACGCTGGTAGGCTGTGCGATTCTCCTAACTTGGTGCGCTAAAGATAAAATGGGCGTCGAGGAAGGGGAAGACATGGGCCACGAGTACGATGGTATTCGCGAGCTAAACAACCCTCTACCAAAGTGGTGGACTTATCTGTTTGTAAGTACATTTGTGTTTGCAGCAGTTTATCTAGCCCTATTTCCAGGTCTAGGTAGCTTCAAGGGCTTTTTAAATTGGCAGAGTTCTGCTCAAACAGTGCGTTCACTGGAAGAGTCAAAAGAAGCCATCGCTAAAGCACAAGAGAACAAGCAACTAAACCAATACGCAAAAGAACTGGATGACGCAGATGCATACTTCGGCGAAGCATTCCGTAAACTTGCACACAATGATAGTGGTTTGCGCCCAATACCTGAAATTGCGCAAGATCCTGAAGCATTGAAAGTTGGCCAACGTTTGTTTTTGCAAAACTGTTCTCAATGTCACGGTTCTGATGCTCGTGGTCAGAAAGGTTTTCCTAACCTAACTGATGATGCATGGCTATACGGCGGCGAACCAGCTGCAATCGTAACAACCATCATGCATGGCCGTATTGGTCAAATGCCAGCATGGAAAGATGCGCTTGGTGAGCAAGGTGTTCAAGAAGTAGTAAGCTACACACTTAGCCTATCTGGTCGTAAAGTGAATGCTCGTGAAGCAGCGGCAGGTAAAGCACGTTTCGTCGTGTGTGCAGCTTGTCACGGTACTGATGGTAAGGGTAACCCTGCTGTCGGTGCACCTGATCTTACAGACCAAGATTGGCTATTTGGCGACTCTCGTGCAGCTGTAACCGAAACCGTAATGAACGGCCGCTCAGGTGTAATGCCCGCGTGGAAAGACATTTTGGGTGAAGATAAAGTTCAGCTCGTTGCCTCTTATGTCTGGAGCTTAAGTAACTCAGAGAGTAAGTAACTGAGATATTAAGTAACATAGCAATAACAGCCCCTTTCATAGGGGCTGTCTTTCCTTTAAATTTAACGCCTTACATTTTTTCATTTAGCTGTTGAGAACTTTTTTATGGTAAAGCCTTGGTATAAACAATTTTGGCCGTGGTTCCTAATCATCCTTCCTCTTACTGTCGTAGTTTGGACTGTGATTACTGTGGTCGTTTTCTCGAACAACTCTGTTTCTTTAGTCGCCGAGGATTACTATAAAAAAGGCAAAGGCATTAACATCGACATTAGTAAAATGAATGTCGCTCGTGACCTAGGTCTTAACGCTGAGATTTCCTCTAAAAATAACAATGTTGTGATTGTGTTCGCTAAAGGGAAGCTATCTCATTACCCTGCTCTAACGGCCACTTTCACTCATCGTACTCTTCCAGATCGTGACTTTACAAAGCTCGTTACGGCGGATGCATCTGGTAATTACCGCCTAACGGCAGAAGAATCTATTCAAGGTCCTTGGTTTGTCGAACTACAACCACATGACCAACAATGGATGATCCAAGGTAAAGTTGAATTTCCTGCCTCGTCAACACCGTTAATGAAGTAAGCATATGTGTGAATCCTGTTATCACTGTGGTGAAGATGTACCAGCCAACACGGATTTTAAAGTTGATATACTCGGTGAATCCCGCAAGATGTGTTGTCCTGGCTGCGAGACGGTTGCTCAAACCATCGTAGACAGCGGCTTAGTATCCTACTATCAATATAGAACTGCGCCTGCGGAAAAAGCAGATTTAGTACCAGAGCAACTCCAAGCTTTAATTCATTATGATAATGAAGATGTACAATCAGAATTTGTGCGAAATCGTGAAAATGTCTCTGAAGTAACTCTTTCTTTAGAAGGCGTGTCATGTGCAGCTTGTGCGTGGTTAATCGAAAAGCAAGTCTCTAATACGGCTGGGTTAGTGTCTATCCGCGTGAATACAACCACTAACCGCGCGTTACTGGCCTGGGATAACACTCAAGTGCGATTAAGTGAGCTCCTATCTGTCATTCATAAACTGGGTTATAAAGCTGCACCATTTGAAGCTGATAAGCAAGAAGCCTCTTATCATCGAATGATGAAGCAATACTTATACAGATTAGGTATTGCTGGTTTAGCTACCATGCAAGTTATGATGCTAGCCGTCGCATTGTATCTAGAAGTTTTTGGTGACCTAGAACCGGAGTTTAAAAATTACTTTCGTTGGGTAAGTCTGATCTTTGCTACGCCAGTCCTACTCTACTCTGCTCTTCCGTTTTACTTAAATGCGTGGCGAAGCATCAAAGGCCGAACCCTCGGTATGGATGTGCCTGTCTCGATTGCACTTATTTTTGCCTATGTAGCCAGCTTAATAGCAACCGTTACAGAACAGGGCGAAGTCTTCTTCGAATCGATTTCAATGTTCACTTTCTTCCTATTGGTTGGACGATTTTTAGAGATGCGAGCGCGTCGCAAAGCCGCAGCGGCGAGTGGTAACCTATTAAAGTTGATCCCAGCGATCGCCACGACGCTGGATGGCGAGCAAATACCAGTGAAAACTCTAAAAGTTGGTGATCGTATTCGCGTCCTTCCTGGTGAACATATCCCAGCTGACGGCAAAGTTATTTCGGGTCGTATTCATATTGATGAATCCATGCTAACGGGTGAATCCGTACATGTTGTGAAACGAGAAGGCGATGCGGTTTATGCAGGAACACTAAACGGTGATGAGTCATTTGAGCTAGAGGTCATGAGTTCCAAAGCCGACTCAATGATTTCCAATATCGTGCGTTTACAAGATGAAGCTCAACACTCCAAACCTAAAATCGCAGAAATTGCAGACGTTGTTGCTCGTTACTTTGTTGGAGCAATTCTTATTATTTCTGCTGGTACTTGGTTTTACTGGCATCAAACAAAACCAGATGATGCGTTTTGGATCATGCTATCCGTATTGGTAGCCACCTGTCCATGTGCCCTATCTCTTGCGACTCCAACTGCTCTAACTTGTGCTACCTCTCGTATGGGAAACTTTGGCATTTTGCTTCGTAAAGGTCATGTGTTCGAGACGCTATGTAAGATCAACCACTTAGTTGTAGATAAAACAGGTACTCTGACGAAAGGCGATATTGAGATCTGTGATACAAAAGTGTTGAGTGATCTTCCAAAAGAAGATTGTCTCTCTCTAGCCGCAGCATTAGAAGCTCATGCAAACCATCCTATCGCTCGCTCTTTTGCAAGTTACGCCAATGACGACTTTGTTGTGTATGAAGTGCAAAACGTGATTGGTTCAGGGATTGAGGGGATCTGGAATGGCAAAATCGTTAAGATAGGCAGTGCGGTTTTTGTTCAAGGCAAGGAAAGCGATGAAAGCCATGCGGTCTATCTTTCAGTTGATGGCGAGCATGTCGCTAGCTTTTACTACCGCGACCCTATCCGAAAAGAAAGCAAAGCCTTTGTTCAACGTTTTGCTGACGCTGGAATTAAGACAACGCTGCTAACAGGTGACTCTCTCTCAAACGCTCGACCTGTAGCGAATGAAATTGGTATCGATCACGTCGTTGCGTCAGCAAAACCAGAAGACAAACTCGCGTACCTTAAGAGTCTTGATGAAGACAGTATCACAATGATGGTTGGCGATGGCATCAATGACGCACCTACTCTCGCCGGAGCTCATCTTTCTGTTGCAATGGGCGGTGGTACGGATGTCGCTAAAGCATCTGCAGATATGACGTTACTTGGGGATAATCTCGAAAAGCTACTAGAGGCACGTTTGCTTGCACTGCGTACAAGAAAGATTATTCGAGAAAACTTGGCTTGGTCTTTGGGTTACAACCTGTTAATTTTGCCTTTAGCTGTCGCTGGTTTAGTGGCTCCCTACATTGCAGTAGTTGGCATGTCTGCAAGCTCAATTATCGTTGTATCTAACTCTTTGCGCCTGCTCAAAGAGAAATAAGTAGAGAAAGCAAACATGGAAAGTCTTTATATATTGATTCCCATCGCTATCGTTCTCGTTTGTGTTGCTGTTGCCGTTTTTCTTTGGGCAGTAAGAAGTGATCAGTTTGAAGATCTAGAACGACAAGGACATAACATTCTTCTTGATGAAGAAGACAAATCTAATAGTGATAAAAAATAGCAACCTTTATGACTCCTGACTTTATTGGTGCTTTGATGATCGGCCTCGTCGGGGCCGGTCATTGCATGGGAATGTGTGGTGGTATCGCGTCTCTGCTTACCATGGGCTCTTCTACAAGTAAAAGCTCCCCCCTTATTCCACTCTTCTACAACCTAGGGCGATTGAGCAGCTATGCCGTAATCGGTGCATTAGTAGGCGGAGCAATATCAGGTTTATCTGAGCTAAGTGGATTAACGCATTCTCTTGCTTGGTTAAGGCTGATTGCCGCACTGTTCATGATTCTGGTTGCGCTTTATATTGCTAGATGGTGGCAAGGTTTACTGTTAATAGAAAAGTTAGGACAGCACATTTGGCGCTTTATCTCACCTGCTGGTAAGCGTTTGTTGCCATTAAAGCACCCTCTTCATGCTTTACCATTTGGCTTCATTTGGGGCTGGTTACCATGCGGCTTGGTTTATTCTGCGCTAACTTGGTCGGCGGTTTCAGGCAGCGCAATAAACGGTGGTCTTATTATGCTCGCGTTTGGCCTCGGAACACTTCCGGCAATGCTGATTATTGGATATGGTGCCAACCATTTTCAGAAATTACAAAAATCGTTAATATTTAGAAATATTTCAGCATTAATCCTTATTGGGTATGGTTCGTACACTGCTGTAGGAGCCATGGAGTTACTCGGTTTCATATAACGTTAAACTCTATTGAGGTGACATTTTTGCTACCCTTTAGGATTAAGCGATGCTAAAATATTGATGTATATCAAATAGTGAAAGGTTGTTATGATTTCTGAAAAACCTGCAACAAAGCGTATCCAATCAGGCGGTTGCGCCATTCATTGCCAAGATTGTAGCATTAGTCAGCTGTGTATCCCGTTCACTCTGAATGAGGCAGAACTTGATCAGCTTGACCAAATCATCGAACGTAAGAAGCCTATCCAAAAAGGACAAGAGCTTTTTAAGGCTGGTGACGAGCTAAAATCTCTGTACGCTATCCGCTCTGGTACCATCAAGAGCTATACGATCACAGAGCAAGGTGATGAGCAAATCACAGCGTTTCACTTGGCCGGAGACCTAGTTGGTTTCGATGCCATTACAGGTGACTCCCACCCTAGCTTTGCTCAAGCGCTTGAAACGTCGATGGTATGTGAAATCCCATACGAAATTTTAGACGACCTATCAGGTAAAATGCCTAAGCTTCGCCAGCAAATTATGCGTTTGATGAGTAACGAAATTAAAGGTGATCAGGAAATGATTTTGCTTCTTTCTAAAAAGAATGCAGAAGAACGTCTAGCGGCTTTCCTATACAACCTATCAACTCGTTTTTCTCAACGTGGCTTCAGCCCTAGAGAGTTTCGTTTAACGATGACTCGTGGTGATATTGGTAACTATCTTGGTCTTACAGTGGAAACAATCAGTCGCTTGTTGGGTCGTTTCCAGAAATCCGAGATCCTAAGTGTAAAAGGTAAATATATCACTATCTTAGACCACGATGCATTGATGGAACTTGCTGGTGTAACTAAAGAATAATACACCCCAATTATTGATGTAGCTCGAAAATGAGCTACATCATGTTTCTCATAAATTCCTTTCGAAAGTCCTCAAAAAGTTACCCAAACTAAGCTACAGTAAAAATGTACGGTGAGTACTCCAAAATACTGATTTAATTTATATTCAGTATCTGGTTTTGCAATAGAAGTGGGCTTAGTTATGAGTATATACAGTAAGATCCTTGTTGTAGCTGACATCAATAATGATGAGCAGCCCGCACTTGCAAGAGCTGTTCAATTAGCTCAAAAAAGTGTATCTAGAAGCCGAATCACTTTCTTTTTATCCATTTACGATTTCTCTTATGACATGACGTCAATGCTATCAGTGGATGAAAGAGATGCTATGCGTCGAGGTGTTATCCATCAACGTGAGCAGTGGATGCGTAAAATTGCTCAACCTTATCTAAACGATGGCTTCGACTTTGATGTATGTGTCGTCTGGCACAACCGTCCTTACGAAGCAATTATCGCTGAGGTCTATGCAGGCAGCCATGACCTAGTCATTAAAGGCACACGTAAGCACGATGTGTTAGAATCTGTGATTTTCACTCCGACCGATTGGCACTTGTTACGTAAATGCCCTATCCCAGTACTTCTGATTAAAAATGCAGATTGGCCAGAACAAGCAAGCATTCTTGCCTCGGTGCACGTAGGCTCTGAAAATCCAACTCATATTGATCTCAACGATGCTATGGTCGAGCGACTAAAAGAAGTCACCACTCGACTGGATGCCAAACCATACCTTGTTAATGCGTATCCCGTTACACCGGCGAACATTACCATTGAACTTCCTGAGTTTGATCCAACGACTTATACCGATGCCGTTCGAGGTCATCACTTAACTGCGATGAAAGCATTACGCCAAAAACACGGCCTTGATGAAGAGCAAACGATTGTTGAGCAAGGCTTACCTGAAGATGTCATTCCAGCAGCAGCAGAGCGCTTGAATGCTGCAATGGTTATTTTAGGCACCACAGGGCGAACCGGGCTTTCTGCTGTCTTTATTGGTAATACAGCTGAGCACGTGATCGATAAAATAAATTGCGATGTATTGGCTCTAAAACCAAAAGGCTACATTAGTCCTCTTGATCCAAACACAGCAACCTAATCTCTCTTTAGCATTGCTATATTGAGCGCTTTCAAACAGACGCTAATAGATCCCCCTAATAAAGGGGGATTTTTGTTTGGGGACAGTTAAAGCGTTGAATACAAAAAAGGAGGTCTAATTGACCTCCTTTTTACGAGTTAGATGTTCGTAACATCGATGAACATTGATTCATCAATATTCGTCGAAGAAACGACAGCCTCATTAAATTCATACTCTTCGCGGTTACCTTCACGATCTAGCGGTAAGTTAACAAAGTCGAACAATTCGCGGTCTGCTAGTTGGCTTGGGCTTACGTTTTGAATTGATTTAAAAATCGCTTCCACACGCCCTGGCGTCTTCTTATCCCATTCAATCAACATTGCTTTTATAGATTGACGCTGAAGGTTCTCTTGAGAGCCACAAAGGTTACACGGAATAATTGGGAAATCCTTGTGCTCAGCGTATTTGATCAGGTCTTTTTCACGACAGTAAGTTAATGGACGAATGACCACGTTACGACCATCATCAGAGCGTAGTTTTGGTGGCATCGCTTTAAGGCGAGAGCCGTGGAACATATTCAAGAACATTGTTTCGACGATGTCATCCATGTGATGACCTAGCGCAAGCTTAGTTGCACCAATCTTCTCTGCAAATGAATACAGCGTACCACGTCGCAGGCGCGAACACAGACCACAAGTGGTTTTGCCTTCTGGCACCTTCTCTTTTACGACGGAATAAGTGTCCTTATCGACAATATAGTAAGGGATATTCAGTGTTTCGAAATACTCAGGCAGAATGTGCTCAGGGAAGCCCGGTTGTTTTTGGTCTAGGTTTACCGCAACCACTTCAAATTTGATCGGTGCGGCTTTTTGAAGATTCAGCAGGATATCAAGCATCGCGAATGAATCTTTACCACCGCTAATACATGCCATCACAACATCGCCTTCTTCGATCATGTTGTAATCAGTAATGGCATTTCCAACATGTCTTCTCAGGCGTTTCTGAAGCTTGTTGAATTCTAGGGTTTCTTTTCTTGTATCTATTTGGTTCATTGCGGGCTCTCACATCGCCGATAAATCGACTAGGACTTCCTAACATGGGTTTCTTTGGGGCGTGGATTATACGAGCTTTTTACGCAGGATTAAATGCTTGTCTTATTGAGTCTTTAAGAAAAGAGTGTGAAAGATACTTTAGTTACGGTCACAAATGAAAAAAGAGCCGCAATTGCAGCCCTTTCTAAACTCTCAGTGTTCACTTCTTTGCGTTAGGCAGATAAGGTAGCACTCGCATCGTCGGTTCTGGTAGTGTCATTGTGCCACCTTGCCCTATTTCACTTAGTGCGACTTGTATCTTGCCATTGACAATTGGCTTTTCGGTTCCGTTTGAGAAAATCACTTTATCATTCAGTTGATTTGCAAACTCCATCGTCACACCTTGAACTTCAGGTGTAAACCAACCCGCAAACATACCGCCTAAATCTTCCAGCATCGTCTGCATTTGAGGTAGAAGAGGCTTAAGTTGCTCGTAAGAAACGTTACCCTGTAATGGTTCTTTGGCCATCACGACAAGTGAGTAATCGCAGCGAGTATCTTTTGGAGTATCGACAAAAACCAACGGATTCGCTGACTTTAAGTTTTTATCGACTGGCAGAGGCAACTCTTGTGAAGCAGGGATAACAAACTCTTCATAGTGCTCTTCTTTTTCCATCCAAGCTTTTTCTATTGTACAAATTTGCTTAGTTTTCGCATCCACAAAGAAGACACCAACTTTCACGTCGTCATGCCCTTCTTTATTGTTGTTTTTGAGTTGGGTGTATAACTTCGAGTACGTGAACATGTACTCTTGAGCTTGGGTTATTGGCGATACAAGAATTAGCGCCGCACTTCCCAATAGACTTAGGCTTAACTTTTTCATTTTATCCGTTATTTTATTGTGTCCAGTAGGCGTTATTATGACGAATCATAGCGCGAAGATCGTGTACATAAGCAATGCCACGTTCAGAATATGCTAGCAATCCATGAGTTAACTCTGACGCCGTTGCGACCGATAACAGGTCTTTGTTCTTTTCGGCTAGAGAAGCTCTGATTTCACGTAGTTCAGCATACGCTGGGTTTCGATTAACATTCATAAAGTAGCCATGAACCGACTGCTGTACAGAATCGAATTTTTCAACTTCATGAGCTTTGCCTGCGCCACGTTGCGCAGGAACAATTCCACAACCCTTTTTATAACACCATTGGCCGAACAAGTTGTTAGCTTGAGTGGCAAAACGAGAAGTGCCCCACGCAGATTCATTTGCTGCTTGAGTTAGAACCAGCGCTTCTGGTAAGACATTCACTCGCACAAGCATTTCACCCAACCACGCGTGATCGACTTTGTTGTCGCTCAAAGGCAAAGAATACAGAGCCGCTAGTCGCTGAGCGTACTCTTCTTGCTCTTGAGTGATTTGTCCCACCTTTAAAGAAGTAAGAAACGCTCGTTCATGGCGAATTCGTTGATTCTCAAGTGCTATTTTAGGCCTTAAAAAATCAAAAAACGCCGCTTTTTTCTCTTTGGTGTCTTTTATTGCGTTGAAGTCAGGGATATCACCAATGTGTGGCAAATGAGACAAATCGACATGCTTAATTGTCCCGGACAGCACATCAGGATTCTCAACATATTTAAACTGTTGCTCGTAGTGTAAATACGGTCCAATAGAAATGAAAGTGGCGGCTATACAGGTAGCCGCCACTCGTAAACTTATTGATTTTAAAGAATTAGGCATCAAACACCTGTGAGTTACCATCGTGATCATTGTCGTTTTTCTGTGTTGCAACGATCTTGAGCTTAATTCCAAACATTTCGCGGTAGAGTATGCCTTTCAAATGAAAGAAGAATGGCAACACAAAAATCAAGCCAATACCGTAGAACATCGCAGCGATAATAAACATCAACATCACGCCTAAGTAAAGCCCTGCGACGACAAAAATCTTCTTGTTAATAGCGCGAAGTGATAACAATAGCGCCTGCATTGGTGGCACTCTTTTTTCACAAATCAACAAGATAGAGTGACTAAACGCTAAAGAAAGATACAGGGACAGTAGAGGGAAGATCATACCAACTACGCCTTGCAGCATTAGGCTCATCAGCGTTGCTAGGATCACGGGAATAGTAAACTGCAGCCCTTTACCTACATGGCGCAATTTAGTCTTTAAGCCCGCGATATGGCTCATGGCCATCAAGCTGATCCCTGCATAAATTGGGGCGCTGATCACCTCATAACTAAAGTTCGCGACATAAATAGAAGACACAATATCGTTAGTGAATGATTCTGGATTCTCAAATGCATCAAGAATAACGGTCAGATCACCCAACTGCAGTTGTAATGCGATATAGAAAATACCTAACTGGACAAAAAGCAATACAATAATAGCAGGAGAAAAGGATAAAAAGTGCTGGATGGTTGCTCGCCAAGCTTCATTGAAAACAGCCCCAGCTTTAAGCTCGTAGTTGCCAGACAAAGCTCGCTCTACACTCCCCCCAAGATTGAAATCTTTCTCAAAATCGTCGTTCATAGTTTATCCAAGATTAACTTGTAAAATTTTCACTGGAATTCCAGTCAATTAATGTGGCCGTTATTATAAAGAAATCTTTCCACATCTAACATCACAACTCACGTACTATCCTTGCAATCTCAACTGTATGGTTGATAATTAACCACTCACAAGGTTATGAAATTGAAAACAATTATTGTACAGAGCTTAGTGCTATCAAACTGTGTTTAAATGCCAATTAATCTTATAAAAACAGTATGGTAAGGAATGATGACTTTTGCCTGCAAAATTTTTTCTGTTTCAAGATAAGAAAATGCTTTAATTTCACAATTTTGGTGATTATGATGCGCGCCTCAAAAGTGAATGGCTAGTGTCACATCAGCTGGGATTATCCCAGCTTGAACGTGGGGGAAATACAGACGTTGAACGCAAAACCGCAAGCAGGAAAGCCAGTTATTCGTTTATCTGGTATTAGTAAAAGTTTCGATGGTAAGGAAATCATCGGTAATTTAAATCTGGATGTTAATCATGGTGAGTTTCTGACGATTCTTGGGCCTTCTGGTTGTGGTAAAACGACAGTTTTACGAATGATCGCTGGTTTTGAAGCGGCGGATAACGGTCAAATCATTTTGGATGACCAAGATGTAACACAGGTTCCTGCTGAGCAGAGACACGTCAACACGGTATTTCAAAGTTACGCACTGTTTCCACACATGACCGTTTTTGACAATGTCGCTTTTGGTCTTCGTATGCAGAAAACGCCTGCAGCAGAGATTGAACCAAGAGTAATAGAAGCATTACGCATGGTTCGTCTAGAAAAAATGGCACAGCGTAAACCGCACCAACTTTCTGGTGGCCAGCAACAGCGTATCGCAATTGCTCGTGCAGTTGTTAATAAACCAAAAGTACTTCTGCTCGATGAATCGCTATCGGCGCTGGACTACAAGTTGCGTAAACAAATGCAGATCGAGTTGAAGCAGCTTCAGCGTCAACTTGGTATTACCTTTATCTTTGTAACACACGACCAGGAAGAAGCCCTATCGATGTCAGACCGCATTATCGTGATGCGTGATGGCGTTATCGAACAAGATGGCTCTCCGCGTGAGATTTATGAAGAGCCTAAGAACCTGTTTGTTGCTCGCTTTATTGGTGAGATCAACGTATTCAATGCAACCATGCTAGAGCGCATCGATGACAAACGCATCCGCGCAGAAATTGAAGGTGTTGAATCCGTCGTTTACTACGATAAGGAAGCACAGAAAGGCGATAAACTACAAGTACTACTTCGACCTGAAGACTTACGTATCGAAGAAATCAAAGAGTCTGAAGAAAAAGGCATTGTTGGTCACGTAACTGAGCGTACTTATAAAGGTATGACGTTAGATTCTGTTATCCAATTGGATTCAGGTATGCGTGTAATGGTAAGCGAATTCTTTAACGAAGATGATCCTGATGTGGACCACTCACTTGGCCAGAAAGTCGCTATCACTTGGGTTGAGAGCTGGGAGGTAGTACTCAATGATAAGCAAGAAGATTAATCTTCAGAACGCGATCATTGCCTTAATCGTAGGCTGGCTAACACTGTTTGTGTTGGTACCAAACGTGATGATTATTGGTACCAGTTTCTTAACGCGTGATGAAGCAAACTTAATCGAAATGACATTCACTTTCGACAACTACTTGCGTCTGCTGGACCCACTGTATGCGAAAGTGCTGATGCACTCGTTCTACATGGCAATTGTGGCAACGTTGTTGTGTTTAGTCATTGGATACCCGTTTGCTTATATCGTAGCGAAAATGCCTGAAAAATGGCGTCCGTTTATGCTGTTTTTGGTGATCGTACCATTTTGGACGAACTCTTTGATTCGAACTTACGGACTGAAGATTGTTCTCGGTACACAGGGCATTTTGAACAAGTCGCTGATGGCAATGGAAATCATCGACAAGCCGTTGCGTATTATGTATACCGAAACGGCTGTAATGATTGGTCTTGTATACATCCTACTTCCTTTCATGATTCTGCCGCTTTACTCGGCAATCGAGAAGTTGGACAACACTTACATCGAGGCAGCAAAAGACCTCGGTGCGAACAAGCTCCAAACCATTACTAAAGTAATTCTACCTCTGACAATGCCTGGCATTATCGGTGGCTGTTTGTTGGTTCTACTACCTGCGCTGGGTATGTTCTACATCTCAGATCTTCTAGGCGGTGCGAAGAACCTACTGATTGGTAACGTAATTAAGAGCCAAGTATTGAACGCTCGTGATTGGCCATTTGGTGCTGCGACCAGTATCGCCCTCACCTTCGCAATGGCGGTCATGCTTTACGCTTACTACCGAGCAGGCAAATTATTGAATAAGAAAGTGGAGCTAGACTAATGGGACGCACAGTTAGATTTAGCTTTATGGCGTTGGTTTATGCATTTTTGTATCTGCCAATCGTTGTACTAATCGTAAACTCATTTAACGCCAATAAATTTGGTATGAAATGGGGTGGTTTCACCACGAAATGGTATGAAACCCTAGTCAACAACGACAGCCTAATGCAGGCTGCATGGCACTCATTGAACGTGGCGGTATTTTCTGCGACAGCGGCTACTATTATTGGTAGCTTAACAGCTGTTGCCCTATTCCGATACTCGTTCAAAGGCAAAGGTGCTGTAAACGGCATGTTGTTTGTCGTAATGATGTCTCCAGATATTGTCATGGCGATTTCATTACTTGCTCTGTTCCTAGTATTAGGCGCACAGCTGGGCTTCTTTACTCTATTGATTGCCCACATCACCTTCTGTTTGCCATTTGTGGTGGTAACCGTATACAGCCGCTTAAATGGCTTCGATGTGAAGATGTTGGAAGCAGCAAAAGATCTTGGCGCAAGTGAATGGGTTATCTTAAAGCAGATCATCCTTCCTCTTGCAAAACCAGCAGTTGCGGCAGGCTGGCTGCTTAGCTTTACCCTGTCTCTGGACGACGTAATTATTAGTTCGTTCGTAACAGGTCCAACGTATGAAATCCTACCATTGAAAATTTACTCGATGGTTAAGGTGGGTATTTCACCGGAAGTGAATGCTCTTGCAACGGTCATGTTGGTGGTTTCTTTAATTCTTGTCGTAATTTCTCAGTTGCTTGCAAGAGAAAAAGTAAAGTAAAATCCACATCCGTTAACATCACGAAACAGAATGGTTACATGCCATTCTGTTTTTCTATCTACCGTCCAAAATGATTTGGACAACGTTTGGTTTGGAGCTAACGTCAATGAAAAAATGGGCTACTCTATTAGCTGGTAGTGCATGTGCGCTTTCTCTGTTCTCAGGTTCAGCGGCAGCGGACGATAAAGAATTGGTATTTATGAACTGGGGGCCTTACATCAACAGTAATATCCTAGAGCAATTTACCAAAGAAACTGGTATCAAAGTGATCTACTCGACTTACGAGTCGAACGAAACTTTGTACGCAAAGCTAAAAACTCATAACCAAGGTTATGACCTAGTGGTACCTTCAACGTACTTCGTAGCAAAAATGCGCGATGAAGGTATGCTACAAAAGATCGATAAGACTAAGCTTAAAAACTTCGGCAACCTAGATAAGAACTATCTAGACAAGCCTTACGATCCAAATAACGACTACTCTATTCCACACGTTGTTGCGATTACAGGTCTAGCGGTTAACGCAGATATGTACGATCCAAACGACTTCCAAAGCTGGGCAGATCTATGGAAGCCTGAGCTTGAAGGTCAAGTAATGCTGATGGACGACACTCGTGAAGTCTTCCATATCGCTCTGCGTAAACTTGGCTATTCAGGCAACTCAAAAGACCCTAAACAAATAGATGAAGCGTACGCTGAGCTACAAAAGTTGATGCCAAACGTTCTAGTTTTCAACTCTGACAACCCAGGCGCACCTTACATGTCTGGTGAAGTGGGCGTTGGTATGCTTTGGAACGGCAGCGCTGCAGCTGCTCAAAATGAAGGCCTAAACCTTAAACTCGTGTTTCCTAAAGAAGGCGGTATCGGTTGGGTTGATAACTTCGCTATCTCTTCCGGGGCGAAGAACGTAGAAGCAGCTCACAAGATGATCGACTTCCTACTACGTCCAGAAATCGCAGAGCAAATCTCTCGTGATACTGGTTACTTAACAGCGGTAGAGGAATCGAACGCTAAGTTTAAAGATGTTGCACCGCTATTTCCTTCTCAAGAAGATCTTGATCGAGTGGAATGGCAAGATGCGGTTGGTGATCTAACCGTTAAGTACGAAGATTACTTCCTAAAGCTGAAAGCGGGACAGTAATCGAGCTTGTGTAACAAGTCATCGACTAAAAGAAAATAGGCAGCAATACGCTGCCTATTTTTGTAATTGACTGATATAATTATGCGTTGCTAGGTTTATCTGGCTCGATGTCTAGTTTTATCTTCTCGCAAAGCGGAGATACAGCCCTCGAGCTAAATAAACAGATTTGTGCTTACTGCGATTTGGCTCAACTTGATAACTCCAGCTAGTATTGACTTGTCCAATCGCGAAACAAAACGGAAAACAAATGAAAAGTAAATTCTACGCAAGCGCTCTATGTGCAGCGACGCTCATCGCTACCCCTGCAATGGCTGCTGATCAAGAACTGTATTTCTACAACTGGTCGGAATACATTCCAAACGAAGTTCTTGAAGACTTTACAAAAGAAACTGGAATCAAAGTTATTTACTCTACATATGAATCTAACGAGAGTATGTACGCAAAACTTAAAACCCAAGGTTCTGGTTACGACTTGGTAGTACCGTCTACCTATTTCGTCTCTAAAATGCGTAAAGAAAGCATGCTGCAACAGATCGACAAAGAGAAATTGTCTCATTTTGCCGATCTTGATACTAACTTCCTTAACAAACCGTTCGATCCGAACAACAATTACTCTATCCCTTACATTTGGGGTGCGACTGGTATTGGTATCAATGCTGACATGCTAGACAAATCGTCTGTTACTAAGTGGGATGATTTTTGGGATAGCAAGTGGGAAGGTCAACTAATGCTAATGGATGATTCTCGCGAAGTATTCCATATCGCATTGACTAAACTTGGTTACTCACCGAACACCACTAACCCGGATGAAATCAAAGCGGCTTATGAAGAGTTGAAGAAACTAATGCCAAACGTATTAGTATTTAACTCAGACTTTCCTGCAAACCCTTACCTAGCGGGTGAAGTTTCACTTGGTATGCTTTGGAACGGTTCTGCTTACATGGCTCGTCAAGAAGGCGCGAACATCGACATCATCTGGCCAGAAAAAGGAACGATCTTCTGGATGGACAGCCTGGCAATTCCAACTGGCGCGAAGAACGTTGATGCGGCTCATAAGATGATTGACTTCTTACTTCGCCCAGAAAACGCAGCTAAGATCGCACTAGAGATTGGTTACCCTACTCCAGTGAAAACGGCACACGAACTGCTACCGAAAGAATTTGCTAACGATCCAAGCATCTTCCCACCACAAGAAGTGATGGACAGCGGTACTTGGCAAGATGAAGTTGGCGAAGCGAGCGTAATGTACGATGAGTACTTCCAAAAGCTAAAAGTGAACAACTAATTCGTTAGTTTTAAAGATATGAAAAAGCGGCTCATGAGCCGCTTTTTTTGTTCTTAATGACAAGACAAAAGCTCTCCTCTGTGAGAATTATTACGCTCTTTCTTTTCCTTCTAGAGCCAGTATCTCGTCAACTAATTTTGGAACCTCGACGCTTGCTTTTCCGTAGCGTTTTTCCTCAAATTCACTTTCTACCGCACTAGGCTCGAGGTTAATTTCAATGGTATGTGCGCCATGCATTTTTGCATCATGAACAAAACCCGCTGCGGGATATACGACGCCAGAAGTTCCGATAGAAATAAATAAATCTGCCTCTTCTAAAGCCGCGTAGATATCCCCCATTCGCAGTGGCATTTCACCAAACCAAACAATATGTGGTCGCATTTGTGAAGGGATCTGACAGCAGTGACAAAGCTCACCAGTCTTAATGTCCTCACTATGTTCTATAACTTGGTTTGATTCACTGCATCTCGCTTTTAAAAGCTCACCGTGCATATGAATGACGTTATGGCTGCCGCCTCTTTCGTGAAGGTTGTCTATATTTTGAGTGATGACCGTCACTTTACCTTCTAACTCAGCCTCTAGACGACCCAATGCTTCATGCGCTGCATTAGGCTGTATCGCATTGTCTTGAAGTTTCTTGCGGCGTTGGTTGTAAAAATCTTGAACAAGGTCCGGATCGCGAGCAAACCCTTCAGGTGTTGCTACATCTTCAATACGGTGATTCTCCCAAAGGCCATCTTGCGCACGAAATGTTTGAATACCAGATTCAGCCGAGATACCTGCACCAGTAAGTACTACAATATTTCTATAAGGGAAATTCATAACTCATCCTTGCTGTTTTTTCATTAGCTTAACACTGAAAGAATAGCAACAGTAGTAATATGGATTAGACCATGGTCGTAATGGTCACTATTAGGATTACAATTTAAGAGGAACAGCAATGAGACAAGTATCTCTAGCGCTTATATTACTTACGACTTTAGCAGGTTGCCAACTAACCAATGTTGAAGGCGAAGTGGACGACGTAAAAGTAAGAGTCAGCACCAATGACGATAACCATCGTGGTAATGGAGATTTCTGTCCCCCTGGCCAAGCAAAAAAAGGCAATTGCTAAAAGAGCGGCTTTACGCCGCTCCCACATTGGCCTCAATCCTCGTTGGTAGAAGATATTTTATGAATGGCTAGGTCAGCGCCATTGAATTCGTCTTCTTCCGAAAGCCTTAGTCCCATACTGGCATTGATCGCGCCGTAGACTGCAAGCGCCCCAATCACTGCGATAGAAATGCCCAAAAGCGTTCCTAGAAGCTGAACGATAATGCTCACGCCACCTAGCCCACCTAACGCGCTTTGACCAAAGATCCCCGCAGCAATCCCCCCCCAAGCGCCACATACACCGTGTAAAGGCCAGACACCCAACACATCATCAATCTTGGTTTTGTTTTGTAGGTAGGTAAAAAGATAAACAAATAGCACGCCAGCAATCGCACCTGTCACTAAAGCACCGATAGGATGCATTAAGTCTGAACCCGCACATACAGCAACCAAGCCAGCCAGTGGGCCATTATGAATAAAGCCGGGGTCATTCTTACCAGCCAACAATGACGCGACAATGCCTCCGACCATTGCCATCAATGAGTTCATAGCCACCAAGCCACTTATGCCTGACACGGTTTGAGCTGACATGACGTTGAAGCCAAACCACCCCACACATAAGATCCAAGCTCCCAAAGCCAAAAACGGAATATTCGAAGGTGCAAAGTTGGTATGCTTTCCTGCTCGAACTCTGCCTTTTCTCATGCCCAAAAACACAACGGCAACCAACGCTATCCAGCCGCCAACACCATGTACAACGACTGAACCCGCAAAGTCGTGAAAGCCATAACCAAAGGTACTTTCAAACCAAGCTTGAACACCAAAGTTTCCGTTCCAGATTATTCCCTCAAATAACGGGTATACGATGCCGACAGTAAAAAATGTTGCGATTAGAATCGGATAAAAACGAGCTCGTTCTGCGATACCACCTGAAACAATAGCAGGAATCGCTGCAGCGAAGGTCAGCAAGAAAAAGAACTTCACCAACTCGTAACCATTGCCTTGAGATAATGTCTCTGCATCAGCGAAGAAGGTGCCGCCATAAGCGACCCAGTATCCAATAAAAAAATACGCAATGGCGGAAATACCGAAATCGGCCAAGATTTTAACTAAAGCATTAACTTGGTTCTTTTGGCGCACGGTTCCTACTTCAAGAAAAGCAAAACCAGCATGCATCAAAAAAACCATGATTGCGCCAAGTAGTAAGAAAAGTGTGTCGGAACTTTGCGTGAGAGTTTGTACAGCGCCGTGTACCTGATTGGCAGTTACACTCATTATGATTGTCTCCGTTGATCTGTAGCGCACTTATCCTGTGCATCAAAGTTAGGCTCATCACCAATTTGGTGAACTTAATTTATAGAGCGTCTAACAGAGCAATTCTCATTCCATAATTTACATTTCTAACACTTACGCTTTAATTTATTGTTTTGTATGAACTTTAATAAAATTACGCATTCTTGAAATGGTGCTTAACACGCTAATAAATGCACCAATATGGTTTTAGTGCACCAACATAATGCGCACCATATAGCTCAACAAGCAGCAAACTCCCCACCATAAACATATAAGCCACCTCATGAGAGGTGGCTTATATACTGAATGGCTAACTAAAGGAGTTTATCGAGTGATCTTCCCTGCTTTTACTTCTTCTAGCCAACGCCCCTCGACGAGATAAGGAGGAAGCCAACCGGTTTCAATAGATAAATGGTTGCCTTTGTCGTACCACATACACGCCATGCCAAGCAGAGGGAAGTTAATAAAAGTTCGGATGCCTATCCTATCTGGTCCTAATTCTCTAAGATGATATTTCTCTTGAAACTGTAGGTTTTTAACGAGCACTTCCTCAAAATCATAACCAATATTAGTAGTGAGCGCTGCGAAGGTTTCTAGGATCCCCATCGCAATTTCCAACGCCCAGTTATCTCCTTGAGCTACCGCTGCGTCCATTGCTGCAACCAGCTTATCAGGATAGTCCGATGTGCGGTTGTGGAACGACTGAATGACGTCTACTAGCATATAAGACAGCTCACCCGCTTTGGTAGAGCTCTGTCTCATCAAAGAAATCGGAAAGTTCGCCAATATGTCCATACTAGGTTTATCACGCACAATCACCGAAGTAAAATAAGCATCCAACCATCGATTAGGGTGTAAACATCCAGTTTTCAAAATACCTTCGCCTTTCCATGTCACTTCTGGATAATCAGGTAATTTAACGCTTTGAGGTTCGCTTGGTTTAATGGCAAGTTGATGGTAAAAAGCACGCATCAATGACGCCTCATAAAGGCAAAGTGTTCCGATTTGTTCAGTTTCTATTGAAGATGGAAAGCAAGTATACCACCTCACTTGTTCTGAAACGTCGTCGCTAAGAGCGACTAAGTTCTCTCTACGGATTGCTATTAGCTCTTTGCGCTCATCTAAATCTTCATTGATATACATTTGGTATTCAGCGACATCATTTGGTGTCAATTGAGGTTCCGCCTTTCTCTCTATGCTAACTTTCTTTTTATTATCAGACATCTAATCAAATCCTAACTCTACGTTAAATTCTTTTACATTAACTGAAGAAACCTCTCCAGCATCAGAAATAGCTGCTGTGGTGTGAATATATCTAACAGGAATTTTTTTTCTCAATGCTTTATTTATACTTCTGGCCGCTTTCCATTCGGTTGTATCTTTGTCCTTTTGAGCCATTAAATCAGTAATTGCAGTTGCATATTCAGTTGTCCCTTGCTGATATGCCATATTTCCGAGCTTACGGCTACCCAGCGGGCTGCTCCCCCCTTTGGCCTCAACAATGATAATTTCACCTGGTGGTGGCTCCTCCACCTCATAAACCATGTCAAAGTCGCCCGGCTTCGAGATTGAGGTTCCAATATCTTTAGGATGAAGCAACTTAGCATTAGGACGTTTACTCCGGACAAAGTCATCCGCGGCCAACTCACCTATTTTTGCAGACTGTTGGTTAATATTACCAATTTGAGCGTTATATCCCTCTTCGCCAGATCGAGCGTCCATTGCCTCTTGACGCTCTTTCAAGCATTCATCAATTTTTGCTTTGTTTCTTTCTGTTAGCTCATAATCACTCGTATTGAGTTCAGAGTTTTCTTTATACTCTGCTTTATTCAGCACAAGATCTTCAGTAAAGATCGTGCAACCTTCCTCTCCACCGACTTTCTCTGAGTCAAAAACATGCGCATTGACAAACTCCTCAATCCCAACAACATACTGCACTTCGTGCCTGCTGCCATCTGAGTGATTAATATGACGATAAAAAGTAATCTCGTTTCTCTCGCAATCAATATGGTCTAAATCGTATTCATATCGAATATGATTTTTACCTTTGGGTTTGCGGATTTTGACTTGCGAGCGAACGCCATCTTCTCCGACAGATGACTCTTTTGCTGCCTCTAAAATCTGATCACAAACCTCTTGGGGAACATCGCTTTGCGCCTGATACTCTGCCAACATTTGACCCAAGCGTTTTAGCCCTTCTTCACATAGGAAACCTGTTGGGTCAATCCATTGAATTGGGTTGACTGCATATTGGTAATGGTTAATGCCACCAGCAATAGATATCGGATCTTGTTGGATAAAGCGTCCTAGCTTAGGATCGTAATACCGAGCGAGGTTGTAATGTAAGTTGGTTTCTTGATCGAAGTACTGCCCTTGAAAACGCAATGGATTTGCTACATTTTCAATATGTACATGAGCAAAACCGTGAGCATCGTAACTTGCACTCCATACAACATTCCCTTCGCAATCGATCAGTCGCTCTGGTTTACCAACTTGATCGCACTGGTACCAATAAATAACGTCATTTTCTAGCAGTGCCACTGGCATGTAGGTTTCTGGTTGATATAGGTACCAGCGGAAAGCACCTGAAGAGCGTTCACCAATTAAACGTTCACCTTCCCACAAGAACTCTGTAACGCCTTTTTGTGTAATTTTTTTCGTTCTGCGCCCTAGAGCATCATATTCATATTGACTGATGCCATCGTCGGTGTGAACTTCAATGAGCTGATTTAACGCATCAAATACGCGAGTCTGAACGTGTCCTTGCCCCTCACGTTTTGTCTGATTTCCTTGCGCGTCATATTTGAACCGGACATCATCGTGCACTTCAATACGATCAGCGAATACCTCTGAAGTTGGCAAAGTAGGATTGCCAAAACTATCGTATTCAAACTTAGTCACTTCTCCGGAAGCATTGACTCGTTTCAGTTGCCCTAAGGCATCGTACTGATAATGCGTTGCTCCTGCCGTATTATCAATGATTGATGAAATGCGGTTTTGCGCGTTGTAAACGTACTTTTTCTCTCTATCTGGCCAATGTTGTTCAACCAAACGACCAACACCATCATAAATGATGCGCTCATTAAAATGTGCCGTTTTAATTTGCGAAACTCGTCCCATTTCATCGTAATGAAATTTGATTTGAGGTAAATCTAGGTTTCCAAATCGAATCGCTGAAAAACGCCCATATCGATCATAAGAGAAGTTCAGCTCCGTATTATCTGGCAGTACCTGAGATACGCGTTGGCCAACTCTGTTAAACTCCTGCGCTATCTCAAACTGACCTTGAATGCGCTTTGTTAAATGCCCGAATGAGGAGTATTGGTATTGCAATGTTTGATAGCGATTGGATGCGAAAGTAAGTCGCCCACCAAGCGTATAATTGAAGTGGTTCTCTACAATACTGCGACCATTTCCTGCTTTGACGTGCTTGAGATAACCCGCAGCGTCATATCGGTACAGCACAGTCCTATCGGCGACTTGCTTACGATGGATCCGCCCCATATCGTCATAATCAAATTGGCTGTGTAGATTATCAAACCCGACAGTTCCTGATAGCTGGCCTTCATCGTCATACAGAAATTCGAATTCTAAGCCGTCACTCCGAACTAATTTAGTCAGGTTACGTTGTTGATCGTATTCGTAAGAAATATGGCTGCCATCGGGAAAGATGACTGCTTCTTGTTGTGCGAGTGCTCCCCATTGATACGAGGTAATGCCTGTTGGAGTTCGAATCTGAGCAACACGGCTGTGCTCATCGTAAGAATATTCTTCGCTATAACCGACTTTGTCTTCGTCGTTAAAATAACGAACCGATGTACGCCTGCCAAATTGATCATAAGCGAGTTGAGCAATACACCCATCGGGATAAGCGACGCCATTCACCAGATCTTCTTCGTTGTAGCTGTAACGAAGTAATGTACCGTCTATTTCATTCGCGATAAGTCTTTGTTGTTCATCCCACCACCACTGACTTTTCTTACCATCTTCAGACTCTTTTTTGACGACTTGACCGTGTTTATCGTAATCATATTCCGTGACACAGCCGAACTGATCGGTATCCCAAACTCTTTGACCGAGGCTATTGTAGTAAGCCTTCTCGATATCCCCGTCAGGTGAAACCGTTTTAACTAACTTACCTAAGCCGTCATAACCATATTGAACTTCTTTGCCAGAGGAATGAAACTTAGAAACTAATTGACCATGCTGATTATATTGATAATTGACTGTTGACTGATCAGGATAGATAGCTTGTGCTTTTCGTCCTAATTCATCATATTGCCATCGCCAAGTTTTACCTGTGGGGCTTATTTTCTCGAGTAAGTTACCCTGCTCGTCATGCAAGAAAGACCATTGATGATCTAACGAGTCAGAATAAGAAGAATGATTTCCCTGATAATGGAAGCGATAGTCATAAATTCCTGCGTCCCCAACGTTCCTGATGCATTTCGCGTTAGCACATTCGCCATCCCATTCAAAATAATGAGTAAAGCCAGTTGGTCGTACACGCTTAACAATTAAATGGCCGCGGTATTGATACTGTTCCTTCAAGCCCAAATGATTAGTTGCACTGACCAAATCATCGTGCTCATCATAGGTATAAGTTGTCAGAACTTTTTGGGACTTTGCATTAAGCAGTTCTACAAGGCGTCCTTGCTTATCATATTGACATTCAAGAACCGGACGCTTGTTGTATGCAATCTCGATCAATCGATGGTTTCGAGAATACTGCAGTTGAAACGTTGAAAACGTGCCATTTCTGACTTGTTTAACAAGCCAACGATCATCTTTCTGTTCAAATCGATATTGATGCCCATTAGCGAGCGTCACGATCCGAGTTGCTGAATTTAGGAAATAACAGCTCGCACCAGCGTATATCTGGTAACTTGTTGCTCCAGTATCTACTGGCTCAAATTCTGTGATATCTGCCTTATCGTCAACAAACTCCCAAGCGATAACGTTGTCTTTCTCATCCGTCTTCTCGTGCAATTCAAACTGAAATGCATGTCGCCAACCAAAGCCCATTCCATGATTTACATCCGACTGCGATGAGCGGTAAGTACGCTGCCAAGTAGTACCTTGTTGTAGCTCGATATCATAGAGTTCGAGAATTTCTTCACCCGTCACAAGTGATACAGGATCACCGGCTTTCTCATGTTTTTCGCTACTTTGTTGTTGAGGCTTAGCAGATGCGGCACTTCTTCCACTCTTTTTATTCGACTTCCCCTTTCCCTTCGATGGTTTTGCATTGACGGTATTTTGAGTCGGTGGAGGCGTAACCGCAGAGGAGAGTGCGTAGTTTTCTCCGGTCGGTACAATTCGAGCAACATGCAAGTCACCGTTCACCAAAGCATTGGCAAACGTTGAATTATAGTGTTGGGAAGTAAGCTCACCGTCAGGTATGTTTGGCTTGAATTGACCAATCAAATAGAACAAGTCTTCGACAGAGCGAAGGTCAAGCTCACCAAAGCTCTCAAGAAACTCTATTGCCTCTTGTTTGGTCACGAATGTTTTAGGTTCGCCGCTAGTAAGTAACTGACCAGAGAAGTGATAACTTTCGCCAAAGCGATTCGTGATAGGAATGACGAATTGAGGGATCATAGCCGTAACGTGTTTGTCCTTTTCTTACCTTGCCGCATCATTTAATGCTCGTTTCGCTCTTTTTATTTGTGAGAGCAAGATGCCTTAATCAAACATCCTCCGATAGAGATTCCTCTGTATGCGTAGACTGAATGTATTGATGGCAATTTTCACGTATGCAACTCTTTGAATTTCTGAGCGCAGCGTACTTTAACGGGACGATGAATCCTGAGTAAATGAACAATAGCGTGAGTGAGACTAATGTCTCATCGCGACGCGATTTTTTTACATGTTTCTTACTTAACTATGATTTTCTGCCCAGTTACGTAAATTCACTCAATAAGTTGCATCAAGTATCACCTGTGGGACTCAGTGCTTCATATTTGAGACATGACAGCAACAAAAAAACCGCCTATTACGGCGGTTTTGCTTAAAGAATACTGATTAAAGGTTTGGACCTGTCGATGGTCTGTGTGGTTGGTTATTGCTCAGTTGCTGCATCCCTTGAAACATTCGCATAAACCACACCAAGATGGCTAATGCAGCAAACACCATCCCTACCCAAGGAATAAAGTAAGCGATGGTTTCAAGCAAAGTACTATGCAACCAATAATCACTCACGCCAACGAGTACACCGTTAGAAGTCGCGACGGTGACGATCAACACAACAAAAAACGTCAGGTAGAGAAAGAAGGTACGAATTAAACCGTAGTAATGAGAAATCACTACGTCGCTGTCTTCTCCCTTATCTAATCGGTAACCAGCATAGATAATTGCGATAACGCCTGAGATCAGAAACGTAAACGGGGTCAGACAGCTCAGGATGTACGCAACCCAAATCCCGTTATGAGGTTTGTTCATTCGCTTTCGCTCCTTTTGCTTCCGTTTGTGCCGTATCTGTTTCGCCCATCGCTTCTTTGGATTTCACTTCTTCATACCAAAGATCGTGATGCTCTTTCGCCCATGTTTCATCAACTTCACCTGTCACCATGCCTTCTAGCGCACCTTCCATACCGAATAGACCAATATAGATGTGGAAGATAAAGCCACAGATTAGAATCAGTGCCGAAATCGCGTGAACTAAGTTAGAAAGCTCCATGTCACGGCGAGTTTGGCCAAAGATAGGAAAATCTAGAACTAAGCCACTCACTGCCGCGATAGCACCAAAGAAGATCAATAACCAATAGATTGCCTTCTCACCACCGTTTGAGAAACCAGCTGACGGATGTGTGCCTTTGTGTTTACCAACCATACCGCCCATTTTCATGAACCAACGAACATCAGTCATGTTTGGAATCGACTTGCGCCACCATTTAAAGAGCACGAGCATCAGCAAAATGAAGAACAATGGTCCCATGTAATTGTGGTACTGCTTCGCCAACATGACGATAAAGCCCCAGAACTCAGTAGGAACGTACGGTTTTAAGAAGTGCTTACCGTAAACCAGCATCAAACCACTGAATGCCAACGTTAAGAATGTAAACGCCATACTCCAGTGAAGCGCGCGGTCTAAACGAGACCAACGTTTCATCTTTCTGCCAGTACGCGGCTTGCTAAGCATTAAAGGGCCAACGAGTACGTAAGCCATGATTACCATTGCAATACTGCCGAAAATCGCGACAGCACCAGCTGGAGACATCCATTTCTCTTTTAGAATGTACCAAGTCTCACCAGGTTTACTGATCAATACGCCATGTTCTGGCGATTGAGACGTGGTGTAGCCTTCTTGCCCCTCTCTGACCTCGCGCCAATAGTCTGCCCCGGCGAGTTGCGTGATCTCCTGTTGAATAACTTTAGAAGATTGTTCCTCTGCTGAAGCAGGCATTGCGAAAGTCAGCAGCAATGCCGTCATCATTGACAGCATTGCTAGAGACGCACGTTTAAGCGTGTTTAACATGTGCCTCTCCTTACTTAGCTTTTCGTCGCATCGTAAGAAAGATCGTTTCCGTCTGTCCAACCTGCGTTTTTCGCGCCGCGTTCTACCACACGTTGACGGAAAATGTCAGAGACTTTCTCTGCGTCACCCGCAAGCAGCGCTTTTGTTGAACAAAGCGATGCACACATTGGTAACTTGCCTTCTGCGATACGGTTCGCACCGTATTTTTGACGTTCTTCCTCAGAGCCAGGCTCTGTTTCTGGGCCGCCCGCACAGAAAGTACATTTATCCATTTTGCCACGTTCACCAAACGCTTCTTGTTTAGGGAACTGAGGTGCGCCAAACGGACAAGCAAACAAACAGTAACCACAACCGATACACAGATCTTTATTGTGAAGAACGATCCCGTCTTCGGTATGTTCAAAACAGTCTGCTGGACAAACTGCCATACAAGGCGCATCGGTACAGTGCATACAAGCAACAGAGATGGAGTTTTCACCGGGTTCACCATCGTTTAGTGTTACCACGCGGCGACGTTGAATGCCCCATTCAAGCGCATCGTCGTTTTCGTTCTTACATGCAGTAACACAGCCGTTACACTCGATACAGCGCTTGGTGTCACATAGAAATTTCATTCGTGCCATTGTCAGACTCCTTACGCTTTACGAATGTTACATAGGGTTACTTTGGTTTCCTGCATCAAGGTAACCGGGTCGTAACCGTAAGTGGTTGCCGTGTTGGCCGATTCGCCAACAACGTAAGGCTGTGTACCTTCTGGGTATTTAGGACGTAGGTCTTCACCTTCGAACTTACCGCCAAAGTGGAACGGAATGAACGCCAAGCCAGGTTTCACACGGCGTGTTACCATCGCTTTCACCTTGATTCGTCCCTTCTCTGCACCTTCAACCCAAACATCATCACCATCTCTGAAACCAAGGTCGTTCGCGTCTTTCGGATTTACTTCGACAAACATTTCTTGTTGAAGCTCGGCAAGCCATGGGTTTGAACGCGTCTCTTCACCACCACCTTCGTATTCAACCAGACGACCAGAAGTCAGAACGATTGGGTACTCGCCCGATTTGTCTTGCTCTTGAATGGATTTATACAACGTAGGAACACGGAAGATCGCATCTTTGTCGTCCCAAGTTGGGTAATCCGTTACAAGGTCACGACGTGGTGTGTACAGTGGTTCACGATGCAGTGGTACGCGGTCTGGGAACGTCCAAACAATCGCACGCGCTTTCGCGTTACCAAATGGAATACAACCGTGCTTGATCGCGACACGCTGAATACCACCAGAAAGGTCTGTCTTCCAGTTTTTACCCTCTGCTGCCGCTTTCTCTTCAGCGGTTAGATCGTCCCACCAACCAAGTTGTTTCAACAACTTGTCAGTGAATTCTGGGTAACCGTCTTTGATTTCACAGCCTTTCGAGTAGCTGTCTTCCGCAAGAAGGCTCTTGCCTTCGAATTCCACACCAAAGCGCGTACGGAAGTTACCGCCACCTTCTGCAACCGTCTTAGACGTATCGTACAGAATGTGTGTGCCTGGGTGTTTCATTTCCGGTGTACCCCAACATGGCCAAGGTAGACCATAGGTTTCACCGTTGACAGGGCCACCTTCCGCTTCCAATGTGGTTTTGTGGAACGTATGCCAGTTTTGTTGGTGCGCTTTCAAACGCTCTGGGCTTTGGCCTGTGTAACCAATCGTCCACATGCCTTTGTTGAATTCACGCGTTAGGTCTTCAATCACCGGCTGGTTGTTTTCAACACGGATGTTTTTGAACAGAAGATCGGAATAGCCCAGTTTCTTCGAAAGCAGGTACATGATTTCGTGGTCTGGTTTTGATTCGAACAAAGGTTCAATCACCTGATCACGCCATTGTAGAGAGCGGTTAGAAGCGGTAACACTGCCGTATGTTTCAAACTGCGTTGTTGCAGGAAGCAGGTAAACGCCGTCGGTACGGTCGTTCATTACCGCAGCAACCGTTGGGTATGGGTCCACAATCACCATCATGTCCAACTTCTGCATCGCTTTTTTCATCTCAACACCACGTGTTTGAGAGTTCACTGCGTGACCCCAGTAGAACATTGCACGGATGTTTTCGCGTTGACGAATGTTGTCTTTGTTTTCCAGTACGCCATCCACCCAACGAGATACAGGAATACCTGCACTGTGCATTGGTTTCTGACCGCTATAAGCGTTGTCATCGAAACGACCTTTAATCCATTCGTAATCGATTTCCCACACTTTTGACCAGTGTCGCCAAGCACCTTCAGAAAGGCCGTAGTAACCCGGTAGCGTGTCAGAAAGTACGCCAAGGTCGGTCGCGCCTTGTACGTTATCGTGACCACGGAAGATGTTTGCGCCGCCGCCTGATTTACCAATGTTACCAAGCGCTAGCTCAAGCACACAGTAAGCACGTGTGTTGTTGTTACCAGTAGTATGCTGAGTACCACCCATACACCAAACAATACAGCCCGGGCGATTTTCAGAAAGCAGTTTTGCTGTTTGGTAAACGTCTTCTTCGCTTACGCCTGTTACGCGCTCAACTTCTGCTGGCGTCCACTTCGCTACTTCAGCACGGATTTCATCCATACCGAATACACGTTGACGGATGAACTCTTTATCTTCCCATTGGTTTTCGAAGATGTGCCACAACACACCCCAAATGAATGCTACGTCAGAACCAGGACGAAGTGAGACATAGTGATCCGATTTTGCTGCCGTACGTGTACGACGAGGATCCGCTACGACGATCTTACAGTTGTTCTTCTCTTTCGCGATCAGAATGTGCTGCATCGCTACTGGGTGTGCTTCAGCTGGGTTTGAACCAATAAACAGCATCGACTTACAGTTGTGCATGTCATTGAAAGAGTTGGTCATCGCACCGTAACCCCAAGTGTTTGCTACACCCGCCACGGTTGTTGAGTGACAAATACGCGCTTGGTGGTCAACGTTGTTAGTGCCCCAAAGTGATGCCATTTTGCGGAACAAGTACGCTTGTTCGTTACTGTGCTTTGCGCTTCCCAAGAAGTAAACCGAATCAGGCCCAGACTCTTTGCGGATGTCCATCACCTTGTTACCGATTTCTTCGATCGCTTGATCCCAAGAAAGCTTTTTCCACTTACCGTTTTCAAGCTTCATTGGGTATTTAAGACGGCGCTCACCGTGACCATGTTCACGCAGTGCTGCGCCTTTTGCACAGTGACCACCGGCGTTAAATGGGTGGTCGAATGCAGGCTCTTGACCCGTCCAAACACCATTTTGAACTTCTGCGTAAATACCACAACCCACTGAACAGTGAGAACAGATAGTACGTTTTACTTCTGTTTTCGCTTCTGGATCGACGGATTTTGCTTGCGCTTTTTTCATCATTCCCGGTGCGAATAGACTAGCACCAACCACTGCGCCACCAGCGGCAAGCGAAGTGTTTTTCATGAATGCACGACGAGATACGCCAAGCTGGTTCGTTTCTTTGCTCACACTGTCGGAGCGTTTGACAAGTTTCATCCGTTATCTCCTAAAGTGTGCCGTAGTAATCGCGAATGTGTTGAGTTTCACGATACCCTTTCTTCTTCACGTCTTTTTCAGAAGGCTCAACCGTTTCTGAAGCAACGGCCACTTTCGTGGTTCCCGCAACAACAGCACCAGCAACGGCAGCGGTTGTGAAGCCTTTTAGGAGATCCCTACGGCTTGTGTTTATTTCTTTATTATCTTTCATCATTGCTTCCTTACCTTACGGTAGATCTTTGGAGACTCATGCCTCTCTATCGATATGACCAAGTACTGCTCGATTACTCGTAATCAGTGACGTTTTTCACATCAATTTTTAATTTGCTCTTACTGCTTTTGGTGTTCACGCTAAAGCGCACTTGCTCTAGCGTTAAAAACGCATCGCAAAGCTGCGCAGCTGGCTTGTAGAAGTTCACGCTTTCGGCGTTCTCTAGTTGGCGCGTAAAAGATTGGAACCAAGGGGCGATGTGTTTGTTAAACACCGCTTGTTGAAGTTCTTCCTCTTCACCCGTCAGCATTGCCATCACTTCGCACAGTGCAGAAATATGGTCTTCAGGCTCTTTCACGTTCTCTTCTCGCTCGATGCCTAAAAGTTCCAAATCGCGACGAATTTCCGCTAACGGTTTTTCCATCATCGAGCCAGTGCGATGCCAAGATCCGAATGGCACGACTTCACCACGTCCAATGCCAATAAACAGATCTTGATATTCTTCTTCTAACGCTTCTCGCTGCGCTTCGTTCGCGGCTTGTTGCAGTGCGAGCCAAGCTTTTTGCATCGCGCTCTCAGACGGTTCAATTTCTAGCGATTTCAGGAACGCCAGCATTTCATCACTTGGCGCACTACGAAAAAGTGCGGATAGAACGAGATAAATGTCTGTTCTCAGTGTTTGTTCTTGTTGTGTATCCACTGCGAGCTCCTAGTATTTCAATTGATTCATTGGATCTGCAGCCATCGATTCAAACATGTCGATCACACGACAGTCTTCACACATGGCGATGCGATTAATGGCAGCTTCATCAGAGAAATGAGAATGACCACGAAGCTTGTTTTGCAGCATGTCGATCATCGATTGCGGAGCAAAAGGCTTGTGACAGCGAATGCACTCGGCTGCCTTTTCTTCATGAATCACAACCGCTTTCTGGCGTTCTTCTTTCACCCAGTTCATACGAGGAGTAAGCGTCAGCACTTTCTCTGGACACGCTTTCTCGCACAGCCCACATTGAATGCAGTCTTGCTCGACGAATTTAAGCGACGGAGATTGACCATCCGTATGCAATGCACGTGTTGGACACACCGCCACACAGCTCATGCACAACGTACAATCTTTGCTTTCACAAGAGACCGTGCCGTAAGGTGCGTTTGCTGGCAGTTCAACAATGTTCTCAACTGGAATACGCGATGATGACAACGCATCCAACGCCGTAAATAGACGCTGACGTTTGTTACCTTGCAAATCACCTAATGCCAAATCAAAAGACTCGGTACAAAGTGTCGGAGCACCTTCACGTAGTGATTCTAGATACAGAATGTCGATGGTTTCTTTGGCGATACCAAGCTGGTCGAGCAACTCTTGAGCAATACCTACTTCGCTATTAAGCACACGAATAATGGTTTGAGGCATAAAACGCGAAGCCGCAAACAGCACCTGAGTGGCATCGTTCACAAGCGCAGCGAACCAAGTATCAATACCAACCGAAGGCAGTTCTTCCACCACAATTGGAATCACATTATCTGGCAGTGCTTTTAGTGCCATTACGTTGTAGCTCTCGTGGCGAGAACTGCAAATCAATACGATAGGCTCTAAACCACCCGCTTGCTCATAGTTGGCGAGCGTACGTTCAATAAACTTTTGCGTATCTTCAGGGTTTGGCAGTGCGTAATGAATCGCTTCTGTCGGACACGCTGTAGCACAAGTACCGACGCCTTGACATAGGTATGGGTTGATCTCGATGCGATGGCCCGTTTTGTCGCTGCCTTCACTCGATAGTGCCCCTGCCGGACAAGCATCCACACAACGTTCGCAACCTTTTACGCCACGAGAGCTGTGTGCACATAGATCGGTATCTAAACGGAAGAATTTCGGTTTATCGAACGTCCCCATCAAGGTTGGAATTTCTTCCAACGCTTCAGCCAGTTTCGGATAGCCACGACCGACTGGGTAGTAGCCTGGTACTGGTACTTCTTCCGACATGCAGCTGTTTAGGCAAAGATCGAGTACGATATCGAAACAATCGCTATTGATCGCGACCTTGGCAAGGTTGTTGGTCGAACCATGATTTTCAATGAGAACTTCAAACGTACCTAAGAACCCTGAAACCTGAACCGAATTGGCGTAGTAAAGCTCGGGATTTGTGCCCTTTTCGCCGTCGGTAGAAAGCAGCGTTAGGCTGTTCATTTGCGACAATTGCGCTGCCGCACTTTCGATGATTGCCGTTGGACCCACAATCAAAGTATTACCGCCGCTTTCATAGCTTACGGTTGGTGGAATAAGATTGGTCAACTCTACGGTATTTTCGAAAGCGTACAGCCTCGCTTTACCGTTATTGGAAGTTGCTTGTTCTAATAATTGTTTCAGCATTGCTCAATTCCATTTATGAACATGGATAGTCTTTTCCATCTCTTAGTGTAGTTAGCGCCGGAGATTCTGCTGATTAACTTATCAATGAGTATTCTTATTCCGCCATTTATAGGCGATGAATACTACGCAGTGGGTCCGTACTAACTTCAACCAGATTGGTATTGAGCAACAAGCAGCAAATGTCATGCCAATAAAATATCAACTAAAATTCAATCACTTAGACATTTTACCGACAAATAGTAGGGATAAAAAAACCGGTTGAGACATTTTGTCCCAGCCGATTCATTGAGTGTTTAGTCAAAATGTACCTATTCTTTGTGTGGTATATTTTGTCTCACCTCGTTAGGCGGTGATTCCTCAGAAAAAGTATCACTTTCACCAGACACTGTATTTATATACAGTTCGTTTTCATCTTGGGTAATTCCGGCACTTTTTTCGGCGTTTGGTTCTGCGTCTTCAACCACTTCAGATGCGATATCGTCAGCGTTAAGTTCAGATCCTTGCGCCGTTTCAACGTCTGGTTCTTCTTCCACTTTTTCTTTAACCCAATCACGCAGCGTCTCTGCGACGTCTTTAGAAAGTGACTTTAAGTTACTGTAATCATCATCGTAATCGTCTAGGCCATCACGCACGTTAAATTCTTCGGACAAGAACATTTTGCGCAGCGCGGCTTTCTTAACGCTTTCTGAAGCTTCAGAAACCAGCAGTTGCGCCACAGACATTTCTTCGGGCTTTTCAGTCTCTACACTCGCGGTAATGTCTGGAGCCTGACTAACCTCATTGACGTTCAAAGCGTCTGAGCTTTCGTCAGCGTTTGAAAGCGCTGTGACACTATCTTCGGATTGCTCCGTCTCTGCTATCGGCGTTATCTCTTCATCATATTGGGAAGATTCTTCTAATTTACGTTTCGACCAACGGCTTAAAAAACTAGTTGCCATTTGCTCTACCCGCTCCTTTGCGTTTCTTACGTCTTACTTCTAACAACTCACCGTGGCGACCAATAAAGGCTTCCATCCAAGCCTGAACGGCTAACGGCATATCGTTGGATAGTACAAGGTTGTCGCCATCCATATATTGCGCCGCGACAGATTGCGAAGCCGTTAGTAACTGTATCGCTGGTTTTTCACCAGACTCGACGTTATCCATCACTAAAAAAAGTTTAGGTTGCTGAGAGCTTAAGTTAAAGCGGTAGTCTGTACGCTCGTCTTTGTGTAATTGCAACAGACAAACATCGGGAGTCTCTTCCGTCGGATTTAGCGTAAATCCCGTCAACTGCCATTGGGTTGTCACCCAAATCCCTGTACTGATCTCATGCTCAACCAGCTCTACGCCAATTGGCCATGCGTCTTCGGTCTTCTCGTAATTGTTCTCGAAATCTTTCTTATCCGACATAACTCACCCAGTTTTTCTATTTTTGGTCTGAAAGCAATCAGGACACTTTGACCTTACTTTCGACCATTTTATTGACTTATAAGCAATAAACGAGCCACACTGATAAAGCTTAGCCTATTCATGTCCTCTGGCTATAAGTACCAAACTAGCCGAAACTCAAATGTACGGATGTGTCATTACTGCGAACTCGCAGTTTTAATGCATTGTTGACATAAAACCTCGCAATTTTTGTGGGAACCGCTATTTTGGAACGAGATTTGCTTTGCTAACCACTTAGCAAGTTAAATGCGTAGCAACCTAACGCTCTTAATCACTAGGACACGACTGTGCTGAAACCAAATATTATTAAAACCAGTGAAAATCCCCTGCAAACCATTGAAGTCGATGTGTACGACGAGTACGGCGAAAAGCTCACGAAGCAAATCGCTTGCGAGCGTCCTCTTACGGTCATGCTGAACTGGAAAGAAGTAGTCACGCTCATGACGCTAGGTTCGCGCCCAGAAGCGTTAGTAC
Source organism: Vibrio sp. J2-3(2022) (assembly GCF_021725735.1). Taxonomy (NCBI): domain Bacteria; kingdom Pseudomonadati; phylum Pseudomonadota; class Gammaproteobacteria; order Vibrionales; family Vibrionaceae; genus Vibrio; species Vibrio sp. J2-3(2022). Next base: position 236,666 of record NZ_JAKKCK010000002.1, read on the forward strand.
TAGGTTATTTGAAAAACCAAAGCTTCCTGTCCGATCCAGCAGCGATTGAATCCGTCATTATTGACTGGGAAACACATTCCGCAGCGGTGATTACTAAAGAAAATACCGAACATTTAGAAGGCGCTCTGAAAAAGAAAACCGTCACATCTGGCTGTGGTCAAGGCACCATGTATGGCAATGTGATGAAGCAGCTTGAGAACTATCAAGTGCCTCAAGTTCCGCTTAAACAATCAGAAATCTATTCCGCATTGGAAGCGTTGACTCATTACAACGACACCTACAAAAAAGCAGGTGCGGTGCATGGCTGTGCGGTTTGCAAAGGCAATGAGGTATTGTCATTTGTGGAAGATGTCGGTCGCCACAATGCTGTGGATACGCTTGCAGGTGAGATGTGGCTCAAAGAAGAAACAGGTGAAGATAAAATTTTCTACACAACTGGTCGCCTTACTTCAGAGATGGTGATTAAAGTGGCCCAAATGGGCATTCCTGTTCTGCTTTCTCGCTCTGGCGTTACTCAAATGGGGTTAGATCTTGCGAAACAATTTGGCATTACGACGATTGCGCGAGCAAAAGGTTTACGCTTCCAAGTATTTACCGGAGCCGACAAGATTGAGTTTGATGTGAAAGGCGAAAGTGCATCTCGTTAACGAGAAAATAATACAAAACCGTCGATTCGTGTAAACTTATAACAATTGGGATAAGTAAATCATCACGTTATGAAGGCTTAATTAAACGATATAAGTCAGAAATAGCAACATGTGTTGTAGCAATAACAACGCTTGCTTTAATTGATGCTAACTACAGCTCATTCACAAAGGATGTGAACTATGGACAATGACCAACTGTGGAATTTTTTGCTCACGCCCAGTGGCATCATGCTCTCAATGATCATTACATTTGGTGTCGTCGGCATATATGCGTATATAACCGGTCAGTTTAAGGATTAAGACCAATTAAAAAAGCCTCGCTAAATAGCGAGGCTTTTGCTTTTTAAACGCTTTGCAAGTAATTACGCGTCAACGCCACGAGATTTTAGGAACTCAGAATACGTGCCTTTGAAGTCCGTGATCTTGCCATCGCGGATTTCGATAATACGCGTTGCTAGCGAGTCTACGAATACACGGTCGTGAGATACGAAGAACAACGTGCCTTTGTATTGCTCAAGCGCGGTGTTCAAAGATTCAATCGATTCCATATCCATGTGGTTGGTAGGTTCGTCCATTAGCAGCATGTTTGGTTTGTGCATCATCAGCTTACCAAGCAGCATACGACCTTGCTCACCACCAGACAGTACTTTTACTGACTTTTTAATGTCGTCTTGACCAAACAGCATACGACCAAGGAAACCACGAACGACTTGCTCGTCATCACCTTCTTGACGCCATTGACCCATCCAATCCGTTAGGTTCATGTCTTCTGCAAAGTCATGCGCGTGGTCTTGCGCGTAGTAACCGATGTTTGAGTTTTCAGACCATTTGTACTCACCCGCACGCGGTTCAAGCACACCAGCAAGCGTGTTTAGAAGTGTTGTTTTACCCACACCGTTCTCACCGATGATCGCCACGCGCTCACCCACTTCAAAAATTGCATTGAAGTCTGAGAACAAGTCCTCTTCGAAACCTTGGCTTAGGTTTTCAACAATCAGAGCGTTACGGAACAGCTCTTTCGACTGTTCGAAACGAATGAATGGGTTTTGACGGCTAGACGCTTTAACTTCATCCAGTTTGATCTTGTCGATTTGCTTAGCACGAGATGTCGCTTGTTTTGCTTTCGATGCGTTTGCTGAGAAACGTGCAACGAACGTTTGTAGCTCAGCAATTTGTGCTTTCTTCTTCGCGTTGTCGTTTAATAGACGTTCACGAGCTTGAGAAGCTGCTGTCATGTACTCATCATAGTTACCTGGGTAAATGCGCAGTTCACCGTAATCCAAGTCCGCCATGTGCGTACATACTGAGTTTAGGAAGTGGCGGTCGTGCGAGATGATGATCATGGTGCAGTTACGCGCATTTAGCGTGTCTTCCAACCAACGGATCGTATCCATGTCCAAGTTGTTGGTAGGTTCGTCAAGCAGCATAACGTCTGGGTCTGCGAATAGAACTTGCGCTAGAAGCACACGAAGTTTCCAGCCCGGCGCCACTTCACTCATTAGGCCGAAGTGCTGCTCCATTGGAATACCCACCGCAAGAAGAAGCTCGCCCGCTTTGGCTTCTGCCATGTAGCCGTCCATTTCCGCAAACTGAACTTCTAGGTCAGCCACTTTCATGCCGTCTTCTTCACTCATTTCAGCAAGTGAGTAGATACGGTCACGCTCTTTCTTCACTTCCCATAGCTCTTTATGACCCATGATAACGGTATCGATTACCGTAAATTCTTCGTAAGCGAACTGGTCCTGGTTTAGTTTTGCAACGCGCTCGTTTGGATCGTAACTCACGTTACCGCTGGTTTGCTCAAGCTCGCCGCTGAGGATCTTCATAAAGGTTGATTTACCACAACCGTTAGCTCCAATTAAGCCGTAGCGATTACCTTCGCCGAACTTAACTGAAATGTTTTCGAATAGCGGCTTAGCGCCGAATTGTTGAGTAATATTCGCTGTGGAGATCAAAACCTTTACCTTAGCAATTGGGGTGTATTTAGAAAAACCGGGCAACGGTACTTGTTCATGCTACATACTGCAAGTGTTGTTTTTATTAATTCATTGCTAGTGAAACCATCGCAGTGCTTCTTCAAAGCAAAAAGCTCAAGCACAAATGCGTCATTGAATACAAAAAAGAGCCAGTATTATAACTGGCTCTTTCTTCCGTAATGCTTACAACAAGTGACTAAGCGATATTCGTCACCTCTAGGATCAGCTCGGCTTTTTTAGGTAAATAAATACTGAATTTACTGCCCTTTCCCCATTCCGACTCGGCTTTTAGCTCACCACCCGTTTGGCTGAGGATACTTTGAGAGACCGACAGTCCCAATCCAGTACCCTCTCGCTTCGTCGTGTAAAATGGTGAGAAGATTCGGTTCAAGTTTTCTGGCTTAATACCGCAACCCTCGTCAATAACATGAATCGCGGCTCCTTTCACTTCGCCCTCTTCAATCCAGTCTTCACTGACTACTGTTAACGTGCCTTTGCCGTTCATTGCGTGAATGGCATTCATTTGCAAATTAACTAAGATTTGTAGCAAGTGGTGACGGTTTATCTCAACGGACGTATGCGCTTGTAGATCAGTCACAAACTCGACGTCGCGTTTCTTGGTGCCCGTTTTAACCAAGGTGATGCTTTCATCAATGATAGGATTGACATGTTGCCAAGTGATTTCATCTTGAACACCACCTTGGCGACTGTATTGCAATAAACTGCGCGTGATATTGCGAATACGGTCGATTTGCGCGTGAATCGCATCAATCTCTTCTTGTACTCGACTTGCATCGTCACCCAACTCAAAGTGGATCAACTCCACGTTGCCAAGGATCACGGCGGTTGGGTTATTGATTTCGTGAGCAATCCCCGCGGTGAGTTCTCCCAGTGCTGCCAGTTTTTCATGAACAACGAGTTTGTCGCGGGTTTGGTTAAGCAATTGAATATGCAGCTCTAGATCTTGGGTTTTTTCTCTAAGGCTTGCCGTACGCTCTTGAACTTTGCATTCAAGTTGCGCTGCGGAGTTCTTCAGTTCAATTTTGCGCTCTTCTAGCGCGTCTAACATATCATCAAACTGTCTGGCTAACTGCGCAAGTTCATGATCGGCATCCAATCCCAACGGACCAATCCGTTTTTCTTTTCCTTGTTGGACCTGCTTCACCACTTTATGGATGCGTTCGATCGGTCGAAACAGATCATAAGAACCGCGATATACCATCACGCCGGAAACCAGCAATAACATAATGGTAATCAAGCTAATTTCGGCAATGTTGGTCATGTAGGCTTTAACGAATGGCCACATTAGGTAACCGGTATAAAGCATACCAATGACGTTGTCGTATTGGTCTTTGATCGGTTGATACGCCGTAATATACCAAGCGTCATACACATAGGCTCGGTCAACCCACTGCTCACCTTTTGAAAGTACTTGGTTATACACTTCTGCGCTCACGCGAGTGCCTATGGCGCGCCCTAGCCTATGCTCGCTGTCTAGAGGAACGTTGGTGCTTACACGCAAATCATCAAGAAATACGGTCAATGTGCCAACCGGACGAAGGCGATCATTATCGCTGAGATAGATTAAGTCGCGAATTTGATCTACCAATACAGTGCTGTTATTGAGAAGCAAACCACCATCAAGAAAGCCGATCAAATCATTCGTTTGGCTATGCACAGGAATCACGGTTCGACTGACTAACCCACGCGCTTCCATGCCACCATCAGCAAGAATAGGCACTTCCGCTCGTTTAGCGAGTTCAGGATCGAGGCGTTCGAGTTCATCTTTATTGAGTACATCAAAAAACGATTCTCGCTTAGTGAGATCCATAAAGCGGAATTTGTTTTCCATCGAGTTGACGCGTTGGAAAGAGAGAAAATCTAAAGCATATCTTTTCTTCTGCTCAGTGACCCACTTTTGCAGCTCATCTTGCGGTATCCCTTGATTGATGCGAATACGAAAATCGTATGAGTCAGCAAACGCACGTACGTAATTCGATTGCTTTTGCTGTAACAACGTTACGCTGTTATTCGCAACACCAAGACGCTCAGAAACATCAAGCAGTGCATTTTGCCACGTATAATGGATGGACCAATAAATGGTAATCCCGATCAGGGCTATCAAAGTGAGGAAGATAGGTGCGGAGGTTAAAAATAATAAGCGATAACGCACCATGGTTTTAAAACGGTGCGTCCATTTCGACAATCCTTTGTGCTGTGGGCCGTTAGTCGGCATATTCCTCATCCTCAGAATCCCATTCTTTATACTTACGTTCTAAGGTCTTACGCGCCACGCCTAAGTCACGGGCAGCGGCTGATTTGTTGCCTTCGTGCAAATTAACGACCTGTTTTATATGCGCTTTTTCGACTTCTTTCAGTGTCCAGTTGTTTGGATACCCCTCACCAGTGAACTCTCTACCTTCTTTAAACGTCGGTAGTTCAGCAGAATGAGAAACGGTAATCGACACATTAGGCAATGAGTGTCCACCATTCAGCTCCCGCCAATAATGCGCAGGCGGTTTGCCAAGCAAAATGCATCGCTCAATCAAGTTTTTCAGTTCACGAATATTGCCTGGCCAATCGTACTCACTCATGGCTTCCATGTCCTCGTGCGCCCATTTTGGCGCAGGCATACCAAGCTCCCGCGTCAGCATATTGCTGAAAAATGGCACTAACTCAAACAAATCGGTTTTGCGCTCACGCAGAGGACACACTTCGATTTTGAGCACATTCAAACGGTAATACAGGTCACTGCGGAAGTTGCCTTGGTTGACCTCTTCTTGCAGGTTTCGGTTGGTTGCAGCAACGATACGGACATCAATGCTGATTTCTTTTTCTGAACCAACAGGACGGATAGTACGCTGCTCTAACACACGCAATAATGATGCCTGCATTGCAAGTGGCATTTCCCCAATTTCGTCAAGAAATAAGGTGCCACCGTTCGCAACACGGAACAAACCTTCACGCGATTTTTTCGCACCGGTAAACGCGCCCGATGTATGACCAAATAACTCACTTTCAAGTAACTCTGGCGCAATGGCGCCACAGTTGATTGGCACAAATGGGCCCGTTCGCCCACTCGCTTGGTGAATACCTCGTGCAACCAGCTCTTTACCCGTACCCGACTCACCTTCGACCAAAACAGAAGCACGCGACGGTGCAAACTGGTTAATAAGCTGCTTAAGCTGACGCGTTTTTTCTGAACCACCGATGATCTCGGAGGTATTGTGACGTTGGTAATCGCGCTTCATGGCGTACTGCATGCGCTCGTTCAAGCGACGATCCATACAGCGGCTGACCGCTTTTAGCATTTGTTCTAGGTTGAAGGGCTTGAGGATAAAGTCAGAAGCACCAAGTTGAAGTGCGCGAATAGCAATCTCTAAATCCGCATAGCCCGTCATGAAGATCACATCGGCACGTTTGTCGTCATCTTCAAACGCTTCTTCCCACTCAATCCCAGAGCGCCCCGGCAGATTAATATCCAGTAAAATCAGATCATAATGTCGAGAATTACGCAGTTGCTCTGCTTCTTCGATGCTGCCAGCAGTGTCGACATGTGAGAAAAGCTTCCCCAATGCCTTTTTCAAAATGGCTTGCATGCCCAATTCATCATCAACGACCAGTACGGAAAAGGCGTTATATTGTTGGTTTGTACTAATATGGGATTGAGTAGACATATTTACCCCAGATGGCTTCGGATGGGACAGAGTGTACCAAGTTTAAACAGAGATACCCTACAAAAAGTGCGACATTTTGTACCAACGCAAACTTTTGTGCAAATAACCCCATGATTTAGTGCATAAATCGAGCACTTTTCGCTTGTAAAAGGTTGGCATCTTGTTTGCTATAAGGTAGCTACAGGGCGTATTCAAGTGATCTCAGGATGTTGGTGTTTGTTATTCCAACACCCTAAGGCAACTTGCACTTTGAACTAATCGCTCTCGCCCAAGAGGCCTCTTCCAATACATCGGGAGAAATGCCAAATAATCATTGGAAAGGAACACATAAAAATGAAAAAAATTGCGCTAACTCTGGCTGCGACGTCAATCACGCTTGTAAGTTACTCTGCGTTTTCCGCTCAAGATGGCGAGCACGTTCGCCTAGCAACCACTACCAGTACTTACCATTCAGGGTTACTTGATTACCTGCTTCCACAATTTGAGAAAGACACTGGCTACAAAGTCGATGTTATCGCTGCGGGTACTGGCAAGGCCTTAAAAATGGGCGAAAACGGTGACGTAGATTTGGTGATGACACACGCACCAAAAGCCGAAGGCACATTCGTTGAGAAAGGCTACGGCGTTCTACCTCGTAAACTGATGTATAACGACTTTGTAATTGTTGGCCCGAAAGCTGACCCAGCAAAAATCAAAAATTACGAAGGCGTGTTAGATGTATTCAAAGAGATCGCAAACAAAAACGCAACGTTCATCTCTCGCGGCGATGATTCTGGTACGCACAAAAAAGAAATGGGCTTCTGGGCTCAAACTAAAATCGAACCAAACTTTGGCGGTTACCGCAGCGTAGGTCAAGGTATGGGCCCAACTCTTAACATGGCGTCTGAAATGCAAGGATACACCATGACAGACCGCGGCACATGGTTGGCTTATCAAAACAAATTGGATCTAGAAATTCTGTTCCAAGGCGATGAAAAACTGTTTAACCCGTACCAAGTTATTCTTGTTAATCCTGAGCGTTACCCAACAATCAACTACCAAGGCGCGAAAGCATTCAGTGATTGGTTGGTGAACCCTCGCGGACAGGAACTTATCAATGGTTTCCGCCTAAACGGTAAACAACTGTTTGTTGCGAATGCTGAGAGCAAATAACGCAATATGAATCTTGCTGATACAACACTGGAAGCGCTTCGTTTACTGGTGAATTTTGATGCAGACTTATGGGAGATCGTTGCGGTCTCCTTTAGTGTTTCTATCACGGCAATATCCTTAGTGGTATTGCCGGCTATTTTGATGTCATTTGTACTGGCGTATACCGACTTTCGCGGTAAATGGTTTTTGCTGTCGATCGTGAATACGCTGCAAGCGGTCCCTACCGTCGTGATTGGCCTTTTGCTGTATATGTTGCTATCACGCGCTGGCCCTTGGGGAGGCTGGCAAATGCTGTTCACTCAGAAGGCGATGATCTTCGGCCAAATGGTGATCTGCTTCCCTGTTTTGGTATCGATGATGCATGGTGCATTGCAATCTAGCGACCGTCGCGCAGTTGAAACCGCCATCACTCTAGGCGTCTCCATTCCGCGCGTGGCCGCTACGATGATTTGGGAAACCCGCTTTCCTCTACTTGCAGCTATCATTGCCGGGTTCTCACGTATCGTAACCGAGGTGGGCTGCTCAATGATGGTGGGCGGAAACATTATGGGCGTAACGCGCAATATTCCGACCGCTATCGCAATGGAAAGCAGCAAAGGTGCTTTTGCGCAAGGAGTTGCATTAGGAATTGTATTACTATCTTTAGCGTTGGCACTAAACTTCTTCTTATCAAGCATGAGAGGCAAAGGCTACCTCAGAACATAGAACATGAAGCAAACAAACGACTCACCATTAACCCCATGTAGAGGCGCATTATGACTATAAAAATCACCGCCGAGCAGTTATCCATGCGCTTTAAAGAGCGTGTGCTTTTTCACATCCCTGAGTTAGCCATCGGCCCAAATGATGCCATTTATCTCAAGGGTGACAATGGTGTGGGCAAAACTACCCTACTCAAAATCCTTGCTGGCTTGCTAAAACCTTCTACTGGCGATGTTGTTGCGCCAAAAGATACGTGGCTAAAAAGACTGACGCGCCGCAACGGCCGTGTCGATGTGATTTATCTCCATCAATCTCCTTACCTTTTTGACGGCACTGTTTATGAGAACGTAGTCTATGGAGTGAAATATCAACAAGACACACCAAAAGATAAGCGAGCTCAAGTTATTCACGCACTACGCATGATAGGTTTAGAAACATTAGCGGACGAACATATCTCCGTGTTGTCCGGCGGTGAAAAACAGCGTGTTGCCATGGCAAGAGCTTGGATCTTAAAACCGTCGATTTTATTGATGGATGAGCCAAGTGCGTCTTTAGACCAAGAGTCCATTGAGCGATTGGTGGTGATGGCGAAAGATCTTTTGGATCGTGGTTCCAGTATCGTGGTGACAAGCCATCAAACCAACGCACTGACCGACTTATGTAAAAAACAGTGGTGGATTAAAGACAAGACTTTGATAGAGTCTCCTCTGTTGTATGTCATACCAAAAGAAACATCCCAAGAGAATGCATATGCTTCAACCAACACAAACTAGTTGGGTCATTTTGGCTGGTGGCCAAGCCAGCCGTATGGGTGGAAAAGATAAAGGTCTGATTGAATTAAATCAGAAGCCACTCATCGAACACGTTATTAAACGTTTATCTCCACAAACACCACGCATTTTAATTAATGCCAATCGAAACCAAGATGCGTACAGCAAATTTGGTTTCGTATTTAGTGATCAATTCAAAGATTTCCCTGGACCTATGGGCGGTATTCACGCGGGTTTGATGCATGCTGAAACTGACTGGGTTGGATTTGTACCTTGCGATAGCCCTCAAATTAACACCGACCTTGTCGAGCGTTTCTGCCAGGCCGTCAAAGAAGACAGTGATATTTTAGTCGCGCATGATGGTGACCATCAGCAACCTGTTTTCACGCTCTACCACAAACGCGTACTGCCAAAACTCACCGCATTTTTAGAACGTGGCGACCGCAAAATCATTCTGCTCTACAAAGAGTGCAACACCAGTTACGTTGACTTTAGCGACTCACCAAACTGTTTCGTCAACTTGAACACTCCGGAAGAACTGGCGCAATTTGGACAATTAGAATCATGAAACACACGCTAAACATTCCTATTCTTGGTTTTGCAGCTTATTCAGGCACAGGCAAAACCACGCTACTTGAAGCCCTATTGCCAAAGCTGACTGAAGCAGGTTTACGCATTGGCATGCTAAAACATGCACACCACAACTTCGATGTCGATAAGCCGGGTAAAGACAGCTACCGTTTACGCAAAGCTGGCGCGTCTCAAATGCTGATTGCTTCTCGCAACCGTTTTGCGTTAATGACAGAAACGCCAGAAGCCGAAGCGGAGTTTGAATACCTCTTAACTCGTTTTGATGAAGACAACCTCGATGTAGTTTTGGTCGAAGGCTGTAAAAACATCGCGTTTCCTAAAATTGAATTGCACCGTGAAGAAGTGGGTAAACCTTGGCTTTACCCTCACGATGAAAACATCATTGCTATCGCTTCCGACAGTGCGGAGTTAGATTCTGAGCTCCCTCAAATGAACATCAATGATTTGGATGCCATCGCTCAATTTGTTCTTCAATACGTTCAAGATGCAAAAGCACCAAAATCTAAAGAGAAAGACGCCGCATGTTGCGACACACTTTCTCCGGCTTTCCTTTCTGTGGTTCAAGGCCAAGAAAAAATCCTTTCTTTGGTGAACACGGTTTCGGAAATAGAAGCATGCAAGATTGAAAACGCCTATGGCCGCGTTCTCGCGGAACATATCATTTCACCAGTAAACGTGCCGCAGTACACCAACTCCGCGATGGACGGTTATGCCATCCGCAGTGATGATATTGACCGCGATAGCTACCAAGTGGTTGCTGAAGTGATGGCGGGCCATGCGTACGATCAGCCTCTGGAAGTTGGTCAAGCGGTGAAGATCATGACCGGCGCACCGACACCACTTAACGGCGACACAGTGGTCATGCGTGAGCAAGCCTCTCAAGAAGGTGACAAGGTCACCTTTAACGGTGCGAATATCAAAGCAGGCCAAAACGTTCGTCAAGCAGGTGAAGATCTCGCTATCGGCAGTGACGTCTTTACCGCAGGCACTCGCCTCGCCTCTCCAGAAATGGGCATGATCGCCTCTCTTGGTTTTGGTGAAGCGAATGTGTTCCGCAAATTGAAAGTTGCCGTGTTCTCCACCGGTGACGAAGTACAAGCGCCGGGAACAGAGCAAAAAGCGAATTCTATCTACGATTCCAACCGTTTTACCATCATGGGCATGCTTGAAAAGCTCGGCTGCGAGATCTTGGATTTCGGTATTCTGGAAGACAACGAACAGTTAATGATTGAAGCGTTGGAAAACGCATCGGCGCAAGCGGACGTGGTTATGACTTCTGGTGGCGTATCCGTTGGTGATGCGGATTACATCAAACTTGCCTTGGATAAACTTGGTCAAATCGATTTTTGGCGAATCAACATGCGCCCGGGACGTCCACTAGCGTTTGGTCAAATCAACAACAAGCCGTTCTTTGGTCTGCCGGGCAACCCTGTTGCCGTGATGGTCTCTTTCATTAATTTTGTTGAGCCTGCACTGCGTAAGATGCAAGGCGAACAAGGCTGGAAGCCTCTGAAAGTGAATGCCATCGCAACTGAGAATCTTCGCTCTCGACAAGGTCGTACCGAGTTTAGTCGAGGAATCTATGAACTGGATGACACTGGCCGTTTAACCGTTCGTACAACAGGCAAGCAAGGCTCTGGTATTTTGCGCTCAATGAGTGAAGCAAACTGTTTAATCGAAATCTCCCCAGCTATTGATACAGTAAAAGCGGGAGAAAGCGTGACAATTATCCCACTTCAAGGCAGAATCTAGCCCAAACTAGAAATTCAAAGGTCAGCGAGTCTGGCCTTTTTGTTTAATACAGAAACCTTTTCAGAGAGACAGCTATGGCTCGCACCATTCTTTACACTTACAAAGACCAAGACAAAGAACTGACGTTCTCATACCAGCAGCACCGCAACATTCAAGAAGCGGTTGCAGAAGCAGAAGGTATCGATATCACTGAGTTCCTAAAGATGGAGCAACAAATCGAAGCTGTGTCTGACACTAAAGCGGTGCGCAACTACCGCGATAACTACTTCAGAAAATTAGGCTTTAGCAAAATTACCCTAGCTCAAAAAGAAAACCTAGGCGTAGGCAAAAAGAACAAATAAGCTTAGCTGCAAACAGAAAACTCGCGATTCGTCGCGAGTTTTTTTATGCATGTTGCCGATTCTTGATTTAGACCCACTAGTTCTTTAAATCGCCGCCTCGTCTACAAACCAAGTTATTTTCGCTGACCCAAGCATATCGAAATTACTTGGGTATATAAGTAAAACGCCCCGTTTTTACCTTGATGGTCTAAACGGGGCGTAGATTTCTTCTTACTTTATATCGAGTAACGTTTCAGTCACTACTTGATGTTTAGGAACGCAGCGCCGCGTACACCGCCTGAATCACCGTGTTTTGCTTTGATGATCTTAGGACACTTAGCCACAGACAATAAGTGTTTAGGGATGCGTTTTGGCATCTCTTCATAAATCAATTCGAAGTTTGAAAGACCACCACCCAGCACAACAACATGTGGGTCAGTCGCTGTAAAGATGTTTGCAAAACAGATAGCCAGCAACTCCATAAAACGCTCAACGTGCTCGACGGCTTTCGCCTCACCTTCTGCGTGCGCTTTGATGATGTCGATCGCTTTCTTCTCTTCACCGTAGTAATGGGCATAAAGAAGCTCGAAGCCTCGGCCAGAAAGGTAACTGTCTAAACAACCCTTCTTGTCACAGCCACACCCCAACAGAGGTGCGTTTTCGCCTAAGTGGAACCAAGCATCGATAGGTAAACGAGTATGGCCCACCTCACCTGCTACGTGGTTACGACCAGAGAAAACTTTACCATCGTAGATAAAACCGCCACCAAAACCAGTGCCTAGGATCAAACCAAGTACAGAAGGCTCATCTTGAAGCTCTTCGTCCCATGCTTCTGATAGCGCAAAACAGTTTGCATCGTTTTCAATTTTTACGCTGCGACCGATTTTAGCTTCCAGATCAGCACGAAGTGGTTTGCCTTTTGCCGCAGGAACGTTAACTGTTAGTACAGTTGCATCATCGGCGTCTTCCATACCTGGTAGGCCAAGACCAATCGTACCTTCGCAGCCAAACTCTGCATCGTATTTGTTAACCAATTCCGCAATGGTATCAACCAGCAGCTCGTAGTTGTCTGTTGGTGTAGGTACACGTTCCGTCGCTACACGCTCAAGCTTCTCGTTAAATGCACCAAATTCAATTTTAGTGCCACCGACATCAAAGCCGTAATACATGTATTTCTCTCCTAAAAAATGCTTAAACGACTCCAAAAATGGCTGGAGTCAAAAGTATAAACTAGTGGCATTATCCATATCTGTACGCCTGCAAACCGTGACCGAATGCAGATTTATACCCTCACCGCAGCCAGTTGAACAACATGCCATCAACAAAAGTTCATTCCTTAGAGTCAGCTCTCGGTTTTCACCCACTCTTTGAAACGTTTTAAATGCGGTCGGTTGGGATCGTTTTTGACTCGGGTCTTGGTCAACATGTAGGTTTCTCTAAAGGCTTCAAACCACAATTGAAGGCATTCCGATGCTTTGTTCTCACCGGCTTGTTTCAAAACTAAAGTCGCAACTTCGGCGGTCGAAAGATGCTGCTCGTTCTCAGAACGGCGCATGATGTATTCTGATAAACACTCCGGCTCGATAGATAAAACTGGTAGAGACTGTAAAAACTCAGAGCGACGGAAAATTTTTCGTGCCTCACGCCAGCTACCATCAATAAAGATCAGCAACCATTTTTTGTTCTGAGCCTCTTCGTTTATTAATCGCGCAGGCTCCAGATCTTCAATTAAACGAGATGGGTCATCCACATAGTCTGCAGGAAATACAATCACTGGTTGGTAGTTGTCATCCTGTAGTAGCTCCAGCATCTCCTCAGACGGTTCTGTTCGGTTCCATTGATACACGTAAGTCTCTTGAATCGTATCAGCAATTAGACGACCGGTATTACTTGGCTTAAATACTTCGTTTTCAGAAACAATCAACATACATGCAATATTAGCCTTGATGTTTGGCTGAAGATCGCACAAACAGTGTTGCTCAGAAACCTGGCAATATTGGCAACGAACCACTTTACATCCACGCGCGTTGAAAGGCTTGGTTGAGATAGATTGTCGGTACTGATATAAACGGTGGAAAGCGTGAATTCTCATGGTAAGTAATGCCAAGTAAAAAGTAGAGCGCGATTCTACTGACATTATGGTTTCGCCTCAAGATAAGCCCTTCAACGCACCTTACTGTTTGTTGAAATAATTTCACCCTTACCTCGGTCATAGATAAAGTAATAAATAAGGAAATGACAGTGACAGAAACGACGTTTCAAGATCCCTCGTGGATAAGATTAGGCTTTTTTCTCGGCGTATTATTACTTTGTGCCCTTTGGGAAAACAAACTGCCGAGAAAAACACTTACCGCTTCACGTGGGTTTCGCTGGGTCAATAACTTATCACTGGTTGCTGTGAATAGCTTGATTGTTGCGTTAGTCATGCCTATCGCCGCCTTTCAAGCTGCAATTATCGCTCAGGAGCAACAATGGGGACTATTTAATTTGCTCTCCCTGCCCGCTTGGTTAAACGTGCTTCTAGCGGTTATTCTGCTTGATTTCGTCATTTACGTTCAGCATGTGGTCTTTCACTATGTAAAGCCACTGTGGAAGCTTCATCGAATGCACCATGCCGATCTCGACATTGATGTCACCACTGGCGCACGTTTTCATCCCATCGAAATCATCATCTCGATGGGTGTCAAAATTGCCACTGTATTTATCTTAGGCGTTTCTCCTATCGCTATCGTGGTATTCGAAATAGTGCTCAATGCCAGTGCGATGTTTAATCACAGTAATGCAAAACTGGCTTTATCAGCGGATCAGAAACTGCGAAACGTCATAGTGACGCCAGACATGCATCGCGTTCATCATTCCGTGATAGCAAAAGAAACCAACTCGAATTTCGGTTTCTTCCTTTCTGTTTGGGATCGACTTTTTGGGACATATCGAGCTCAACCTGAGCTTGGCCATGATGATGTCGTAATTGGTATACCGGAAATTAGGAATGAAGCAGAACAACGATTAGACAAGCTGTTAACGCAACCTTTTCGCTATAACCGAAGAAGACGCAACAGTTGAAGAAAAGTTTTTGTGGATGAAGTGCGTAAACAAAGCGAATAGACTAAACCTAAACACCAACCAGTTAAACACCACTTCATCCTTACGATGCTAGCTAATGGATTCACTCTCCGTTAGTTGACGTTTTTTGTTTAACTGAGTAATACCAACAAATAAACCAACCACACCAAGCACCGTGCACACCAAAGCATTAGTATTCATTGCTTGTTGTGCTTCTATTGAGCTGTATAGAAAAGCCAGACTGAAGAAAGTGGTACCAAAGCTTAAACCTGTCAGTACGCTGAAACCAGCGAAACTGGCCAAGTCTTTAAAATCGTTCATAACGAATCCCTGCTTACTATCCTTAATTGAGTGATGAAAAGTGAAAGTTAACGAAATATCTGGCGTGATTGTCGATGTTTACGCGCGTTCCATAACCAGATAGATACGCCGAATGAAAAACCTAAAAAGAGTGTTTTCATTTGAAGTGCGGCATTGTTGTCCAATATTTCTAATGTATAGTGAGCGTGCGAGCTAAAAATAACATTGGTCGTCAGAATCAATAGCATAAGTACTAATCCGGAGCGACGGTGCTTCACCAACAGATACACCGCTAGTAAGTCTAACAGCCCCAACGAGCTCCAATAAATATTCAACCAGCGTGGCGCAAAATCATAAGGCAAAAAACCGTTAGCAATGTTGTCATAAAGATGAACCACACCGCCAACTGTCATAAAAAGGCATAAGAGAAACACGACGAATTTATCCATTATCGTTTCCTTATCTGAATGAATGCGCAAAGCATATAGAAGTCAGTTAAACATTTGTAATCTCATAGCCATTTTTGAGATCGACAGTGCCTTTAAACAGTACGTGAGGCGTGCGAAAGAAATTTATTCGCTCCTGATAGAAGCATAGTGTTAGCTTTGGCATTTCGCTCAAATACACCAATGTTAGAACAGAAGTCTCATTCAAACCGCTCCTTGGTCTATCAGTTTTCGAACTTTTTCCAGTGCGTTCTGAAAAACGGTATGCGCTTGTGAGGAAATATCGCTCCCTATATCGTGCCAAAAGAACGCAAAATCATGTCCGCCATCGTCTTGCGTATGAAACGTCCATGAATCCGCTAGGTCAGCACACTCGCACGAAACAAAGTGCCATACTTGATTTTGAAAGCCACTGTCCCATGAGCATAAATACCGAGCGGAGATAACGTACGTAATCCCAGATTCTTCAGCCAGCTCCCGTTTTGCAGCCGTGATGTAACTTTCATCAAACGTCTCAACCGTTCCCTTGACTAGTTGAATACCCGCTAAGGGATGCTGAAAAAGTAGGAGCTCTTGGTTTTGCTTACGCAGAACGATGGGACAGACTTTATCGATCATAAAACCACTCCTCGTTGTCTAAGCAGAAAGCTTTGGCTTGTTCTGGATATAAAGGAATCGCATGAAGTTGCATTATCCATTCCTTTGAGTTCGGACAACATTCTAGCCATCTTGTTTCACCGAGATAGCATTAACACCACATAGTGATAACTCAGCCCTTAAGAAATGAGCAAGATGCGATATAACTCACTTTTGCGATTTGAATAGCAATCAGAGGGTGCGTAGAAGCAACAAAAAGCAGAACCGAAGTTCTGCTTTTAGAAGATGAAAACATGTCACTTATGCGGACTGATGTAGCTCGTATTTATGCAACATCGCTTGTTGATGCCCTGCAATTTCTGCCACTTGTTCAGAGCTCTCTACCATGGATTCAAGTTGTAACTTTGTACGCTCTCCAAGCTCGGAAATATTATTGATGGATTGAGACACGTCCGCCGTCGCACGTTCTTGTTCTTCCGTGGCAACAGAGATTTGCTCAACACGCTCTTGAATGTGTTTGACCGCAAGGTTGATATCCGAGAAGGTTGATTTCACGTCATTGCTGGAATGCAGTGCGTGGGCCATTTCTTCTCTTGAATCACTTACCGCTTGGCGAGAACGCTCTGCGGCAGTAATAAGCTCGCTCATCATTGCTCGGATATTCGTTGTTTGTTGAGAAGTATCACTTGCTAGTTTGCGGACTTCATCCGCGACAACTGCAAACCCACGCCCTTGTTCACCAGCTCGAGCGGCTTCTATTGCTGCGTTGAGAGCAAGCAAGTTTGTGTTGTCAGCAATACCACTGATCATGTCGACCATTTCACGAATCTGCTTAACACGTTGGTCTAGCTCTAACATAGATTGTTCATTCATATCCAAAGAGCTTTCAAGTGATTCCAAACGTTCACGGTTTTGTTCCACAACTTGAACGCCTTTTTCAGTGTGCTTGGTAGCAAGCATCGAGTCCTGTGACGAGGCATTTGTCACTGTTGCTATTTCACGAATGGAGGCTTCAAGTTGCGTAATGGTCGTGATCATGCTCGCCAACGCTTCATTTTGTGTCGTCAACCCATCGCTCGTTTGTTCAGCTGCACTGTGGCTTACTTCGGCTGTCTGATAAAGCGTCTCACAGTTACGTGTAACTGTTTGGATAGAGTTGTTTGTTGAATCAATCACTTGGTTTAGTTTTCGTGCCACTTCTTTTAGTTCATAAGGACCAACCTCTTGTGCATTGTCACGGAAGTCATGCTCGGTAAGTGCAGAAAGACGCGTTAGTACATTCCTTAACCCTCGGTTTGTCCATGACTTCAGACTGAACCAAGTGATCAGAATAATGAAAGAAATCACACACGCTGCAAAAACGATCATAACACTCACTGACTGAATAGTGTCATTGACCACACTCTCTTTATCCGCAATCAACTCACCAGCAGCTTGTGATATTTGATCAAGCAACCGCATGGTTTCATCCGCAATAATCGAAGCCTGTTTAAACTCTGAACGTTGCAGTTCCCCTTGTTCTAGTTTGGCGAGGATCAAACGCAGCACGCCCTTTTCACTAAAGCCTTGCTTCACCATCTCGTACGGTGCCGTTAGGCTTGCGTATTCGCTTACTTCTGGATGTAAAGACTGGAAATCTTCATAGGCGAGATTAATACCTGCAATACGGTTACGCATTTCTCGGTATTCTTTTTCGGCTTTGCTCAGCTCAGAATGCATCATCATTACTAAGAACGTGCTTTCCATTGAGCTCGCCGAGGCAATAAATCGGTTGGCGGCATCACTCGATTCAGGATTTTCGGCACTAAGAAACGAGCTAATTCGATTCATTTCCGGGCCGATAGAGCTGAGTCCATAGCGGAACCCGCCAACTCCTGCATCAATATCCATTTGAATTTTTATCACTGAAGATTGCTTCAGTAAAATGGACTGCGTGATGTTATGTAAACGCGCTAAATTTGTATCTAACTCCTCAGAGAGTTGCTCAGCAACACCAGAAGCTTCTCCAACCAAACTTTTACTTTGAGTCGCAAGTGAATCGATTTGCTCTTTTATTAGAGGCAACTCTTTTGGCTCAGTAATTTGCATACCATGGTTGAGTAGCTTAACCATCTCCAATACATTCCTGGTTAACTTTGCGTTCGCCATCGCGATTGGTAACGCTTTTTGCGACAAGTCTTCAAATTGCTCTCCTACCTGTTCCATTCCTTTGAAACTTGAGACAGAAAGGGCTATAACAAGAGCTATGATAGTTAAAAATGTTGCACTAACAGCCTGAATCAGTGAAAGTGATGTGCGTGAGCGTTTTCGCTTTGCCATAATCAATTTTTATTCTTTCTTAAGGTTGAATCGGTTTTGTAGTGATTCCGTCACATTTGTGAGACAAAACCGTGATTTGCAGCCCATACTATGGATTGGTTATGACACTAATATTTCAGTTGTGAGTCGTAGAGATGACAGGTGGTGATTTGCGTCGAGTATATTTTCCTTTGATAATCAGTGTGCTACTAAGCGCCTGCTCTTCTGGGCCCGAACCTAGCGAGCAAGTGCAAGTGACAACACCTACAAATCAGTTATTGGACAATAACCCTGACTTGTTCCAGTTTTATACAGAATGGCATGGCACACCTTATCGCTTAGGCGGCACACAAAAATCTGGTATTGATTGCTCGGCATTTGTGCAAAAAGCCTTTGTCGAGGCTTATCAGCTATCGTTACCCAGGACAACGAGACAACAGTCGAAACAAGGTGTGGAATTACATTGGACGGACGCCAAACAAGGAGATTTGGTGTTTTTTAAGACAAGACGGACGACCTATCATGTAGGGATTTACTTGGGTAACAAGCAGTTCATGCATGCGTCAACGTCTAAAGGTGTGATCATTTCAAGAATCGACAACCCATACTGGGCATCTAAGTTTTGGCAAGTAAGAAGAGTTACAATGTAACTCTTCTTACTTTTAGAATTGGAGATGACTGGTATCAAACAATATCAATCGTAAGTAGCAACGGCAGTATCGAATAGGTTTTTAACCAAAGCGATGTATTCATCAAGGAACGTTATCTGTTCATTAGTCGCTTTTTTATGCCATACACCAGCCAATATCTCGCCAAGATCTTCAACAACCGCATCCGCCTCTTTTAGTAATTTGAAGCGTACGCTTGAGTGAAGCTCTGGGTTTTGCTCAAAGATCGCCATGATGTTTGAAGCCACCATATCGGTGACGACATCTTCGATGCTTTCGGATCCAGTGTCGCCAATTTCAGTCGTGAAAATATCTAAATTTAGCGACAAGTGCTCGATAAGAGCGAGATATCCATCGGTTTCTAAAACCACTGTTTTTCTCCGTTTATTGCAAGCCTTCGAAGCTGAAAGCGGAATAGTTTCAATAGTAAGACATGCCGAGAAAATTTCATTAACTTATTTCATATTAACAAACATTCACGAACCAACTGGATGTTTTTCAAACAATTGCGCTTTGCCTCACTGCGTTCGGATACAGGGTTTCTTCAAACCTTTTTGTATTTCAGTCATTTTCATGCAAACAAGTTTGGTTACGACCGTTTTCTTTTGCACGATACAACGCAGCATCGGCACTCTTTAACCATTGAGTGTGAGTTTCAAAATAAGGTTTATACTCGCAAACACCAATACTTATCGTGTAATTAATCAAAAAATCTTCCACTTTCACGATCTCTTGCTCAATTCTTTTACGTAAACGCTCCGCGAAATAGCAAGCTTGTTCTTGATTCGTATGAGGAAGCAATACCGTAAACTCTTCTCCGCCAAAACGACCGCACACATCACTGCTTCTTGCTGTCTTTCTTAATAACGAAGAAGTACGACGAATGACTTCATCTCCCGTCGGGTGACCATAGGTATCATTCACTTTTTTAAAGTGGTCGATATCAAATATTACTAATGAGCATGGTCCGTCGATAACTTTTAGGTGAGCAAACTCTTCTTTCAGCGATTGCTCCCAATAAGCGCGATTAAATAAACCTGTTAAACCATCTTTGCGACTGATTTCAGACAAATGTTGATTTGTTTCTTTCAAATGAATGCGATTTCTTGCCGTTTCAGAGACATCATTCACTTGAATAGCAATGTGGCTGACCTCTCCTGAGAGCCCAATTAACGGGGTGATTACGATGTCTTGATACATGAAATCACTGCTGTTTGAAACCGGAGAAAAATTGTTGAATTTAAAAAGGTACGGTCGGTTTTCCCAGCTAGAGAAGGAACGAGTTTCCAGATCGGCGGCGGTTTTTATCTTGGTTTCTAGCCAAGTTTTTGGCAGCTCTTCAAAATGATCAAATAAACATTGGCCAAGGATTTCTTGTGACAGAACGCCACTGTATGACTGCATAAAACTGTTCCACACACAGACCTTATACTCTTGATCCAACACGATAAGCCCTGAGTCCATCGTATCGAGAATTTGTGTGACCCAATGAAAGTCTGCTATGTCCAGCGTAATATCGGACATTAGATTAGCTCCATGATTTCATAAATAATTTCTACGGATGGTTTATCAATTAAAAACAGTACCTCACACTCAAAATCAAGCGCTTCTGCCATGTAGGTGTATTCGATAGTAAACAGCTCACCTAATTCACCCTGCTCTTCACAGTAAGGCGTTAACGTATCCACAATGCCTGGCTGACGAAGTGAGAATTGCTTGTCGAGCTGATCCCCTAACGATGTGAGAAATGAAGAAACCAGTAAGTTCGAGATATTCAAAATGATTTCATTATGAGGTGTAAACTCAAGCAGATAGCCTAACTTCTCACCAATTTGATTGATGTCTCTACCTCGTAGACACACCAGAGCTTCACCATGAATACCGCCACCAACAAACCTCTGCGCAACCGCGACGGAGCCATCACGCCCAACAACGTCGACAAGCGTCATATGAAGTTCGCCATAGGATAACGGACCAACATGTGGAACAGGAAGTTGGATGAACTCGTGTAAGTGGTCTGCCATAATCGCAGCCCCTTTACCAAGGGCAATGTTTGCAATCTCGCGGAATTTGGCTAATGAGGAGAACTCCTCGCAAATCTGGCTTTTAGGATCAATCGAATGGCTAGGCTTGAACGCATAGTGCAGCCCCAATTGTTCATAGAGCGGTATCACCTGCTCTTCTGTCAGAGGCTTAGCGATAAAAGCTTGAGCACCGAGCTCTATGCAGCGCTGTTTTGCCTCTTGTTGAACATCTCCAGAAATAATGACGATTTTAGTCTGGTAGTGACTAACAGGTAATGACTCGAGGACTTCAAAACCGTCCATGATCGGCATCGTTAAATCGAGAAACAAAATATCGATATTTTGCTCCGCAAGAATATTTAGCGCCTCATACCCATCTTGAGCTTCGATCAGGTGCAATGATGTATCTTGTACGATGGAGCGCGCAATGAGCTTTCTTGCAACCGCTGAGTCATCACATATCAGTATTTTCATGTCACCAATGGAACTAACGTCAAAAAAATAATAATACCTGTTGTATACGTTCATCTCCATATGCTATGCCGACAAATCAGAGGCTTATAAGCGATTTGATTCACATTTATACAAATTGACTACACTGAGAGGAAGGTTTCTTTACGAAGTATGCTCAACGTAGCGCCAACACCTTGCTTTTTATCCTAAACTGTTGGTGGTCAAATAGATTCGCGAGGTTTTGTATGTGGCAAGCAATATCGCAACAGCTTTCTGATACTTTATTATTCGAGTACCAGATCACGGAAAAAGTAAGACTGTCTGGCGGGGATATCAGTGAAAGCTACATGATTAATGACGGCGAACAGCGCTATTTCGTGAAAATTAACGATCGCGAGTTTTTGTCTAAGTTTGAAGTTGAGGCAGAAAGTCTGCATCTTTTGCGTGAGACATCCACCCTATTTGTTCCAGAGGTTGTGTTGGTTGGTAAAACCAAAAATGCCTCATTCCTAATTCTTAACTACCTTCCAACAAAGCCATTAGAAGATGGCCCAAACAGCTTTAAATTAGGACAGCAATTAGCTCACCTTCATCAATGGGGCGAGCAAAAGGAATTTGGTTTTGATACGGATAACTATCTCGGGTCCACTCTACAACCCAATAAGTGGCACAAGAAGTGGTGTGTCTTCTTTGCTGAACAACGCATAGGATGGCAATTACAGCTCCTTAAAGAAAAAGGCGTCACTTTAGTTGATATCGACGACTTTATAGATGTCGTAAAACAACTGCTAGCAAACCATGCTCCAGAGCCCTCCTTGCTGCATGGCGATTTATGGAACGGGAATGCGGCTCTCACGGCATGTGGCCCTATCTGTTACGATCCCGCCTGCTACTGGGGTGACAGGGAGTGTGATATTGCGATGACTGAGCTTTTTGGTGGATTTCAACCGGAATTTTATCAAGGTTATGAATCTGTTATGCCACTTTCTGCTGGTTATCAAGAGCGTAAAGATATCTATAACCTTTACCATGTTCTCAACCATTGCAATTTATTTGGCGGCCATTACTTGGAGCAGGCTCAACAAGTTATTAATAAAATTATTTCTTATTAATTTGGAAGCCACTGCATATTTCAAGATGTAAAACCTCGAGGCACATCACTACAGAAAATGACCCTAAGTTCAAGGTTGAGTTTGGGGTCAAGTTTTATACTTATTTCGACTCAATTAGCAACAACTCCACCTAATATCAAAGGAGACTTAACTTTGGATTGTGCCTATTTTCCTTGTAGGCAAAGTAAGTGAAGGGCTGTACTTCCTTAAAGAATAGAGTGTTTAAAAGCCCTGCGATATTAGGAGTTGTTGTATGAAAAATTATACCGAAAGGCATGTCAAATGCCCCCATTGTGGACATTCAATCGGCATTACACTAGATGCAAGTAATGGTGACCAAGAGTTTTATGATGATTGCCCAGCTTGTTGCCATGCCATTCACTTAAATATGCGAGTAGATGAGCTGCAAGATAAAGTCGAACTGTTTATCGATGACAATTACGAATAACAACTCGAGCATGTAAGCGTTGGAAACACAAAGTCACTTGAATTAAAAAGGAGCGCTTGGCTCCTTTTTATCATTCTAAAGCTGTTTTGCTGCGAGAACTCGCTCAACAGTATCAACTATGGCTTGAGTCTGAGGGTCAAACTCGATATTAACGCGGTCCCCTACTTGTCTTACTCCAAAGAGTGTTCGTTGCAAGGTTTCTGGAATTAGATGTACTGAAAAACGACACGCTTCAACCTCACCAATCGTCAAAGAACAACCATCCAAGCCGATATAGCCTTTCGCTAACACATATTTCATTGATTCTTGCGGCAGTTGGAACCAAATCGTGCGGTTATTAGGCGTATCGATGATCTCGACAATGTCAGCCATCAAACTAATATGGCCAGACATGCTATGTCCGCCAATTTCATCACCAAACTTGGCAGCTCGCTCAATGTTTACGCTGTCACCTTCAACTAGCTCGCCTAAGTTGGTGAGAGCCAATGTCGCTTGCATTAAATCAAAGCTGATAAGGTTGCCATTTATATTGGTCACGGTCAGGCAGCAGCCATTGTGAGCGACAGATGCCCCTATTTCTAATCCTTTACAAAGCTCATCGCTTAACTCGACAACATGCGTTTGAAAGCGTTCTTTTTTATCAATTTTAACGACCTTAGCCGTACCCTGAACTATTCCTGTAAACATTCTTTTTACCTATTGATTTCATACAAGCTGCAATCGATGACAGAGCCTGAAGCACAGCACTGTGTATCGAGATAAAACCTGTAGATTATAGAGCAACGACCTATTGAAAAATGGAGCCTTGTTCTCATACATGCCTCTAACATTAACATGATTTATTACAGCTCTCAGTATTAGCGTATCCTGAGCTTAGCAAGCATTAAGTTAGTGTTATCCACTATTCGCAACCTAACTATGGAATATAAACATACAATTGTTTATCATTTGCGCGGAGTTTCTCCGAGGCATTTTTTCACCTTATCGTGACTAAAATCAACCATCAGATCAGTTCACCACATCTTTTGTCCTCGAGCGCTCTCATTCTTTCAACTTATTGTTCCGCTCTGGAGTATTTTTCGTGCATCGCTATAAAGAAGAAGCATCAAGTCTCATCAAATTGGCGACCCCGGTATTGATCGCATCTGTTGCTCAAACTGGTATGGGGTTTGTTGATACCGTTATGGCCGGAGGCGTTAGTGCCACCGACATGGCTGCGGTTTCTGTCGCTTCAAGTATTTGGCTTCCATCCATTTTATTTGGTGTGGGTTTGTTAATGGCGTTAGTCCCTGTTGTCGCACAGTTAAATGGCTCTGGTCGTCGAGTAAAAATCCCGTTTGAAATTCAACAAGGCGTCGTTTTGGCATTGTTGATCAGTGTGCCGATTATTGCAGTGCTGCTTCAAACCCAATTTATTCTCGGATTTATGGATGTTGAAACGCTGATGGCAGAAAAAACAGTGGGGTACATTCATGCTGTTATCTTAGCAGTCCCTGCTTTCTTGCTTTTTCAAACGCTTAGAAGCTTTACGGATGGTATGTCATTGACGAAACCAGCAATGGTCATTGGCTTTATCGGTTTACTGCTCAACATTCCTCTAAACTGGATTTTCGTGTATGGCAAGTTTGGCGCACCTGAATTAGGCGGTGTTGGCTGTGGTGTTGCAACCACGATTGTTTACTGGGTCATGTTTGCCCTACTATTGCTTTATGTAATGACATCAGATCGACTTAAAAGCATCAACTTATTTGGTGAATGGCATCGACCACAATGGAAAGCGCAAGTTCGTCTGTTCAGACTCGGCTTTCCTGTTGCAGCAGCGTTGTTCTTTGAAGTGACACTATTTGCTGTCGTTGCATTATTGGTATCACCATTAGGACCAATCATCGTTGCTGCGCATCAGGTTGCGATTAACTTCTCTTCGTTGGTATTTATGCTTCCAATGAGTATCGGTGCCGCAGTGAGCATTCGTGTCGGCCATCGACTTGGCGAAGAAAACGTAGATGGCGCTCGCGTTGCTTCACGAGTGGGCATAATGGTTGGTCTAGGTTTATCTGTTCTTACAGCGATATTAACCGTATTGTCTCGTGAATGGATCGCCGAACTTTACACTAGCAACCCAGAGGTCATCACTCTAGCGATGCAACTGCTCGTATTTGCTGCTGTTTATCAATGTACGGACGCAGTTCAGGTAATCGCGGCAGGTGCACTGCGTGGCTATAAAGATATGCGAGCCATCTTCAATCGTACTTTTATCGCCTACTGGATTCTTGGTTTACCAATGGGTTACGTCCTTGGCCGCACAGACTGGATCGTCGAGCCAATGGGAGCGCAAGGTTTCTGGCTAGGCTTTATCATCGGCCTTTCTTCTGCCGCACTTATGTTAGGGGTAAGAATGCGCTGGATGCACCGCCAAGAACCAGAGGTGCAATTGAACTTTTCAGTTCAGTGATAATAAGAAAAAGCCAGCACACGCTGGCTTTTTTGATCGAATAATAACGCTGTTGAGTATACTTATAACAAACTTGTGAGCCAGTTCAGCCTGCTCTTTTGGTGACGAATGCGAAGTTATAAAAAGGATATTTGTGCGGTCTATTTTATTGTTTCTAGTCTTGTTTCTTAACGGTTGCGATAACTGGTTCAACCCAGAAAGCGCAATGTTTGACAAGTATCACCAACGTGTCGCCAATGTGTTGGACGCTCCTACTCTTCCAATCGAGTCGCAATCTACGGTGACCATACCTGCAAAGCGTGACTTATTCGAGCCACTTCCAAGGCTATCGATTGGTTTACTAGAAAGCTACCAATTACGCCAGTGTGGATTATTCAATCTACTTGCCGAAAAAAACTCACAGCTTGGTAAGGTGCAGGATGCCTTTCATGATTTTGATTACCAAACTTCACTGTTACGAGTTATGAATCGATGTTTATCCGAATTTCAGCTCAGCGATGAAGAACGCGCTACATTGACAGAGCTTTATTCGACTAAGTGGCAACATTTAGGTACTCATCTTGACAACTTGCTACTCGCGAGTGATGCAATGCAAAAGCAGCTAACGGCGTCGGATTGGCTATCTCAAGAAACAGCAAATGATGTTGCACGTATTAACGACGTCTATCGCCTTTTCAGTGAAATGTACGGCTTGCCTCATCGCGCCATTTCACGTCTACCCGATATTGAGGTTGTGCAATATCAAGAAGAGCTAGAGAAATCTCGTTTAATCGGACGACTTTACTATTCGATAATAAACGCTTCTCACTGGCTAAAAGCTACGACTCAGTTACTTGAGCAGAATCAGAGCAATGTATTGTGCGGGCCGAACAGAGACACCACCCAGTTCCGCTACCTAAGAAATGTCTTTCAATCCATTTACGTTGAAGAAGTGCAACCTTACTTAGCCTATTTAGACAGTACCTATCAGCAACTTCATGATGGCGCCACCTTGATAGAAAAGCGTATGCAACTTCATGGTCATCAATATGGTATAAAAGAAGCACACAAAACCTTTAGACAAGAAACCCTAAACCACGTTCAGTTTTGGCAGGGTCTCTTCAAGCGGTGCGGCGTAACCGTTGGCAACTAGTAAGTGCAGAGCGTTCTATTCCTTCAGCCTCTCACGCAAAAATCGGGCAAAACGTGGTTTACCAGTATGAGTAAAACCATTGTACCTGAACGTGACGGTTGAACCTATTTTCGGAGGCTGACGACGCACTTCATCGGTAAACCCACTACCAATGTAAAACTCTGTACCATCTGGTAAGCGAACTAACATCGCCCCCATCATACCCAATAAACGCCCCGTGCCTGGCTTATAGCCCACGACTAGCGCTTCATCATCCGCGTATCGTTTCAGTTTAAGTAAATCACTACCACGTCCAGCTTGATAACGGCTTGATACCTTACGTAGCATCACCCCTTCACCATCGGATATTGAAATCTTATCCAATTGCGCAAACAGGTGAGCTTCATTTTGGATCGCTCGGTGTTCGACATATTTGATATGAGGTTGGTCTACTTCGAGCACTAAGTCTTTGATGTTGTAATAACGCTTCCGGTAATCACCAGCAGAATACGGCATATCAAAGATCATAAAATCAATGTTTCGCCAAGCTGACTCCACAGGCGTTTTATCCAAAACCGTTTGTTGTACGAGATAAAAATTGCCTCGTCCCGCCCATAGCTCACCATCTAACGGATAGTCAGGTAGTGAATCGATAAACCAATCTGGAGCGTAGATTCGGTTACCATTTCTCGTCACGAGATGTTGTCCTGTCCAATAGGCGCGAATGCCGTCGAGTTTTTCGCTATACCAATATTCAGATACATCGATACCATCTTGATAGCTTTGAGCAAGAGAAACTGGAGGCGTGAGAGAAGTATCAGCTTGAAGCTGTGAAGACGCTGTCATAACAGCCAGCGCGATTAATGTCATTTTTAATGGCATAAGAAGACCTTGTACAAAAAAGCGCCTTTATTGAACCGTAACTCCTCTCGATGACCTATTTGTTACTAGTCATTCTTCGACTCAGAACAATCAACTTAAGTAATGATTTGCAAGGACAATCATAAACTTTAGACAGATTTTGCATTTAATATTTACACATTGTTCACAATGGGATGAGTGAGTCTCAAATCAAGTCGCAATCTAATCTCGATGAGACTCTTGCTTTAGCGCTCGATATTAATTCGATATCTCTCCTGAACAAGCCGTTCGTCTATGCGTTTTTGATTCTCAAATTGAGAACCTATTCCTTCTCAATTTGAATGACATCAATCAAAAATCATAACCATTTGATTTTATTTGCATTTAAATTTGGCACGTTACCTGCTCTATATCCAAGTAGAGAAAACAAACGGAGATAGAGTCATGGAATTACGCAAACTAGAAATTAATCAAGACAAATTAGCCATTGAGTTTTTTGGTGACTTAGATGCAAGTGGCTGTCGACAAGCACAACATCACATTGATGAAGTAATTCACGACAATCATCACAAAGAAGTCGAAATTAACCTACAGCACGTCCAATTTCTTGATTCTTCAGGGATTGGTGCCATTGTTTACTTATATAAGCGTCTAGTTGAACGTGAAAGAAGCATGAGTATTGAAAACGTATCAGGCCAACCTTTAGAAATCATGAGCTTGCTTCGTATTAACCATGCTATTCCCGTTAACTCAAAAGGACACTAAAAATACCGGTTTAAACGGAGGTTGGCATGGTAAATCTTATACGACGATATGTAGTAAGCGGTCTTGTTGTCGGCATGTTTGGTTGTTCGTCGTTTGACTACCCAGACCACGGAAAAGGTGGCTTGGCGGAAAACTATCAAGATATCTCAATTGAAAATTATCAGTTTTCCCCAGTCATGCCCGATGAACCGTTAGGTCCAGAGCATGGGTTGAGGTTTGATTGGCAACTCACCAAGCTACACCTAGACGCGTTGATTCAAGAAGGCGCACGCTGGTGCTTTCCTGCAGCAGTAGTGCAAGCGCTTGAGAAGCAAAACAGAATCGCACGTGAGTTAGAAGGCGGACTTCTACTAGATGCTGCTAACGACCTGGTGATTCAGCGTCGACGTTTAAACCAACTTGAACAGCAACTCGACTATGTATTAAGCCAAACCACTTGTACGCCACCCGATGATATTGAAGCATTGCGTAGCGATTTGAACGTCGTCGCTGAAATTTATGCACTCCTCAATATTGATAATCAATTTGCTGTCGATTCAGCAGAAATTAATCCAAAGTACATGGGACATTTGGCAGAAGCTGCCTACATTTTACGTGACCACCCTAACCTAACTCTTGTGGTGACTGGGCATGCCGATGTCACTGGCTCACCAGATTACAACCAGAAACTCGCTCAAGCGCGTGCAGAACAAGTGAAGCGTTACCTGACTGTATTTGGCATCACTTCAGAACGTGTAACCACCAAATCTGTGGGAGACAGCCTGCCGCTTTACGAGGGTGAAACACCTGCCGTGCGTTTAACCAATCGCCGGGTAAGCATCGAGGTTATTAGCCCTAATTCAGATAGCGATACCTCAGTAAATCGCAATCTATCTGTAGGAGGTGCGCTATGAACACGATGAAACCATTTATCACCTTAGTTCTTTTGTGCTTGGTCGCTTGGGTACCTACTTCGTCAGCTGATGAAAACAATACTGTTAAGGTCGGCGATTTAATTCAGATTAACCTACCTGGAGAAGCTTCTTTAAATAAAGGGTTTCAAGTCGATCGCCGTGGGCGTATTAACTTACCGGAAGTCGGCCCTGTATTTGTTGCTGGATATAATGAGCAACAGCTCCAAGAAGTGATTATCGAAACGCTAAAAACCGTGTATCGTGACGTAAACAACGCTCGAGTCTTCATCAAACAACAACAGTTATTAGTGTCGGTCCAAGGCTACGTGGTCAAACCCGGGGAATATACCTTACCTTCAGGTTCCAACATTCAAATGTTTGTATACGAAGCTGGCGGCCTTCGCGCTGGTGCTCAGCTCGATAAAATGATCGTTAAACGCGGCGACAAAAACATCGAGTTTGACTACAAACGTTTCCTTGATACTGGTGACAATAGCCAGCTCCCGAAATTGGAATCGCTGGACGTACTGTTTGTTCCAGCATCTCCACTCGTTGGGAATATTGAGCAGGAATTTGATGCAGCAAAACTCGCGAATTCAGGCGACAGCGCAGACTCCGCTCGTGCCATCAAAGTCTTTGGTGAAGTGAATGCACCCGGCTCATTCTCTTACAAACCGAACACCACGCTCGTTGATGTCGTGATGAGAGCTGGCGGCGTAACACGATATGCCAGTGTTGAGCAAATTCGCGTGATCACAAATAACAACCCAACCATGTTTAATCTGAAAAAGTATCTAGATACGGGTGATCAAAGCTTACTACCAGAAATCCTACCGGGTGCCACCATCTTTGTTCCAAAACAGGAAGAAGAAATCAAAGCGGGTGCAAATGTGGTTTATGTCATGGGTGAAGTTGCCCACCCTGGCGCGTATGAAGGAAAGCAAGACGCTAGCTTCATGGATATTCTCGCCAATGCAGGCGGGCCTACTCGCTATGCAGAATCTCGCCAAATTCGTGTCATAAAAGCCGATGGTAAGGTCATCAAATTCGACCTAACCGCGCATACCGAGGGGCTGTCTTCGGTTAGACCACCGAATGTCGGACCTGGCGACGCGATTTTCGTCCCTGAGAAAACCGATTTCAACGAGAAGTCATGGCTAAAAGTGGCGCCAAGTCGAGCGGTCGCTGTGATGGGAGAAGTCGTGCGCCCGGGACGTATTGAATGGTCAGACGAAATGGATTTAATTGATCTGCTTGCGCATGTTGGCGGCCCAACACGTAGAGCTGACACCACCAAAATTGAAGTCGCCAATAATGGTCAAATGACACAGTTCGATTTAGATCAATACATTTTAGATGGCTCACCAACATCGAATCTGCCCCGAGTTTCTGCTGGCACGGTAGTAAGAGTCCATGCATTACCTGACGATCCATCAGACAACAAATCGCAATGGGTAAGCCAGAGCTCTGATGCCTCGATATATGTTTTCGGTCAAATCAATGCCCCAGGCCGCTATCGCTTTACCGAAGAGATGCACTTTCTGGATATTTTATCTGCCGCCGATGGACCAACAATGGATGCCGATATTCACAATATTCGTGTGACGCACCGTGGCCTAGGCTATGCCAAAGTGAGTAAATTGAATTTGTCGATGTACTTTGAAACGGGCGATGAGTCTATTCTGCCCCACGTTCGTCCCGGCGATACCATTTACATTCCGGAAAAAAACAAAAACTGGTTGGATCGCTCCAAAGAATCCACCGTGCGTGTATTAGGTGAAGTAAGAGACCCTGGGCGCTATGTATTTAATGACAACATGACGGTACTTGACTTGCTGGCCGAAGCAGGAGGCCCGACAAACAATGCGTATCTTGAAAAAATCAGTGTGGTCAACATGTCTTGCTGTCAGGGCCAAGCTCGAACATTTGATTTGGTGAACTTTAGCAAAACCGCCAACATTTATGATTTACCAGTCATCCGTGCAGGCGACACTATTTACATTCCACATAAAGACGAAAGCTTTGCTGAAAAAGCAAGAGCCGGATTAAGAGATATTTTACAAATCACCACAACCATCGTGTTAATAGGAGCGTTGTAATGACTATTCCTGCCACTCACGCTGAGATTGAGCAAATTTATCTTCAGAGTGAACAGAAAGGCCACAAAACGATTTGTGTCGTGGGTTGTAAGTCTGAAGACGGCGTCACTTCCGTTGCTTCATCTCTAGCTGAGCGTCTGGTTTTAGCTGGACACAATACTTTGTATGTGGATCTTAACTTGTTCAAGCCCGCTTATCGAACCATTCACGAGTTTGATGATACAGAAAAAGTTGGCCACCTGATCACAAGAGAAAATACGCATCAAACCTTAGTCGGTCTCCCTGCTCCATCTCTCGCCAGCACTCAATTGGCGTACCGAGATCCGACAATGCTGAAGCGCAATATTGCAGAGTGGTTAACGCAGTACGAGCGCGTCGTGATAGACACATCTCCACTTCTGAGTGTCAACCGAAGCAATATTGCCCCTCAAGTGATTGCGGGCGTATGTGATGCCACCTTATTAGTCGCACATTATGGCTCTACGACGGCAACCCAACTCGAACAAGCCAAAAAACTACTTGATGCTAGCGATGCGAATTTGATTGGTTCCGTGCTGAATATGAAGCATACACCTAGCCTGAAAGATGAGTTGATCCGCCAAGTTTCCAAGCTACGCTTTTTACCCAAAAAGTGGAAAGAAAAGATATCTCAACAAATTAAGAAAAGTGAACTGTTTATGTTATAGGGAGCGCCAATATGACTGCAAATAACACACCGACTATCGAACAAGAATTGGTGGATGAACACATTCTCCAGCAAATGATCAAAGATACGTGCGCCGAAATCATCCCTACGCTGATTGAACACTATATTGAAGAGTCACGAGAGCGCATGGAGAAAATAGAGCAAGCATTAAGCGCGAAAGACCTCCAAACATTAGAGTTCGAAGTTCATACACTCGGCAGCTCTGCCCTTGCTTTAGGTAACAGAACGCTTTCCAGACAAGCAAGAATGATTGAGAAATATTGTGTGGAAGGGAAAACACTAGAAGCATTGGCTCTCTGTGAGTCTCTATCCCAGCTGGCAAATGAATCTTTTGACGCGCTAGAAAAGCGAAAAGATCAAGGATTCGAGTAACAGTTTCAATGATAAATTATCTTATGAATCATCGCACTTATTAAAGTGCGATGCCGATATCATCTAAGACATTTACAATTTAACTTAATCAATTAAAAAGTATGGATTTTTCGCAAATTTTCCACCTTGTGCTAATACTTAGATAACGCTTTTCTCAAATTGAGAATATTCAGCACTAGAGAGCACTAAGCCATATAACTCGCTCATCACGCCAAATAGAAATAATAGTGCTGACAAAAATCATAAAAGTGAAACGAACTACGTTGGGATAGGACTATGAGACCAAGGGTGTTACTGGTAGAAGACTCTACTTCATTAGCCATACTTTATAAGCAGTATGTCAAAGACGAACCTTATGACATTTTTCATGTCGAAACAGGTCGCGAAGCAATTCAATTTATTGAAAGAAGCAAACCTCAGCTCATCATTCTCGATTTGAAACTGCCCGATATGTCTGGTGAAGACGTGTTGGATTGGATCAACCAGAATGACATTCCTACCTCCGTTATTATTGCTACAGCGCATGGCAGCGTAGACTTAGCCGTTAACCTAATTCAAAAAGGCGCGGAAGATTTCTTAGAAAAACCTATTAACGCTGATCGCCTAAAAACTTCTGTTGCATTGCACCTCAAACGCGCCAAACTGGAAGATTTAGTAGAAAACATTCAGTCCAAGTTTGATCGCCATAACTATCACGGATTTCTCGGTTCAAGTCTCCCAATGCAGGCGGTATATAAAACCATTGATGCCGTTGCTCCAACATCTGCCAGTGTCTTTATTGTGGGTGAAAGCGGCACAGGTAAAGAAGTCTGTGCTGAAGCCGTGCACCGTCAGAGCGATCGTAAAGACAAGCCTTTTATTGCTATTAACTGCGGGGCTATCCCACGAGATTTAATGGAAAGTGAGATCTTTGGCCACGTTAAAGGCGCATTTACCGGAGCCACAACAGACCGAAAAGGTGCTGCGACGCTGGCTCACGGTGGTACGCTTTTTCTCGATGAACTGTGTGAAATGGAACTTGAGATGCAAAAGAAGTTGCTCCGTTTTCTTCAAACAGGAACCTACACACCGCTTGGTGGCACTCGAGAGATGAAGGTGGATGTTCGAATCATTTGTGCCACCAACCGAGATCCATTAACAGAAGTGGAAGAAGGTCGTTTTCGTGAAGATTTGTATTACCGCGTACACGTAATACCTATCGATATGCCCCCCCTACGCGAGCGAGGAAGTGACATTGTCACGCTAGCCAAGCACTTTTTGACCACTTATGCCAAACAGGACAAAAAGAAATTCTCAACAATCGACAGCGAAGCTCAACATATCATCAAGCACTACGAATGGCCGGGTAATGTAAGGCAATTGCAAAACATCATACGTAACATTGTAGTGCTTAATAATGACGAAAAAGTCACGGTGAATCACCTACCCGCCCAACTGACTAGAAAGTCTAAAACGGTGAGAACATCCACTCCCGCACATGTAACTCAAGAGCCAGCACCCCCTCCAACAATAACCTCCCAACCTGTGTATGTTGAGGAACAGTCGGCCCCCGCTAGAGAACCGTCAATACCGACAACGGAACCTAGCATACAATCCTCAGCGGCTGCCTCGCCTTACTTTAACTCTGATGGAACCATTCGCCCTATGTGGCAAGTGGAACGTGAGGCGATTCAAAACGCAATCGCATACTGTGATGGCAACGTCCTCAATGCCGCCGTAATGCTGGAGCTAAGCCCATCTACGGTTTACCGAAAAAAACAAGCGTGGGAAGCGGATGAAATTAATCTCGAACAATCTTGAGAAACCTGCCGTTGGTGAAATTTGGATTTTTCTTGATAGCCGCCTGTTTGGCGGTATCGAAAGTCACGTCATAGAGCTTGCTCGTGGATTAATGACATTTGGGCACAAAGCACGTGTTGTCTTAACGACTGAGTACTCGCCACCAGCACAGATTGTAGAGAAAGCAGAAGAATCCACCATCCCTGTGAGTTACTTGAACCATTTGTCTGGTGAGCCACATAAGGCATTAAAGATCAAACACCTAACAAGCGCGGTCGCCAATCACCAACCATCGGTCATTCACTCCCACGGTTACAAAGCGTCAATCTTAGCGCGCTGTGCCAAGCTACTCACGCGCACATTTCCTCGCTTGATTTCAACTTATCATGCAGGAGAATCATCCTCGGGCAAACTGTGGCTCTATGATTGGCTTGATAGAAGTTCAGGCTACCTCTCTAACCACTGCTTTTCCGTCAGCCCAAGCATTCAGCGTAAAATCATTTTCCCTTCGGAGCTGCTGAATAACTTTGTTTCGATTCCCGATCGTAATCTCAACTATCAAGAAATCGCTTTCGTCGGCCGATTGAGCCAAGAAAAAGGTGCCGACCAATTTATCGAAGTGGCTGAGCTCTGCCCAACACTGCATTTTAGTGTTTACGGTGATGGACCAGAAAGAGAATCACTCGCCCAAATTGCCCCTTCAAATGTGAAATTTTTCGGTCATCAAACTGAAATGGAGACCGTTTGGAAAAACATTGGCGTGCTGGTAATTTCTTCTCGCTATGAAGGCCTGCCTATGGCGGCGCTTGAAGCAATGGCTAGAGGAATAATCGTGATGAGCCTACGCGTGGGTCGCTTGCCCGATATTATCCAAACTGGCGAAAATGGCTTTATTGTCAATGACATCCCATCTCTCGCTCAATGCCTTAAACATTGGATGTCTCTTGATGAAGCGCAGCAATCTCTCATTCGTCAAAACGCTCGGCAGACCATTATTGATGATTTCTCGGCGCAAAGCGTTATTCCTGTATTGCTACGAAAATATCAAATTGAAACGGAGCAATAAGCCATATTGGTTCTCAATATGAGAATATTGCTTCTCCACTTAAGTCCAAGCACAAATATCTAATAATATTCAAACACATAAACTAATGGCATATTTTGGCATCTCTGTTGCAACTCAGCAGTTAACACAAGTTAATGATGAGACAGAGGTGACTTATGACTACTCCAAAACGCATTCTATATGTTCATTATGGTGATAACTGGATTCGCGGCAGTGAAGTGGTACTTCTGGATCTCATCTCAGGGATTGACCGTGATAAGTTTGAGCCATTCGTGTGGTCAAACTGCCAGCCACTAATCGATAAGTGTCAATCGCTCGGAATTGAAGCGGAACATTCTGTTTTCAATCTCGTTGGTGGCTGGAGTGCGCCTCGCTGGGATATTAGCGGATGGAATAGCCTTATCAAACAGGGCTCAGCACTGATCGAAAAACACAATATCGACTTGGTACACGTTAATAGCGGTGGTCCTTGTCAATGGATGTGTTTGGCTGCACGCATGAATCACATCCCACTTGTCACTCAACTTCATTGTCACTATACATTGCGAGATCGCTTCTCTCTTGGGCTACACCTCTCCCCAAAATTGATTTGCGTTAGTAAAGATGTCTGTCGTGAAATTATTCAGGACGGTTACCCAGAAGACCAGCTTTATGTTGTGCACAACGGTGTATCGCTTCAAGACTCTGATACGCCCATTGATATCAAGGCTCACCTCGGAATACCTCCACAAGCGTTTACCTTTCTCTCGGTGGGTTCGTTGATTAAAAGAAAAGGATTCGACCGCCTTATTCGCGCTATGCGCATGCACAATTACCATCACGATAATCCTCATCTTGTTATCGTTGGCGATGGCGAGGAAAGAGAAACATTGCAACAACTTGCTTCGGATCTCGGTATCCAAGACAGAGTCCACTTTGTCGGGGAAAAAAGTAATGCTGGTGCATGGATGTCTGGGAATGCAGACGCTTTTATTAGCGGCGCCTATGAAGAGGCCTTTGGTCTCGTATTAGGGGAAGCGGCTTTAGCCCAATTGCCTATCGTCGCACCAAAAACAGGAGGCATCCCTGAGTTGTTCGAGCATAATCACTCTGCGCTACTGTACCAGAATCGCGGAATGGCAGGCTTATTAAACGCGATCCAACAAGTCATGCAGGATGCAGCACTAAGAAACAAGCTAGCTGAAAACGCCTATCTTCATGCTAGCCAAAACCTCACGACTGCAGCATCCATAAGCGCCATTGAACGTATTTATGAAGGTGAGCTTGAGAACAACAGTATTACACCAATGCCAATGACTCACTGCATGAAGCCTCTTTCACGCTGGTTGAGCATCAATTGAGGAGGCCAGTCATGAAACGTGTATTAATGTTCGACGCCATCCCAATGCAAGGTGGTTCTAAAATTGCGAATGCAGAGCTCCTCAAACAGTGCGATAAACTGAACGTAATTGGTTATCTGCTGACCACGAATCCAGAGCATTGGGAGTCACTACTTAGCGATACGCCTCGTGTGCAGATTATCAAAATCAAACCATCACCACTGAGCTCCACTCATGGCCTCACTTACTGGTTAATGAACGCGTATTACTTTATCCAACTGATTTTTGCGTGCATGAAACTACCAAAGATAGATAGCTTTTTAGGTCTATCTTGCCCAAGTAACGATATGCCTTTGTACTTACTAAGATTAATCAGCAAAAAGCCTGTGGTACAAATGGTTCATGGTCCAGTTGGTCGTTCAAGATCTTCCGGCTACTGCTTGGTAAAAGCATCCGCAATTTATTACTTGGCAAACACCCGAGAATCGATGCTAGAGGCCTTACAGGTCTACCTCAAAACAGAGAAGCCAGCCACTGAACGCTATTGGTGTGGTTTGAATGCGTCTACGTTTGTTAACGGACTATCGAGAGACCGTTGGCCAAAACAAGCAAATCCGATTTCAAACCGCGTCTTCTGGGCGGCCAGCTTACTAAAATGGAAGAACATCGATCTTTTTCTTGATGCTTTAACACTTGATAAGACAAAAGAGATCAAATCTACCGTGTGTTACATCAAACCAAATGTGGCAGGTGTGGAATATTCAACACCAGACTTCACCACAAAAGGTGTTGAATGGCATGAATGCCCAGATAACCTCGATGACCTACGCTCTCAGTGTGGTGTGTTTGTTTCCACCAGTGTTAACGAACCTTTTGGATTATCCATTTTAGAAGCTCTCGCAGCAGGCATGTGCATCGTCATCCCACATGATGATAGCTACTGGGATCGCGTATTGACGCATGGCCGCAATTGCATCAAGTACACACCAAACAATGTGGCGTCGTTACATAACGCAATTCGCCTTTTGAATGAGTCTCCATGGATGAAAGTGACAATGGGTATCGAAGCACTCAACGTTTCTCAACTTTATACGGCCGAACGTTGTTATCTGCCAATCGCTCAGCACCTTGCAGCAGAATCCGCACCGAATGGCGATTGTAAACTCAAAACACCGCGATACATCAAAGGATATGACCATGTCTAAAGCAATGACCAACATGTCGCTGTTCGCTATCGCGTTAGTGATAAACAAAAGCATCAGCTTAATCATGCTGCCTGTATTGCCCCACTTTCTCTCACCAGAACAAATGGGCAAGCTTGAACTGCTTACCACCTTTGGCGTTGTCACAACCTTATTCGTCAGTTTCGCTTTACATGAAGCGCTGTATCGATTCGTCGGGGTTGAAAAGGATCAAAATACGCGCACAAGCCTTCTAAACCAGCTGTACTCACTTGCTTTATTCATCGCTGGCATCGTGGCTTTATGCCTACTCGCTATCATTATGCTCGCGCCTATTCCTGCACCTTTTACGCGAGTCGAGTTTGCTATTGTTATGTTTGCTATCGTTCTAGAAGGCAGTATCGCAATCGGCACAGCTTGGTTGAGAACACAGGACGACAAAGCAAGAACCCTACTTAACGTCATGGTGACTACCACTGTTTTTCAGGTCATTTTCATCATCACGGCGCTGTCTGTTCACCCACATGTTATTTCTGTTTTATGGGGTGGCTTGTTGGCTGCTATTACTCAGTTTGTCTGGCTGCACATCATTAACCGCTACAGCATGACTCTGCCAAGTATGACAGTGGCGAAACAATACCTAAATTACTGTCTGCCAATGATGATGGCTGGATTGGTTGCGTTTTGTCTCAATGGCGCTGAACGCTGGTTCATCGGCGCGAACGCCTCACTTGCGACCTTAGGGATTTACGCGATAGCCGTAAAATTTGCGGTTGGCATGTGTATTTTAGTTCAGCCATTTGGCATGTGGTGGATGCCACGTCGATTTAATTACCTAGAAGGTCGTAAGAGTACAGAAGCTGTGCGCATCACTCATCTAGGCATGATTTACATTACCGGTTTAAGTGTTGCAGTCGGCACATTAGCAATGGTGATGATCACTTACCTGTTACCAGAAACCTATCATGAGGCGGTACTGTTCAGCTTGTTCTTACTGCCTATCGCTATGCTAAAAGAGTGGAGCGAGCTCATTAATATTTCCATTTTGTACAAGCGTCGTACTCGCTGGTTACTGGGTATTAATGTCGTCTCAGCATGCGTTGCAATTGCTTTGCTGTTTGGCCTATCGTCCCTGGGTATCTATGGAGTTTTCATTGCGCTTTATTACGCTCAACTGTGTAAGCTTGGCCTTACTTATGTGGTAGGCCAACAATGCATGCCGTTGCCTTTTCACCTAAGTCTGATGGTTTTATTGCAGATTATCTCCGGTGTGGCACTGTTCCTGCTTCACTCCTCACAATCAATAGGCATCGCCATCGCAATTTGCATTTTGACATGCACTTTGCTGGCAGGGATAGCCACTCGCTATATGAGTAAAGAGACGCTAAATGCGCTCACTCGATACATGGTGAAATGGCGTGGACAGGTGAAGAGATACTCGTTATGACTGAAAGCAAGGTGAGAAGAAAGCAGTCCATCGCAGCGCTGACGATTACCGTCTGTATCGGCCTGCTTTGGATTGTTATGCCTCACCCTATTTTGATTGTCGCATTATGTTTCGCCCCGCTGGCTTTACTGTTCGTTCTCAACCAAACGTTTTGGCTTGTCACGCTGTTCGTTATTTTTTCATTCTTTCGTATTCATGAAGCGTTTCCCGTTATCTATAACTTTAAGATCCCATTGCTACTATCATTGGGGGCACTGGCCGCACTTGCTTTCCACCTTTTGATAAGTCGCCAGCTTACTGCTTTTTGGCACCCTTCATTAAAATGGCTGTGCATATTTTGGGGGTTGGTGATCATCGGCATCGTCTTTGCATCCAGTCGTGACATTGCCATTACAGTTTTCAAAAATACCTATTGGAAAATCATCATTATGACATTGGCGATCACCTGGCTTATTACCAAACCGGCTCAGTTAGCACAAATGTCGAAAGCGATAATTTTCGCCGGATTGTTGATTGGTTTAGTCGCATTACAAAACGCAGCGAATGGCATTGATTTAGTCGAAGGGACGCGCGTATCGATTGGACGCTCCATAGGTTCAGTACTCGGCGATCCGAACGACTTGGCGCTGGTATTAATGTTTCCCCTCGCCTTTACCGTTAGTCAGTTAATGGAGAAACGTTCACCTAAGCATCTCCGGCTCTTCGCACTTGTTACCTGTTTGGTGTTGTTTTTTGCGATTATTGAGACACAAAGCCGCGGAGGCTTGTTAGGCTCTTTATCGGTATTTGCGTACTTTGCCTTTAAGCACATCAAAAGCAAAACGTTAGTCTTAGTACTAGGCGCCGTAGCAGCCATCGTACTCTACGCATTTGCTGGTATCTCAGGGCGAGAATCGGGTGGCGCAGCCGAGGATGGTATAGATGCCTCTGCGATGGGGCGACTTTACGCGTGGGAAGCCGCATTTAAAATGGCTCTCCACCATCCGTTAACTGGGGTTGGGCTTGATAATTTCTACTTTAATTACTATTTCTATAGCCCTCACTGGGATGGCATCAATCACGCCGTACACAGTACTTGGTTTGGCGTATTAGCGGAAACGGGGTTTGTTGGACTCGCCGTGTTCATTACATTGATTGTGTCATTGATTCGAACCTCTTTGCATTCTATTTCACTACTGACGCCAACATCGGATTACACCCTATCTGTTGGAGCAAATGCAGTCTTAAGTGGGCTGATCGGGACCATCGTATCAGGCACTTTCCTCACTCAAGGTTTCACTTGGCCAATTTACATTCTGGCAGCATTAACGGTAGTCGTTAGTCGAATCGTTCAAAGTGATTGTCAAAATGAGAAACCCTAATTTCAAATACCAACAGAAAGCCCAATCACCTGTTTTATAACAAATAAATCCTTGGCACGTATTGTGATTACTCTCTTGATTAGTAATCAAATAACAAAGACTCAAGGAGAGCCACATGACAGACATCGTAGTATTTGGAGAAGATTTTGGCGGGTTACCCTCCTCCACTCAACACATTGTCAAACGACTAGCAACGAGCCACCGCATCCTTTGGGTTAACTCAATCGGTCTTCGTCAACCTAGGCTGACCACTAAAGACATGCAACGTGCGTTAAACAAGCTCACTCGTGTATTTAATAACGCTGGATCGCATAAGCCAACGTTAGAGTCTGCAATAAACCCAAATATTCACACCATTAACCTACTCACTATTCCTGCTCCAAGTTCTGCGCTGGCAAGAAAAGTAGCGGCTAAGATGATGAAATACCAGCTCAATAAAAAATTACACGTTCTTGGTTTTGATAAGCCTATATTTTGGACATCGCTCCCGACGGCCGCAGATGTTTGTGCGGAAATGAATTCACGTGGGCTAATTTACTATTGTGGCGATGACTTTAGCGCTTTAGCTGGTGTTGACCACGACACGGTTGCCAAGCATGAACGTACACTGGTTAACGCGGCTGATGTGATTTTTACAGCAAGTGACAAACTCGCCACTCAATTTCCATCTGGTAAAACCGTCACTTTACCTCACGGTGTCGACTTTAGCCTGTTTTCTGAGCCAGCACCTAAGGCTGAAGATTTACCTAATAATGGTCGCAAAGTGCTGGGCTTTTATGGCAGTTTGTCTGAATGGTTAGACTACGACTTAATTGCCCAAGTCGCAGACCAAGCGCCTGACTGGGATCTCGTGTTCATCGGCCCCAACGAGTTCAGTGACAATCCACTTCCACAAAGAAGCAACATATACTACCTGGGCCCGAGAGCGCATCACACTCTGCCACGTTACTCTCAACACTGGGATGCCAGTTGGTTGCCCTTTGTTGATAACGCTCAAATCAAGGCATGTAATCCGCTTAAACTTCTTGAGTACTTGGCAACAGGAACCCCTGTTATCAGCACACCCTTTCCCGCATTAATGCCCTACAAACATATGCTCCATGTGGTTCAAGATGTCGAAGACGTGCGTGCCAGTCTCGATCACCTCCTACCGCCACCGACAGATTCAAAGTCATTTGTTCAACAGCAAAGCTGGGAAGCAAGAGCCAACCAAGTTGATAAATTAGTGAGGGCGCTATGAACGATTTAAGAGAAAACCTCAGCGTACTGTTACATGGTGCTTGGAGACGTCGCTACATGATCGTTATTCCTATGCTTGTATTGCCTGTGCTGGGTTTCATCGTAAGTAAACTGGTTCCGACGACTTATGTCGCTCATACAAGTATGCTTATCCAAGAGACAGCGAAAATGAACCCATTCCTTCAAGATCTTGCCGTCTCAACCATGCTGAAAGATCGATTGAGCGCACTCAGTACCTTGCTTAAAAGCCGACATGTTTTGTACTCAGTTGCCAAAGAACAAGCGCTGATTAGTGACGAAATGAGTGCCAAAGAGCAAGAGTTCATCATTAAAGATCTCGCGTCGCGTTTGTCTGTTCAGCAGCTTGGTAAGGACTTCATTCAAATCCAACTACGAAGTGGCAAACCGAATGGCATGGAGTCGATGTTACTCTC
Source organism: Vibrio sp. J2-3(2022) (assembly GCF_021725735.1). Lineage (NCBI taxonomy): Bacteria > Pseudomonadati > Pseudomonadota > Gammaproteobacteria > Vibrionales > Vibrionaceae > Vibrio > Vibrio sp. J2-3(2022). The sequence continues at coordinate 278,747 of NZ_JAKKCK010000002.1, forward strand.
CGTCAGCGAACATTTTGTCGAACAGCTTTTAGCTCCTGAACGATCTTCAATTAAAGATTCAAGTCACTTTTTAACCATCCATATTAATAAACGCAGAGAAGAGCTGGATAAAGCAGAGCAAGCGTTCGCGGAATACAAGAATACTTACTCTCACGCGACGCCTGAAATGCAAGCACAAAGCCTGACTCGTCTGGCAAGCCTTAAACAAACCTTGGCAGAAAAAGAAGCGGAGCTTGCTGGTGTTACCCGAAGCCTAGGTAGTTTGGACCAACAACTTTCTAAAACCAACCCGGTTATCGGTAAGCTTGAAGAACAAATCATCGACATTCGTAGTGAGCTCACTTTGCTTCGCGCCAAGTACACTGAGGCGCATAGCATGGTTCAAGGCAAGCTACGAGAGTTAAACCGCTTGGAGCAAGAGCGCTCAGTACTATTGAACTCTAAACAACCGGAATTAAACAGCGCCCAACTTTGGGATATCGCAAGCAATACCACCGTAAACAGTCTTGGAGAAGCTCAGCCTCTTCTGGTCTCTCAGCTTCACCAACTGCAAATTATGCGCGGACGCTTTGAAGCCCTCACAGAAGAAACAAATAGCTTACGCACAATGATTCAAGAGTTAGAAAGTAATGCGCATCGATTTGGTAGCACAGCAACAGAAATCAACCGCCTAGCTCGTGATGTAGCGGTAAAAAGAGAAATGTATGATGACCTTGTGGAGCGTTATGAAATGGCTCAATTAACTGGTTCACTTGGCGTATTTGAAGAGAATAAACGCGTGAAAATCATTGATGAACCTTTCACACCAACCATTCCGTCTAACTTACCTAGTTTTGTGTTTGTCATTTTAGGGTTTATCGGTGGCGCGGGTTTGGGCATTGGATTAGCGACGATACTTGAGTTAGCCGATAACTCTATCCGCTCTAAAAGAGCATTAGAAAAGCATCTTGGCGTTCCTGTGATCACCACCCTACCTAAAGTGGTATACGGAAGCTAACAGCCGTTAACACTCCATTACAAGCACTCGTTCAGCGAGTGCTTTTCTTTTGGTGCTTATTCTAACTCCGCATACGGTTTCCACTAATATGAATCTCAAATTGAGAATAAACATCGCCCTTCATATGCATTGCCATTAACCTCATGTTTTTAAACACTTAATTTATTGGCACGCAGTCTGCAATTCCTAAAGAAACAAAGAACTCAACGAGGGTTTGAGAATGGAATTCAGACAAAAACAAAATAGCACTCAACGCAATAAAAAAGTGATATTACACGTCGTGCAGCACTTAGCTCCTGGCGGTTTGGAAACGCTCGTATTAGAGATGCTTCGTTTTGCGCAACCGAATCATTCCGTGTTTGTCGTAAGTTTAGAGGGAAGCAAAGCGCAAGCACTGCAATGCTGGTCAAAACTCTCGGCCTACCAAGGCCAACTGCACTTTCTCAATAAGAAACCTGGATTCAGCGGGACAACCATCAGTACGCTGACTTCCATGCTCAAAGGACTTAAGCCTGATGTGGTCCACACTCACCATATCGGTCCACTATTATATGGTGGGATTGCGGCACGCTTAGCGCAGGTGCCAGTAATTATCCATACTGAGCACGATGCCTGGCATCTGAATAACAGAAAGTCAGCTCGACTGCAGTCCCTACTGCTAAAAATGATTCGTCCACATGTGGTTGCCGATGCGAACTTTGTCGCCGAACAAATCCAGACAAAACTGAATTACCGCAAAGTCTGCACCATACATAATGGAATCGATTGCCAGAAATTTCAAAGCGGTAATCAAGCAACCAAGAGAAACTTGTTTGGGCTTCCAGCCAACAAAACCGTAATTGGAGTAGCTGGACGTTTAGAAGCTGTTAAAGGCCATAAAGTGCTTATCGAAGCCTTCTCTCATCTTACGCCAAACACACACCTAGCCATTGCTGGAGATGGTTCTCAGCGAGCTCAATTGGAAGCACAAGTTAGAACGTTAAAACTTGAGGATCGCGTTACCTTTTTAGGCTTGGTCGACGATATGCCCAGTTTTTACCAAAGCCTCGATTTATTTTGTTTACCGTCGCTTCAAGAGGGTTTCCCCCTCTCAACACTAGAAGCTCAAGCATGTGACATTCCTTGTGTCGCAACCGATGTTGGTGGCGTGAAAGAGACGCTCTGCCCGATTAACAGCACATTGGTTGAAGCCAACCGAGTGTTCTCTTTGGCGGAAGCTTTGTCGCAGCAATTGAAATCAACCCATGGTTCTCCTCGAACTTTTATTCTCAAACATTTTGATATCAGAGACATGGTGAGTCGCTACTCACGTTTGGCCAAGGAGGCTAGCTATGAATGATTTACTTTGGATTACAGGTTTTGGTTTATCCGCATTTTTGATTGTCTATCATCATGTTGGTTATCCATTGCTACTTAAATGGCTTCCTTTAAAACAGCAAAAAACCACAGCACCATTTGTAGAGCGGGCTTACAAAGCCTCTCAAACAGACAGTCAGTTACCATCTGTTACTGTCATCGTGCCCGCCTACAATGAAGAACAGTGGATAGCAGAAAAGATCCGCAACCTTGCGAGCTTAGATTACCCAAGAGATAAATTGAAAGTGGTGATCGCATGTGATGGCTGCACAGATAACACAGCCGAGATTGCTCAAGCGACGATTCAAGAAGCAATCTGCTCCGATACACTGTTCATCATTAATGACCACCAAGTCAATCGCGGTAAAGTTGCCCTACTCAACGAAGAAATGCGTCATGTTAGCTCGGACATTACCGCACTGAGTGATACATCGGCATTGATTTCTTGCGATTCTCTGTTGCTAGCTAGTCAGCATTATCAAAATGAGAAGGTTGGAGTGGTTAACGCGACATATCAAATAATGAGTACCGATAACCAAGGTGAAGCAGCGTACTGGCAATACCAGTCTCGAGTGAAGCACCAAGAATCCTTGCTGGGTTCAACGATTGGTTCTCACGGTGCGTTTTATACATTCAGAACCCACCTATTTGAACCACTTGAAGTCAGCACCATCAATGACGATTTTATTCTCCCTATGAGAATCGTTTTGCGAGGCTATAACGCTATCTACGAACCTAACATGCTAGCTCTTGAACTCGAACAAAGCTCAGACGACGCAGACTTCAAGCGACGCCTAAGAATTTCAGCGGGTAACATGCAGCAGCTCATGCAATTAAAGAAATTACTGCTACCTCGCTATCGTGGCACTGCCTTTGCATTTCTATCGGGAAAGGTTCTGCGCTTAGCAACACCCTATTTGATGATTGTTTGCTTGGTTTGTTCACTACTACTGGCACACAACCCGCTTTTTCAAGTAATGCTGCTCGCTCAAGCCTGTGTTTATGGTATCGCACTTGTCACTTACTTGGTGCCTGCACTTAACACAGTCAAACCTTTTAAACTGATTAGCTACATCGTCATTGGTCATCTCGCCAATTTCATCGGCGGTATGAAGTATTTGCTAGGAATGGAAAATGGACGTTGGAAACGCGTCAACCAATAAGGAAAGCATCATGAAAAACTCACGCTACGATTCAAATGTATGCCACGCGAAAAGAACGTTTGATGTACTGGTTGCAATGTTTATTTTGCTCGTCACTGCACCACTATTCCCATTTATCGCGCTAGCTATAAAAATCACATCAAAAGGCCCAGTGATCTATCGTCAACTGCGTGTTGGGCGCTGTACACCAGAAAAAATGGATCTTTTTCAAATCATGAAGTTTCGCACCATGTATATTGATGCGGAGCAACGCTCCGGTGCAGTTTGGGCAACCGAAAATGATCCTCGAATCACACCAGTAGGACGTTTTTTACGTAAGACGCGTTTAGATGAGTTACCACAGCTGTTTAATGTGTTGAGAGGTGAAATGTCCATGATCGGGCCACGTCCAGAGCGCCCTGCTTTCTACCAAAAGTTGGAAGATGAAATCCCTTATTTTGTAGAACGCACATATGGCGTATTACCAGGAATTACAGGCCTAGCGCAAGTAAACCAAGGCTATGATGCATGCATTGAAGATGTAAGACGTAAAGTTGGTTTTGACCACAGTTACGCACTAAGCTTAGGTTCGTTCTACTCTTGGATTTCAATGGACCTTTCAATCATGAGTAAAACATTCGTTGTGATGATTGATGGACGAGGCCAGTAGTTTCTCGATTCTCGTAACGGTCACTCTTGCCACTGGCGTCGCATCTTTTCGATGGTCGCTGGTGGCACATCATGAATGCTTTGATACGCTCCGCGACACACCTTAACTTCCACCTCAATGCGCTTCTTCACGCAATAGTCCAAGTAACGCTTCATCTCCCAGTGACGAACAAACGTATTACTCACAATCACGACTTTCCCTTTGTTCAACCACTTTCGAGTTTGCTGAAAACACCATTCATGCGCTTGGGGTAACTCAGTTGGATTAAAGTGATAATCACCTTCATCATTTTCAAAATACATGTCAGCTTCAAAATGCTTAGCACCAAGCTCTATCGCCAATTGCTTTGCTAAGGTTGTTTTACCTGAACCTGGAAGTCCACGAATAAGAATGAGTTTAGCCAGTGACATAATGCTGTTAAATGAGGTGGGAATAAGCCCAAACTGTAACGGAATTATTGAAAAAGAAAAGTAGAAATAAAAAATGCCGAGCGCATTAGGCTCGGCATTTAAATTCAATAGTGGATAGTGTTTATTTGTAAGCTGACAGTTCGGTTCTTAACCCTTTAACCAAGCTTACACACATCAACAACAGAACAAAGGTAAACGGTAATCCCGTTGCAACCACGCCTGACTGCAATGCTTGCAAGGCTTCTTTGCCACCAACCCAAAGCATAACGGCTGCAATTGCACCTTCAATACAAGCCCAGAAAATACGCTGTGGAATTGGTGCATCAATCTTACCGCCCGCAGTGATACTATCGATAACCAGTGAGCCAGAGTCTGATGATGTAATAAAGAACACCAGAATCAGCACGATAGAAAGCATTGAAATCACTGAGCTATACGGTAGCGCATCGTAAACATGGAACAGAGTCAGTGAAATATCAGTTAGACCATTTGCACCTAGCTCCCCCACTTTATTCACCACTTGGTCAAGCGCGATACCACCGAATACAGACATCCAAATCAAGGTAACGACAGTAGGAATAACGATCACTGCGAACAGGAATTCTCGAACCGTACGACCTTTAGACACACGCGCGATAAACATACCAACAAACGGTGACCAAGATACCCACCAAGCCCAGTAGAATACCGTCCAGCCGTGCATCCAAGTTTCATCTTCACGACCGTGGGGGTTGCTCAACGGAATAATATTTTCAATGTAAGCCATTGTTGTGTCGCGTAGCGAACCCCACGCCGTATCAAACGTGATAAAGGTAATGAAAATAAGCAGGGCAAACGCAACCACCATATTGACGTTACTCAGTAGCTTAACACCACCATCAATACCACGAATTACTGATAGCACCGCGATAAAGGTAACAAAGGTGATCACAATCATTTGTGTACCAATGCCGCCTTCTAGACCAAAGACATGGTTAATACCACTGGTCGCCTGCTGAGCACCGAGACCCAGCGACGTTGCAAGACCAAACAGCGTGGATAAAACGGCAAGAATGTCGATAACATGTCCTAACCAACCCCATGCTCGGTCACCAAAAATTGGATAAAACGCCGCGCGCAATGAAAGCGGTAAACCTTTGTTAAAAGCAAAAAACGCAAGTGCTAGTGCAACGAGTGCGTAAATACTCCAACCATGCACACCCCAGTGGAACATGGTTGCACCCATCGCGAGAGATTTCGCTTCTTCGGTGTATGGCACTGCGTTCAGTGGCATTCCCCACCAATCAGTGAAGTACGCAGTCGGCTCCGCCACACTCCAGAACAGAAGGCCAATACCCATACCAGCTGCAAAGAGCATCGACAACCAAGAAACGGTTGAGTGATCCGGCGTTGCTTCTTTGCCACCTAAGCGGATTTTACCCAGCGGAGAAAAAAGAAGAGCAACAGCGAATAATAAGAAGAAGTTTGTCGACCACATAAAGAACGCATCAAACTGTTCTATAATTCCGTTTTTCAGACCGTTTAATACATCACGAGCAGTGGTTGGCTCAACAAGAAGAAGTGAAATTAGACAAAAAACAACGAGACCCGCACTGATGCCAAAAACGGGGTTATGTATGTCGAATCCCCACTTTTGAACGTTGTCCTGTCCAACCTGATAGTCTGTTGTGTCGATACTATATTTTTTAAATGCATTATCCATAAATACAAATTTAACGTGAATTTGAAACGCCCCTCAGGTGAGAAGAACTCCAATACCGCCCTCCATTAATTTGAACTCTAAAGTTTTAAAGCGGGGCGAAGTTTAGCAGTAATCACATATTTTTGCAAAAAATCGCCATTTATTGCATTTTTGGCTCAGTTAAAGGCAGATGAGAACAAAGTAATATCAACACAAAAATTATGAGGTCTAACGATTGATTTTATCGTAATTTGATCGTTCGAAAAGCACTGGAAATACTTGCGCTCTGTGGCTTTATCATTGATGGACGCGTAAATTGAGATAAGTAACACTGACTTGGTTTCAAAGCTAGCGATGAAACCATGTCAGTAAAGTTTTCATATAGATTGAGTATTATAGGAAATGGAAGGTAATATTCCCCGTCACACTGCTCACGGTGTCACTATCGCTGTCAATATCCACGCCAAACGCTTGATAGCTTGCCCCAATAGAAACATTATCGAGCAAGAAGTATTCGGCACCGACACCATACATGTAGGAGACACCATCATCTTTATCTAAATTTCTCAGTCCGCCGTCATAATCAACATTGAATGCATTGATGCCACCTTTGGCATAGACATGAAGCGGCCCAAAGTCGATGCTTGGTTTCGCTGCTAAATAGAATGAATCAAAATCAGCACTACCCCTGCTGCCACTCAGTGATAAATCCACCTTGCCGTGGTCAAAGTAACCTGCTTCAATGCCAATGAATGGCAAAATACCAGTACCTACATGAATACCGTAGGTTGTATCGTTTTCGCTATCGATATCAGATTGACCGATTTGACCGCCAGCGTAAATCCATGAGTCAGCCATTGCTGATGTGGAGCACAACGTTAGAGTTAATAACGAGAGTGTTTTTTTCATACTATCCCTTCCTGAGCGATTCCTAAGCGAAACATTACGCAAACATGCGCATTTAATCGCCACTATATATTGGAAAGCATGAGCATTTTAAGATCCAAAAGTGAATAATTTATGTTCAACTTTTGTTTTGTGACTTCCAGACAAAAAACACCGACTTTATGTCGGTGTTTTTCATATGGGTGTTAGAAAGCTAGACGCTTATAGGAAATGCAGTGTTGCGTTAACAGAGAACGTGCCGATATCGTCTTTACCCGCCGTGTAGTTCATGTAGCTAGCACCAACAGACATCGGGCCAAAAATGAAGTACTCAGCACCTACACCGTACATTAGATCCAAATCGTCATCGTCTTTACCGCCTTTCACTTCTTTGTCCCACTGGTGGAAACCACCTTTTGCATACACATGCAGTGGACCAAAGTCGATGCTTGGCTTAAGTGCTGCGTAGTAAGACGTTAGCTTAGTGTCTTGACCATTTACGTTAAATTCACCGTGTTGCGTTACACCAGCTTCAATACCAATGATAGGTAGGATGCCTGTACCAACGTGAACAGAGTATGATGTATCCGTCTCACCTTTGTAGTCAGACTGACCTACTGTTGCACCACCGTAAATCCAAGAATCTGCCATTGCCGCAGAAGATGCGCCAAGTAGCGCCACTGCTAATAGAGTTTTTTTCATCATCTACCTTTACTCTTTATTATTCCCACGTCTGCATAACTCAGTCGTTGGTACTACAAATAAAGGGAGGCGAACCATTGCCTCCCAGAACTAAAAAATAACGCTTATTGAGTTACTAGCAATTAGTGTACCAGTAACCTCATACGCGATAATTACAAATCTGACGCTATTTTACTGGTTGATTAGCAAGCATCAATCGCGTTTTTGACTCGTTTATCAGAAACAGGATAAGGAGTGCCTAATTGTTGAGCAAAGTAACTCACGCGAAGCTCTTCAATCATCCAACGCACTTCCTTTACGTTTTCAGGAATGGCCACACCTTTCGGGATCTTGTTCAGCAACTCTTTATAGTCTTGAGTCACAGATTCAATCTTCAGCATGTGTAAACGATCTTTGTTTGGATCGATTGGCAACTTCTCCATACGACGCTCTATCGCACGCATGTAGCGAAGAATATCCGGCAAGCGTTTCCAGCCGCATTCCGTCGCAAAACCTTTGAAGATCAAGCCTTCAATTTGTGCTTTGATATCCGACAGAGCAAACGCCATTGTGAAGTCGATTTTGCCTTTGAGCTTCTTATTGATGCTGAACGCCGTTGTCAGAATAGTCTCAACCTGTTGAGCGATCTCTACAACGGTATCACCCAGTTCAGCACGAACGTGTTCTTTCAACGCTTCGAACTTCTCGGGCTCCCAAACTAAGCCCCCCTGCTCTTCGATAAGCTTATCGACACCACAGGCGATACAGTCATCAATCAGATCAAGCACTTTGCCGTAAGGGTTAAAATACAAACCCAACTTCGATTTGTTCGGTAAGTTAGCGTGCAAATATTTAATTGGAGACGGCACATTCAACAAAATCAAACGACGCTGACCAGCACGCATTGCCGTTATCTGCTCGTACTCCGTTTCGTAGAGTTTGATTTCAACGCTGTCTTTGCTATCAACAAGTGCTGGATACGCTTTTACATCGTAGCCACCACGTTTTTGTTGATACACTTTCGGCAATTCACCGAAGCTCCACGTATGCAGACCTTGCTGTTCAATATCGTCATCTGCCACTTTGGAAAGCGTTTCTTGAACTTTGTCTTTCAAGCTCTCTTTCAATTCGTGAAGGTCTTTATGTTCCTTCAGTTTGCGATTTCGATGATCAACCGCTCGGAACGTGACTTTCAAGTGCTCAGGCACCTGTTCCAAGTTCCAGTCTTCACGCAATACTTCTACACCCGTCATACGGCGCAGTTCTTTTTCTAGCGAGTCTAGCAGCGGTGCTTCCATTGGTGTTACACGTGCTAAGAATGCATCTGCATAGTTCGGCGCAGGCACAAAGTTCTTACGAATCGTCTTCGGCAGCGATTTAATCAAACTAACAATAAGCTCATGACGCAGACCAGGGATCTGCCAGTCAAAGCCCGCTGGCTCAACTTGGTTTAAAATCGGCAACGGCAAATGCACTGTGACACCGTCACTATCATCGCCCGGTTCAAATTGGTAACTCAACTTGAGCTTCAAACCATTTTGATGCCAGAAGTTCGGGTAATCCAAATCGGTCACATGGCTAGCATCGCCCTTGAACAGCATCTCTTTTTCAAAGTTCAGCAGTTCAGGATCTTCTTTCGATGCTTTTTTCCACCACGTATCGAAATGTTTACCAGACACTACTTCGGTACCAACACGTTGGTCATAGAAATCAAACAGCTCATCATCATCCACCAAGATGTCACGACGACGAGATTTGTGTTCAAGCTCTTCCACTTCTTGCAGAAGCTTACGGTTTTGTTTAAAGAACGCGTGTTTGGTTTCCCACTCACCTTCAACCAATGCACTACGAATAAAGATTTCTCGGCTAACGGTCGAATCGATACTGCCGTAGTTCACCAAACGTTTCGGTACGATTGGCACGCCGTAAAGCATGACTTTTTCGTGCGCCATCACCGCCGCACGTTTCTTCGACCAATGCGGTTCGCTGTAACTGCGCTTGATAAGGTGTTTGGCTAATGGCTCAATCCATTCCGGCTGAATCTTGGCAATGATACGGCCCCAAAGTTTCGAGGTTTCCACCAACTCGGCTGACATTATCCACTTAGGTTGTTTCTTAAATAGACCCGATGCAGGGAAGATGTGGAAACGAGCGTTGCGCGCGCCTTGATATTCATTCTTTTCTTGGTCTTTCATACCGATGTGCGACAGCAAACCAACCAAGATCGCACTGTGTACACCATGGTACGACGCAGGCTCATCGTTAAGTTTGAATTCCATTTCACGCATCGACTGATGAATTTGGAAGTACACGTCTTGCCACTCGCGAACGCGCAAGTAGTTCAAATAATCTTGCTTACACTGCTTGCGGAACTGGTTGCTAGACAACGCTTTTTGCTGCTTTTGGATGTATTCCCACAAATTCACAAACGTCAGGAAGTCCGACTCTTCATGGAAGAAACGACGGTGCTTATCATCTGATGATTGTTGTTTGTCTGAAGGACGCTCGCGTGGATCTTGAATCGACAAGGCCGCTGCAATGATCATCACTTCTTTAAGCGCACCATATTTTGGCGCTTCCAAAACCATACGCGCCAAGCGTGGGTCGATTGGCAAACGAGCTAATTGGCGACCGATGGAAGTCAAGCGTTTTTTCGGGTCTTTTACCTCAGAGTTAATCGCACCAAGCTCTTCCAGCAAACGTACGCCGTCTTGGATATTACGTTTATCTGGTGCTTCCACAAATGGGAAAGCTTGAATGTCGCCCAAGCCAAGTGCCGTCATCTGTAAGATAACTGATGCTAGGTTGGTACGCAGGATCTCGGGATCGGTAAACTCTGGGCGCGACTCAAAATCTTCCTCTGAGTACAGACGGATACAGATACCCTCTTCCACACGACCACAACGACCTTTACGTTGGTTCGCACTCGCCTGAGAAACCGGCTCAATTGGAAGACGCTGAACCTTAGTTCGGTAACTGTAGCGGCTTATGCGCGCCGTGCCCGGGTCGATAACATACTTGATGCCCGGAACGGTTAGCGAGGTTTCTGCCACGTTGGTTGCCAGTACAATTCGGCGACCAGCATGAGGTTGGAAAATCTTGTTCTGCTCGCCCGCCGACAAACGCGCGTAAAGCGGCACAATTTCCGTGCTCTTCAGATTACGTTTGGACAATGCATCTGCGGTATCACGAATTTCACGCTCACCGTTCATGAAGATCAGGATGTCACCTAAACCTTCATCGCACAATTCGTCTACCGCTTCGAAGATGCCTTCAAGTTGGTCACGATCATTGTCGTCATCACCGCTTAGTGGGCGGTAACGGGTTTCTACTGGGTAAGTACGACCTGACACTTCAATAATTGGTGCATTGTTGAAGTGTTTTGAAAAACGCTCTGGGTCGATGGTTGCCGACGTGATAATTACTTTCAAATCAGGACGGCGTGGTAGCAACTCTTTCAAGTAACCCAAGATGAAATCGATGTTAAGGCTGCGCTCGTGCGCTTCATCGATAATAATGGTGTCGTATTGATTCAAGAAACGGTCATGCTGAATTTCAGCCAACAAGATACCGTCCGTCATCAATTTGATTTGGGTATTTTCAGAGATCTGATCGTTGAATCGAACCTTGTAACCAACAAACTCACCAAGCTTGGTTTCCATCTCTTCAGCAATACGGTTCGCAACCGAGCGCGCCGCAAGACGACGAGGCTGAGTATGACCAATCAAACCGAATTTGCCACGACCAAGTTCTGCACAGATCTTTGGCAACTGAGTGGTTTTACCTGAACCGGTTTCACCCGCGACGATAACCACTTGGTTTTCTTCAATCGCTTTAGCGATGTCGTCACGCTTTTGGCTGACGGGCAGAATTTCTGGGTATTCAATCGTTGGTTTGTAGTTGCTGCGTTGTTCCGCAACCATCATTGATTTGGCAATGTCGAGTGCAATTTCATCAAACACAGCATTACGTGCTGCGTCTTTCTTAATTTTGCTCGCACCAGAAATGCGTTTACTTAAACGGAAGCGGTCACGCATCATGCACTGGCTTAACGCTTTGCGTAGAGACGCCGCGCTATTCACTTGAGCCTGAGGTGCTTTATCTTGTTTCGCTGTCGCCTTTTGCACACCATTTGACGGTGTCGCTTGCTCTTCAGCGGGATTCTTTTTTGGGGGCTGTGACGAAGTCAAAGCGTTTCCTATTCTTTTCATTACAAAAACTGCGCGGATTGTATCACACAAGATCTGCAACAAGATAACCGAAACCACATTCAAATTTTTCGAACATGTTCAGCGAATCCCTATACTTTTTAACCAACGTGCCTCGCTTATAATGGCTCCCATAGTCAAAAGCACTTATTTAAGGAATAACCATTATGTCTCGTGTACTAGCTCTAAAATCAAGCATCCTTGGCGACTACTCTCAATCAAACAAACTGATTGAAGACTTCATCAAAAATGTGGACCAAGACAAGCTAACTGTTCGTGATTTGGCTGCCAACCCATTACCAGTTTTGGACTTCGCCGTTGCCACTGCACTTCGCGCAACGGAAGATCTTTCACAAGAACAACAAGCGGTTGTCGAACTGTCGGATACCCTTATTGAAGAAGTAAAAGCCGCAGACACTTTGGTTATTGCCGCACCAATGTATAACTTTACAATTCCAACTCAGCTTAAAAACTGGATTGATTTGATTGCTCGTGCTGGCGTGACATTCAAATACACTGAAAACGGCGTTCAAGGCCTGATCGAAGGTAAGAAAGCGATTGTCATCACGACTCGCGGTGGTATCCATAAAGATTCACCAACTGACAACGTCACACCATACCTGCGTACCGTGCTAGCTTTCGTTGGTATCACTGATGTGGAATTTGTTTATGCGGAAGCGCTAAACATGGGTGAAGATTTCGCTGCGAAAGGCATTTCTGAAGCGCAGAGCCAACTTGCAGCGATAGCGTAAATTAGCCTAAGTTCAAGAACAAGTAGAATACAAATAACAAGGGATTGGTTCGCGCCAATCCCTTGTCGATCAAAATACCCTAATAGTGTTTAGAAGTTATCTTATTTCTCCCAGAGCGATTCACTTTCTCTAAGTTGTGTAGCGCTTCGTGATAGAGCTTTTCCAAAGACTGCTCAGCTTCGTTTATCATATTCTCAATCATCGCATCAAACGCGACATCACTCGGAATTTCGAGATCGTCTCCAACGTCAACCTCAAGAGAATTGACGTACAACACTAACCATTCATCACTCTCTAAATGTCCTTCCCCGTGGACGACAAAAAAGCGCTTGGCAAATTCATCGTTGGTACAGTTTATCGCCTCAATTTGAATATTGAATGAGGAGTCGATACTCATGGTGCTCATGCCATCCGATTCATCAGATGCATCACAAACAGCCTTAACTTTGGCACGATACACGAAGGTTCGCGTTGAAAGCAGCATTGTATTATTCATCATTACTCATAATGGGCGATAAAGAAGTCAGTTGCAAATCCGACCTATATGCATCTTACGATGCTCTAAAACTCGAACTGGAAGTAAATGGTATTGTAGTTGCTCCCGCCTTTAATGCGCCCAAACTGGGACGCACTTTCGAAAATTGCTGAGCGGTGATGCAATGAATAACCCACCCACATATTTTCCCAGTTTTTTTGGTTGAATAAGTCACCTATATTTACATCAAACGAGAAGTCTAAGTAGTTCAGTAGCTTACTTGGTGTATAACCCTTGTCTTCCATTTCGGTTCCTTCGATGTAGGTAATGTTGTCGACGTATGACATACCTTCCGCAACACCAAATCGCCAAGTCGTTGGCCAATTAACGGTATAATAAGCCTTAATCGCCATCACGTATTCTGTGCTCGCGGACTGAACACTGGACGACCAGTGATGAACCAAACCTGGCGTTAAATAAATATCAAGAGGAAAACCAAACAACTCGTCCGTTAGCGGGTGCCCATAAAACAATGAAGTAAGTTGATTGTCGTATGGGTCTTTTTCTCTCTCAAAGCTAAATATTTCACCAATATTTGAAGGCGTTGCCCAACCATGCGCGATACGTAGGTATGGTTTATTGCTCAGTGTTGATTTCGGAGCTTTGCCTTTATCGTTGAAAAAGCCAAAACCGACAAACACTTCACCTTGATATCGGTCCTCTACAAGCAGGCTGTTGTAGGCATTATCATCTAAGCGAGTGACACTCGTCTCCCCCAATAAATACAAGTTGGAAGTCACATGATAACGCGCTTTGATGCCGAGGTTGGCATCAAGTCCTGCTCCAATTCTTTCCCCAGTAACATCTTTAAACGCATAATATTCACTGTTGAAGTCAGCGTCTTTGTATCGAATCGTGATAGATGGCTCTAACTCCCAATCACCAAACGCATAATTAGCGGCAAGGCGATAATTAGAGTGAAACTGGAGTTCATCGTCCGTCATTAGTTCTACTTCTGCGCGCCAGTTGTCGTTAATGCTATAACGAACTTGACCACCAAAGTCGACTCTGTCCCCTTCATTGGCATTTTGTAGCGACATGGGAATATCAACAAATCTCAATCGCATGATCGCACTCGCGCGCCAATCAGAATCACTCTCGTCATACAGAAAAACGCCGCCTTCAATGCCATTGATATACAAATGCTCGTTTTCAAAGAACATCATTGGTACAAATGTACTCACCGTCGAGTCATTATCGGCGGTATAAAACGGGATCGATGCAGTGCGATACATCGCTGCAATTCCCCACGTTTGCTCTTCTACACCATACGCAGAAGAAGCCATCGCAGCTAAAGGCAAAGTGAGTGTTGTTAGAATTAATCTCTTCATGAGTTCGAAAAATGTTGGTTGAGAAGCAGGCAAACATCAATGATTTGCCATTTAAAGCTTATGTTCTTCTGATGATAGCCGTTACAATGACAAATGTTGTCATCCTCGTGACAGTTTGAGTCCCAAGATTATATTAATATTGCACGACTAGATGAGCTTATTTGTGAATATTTTTACTATCGTAACAAGCTCTTAAAACTCTAGCTTAGTTCCAAATCAAACATAATGAAGTAAAAAGTGAAAGCATCAGAACTTATCTCTACCTTGAATCATATACCCGCAGACACGGACCCAGACATTGTGATGGGAGAAGCATGGCTGCCTGAAAGGTTGATAGGGACTCAACTTGATGGTGACATGTTATTTTTGCACTTTGATAATGCTCCAGAAGATGGTCAGGGAGACGAAGAGGGACGCGGCTTCGTCGAGCACGAAATAGATCTAATCAGAACGCGACTTCAGCAGATTTTGGATGAAGACAGTGATAACGCGTCAAAAGCCGATGCCATGCTAGGTTTATTCCTTATGGGACATGAACTTAGCAGTTCACAAGTTATCGAAATATTAGAAGAAGAAGCTGACACATAAGGAGCCGTTTTGCCAGCATTGATGAACACGACTGAAACATCTTCACTTCCTCTTATCGTTGCAGGTCCGATTTTGCGCAAAGTGACCGCAACTGAAATCAATATTTGGCTAGTCACCACCCAACGCTTGGAGGGTATGGTGCAAATTACGGATGAAAACGCCTCCGTCATTCATCAAGCCCCCTTAAGTGAGCAAAAAGAACAGCTTCAAATCGGTCTCAATGCGTGGTGCTGTTTGTTGCAATTAAAGGGCGAGTTTCCGACCCATCAAACGTTACGCTATCAAATACAAACGCAACACGGCTCAGTAACGGAACTGCTTCCTCATCTGACTTATGAACGAGATAACTGTCCAAATTTGGGCGTTGAGTTCCTAATCAGCGAAAAAGCAGATTATGTTCTGCATGGCTCGTGCCGGAATCCCCACCACTTCAGTAAAGATACATTGGTCGCTGCGGATCATAAAATCGCATCTCAAACCATCGAAGAAAGACCAGATATGCTCATCATGAGTGGTGACCAAATCTACGCAGACCATGTTGCAGGCCCTACTCTGGACGCCATCGAACAAGTCATTGCCCTACTCGGTTTACCGGGCGAAGAATTCGAGCAAGCGCCGATAAAAAATACCAATGCCCTCTACCAGCACTCAGCTTGTTATTATGGTCGGGACAAATTGTTGCCTCATTATGTGAATGATGGCAGTTTACTGAGTACGTTTTTCCCGCACAGAGGGACGCCAATATTCAGCGCCAAAGAGTGTGAAAACCATCTAATAAGCTTTGCCGAATGCTTTGCAATGTACTTATTGGTTTGGTCTCCGACCTTATGGAAGCTTATTCGGACAGATCGCTTATTAGAAAATGAGTTTACTGTCGGCGGAGCAACTCTCGAACCCAAATGGCAACAGCAATGGCGCGAAGAAAAAGTTCAAATTGATAAATTCGTCGCAGGTCTGGACAAGGTTCAACGCTTACTCGCTCACATTCCAACCTACATGATCTTTGATGATCACGATGTCACCGACGATTGGAACCTTACCATAGGCTGGGAACAAGCCGCGTACAGCAACGTCTTTGCGAAACGTATTATCGGGAACAGCCTGATTGCCTACTGGCTCTGCCAAGGGTGGGGAAACGCGCCAGAAAAATTCAATGATGAGTTTATGAGTATCGCTCAACGCTTTTTCAACGAGGGTTCCTCACAAACTCAAGATGCATTTATTCAATATTTGTATCGCTTTGAGAATTGGCATTACACCATTCCGACGACGCCAAAAGTTGTCGTGCTAGATACGCGAACCAGACGCTGGCGTTCTGAGTCTAAAATGAACAAGCCCTCTGGGTTAATGGACTGGGAAGCAATGATTGAGTTCCACCAAGAACTTGTTCATCAAGACAAAGTTATCATTGTTTCTGCCGCGCCAATGTTCGGAGTGAAGTTTATCGAAGCACTGCAGCGAGTAGTGACGATGCTTGGTAAACCATTGATGGTCGATGCTGAAAACTGGATGGCGCACCCCGGAAGTGCGAATACGCTTATTAGTATTTTTACACATACTAAGACGCCGACCAATTTCGTTATTCTCTCTGGCGACGTGCACTACTCTTTTGCATACGACATTAAACTTCGCTACCGAAAAAATAGTCCGAATATCTATCAAATCACCTGTAGCGGGATTAAAAATCAGTTCCCAACCCAATTGCTCAATATTTGTGATGGTCTAGATAGGCTTCTATATAGCCCTCGTTCGCCTTTAAACTGGTTCACAAAACGTAAGCGGCTAAAGATCTACAAACGCGCACCAAGTTCGCACAATTTTTATCGCTTAGTTAACCACAGCGCCATTGGTGAGCTGCGTCTTGATGACGAAGGAAAGCCGAGCCAAATTAGCATTCTAACGAGCGATGGTGAAGAGGTACATTTTCCACCAACTCGTGCAGAAGGCTAAATCTCGCTCCCAAAATGACTTGCCCTTTCTTGAAGGCAAGTCATTTTGGCTGAACTTAAAAGTACGAGGGATTTGGGTAGATGAGCAAAGCTCTTGACTGTCAACGGCGTGCTAAATTTGATACCACACCTTGAGATCTACCGTATTTATGACCATGTTAACCAAATAAACAATAGCTCGGTGTTCAATATGTTTAACTCTCTTACCTCATTATTTAAACAGCTCATTGAAGGCTCTGATTTAAGCCAAACCAACACACTCTCTCCGAATATGGCTATCGCGTGTTTGCTGTGTGAAGTATCTGGCGCAGACCATAACGTCGATGATAAAGAGCAAGAAACAAAGCGTTCATTATTAATGAAGCTTCTGTCATTAAATGAAGAAGAATCAAATGCTTTGTTAGATCAAGCGCAACAGAAAATAAAAGACTCCGCGTCTCTGTACGATTTTACTTCTCAACTGAGAGAATTGACTCAAGAAACACGCTACAACTTAATCAAAAGCATGTGGGAAGTGGCGTATGCCGATGGCGAAATTGATCCACTAGAAGATGCAGTGATCCGCAAAACAGCAGAACTACTCTACGTTGATCACAGTGAGTTCATTCGAGCAAAGTTGCAATCTCAGTAAGGAAACAAGGTAAACATGTAAGTCGCGCAAGCTATTTCAAGTCTACCGTGAAATGATGGCGAAGATTGAGTTCTATAGCCACAAAAAAACGCGCATTACGCGCGTTTTTTCGATAAGCCAACGACATTGTTATTAAAATACTGGTCAAGATATGAATGTGTTTGACGAACTCAACACTAAACAGATTCCATGACAAAACGACAATGGTTGAATGACGATTTGATTACAAGTTTGCCTATCTATAGCGGACCATTAAAGCATAGTCAGAGCGAGCTTAGCTAAATTGTACGCATCCACATAACCAGAATGTTGGCGCCCTTCCCAATCAATGCCTTTTGCTTCTTGAGCGGCTCGGTGACCAATACGCTTATCCTTAAGACGATTTTGAATGCGATAAAGCGTCGCTAAGTTGATGAACTCCGTAAATGGCGCTTCAATACCTTTTTGCTTACACTCTTCAAGCAGGATGAGGTCATCTCGGCCCCATGATGCATAAATCTTGTTTCGACCACCAAAGTTCTTAACCATGGATTTAAGCACTTCTTCTAATGGGCGTCCTTGTTTTTCAATTTTACGCGGCGTAATACCTGTTAGCTCGGCACAAAACAGCGAAACTTCATCATGTTCAGGTTTTACGTAGTATTGAGCTCGCTTGACTATCTCGCCTCTAGACAAATCTATTTCAGCCAACCCAACTTCGATAATTTCACCCGTGCTGCCGACACCATTTTCGTTCCAGCAACACATTTCTAAATCGAAGCATACAATACGGTTATGGTTCATAGTTTGTCTTGATTCCTAACATAAAATTTTAAAGCGTGGGATTCTACCGTAACACGGTGTAAAACTCGAATTTGCGCGCCCATTTAATCGCCAATCGACACATTATTACGACCGTTTTTTTTACTCAAATAAAGTTGATTATCCATTTTGTGATACAAGCTTTCAGGATCTTCATCTTTATGGACAGCCGCGCCGATACTTAACGTGCAAATGATTGAAGCATCGCCATAGTCAAAAGCCGTACTTGCCACGATGCTCCGCAACTTTTCCAGATAAGCTTCCAGTGCTTCTTTATCAATGACTTTAGAAATAATACAGAACTCATCACCACCAGCACGATAAAATCGGTCTCCAGGTTTTAGATTCGCACTGACTAGCTTAGTCACATGCTGCAATGCTTCATCTCCCCCTAAATGACCATGCTTGTCATTGATAACTTTGAAGTGGTCGATATCAAAACCAACCAATGCGAAGCTAACACCTTTATTTATCTGGCTAAGCAAGTGATCGTTAAACGCTCGGCGATTGAGTAACTGAGTTAGAGGGTCACGCTCAGCCATCCTTTTTAATTCGACGGTTTTAAGCTCTAACATGACCGCCAAGCGCTCTTTTTCTCGTGACTGTAAATTCACAATCCAACTAATCAAAAAGGCGATTACCAACCCGGCTAATGTCGTGCCCGCTAAAATAGAACGCTCCCAAGCAGAGACGGCATCAGAAAGTTTAAAATCAATCCGCCACTCACGATTAGGCAGTTGAATGGTACGGCTTATAACCGTTCCTCGAATGTTGTCCCAGTTTGAACTTTGGAAGAGAACGGGGTCATCTGCTGCGTCAAAGCCTAAATCTTCTACGCGCACCGACATATCTAGCTCGGTCGCGGTTTTCGTGATCAAATCCTCAAAGTAAACCGTACTTCGAATCACCCCTGTCACTACACCTAATAAATGTTGGTTCTCGAAGTCAAACACTGGATGGAACACTAGCAGCCCAGTTTTAGGAATGGACTTGTCATACCCATCTTGCAATAAGCGAACTTTATCCGAGACATTCGCTCGCCCATTTGTGGATATATCATCCAAGATGAGATCGAAGCGTTTACGTGAAAAATAGAAACCTAGTAGAGAAAGGTTTTCTGGTGTTCTTGGATAAATATCCGATGCGATAAAAATTGGCTCTTTGTGTTCAAAAATGTACCCGTAGGTTTTGGGGCCATCTTTAGGAACGGTAAACGGTTGGAAATCAGGAAATGTTTGACGGGTCTTTAAAATATGCTCATCAAGGTCTTCGAATTCGACCTTTTGCATCCATTGAAGTCCAATTAGACTTCGCGAGCTATTGATTACTTGTTCCGCATACATTGGGAACGAAGACCAATAGGTGCGTTCAATCGAATGAAAAAAGTTTGCACCTGCACCAATGAACTTTAAATCATTTTCGACGTTCGCTTTCAGTGATTCTGCTTGTCGGTCAGCTAAAGTATCAAACGTCGTCTGCGTATACCGTTGCTGCATCGTATAAGCAGCACCGACCACACCAGCAGTGACACACAACGTCGCTGCAAAAGCTAGAATAGAGTCTGAATGTCGTTTGATAACGCTCTTGTGAGCGGTGCTTTGTGTCATATCGTAATTTTGATACTTCCGTAAGTTAAACTTCGGGATCTATTGAAATACTGCGTTAGCAACGCACAAACATCAAGCAACAACCTATGCTGGGCAGTCCGATCGTCGATTTTTCACGCTGTTCGTACGGTATAGTCACGAATTATTACAGCCTTAAGCCTTGAATATGCTACCATCCGTCATCATTTTAATGTCTAAACTTGGTGCAAGATCGCAAAGACGATCGTTTTAGTGAACACATATGAGCCAATACTGAGCACCAATAATCAATAGAAAGAGAAAAAACGTCATGAACATTGATTTGAACCTAATTCCTCAAACGTTCGATATGCTTCACGCTGGCCTAACCGCATCGAGCGTTTTGCTTCTTTTAGTCGCGGTCTCTCGCAAATCAAAAGTGGTTGAGAAAGTCGTAGAAAAACCGGTCGAGAAAATCGTCGAAGTTGAGAAGCCAGTTGAGAAGATCGTCGAAGTAGAAAAAGTCGTTGAAGTTGAGAAAGTCGTAGAAAAAGTGGTGGAAGTTGAATCGAAACTCGCAACAGCTTCTACTGATTCTGCAATGCAGCTACTTTCTATCATGCAGCAAGAAGCTCGTCTGATCGACTTCCTACAAGAAGACCTAACTTCGTTCTCTGATGAAGAAGTAGGCGCTGCGGCTCGTGTTATTCACACTGGCGGTCAAAAAGTATTGAACGATTACGTGACACTTGCGCACGTTCGTAACGAAGAAGAAGAAACTCGTATTACGGTTGAAGAAGGCTTCAACCCACAAGAAATCCGCCTAACTGGTAACGTGACAGGCAGCGCGCCGTTCCACGGCACTCTAGTTCACAAAGGTTGGAAGGCAACGTCTATGAACCTGCCTAAACTGGCTGAAAACTACGATGCATCTGTGATTGCTCCAGCCGAGGTTGAGCTGTAATGGAACATATGAACCAAGAAAACCATTCTCAAGAAGCGTCTGTTGAAACTCAACAGACGCCTAAATTCAGTGTTGGTATCGACTTAGGTACAACACACTGTGTCATGTCTTTTGTTGATACGCACGACGAAGACGCTCGCGTAGAAGTAATGCCTATCCCGCAGCTGACTGCGCCGGGTACGGTAGAGACTCGTAGCCAATTAGGCTCTTTCCTATACCAACCACACGAACACGAAATGAACCCGCAATCACGCGTTCTTCCGTGGTCGAGTGAGCCAAAAGCTCTGGTTGGTGCTATCGCGCGTAACCTAGGTTCAAAAACACCGATTCGCCTTGTTGCAAGTGCGAAATCTTGGCTTTGCCATGCAGGTGTGAATCGTCGTGATTCCTTCCTGCCAGCAGGTAGCCCTGAAGAAGTGGAAAAAGTATCCCCTCTTCGCGCGACAGAGCTTTACCTAGAGCACCTAAAAGATGCTTGGAATCACGCGAACCCAAATCACAACCTTGCCGATCAAGACGTTACCATTACGGTTCCGGCTTCTTTCGATCCTGCGGCTCGTGATCTAACTGCAGAAGCTGCACGCAACGTTGGTTTTGTGCACCTAACGCTTCTAGAAGAGCCACAAGCTGCACTTTACAACTGGATTGATAACAGCAACGACAAATGGCGCGACGAAGTTGAAGTTGGCGACATCGTACTTGTGGTCGATATCGGTGGTGGTACAACTGACCTTTCTTTGGTTGAAGTAACTGAAGACGACGGCAACCTAACTCTGAACCGTATCGCGGTAGGTGAACACATCCTACTTGGCGGTGACAACATGGACCTTGCACTTGCGTACCGCTTGAAGATGAAGCTCGCGCAAGAAGGCAAAGAGCTACAGCCATGGCAAGTTCAGGCGATGACGCACGCATGTCGTGATGCTAAAGAAGCGCTATTGAACGACAGCGAGCTTCAGTCAGTGCCAATCGTTGTACCAAGCCGCGGTTCTAAACTGCTTGGCGCAACGCTGAAAACTGAACTGACTCAAGAAGAAGTACAACAGACATTAGTTGACGGTTTCTTCCCTCAAGTTGCGATTACCGACCACCCTGTTCAACGTAACCGTGGTGCACTAACACAAATGGGTCTGCCTTACGCACAAGATGCGGGTATTACTCGCCACATTGCAGCATTCTTGTCTAAGCAAGCACACGCGCAAAGCGGTGGTGAATCAGCGCAAGCTCAAGATTTCAACCCATTTGCAAACATGCCAGGTATGCCTGGCGCGGATGCAGCGCAATCGGCTGACTTCATCAAGCCAACAGCAATCCTATTCAACGGTGGTGTGCTGAAATCAAAACTTCTAGCCACTCGTCTAGAAGACACGATCAACGAATGGCTAATTGAAGCAGACGCAGAAATGGCGAAACGCCTAACAGGTGTGGATCTAGACCTTGCGGTTGCTAGCGGTGCGGCTTACTACGGCTCTGTGCGTCGTGGTCAAGGCGTTCGTATCCGCGGCGGTATTGCTTCGGCGTACTACGTGGGTATCGAAAGTGCGATGCCTGCGATTCCGGGCATGGCACCTCCAATGGAAGCACTGTGTGTAGCACCATTTGGTATGGAAGAAGGCTCAAGCGTTGACGTACCAAGCCAAGAGTTTGGTTTGATCATCGGCCAGCCAGTTAACTTCCAATTCTTCGGCTCAACCGTTCGTCGTGACGACCTAGCAGGTACTCACCTTGACTACTGGGCACCAGAAGAGCTTGAAGAGCTACCAGAAATCCAAGTAACGCTGCCTGTATCAGAAGGTCGTCGTGAAGGTGAAGTGGTTCCAGTTACCCTAGCTTCTCGCGTAACAGAGCTTGGTACGCTTTACTTAGAAGCCATTGCCGCTGATAACGGGCAAAAATGGCATGTTGAGTTCGATGTGCGCGAAGACGCGAAAAGTGACTCAAACGAAGAACAATAATTAGAAGTCAAACGGCATCCAATCGGGTGCCGTTTTTAAATACACGAAGGTTTGGTTTGTATGGCATCTCCTCGTTTCCTTGTTGGTATTGACCTCGGCACCACAAACACTGTGGTGGCCTACTGTGAAATCACCGACAACCTTGAACAATCCGAAGTATCCCTATTTGACATCGACCAACTGATTGGTCCGGGCGAAGTCGTTCGTAAACCACTTCTGCCCTCTTTCCGCTATCATCCAGCTGTAGGTCAAATCTCCTCTTCTGACCTCACTCTTCCTTGGGACAACGAACCTGTTGCTGGCGACATTAACAATGTCATCGTTGGTGAATGGGCTCGTGAATTAGGCGCGAAGGTGGAAGGACGTCAGGTATCCAGTGCAAAAAGCTGGCTATCGCACCAAGCAGTGGATCGTAGCTCAGACATTCTTCCTTGGGCTGGTGCGCAAGACGTGGATAAAGTTTCACCCGTCATTGCCAGCGCAAGCTACCTCAACCACATTCGTCAAGCATGGAACTACCGTCATCCTAGCAACAAGCTAGAAGACCAAGATGTGGTTGTGACCGTTCCAGCATCGTTCGATGAAACCGCTCGTAAGCTCACGCTTGAAGCCGCTGAGTTGGCAGGTTTAAAGAAAATCGTCCTGCTCGAAGAGCCACAAGCCGTATGTTACGACTGGTACGCACGCCATCAGAAAACCGCAGCTGATGAACTCAAAGAGTTACCGCTGATTCTTGTGTGCGATGTGGGCGGTGGTACCACCGACTTGAGCTTGATTGAAGCAAGTTTCTCTTCTCAAGATGAGCTAGCCCTTGATCGTATTGGCGTTGGCGAACACTTGATGCTGGGTGGTGATAACCTCGACTTAGCATTAGCACACCTTGCAGAAAGCCGCTTCAATCAAAGTAAGAAGCTCACTGCAGCAAGCCTAACAAAGCTAATTCAGCAAACACGTAAAGCGAAAGAGAACCTGCTTTCAGCGAGCGCACCTGACGAAGTGAAGATCACCATGTTAGGTAGCGGCTCTAAGCTACTTGGGGGCACAAAGAGTATTGCTCTAAGCAAACAAGAAGTGCACCAAATCGCATTAGATGGCTTCTTCCCGCTTTCTGATTTCAGTGAAGTACCAGACAAACGCCGCAGCGCCGTTGTCGAGTTTGGTCTTCCATACGTTGCTGACCCAGCGGTGAGCAAGCACGTTGCCGAGTTCTTAACTCAGCACCAGCAAGTGTCTCGTGCCGCTCTTGGCATTGAAGACGATAAACAAAACGCGATTCCAGTTGGCGTGTTGTTGAACGGAGGCGTGTTTAACAGTGATCTGGTGACTGAACGTGTCACCGCCCTACTTTCTGACTGGCGCGGCGCACCAGTTACGGTATTAGATAACCCACATCCAGATTGGTCTGTTGCACTGGGTGCTGTTGCGTTTGGTAAAGCACGTCGTGGTGCGCAGCTTAAAATTGGTGGCGGTGCAGCGCGTTCTTACTTCTTGCATCTTCAAGAAAAGAACAAAATGGGCAAAGCGCTCTGTTTGCTTGCAAAAGGAACAGAAGAAGGCCATGAGATCCGTTTAAGCGGTCGTCGTTTCTCGCTCACTCTTGGAGAGCCAGTCCGCTTTAACCTGCTGACTTCTACCCACGATACGTTAACCAATAACACCGCCATTCAAAATGGCGTGATGGTTGATGTTGACCCAGACTTGTTTGCTCCTCTGCCGCCTTATATCACCACCCTTGAAGGTGAAGGTGCCGAACTGCAAGCCAACCAGAAAGAACGTGTCGAAGTGCAATTGGCTTGTCAACTAACAGAAGTTGGCACTCTTAAGATGGAGTGTGTCAGCGCAGAAGACGACAACAAACGTTGGGAACTCGAATTTGAAGTCCGTAACAAGCAAACCGATGACAGCGAGCAAGTTAAGCTTCACCCTAAACTGAACGAATGTAAGGAGCTGATCGCTCGCCTATACAGCGGTAACAAGAAAAGCGCAGAAAGCAAAGAGATCAAAACCTTAGCCAAAGATCTTGAGAAGAAACTTGGCAAGCGCGATGAATGGGATTTTACTACCCTACGTCAACTGTTTGATACCTTTGCACAAGGTCGTAAACGTCGCCGTCGTTCTGAACAGCACGAGAAAAACTGGCTTCGTTTGGCGGGCTTTGCACTGCGTCCGGGCTTTGGCGATCCAACAGACTCTTGGCGTATTGAGCAAGTTTGGGGACTGTATCAACAAAATATTCAGTTCAAAAACCATCAAGGCTGGACAGACTGGTGGGTATTCTGGCGACGTATCGCGGGCGGTCTAAGCCAAGAACAACAAGAAACCATTTTGGCAGACATCGCAAAATATCTGCATCCCGGCGCGATGAAAAACCCACAATCCGCCAAAGCGGCACAAGACATGGGTTACGAATCCATGGTGCGTCTTTCAGCCTCTCTAGAGCATCTAGAAGTGGAAGATAAAGTTCTTTTGGCAACGTGGTTCTTGAGTAGAGCGATCAACCAAAACCAGTTTGAACAAGCGCACTGGTGGGCGATGGGACGTTTGGCTTCTCGCACACCACTTTATGGCAGCCAGCACAACGTCATTCCTCGTGAACAAGCAGAACAGTGGTTGCCTAAGCTGTTAGAGCAGAACTGGCAGAAAGAGCCAATGATCGCTTTCGCAGCCGTAATGATTTGTCGTAAGACAGGTGACCGCCTGTTTGATATTTCTGACGATTACCGAGAGCAAGTTCTAACGAAGCTGAAACAAAGTAAAGTGCCCGAATCTTGGGTATCACTAGTTAAAGAAGTGAAAGAGCTTTCAGAAAGCGAATCAAAACGCGTCTTCGGTGATGCTTTACCAAGCGGTTTAACGCTAGTTCATCATTAATTCCACTCTACACAAGAAGACGAGTTAGACGTACAAAGCCCTTCCGACGAAGGGCTTTGTTGTATCGCATTCTTTTGGTTTTGATCGTGTACAACGCGCTAATTCATTTCTGTCGTAATCACTACATCGCGCGTTTCGTTATCCATATCGCTAATACCGACCACCGACACTTCTCTGTCCGATAGAGTCTCAATTAAGCTGTCTTCTAATCCGCCATCGGCCAGCCAAGTATAAAATTTATCCGCGATACGCTCCGAACCTTCCCCGACAAACGTTAATGTGACCTTCTTCATTTGTGACACTCCATCAATTTACGATTCAGCCACTTAAGCGTAGTATGTTTCGCAAATATCGACATAAACTAGGACTAACTTCTTTTATGAGTATCGAAAAATTTGACGCGATTTATCAGCGCGCTGCCGAGCGTAAAGGTGGTGAAGATCAACTTGAAGCGCTTTTGTCTCACCCACTAAGCAAAGAAGAACTGGCCGCAATTCCTGATGACCGTTGGCTAGCGGCGTTTTCGATGAAAGTATTCCAAAGTGGAATTTCTTGGAGTGTGGTTCGCAACAAGTGGCCGAACTTCGAAGAGGTATTTTTCGGCTTTAAAATCGAGCCGCTATTGATGCTGTCTGATGAGCAATGGGAAACCAAAGCGACCGACAAACGCATCATTCGCCACCTCACTAAAGTCATGTCGATTCCGGCCAACGCTCGCATGATCAATGAAGCAAGAATCGAATATGGCTCGTTCAGTAACATGATTGCTGAATGGCCTCGGGAAAAGATCACGGATCTATGGGGCTACTTGAAGAAGCATGGTAGTCGTCTGGGTGGAAATACAGGCCCTTACACTTTACGCCAAATGGGCGTGGACACTTTTATTCTGTCTAACGATGTCGAAGCTTATTTACGCAACTGCAAGATCATTGAAGGCGGCAAAGACACGAAAAAGTCCTTGGACTCTGCTAATAAAGCCTTTATTCAGTGGCAGCAAGAAAGTGGAAGAAGCTTGACCGAAATCAGTCAAATTATCGCGTTTAGTACTGGTGACAACCGAATTTAAACAAGCACTTTGTAGCTCTGGGGGCGAAATTCCGGCCCCCCTATAACGCATGATATTTGCACGAATCACTCTACTTTAGCTCTTACTGATATTACTACTTTCTCGATTCCTCCAAAAAATCCCTCCTTAAAGTGGCAAAATCCCCCTTCAAATCACAAAAAGTTATCATATCGACAAATTATTTTTCTTGTTCAATATTTTTATTTATCAAATATTTAATTACAAGTGCCCAGTTTTTAGGCACTAAATATTGATGACGCTCAATTGCATTGCGCTGACAAACTGACTAGGATACACGCCCTTCCTGAGTGAACTATCAGAAACTTGATCGAGGAATTTATTCAAATTTCTCAACACTTCGTGAGCACTCACAACAATTGCACTCACTTTATAGATTTAAGGATCAACAGATCCGTTAATACAAATTCGACAGCGCAATAGAGTGCTGACTAGAACAACCATGACGCGATGTCACATGAGTGACTATTTTCGTGGTTTTGTGCTGGAAGTTATTTATTACATCAAGGCTGGTTAAAAGGATGAGCCCCTTGAACGCATTTACTGGAGGACAAGAAATGCCAAAAGGTCTAATGCTGACTGACTTAGCCATCGCTGGCTTACTATTAATTGCAGCAAAAGTAATTCGTGTACATATGCCTTTACTACAACGCATGTACATTCCATCTGCTGTATTGGCTGGGTTATTTGGTCTTATTTTTGGCCCAGCTCTGCTTAACGTATTACCTTGGACAGATACCTTTACCGCAAACGCAAGCCTCTTAACTGCTGCACTTTTTTCTGCGTTGGGTTTAGCAACAGATGTCCCGTCACCAAAAGTGGTTGCTCAACGAGCAGGCTCATTGTGGGCGTTTAACCAAATTGCATCCGTGTCGCAATGGCTGTTTGCAGCAATGTTTGGTTTAGTACTTACCACCTTCTTTTGGCCTGAGATTAATCCTGGGTTTGGCGTAACCATGTCCGCGGGATTCATGGGCGGTCATGGTTCAGCATCTGTAGTCGGTGAAATCTTCACAGGCCTTGGCTGGGAAGATGGTTTTACACTTGGTTTAACGTTCGCCACGGTTGGGATCTTTATTTCAATCTCAGTGGGCATGTTAATGCTTCAGTTTGCGTTGAAAATGGGCTGGATTCGTAGCTTTACGACATTCGACAGCATGGACGAACACGAACGCAAAGGCTTAGTGAAACCTGACGATCAAGAACCTGTGATGAAAGATACGATGTCATCATTGTCAGTCGATTCTTTCGCGATTCACGCGGCGCTGGTTGTAGTGGTAACCGCTTTCTCTTATGTAGCAGCCAACTACTTATCTTCTTTCCACGATAAGGTACAAATTCCGACTTTCGTTACTGGCTTTCTGGGCGGTATGTTAGTTCGAATCATCGCTAAGCAAACCAAGGCATCTCATTACCTATGTGACGGCGCATTCAAACACGCAGCGGGTATTAGTACGGATTACCTGATCATCTTTGGTATCTCAGCGATTAAGATCACGGTTCTAGCGCAGTATTTAATGCCAATGGTAGTGCTCGCAATTGGTGGTATCGCGTTCACGCTATGGCTTATCTTTTGGGTTGCACCTCGCATCATGGGAGATGACTGGTTTGAGAAAGGCATTTTCTCTTGGGGATGGTTAACAGGTACAGTCGCTATGGGTATCGCGTTATTACGCATTGTCGACCCCAAAATGCGCAGTAAAGTGTTAGATGACTATGCTATCGCTTATGTTCCAGGCTCAATTACGGACATTTTCATCATCTCGCTTATGCCAATCGCAATGTATAACGGCATGCACTGGCAAGCGTTAGGTGTTGGTCTAACCTATATTGCCGTTGTCTTATTCATTTGGCGATTTGTATTTAAGCGCAGCGGTCAAGCCGTCGCAAACGAGTCTTAATTGATCATTTCGGGAGGTATTTTATCCTCCCGAATTTAACTCTCTTCCCTTATTCGATAGCCGCCTCCCACCAGCATGCAACAAATAAGCAACTTGTTTTATATTTAAGATCTGCAAGCTTGGTCACTCCTTCCCATCCTTTTTTAATACTTGACCTGCGCATTTTTATATCAAAATAGCCGCCAAACTATTCATGACTCATGGAGAAACGGCAGTGCATCGCTCTCAAGGATTTACCCTCATTGAACTCATCGTGTGCATCATTATCCTTGGTGTCGTTAGTGTTATTGCCCTTCCTAAATTTCTTGGTCTGCAAAAAGATGCTCGAGTGGCGGTTCTATATGGCGCGAGGGAAGCGCTCATGACTGCAAACAACTTTGTGTACACCAAAGCCGTTATTCAATCTCAAGAGACGGTAGATGGCGACAAACAATATAACATTGATCTAGATAATGACGGCAATAACGACCTAATTGGTTACTTTGGATTTATTAAGAATGTCATTCCCGCAAAAGAGCTGGCAGGTTTCGACCCTCAACTCACTATCAATACTTGGTACGGGGTAGACAGCCCGGACGAACCCTATTTCCTTATCGGCTTTGCAAACAAACCTGTTGGTCCAGACCATATGTGTTATGTCGAAGTTTACTACCCAGAAACTCCAGGTGGCCAAGTCAGCTACAAAATACAAACTGACGACTGCTAGTTCCCCTAGTGAGTGAAAGTAACAGTTGCACTTTTGGTGCTTTCATCGCTTTTAGCAGAATACTGGCCCCAAAACCCATTATTAACAACTATTTCACATAATGTTGTTTCATAGTTAGCTTGCAGCGAGAAAACAAGTAATTCGCGACCGCACACGCCCGTAATCGAAACAATCTATCGTTTTTCCGACCGCCAATAATTTGTGCTTGTAAACTCATCATTTCGCTCAATAATAGTTCTATAACAAATTCAATAATTTAAGGCGGGAGGCGTGATGAGAATATTCTGGCAGTTACGTTGGTATTTCCAACAAAAGTGGAAGCATTATGTCGGATCGATTTTGCTTTTCGCTGTGATATCAACTCTACAACTTGTTCCTCCTAAAGCGGTCGGTATCATCGTTGATGGGGTCGTAGATAACACGTTAGATACAAATACGCTGATTCTGTGGCTCTTGGGACTCACTGCACTGATCTTTGCCATTTATGGATGCCGTATCTTATGGCGAATTTGGCTTTTCGGCGCAAGCTGGGAACTCGGAACCATTCTACGTAATCGTCTCTATAGGCACTTATCGACACAACCACCCCGATTTTTCGAACGTTATAAGACCGGTGATCTGATGGCGCGTGGTACTAATGATGTACGTAACATCGTAATGACAGCCGGCGAAGGGGTTTTAACGGCAGCCGATTCCTTGATCACGGGTATTGCAGTTTTAATCATCATGGTAACGCAAGTTAGCTGGAAGCTCACCGTTATGGCACTTCTTCCAATGCCGTTTCTTGCAATCATCATCTTTTTTATTGTCCGTATACTGCATCAACGTTTCCGCATTGCTCAGGAAGCCTTTTCTACCATGTCAGACATGACGCAAGAGTCACTTAACGGCGTGCGAATGTTGCGAGCTTTTGGGTTAGAGAATCAAGAACAACAGCGCTTTGAAGATGTAGTCGATGATACCGGTCAGAAAAATATCGCCGTCGCTAGAGTCGACGCGAGATTTGATCCAGCTATCCAACTCACCATCGGCCTCTCTTTCCTTCTCAGTGTTTCTGCCGGTGCTTACCTTGTCGATAAGGGAGAGATCACGCTTGGTGATCTAACAGCCTTTACGATGTATTTAGGGTTGATGATATGGCCTATGCTGGCCTTCGCTTTCTTATTTAATATTTTAGAGAGAGGCTCCGCAGCATGGAATCGCCTACAAGAGATCTTTGATGAAACACCAGAAATTGTCAGTGGTAATAAACCATTAGAAGATAAACCACTGCCATTAAAAATTGATATCGATGCTTTCCACTGGTCCAGTGATTTACCACCAGCCTTGGCCGAAATAAAAATCGAACTTGAACCCGGTAAAATGTTGGGAGTAGCTGGCCCTGTCGGAAGCGGAAAATCAACCCTGCTAACGCTGCTTTTGCGTCAGCACGACCTAACAAACGGTTCAATTACATTCGGGGATGTTGAGATTAAAGATGCCCTACTTCCTCAGTGGCGCAACCGCTTTGCCGTGGTTAATCAAAGCCCGTTTCTATTTTCAAAATCTATCTTTGACAATATTGCCTTAGGCAACCCTAACGCGGGAAAGGAAGAAGTCTACAGAGCAGCAAAGTTAGCCTGTATTCATGATGATATAGAGAAGTTTCCTGAAGGCTATCAAACTGAAGTTGGCGAGAAAGGCATTACTCTCTCTGGAGGACAAAAACAACGAATTGCGATAGCACGCGCTATGTTACTAAATGCACAAGTCTTGGTATTGGATGATGCGCTTTCGGCTGTTGATGGCCGAACCGAACATCAAATCCTTAAGAATTTGGAAACGCACTACCGTGATCAATCCCTAATCGTTATTGCGCACCGCCTCACCGCATTGGAAGCAGCAGACGAGATCATTGTATTGAATCACGGACACATTACTGAACGTGGGCAACATAGCGCTTTATTAGCGCATAAAGGCTGGTACGCCGAAATGTTCGAGTACCAAAAACTAGAACAGGCGATGGAGGAATAATGAATGAAGCAGACCAGTACGTTTAAACGGTTAATGTCTTACCCATTATCTCAACCAAAGCCAATGATTAAAGGACTCGCCTTGCTGTTTATTGCAGCGTTAGCCAGCGCCGGCGGCCCTTGGTTAATTCAATATTTCATTGATGAGCACATCGCTAAAGGTGACTATTCACAAAATATTCTGATTTCGCTAGCAGTAGGTTATATCGCTCTTCAGATCGTATCGGCAACATTCCAGTATTTTCAGTCATTGCAATTTAGCATTGTCGCGGCTAACACGATCAAAGCGATTCGTAAGCAAGTATTTTCTGGCGTGATTAAGCAGCCGTTATCTGCGTTTGATTACACTCCTGCTGGAAAATTGGTATCGCGAATCACCAACGATACGGAATCTCTACAGCAATTTTATGAGCTCTTGATCGCGACCGTGGTGAAAAACGTGGTCATGATTTTGGTGATGCTTGGCGTTATGTTTTTCATGAGCTGGAAACTCACACTTGTTGTGCTTGTATTGCTACCGATCGTCATCGGCTTTATGTACTTGTTTAAGCAGCTAAGTACAGAAAGCTACCGAAGGATGCGCGACCTATTGACTGACATAAATGCGAATCTGAGTGAATCCATTCAAGGGATGAGTGTCATTCAATTAATGCAACAAGAAGAGCGTTTTAATAAACAGTTCAACGAGCTAACCGCAGAGCATTTGGTGGCATCTAAACGAGTGATTCGGCTAAACGGCTATCTGCTAAGACCATTGATGGACTTGCTCGCTGGCCTCGCGTTACTTTGCTTGGTTGCGATCTTTGGCTTTAACGGTATTGAGTTGATTGGTGTGGGGGTACTGTATGCGTTTATCAGTTATCTTGCACGCGTTACTGAGCCATTAATTGAAATGACTCAGCAACTTGCTCTACTTCAGCAAGCGTTAGTATCAAGCGAACGTGTTTTTGAATTGATTGATGCGAAAGAACAAACTTACGGGGACGATCATCAACCATTAAGGTCAGGTGCTATCGAACTTAAAGACCTCACATTTAGCTACGATGGTAAACAGGACGTCCTAAAAGACATTTCGTTGAAGGCCAACCACCAAGACTTTATCGCGCTTGTCGGGCATACAGGAAGCGGTAAAAGCACATTAGCGTCACTGTTAATGGGCTTTTATCCAACGCAATGTGGTGAACTGCTCATCGATAGTCGTCCACTTAAAACACTAGGGAAAGACGTCCTTCGTAAAGATGTGGCAATGGTTCAGCAAGATCCGCACATTCTCCCTGCTTCAGTCAGAGAAAACATCTCTCTTAGTCGAGCGGTTGACGATACTCAAATATGGGATGCGTTAGACAAGGTAGGTTTGGCAGAGCAAATTCACCGTTATCCTAATGGGCTAGACACGCAGTTAGGTCAAGGTGAAACCAATCTATCTGCTGGACAAAAACAGCTCTTAGCGTTAGCACGTGTGCTTGTGGTAAAACCTAAAATATTGATATTAGATGAAGCAACGGCCAATATTGACTCAGGAACAGAAGCTTTAATACAAAAGAGCTTGGCAGTACTCAGACAAGACATGACACTAGTCGTTATCGCTCATCGACTTTCAACTATTTTGGATGCGGACCAAATCATTGTTCTTCATCATGGGGAGTTAGTAGAGAAAGGCACACACAAAACACTGTTGAAACAAAATGGTCGTTATGCCCAAATGTATCAGTTACAGCAAGCAAACCGACATTTACAGCAGATTGAAGAAGAAACCAAGCAACTCGAAGAAGCGGTGTGATGTTTATACCCATGCCTTCTTTTTATTTGGTAGGCATGGGCATAATCGGCCCAACTTCAAAAGTTAGCCTGATTAGCTTCCAATTTCTTCATAATGTGAACTAATTTTCTATTTCTTACCTATTATTGACATAACCCCTCGCTATATCACGCAAGGTCGTTGTAAAATCGTACGGTACTTCAGTCTGGCGCCCTTTGCACTAGACTGTTTTCACTTTCTAATAATGCATATTAATCTCATGACACAAGTCCATGGACAAAGATAAGTTTACTAACATCTATCGCTTGCCTGGTTCGATTCAAATTCGTATCGGTAAATGGCAAAAAACGTTCCGCGGCACCTCTGATTTAGTTTTACATCAGGCGCTAATGGAGCGTAATAAGCAATTTAAGAAACCAGACTTTTTACCTAAAGGCTGGTGCGTCACTCCTATTGACGAAAAAGATATTACTGTCACGCACCACGGTAAATATATCCAAACCGTCATGCGCACAATGTTGGACAGAAAGGTCTCGTACAAGCGATTATTCCTATCTCGAATGAGTGCGGAAGAAGGTGAAAAAGTGCTCCACAATTACAAACTGGAGTGGGTAAGAAAACATAACCAGATCGCCAAAAAGTACAATCAAATTAAGAAGAAACAGTACATGAACTTTGCAAGAGAAGAAGAGGAAACCCTCTACCCTTCGATTCCAAAGGGTGAGTTTGACAAAACGTTATGGAACAAGCTCGTCGTATCATCGTTTGGTCCGCAGAAAAAGTACAAAAACCCACATTTTGTCCGCAAAGCCGATTTCTAAATAAACACCCCTACACTAGGGGTGTTTATTTATCCGTTAAATCACCAATCGTAAGTTAAACTGGCAATAATATTTTGTCGATCGCCATACCAACAAAAACCATCACATGTCGCTATGTACTCTTTATCAGTGATATTTTTGGCTGCGACTTGTAGCTTGTAATCTCCAATGCGATAGCTGACCGTCGCATCCATTAAAAAGTAACTTGGTACTTTTAGTCTCTCTTCATTATCTCCGTATGACTCACCTGTATAGCGCGCACCTAAGCCAACAGCAAAGCCATCAAGAGGTCCATCAAAGAAACGATAATGTGCCCAAGCTGATGATACGGTATTCGCGACTTGAGAAGGTGTTTTGCCAACCCATGTCTTATTGACGTCTTCTTTTATCTCTGCATCAACATAGGCTATGTTTCCGATTAATGTTAAAGAAGGTGTCACATTGGCTACAGCTTCAAACTCAACGCCGTTATTTTCTATTTTTCCTATTTGCGTCAATTCACTCAAGTAGATACGAGCCAAGTTTTCTTTTGTTGCCCGATACGTTGCAATATTGAAATAGCCATCGAATGAATCCGGTTGGTATTTTACACCGATTTCAAATTGATCACCGCTTTCCGGCTTCGCTGGCTTACCATTGCTGTCTTCTTGAATAATTGGCTCAAAGTACTGAGAGTAACTAAAATATGGCGTGAAGCCAGAATCAGAAATATAAGCCGTTCCCACGCTAAACGTCCACTCTCCATTATCGACTTTCGTGCGAGCACCCGTGGTAACATTATGTACTTCATTACTTGTATCGTCGTAACGCGCACCCAATAACATTGTCCATTTATCGTTAATCAGCATATGATCTTGAAAATAGACACCGAGCTGTCGGTTCTCAACTTTCGTTCTTTGCTTATCGGTTTCGCTCAATGGCTGTAGCGTATTCGGATCGAGTAACGTTATATTATCCGAATAAGTGGGATTAAATACATTAAACCTAGGGTCAGGCAAAGCTCCCATTGGTGTGTTTAAGAGCGCATTACCATCAGCAACGATAGGATCATTCGCAAAGTCCTTACCATCGATACTGATCATTTGAAAATCTAAACCCAACATCAAGTTATGCTCAACGCTTCCCCAATTTACTTGGCGCATCAAACGATTATCAATATTAAAAGCATCGGATGATCCATCTTCTGTTGAAGCGCCCCGAAGTATGGTCTTGCGTTCATTTGATGGATCTAAAATCGGCCCCAACCCAGGTACATCAGCCGAGTAAACGTACGAATACATTTGTCTCAACTTAACATCCATTTCACTGTAACGAGCAGCTTGAACAAACGAAGTGGTATCATTAAACGCATGAGAAAACTCATAGCCTAAAGACACCTGCTCACGCTCAAACGTCTCCCAGTTGGGATTGCCTATCGCTAAACTATCACTGATCTTTCCATTTTTGCTTGGCATTAACGTTCCTTCAACTGGCAAAAATTGCAGATAAGGATCTGAGTCGTCTTTTTGATAGCTCGTTAGAAAGGTAATTTCAGACGTCTCATTAAATTTGTACGTCATTGATGGAGAGAGAAGAATGCGCTCTGCTTCTACCCCACTAATTCTCGTCCCATTTTTTCTCGCTAACCCTTGAAAGCGGAAAGCTAACTGCTCACTCACCTCAGAGTTTACGTCAAGAGAAAGTTGTTTACGGTCTTCAGAACCGTACTCCAAAGATACAAGCCCTGAGCCTCCATCAAATTGAGGTCGCTTACTGACGACATTGATAACCCCACCAGGAGGGTTTTGCCCATAAAGAACAGACGCTGCACCACGTAACACTTCAACCCTTTCTAACGCAAACGGATCTATTTGCCAACTATAGAAACCAGAAGAATATAAACGGGTACCATCTTGATACAGCCCGCTGTTCGCCTGTTTAAAACCACGAATAATAAACCAATCTTGCTTGTTATCTTCGCCGAAATAATTAGTTTGAATACTTGGTGTGTACTGTAGCGCGTCAGAAATGCTAATAGATGCACGATCATCCATTTGTTCTCGCGTAACAACAGATACCGCTCTTGGGGTTTCATTGATGGCAATATCAGTTTTCGTCGCTGCCCGACTCTTCACTCCAAGATAACCAAAATCAGGGCCAACTGCACTGTCTTGCTTCTGTCCAATCACAACTATATTTTCATTTTCCTGAGCTAAGACATTTGGCGTTGATAACGCTAATACAACCGCCATTGACGTTGGTGTCAGCATAAACTGCCGAGTCATATTATTCTCCTTTTTTGTCGGCAGCCAAACTAACCCTTCATGACTTCAGCGATCGCTGAAAGAAAAGCGAGTTACAGCATCGCCAATTGTTTCCATAAAAGACAAACCAGAGGTTTTGCATAAAGCACTCGCATAGGTTACGAATGCCACTGCGAGTGCTTGTTTGTTGTATAAGTACTTTCTTCGTTGAGGCTTAGCTGGTATCTATAAACGGCGTAATCCCCACATCAGATACAAACCGCCAATGAGAGATGCCATCAGCCCTGTTGGTATTTCTTGTGGGTAAAGAACTTGTCGTCCCAACCAATCGGCCAACAACATCACGCCGGAACCCAATATCGCGGCGCATAACATGTGTTGTGACGCTTTGTTAAAGCCAAATAAGCGAGCTAAATGCGGAGCCAGTAACCCAACAAAGCTAATAGGACCAACAACCAATGTCGCACTGACCGTGAGACAAGCAACTAAAAGCAGCAGTATCGCGCGCGAACGATCAACGCGAATCCCAAGTGCTTTAGAGGAAGCGGCGCCAACAGGAAGAATATCTAGCCATCTTACGCAGAGAAAACTCAACCCTATAAAGACAAGCGCAGATAAAGACAATGGGAGTAACGTTTCAACCGAAACATAGTAGGTAGACCCAGACAACCAAGCCAATGCTTGATAACTTCTTGGGTCACCAGTGGCTAGAATAAAGCTCTGTATTGCATTCATCAGTGCGGTAATAGCAATACCAGTCAACAAAATGCGCTCCGGCTGAAAACCTGATTTACGGTTTAGCAGCACAATGACCAATACCGTCGCTAATGCGCCTACGAGCCCGCCTAGAGAAAGAGTGAAAATTGACGAACCAAACCCAGTAAACATCGCGATGATCAACCCCATCGCTGTCCCTGAACTGATGCCGATCACTTCTGGACTGGCCATTGGGTTTCCACTTAGGCGTTGAATCATGGAGCCAGCAATCGCTAACATTGCCCCCGCAATTGCTGCTGCAAATAATCTAGGTGCGCGCCATTCCAAAAAAATCCAATTTTGGCTAGCAAACAAGTTTGTCCACCCTTCATTTTGCACAGCAACTGTGGCAAAAAGAACAACGGAAATTAGCGTGCCGATCAATGACAATAAGATCGCTTTAGGGTTTAGCCTGTAAACATGTTGACGATGCCGAGTTAACACCGTCTGAGTATGACCCTGCGTCTTTTGTGATAAGCGAGGTAGCAGCCATAACAGTAGCGGAGCGCCCAGTGCAGCCGTTGCTGCTCCCGTTGGTATAAAACTCGCCATTAGCCCCGGCAGTTGCTGAATAACCAAATCGGTTAAAGTCAATAACATGGCACCAATCAGCATTGATACCCAAAGCTTATGCTGGATTTTATTGATACCTATCAATCGAGTAATCGCTGGCGCTGCTAATCCGATGAAACCGATGATTCCTACTGCAGAAACGACCCAAGAAGTGATTAGTACCGCAAGCCCAAGACAGACAAAGCGCAGTTTGGCTAGCGAGACACCTAAACTCTTGGCACCTTGCTCGGAGAGTTCTAACAGACTTAACGGCTTTGCAAACACAAATGCGATAACCGTAGCAAGTGCGATTCGAGGTGCAAGATACGAGAAATCGCCCCATCCGCTCTGAACAAGCGAGCCCGCTCCCCATATCATTAATCCATTCAGCTTTTCGGTATTCATCATTAGAATAACCGTACTTAATGATGCAAAGTACAGGTTTATCACTAACCCAGAAACGACGACAACCGTTGGAGATAACGCTCGTCGCCATGACAACAGCATCACCAACCCCATCGATGTCACACCGCCGATGAGAGCAACCAAATTAGGTGCTATATCCAACATCCAAG
The DNA here is from genome assembly GCF_021725735.1 of Vibrio sp. J2-3(2022). Taxonomy (NCBI): domain Bacteria; kingdom Pseudomonadati; phylum Pseudomonadota; class Gammaproteobacteria; order Vibrionales; family Vibrionaceae; genus Vibrio; species Vibrio sp. J2-3(2022). The sequence continues at coordinate 317,128 of NZ_JAKKCK010000002.1, forward strand.
GGGCAAATAGCGTAGCTAACATCAAAGCAAAACTTGAACCGCTCGCCACACCAAGTGTCGTGGGTGAAGCGAGAGGGTTACGCAGAACTTGCTGCATCAATACCCCAGCAACCGCTAATCCAGCACCAGATATAATCGTGGTGAAGACTCGAGGCCACCAGCTAAAGTGAAGTAAGACGGAATCGATAGATTGAAAGTTAGGTTTCCATAAACTGCTAAGAGCCAGTGAGAATGAACTTGCTTGATACAATTGGAAAGCACCAATAGAAAAGGTAAATGCCGAAAGTAACACCACAAGGCTTAAAGGCATGGCTTTCATTGTTCTAACTCCTCGACCTTACTCGCCGTAACTAACTCCGCGAACCGAAGCGCTGAAGGCATAGAACCAAAACTCCAAACAGGCGCGACTTGCATGACCTTCTCACCAGACTGTTGAACAACGTATTGCCAAAACGGATCTTGAGAGAGCTGCTTTTCGCCACCGTGAGGCAATGGCTCAACGATAACAATTTGGGCTCTTATACCTGCTAACTTATCGATGCCGACTAAGCTGAAGCCCCAGCTATTTGTCTCTTCGTTCCACGCATTACTCAGCCCAATCTTTTCGATAGCCTGAGAGTAAAGACTATTCTGACCAAAAACACGAACGTGCTTCGTATCCATAAACTGAATCATTAAAAGCGGCGGCTGGCCTTTGTTTATGCGCTGTTTTAATAAAGAGAAACGTTCTTCATATTGTTGTATAAGTGCCTCAGCTTCCGCTTCTCTTCCTAGCTCTTCACCAAACCTCCGAGTGAAACGAGTAAGTACCGACCAATCTGTAATCCCGCTTTCATATAAGTCAATCGTGGTAACGGGGGCAATATCGACTAAGCGATGCTTCATTGAGGAGAAATACGGGGCAATAAAAATACGGTCAGGTCTGAGCTCGTAAATACGCTCTATATTGGGTTGAGTTCTTAACCCTACATCCTTAGTTTGAGGTGGTAACGGTGGCGATTTTACCCAAGCATCGTAATCTTGCCCTTGAGCGACGCCTACGGGCACGACCCCTAACGCCAACATCGTTTCAGTTTGTGTCCAATCAACCGACATCACCCGAGGTGACGCCTCAGCTACTGCTTGAAAGGAACTGACCAAAAGCGCACTAAGTGAGAGAGCGAAAGAGAAATGCTTAAGTCGAGTGTTTGTACTGCTCATTATTCAACCTCTAGCTTGGCATCGCCACCGGATAACCCGCAGGGTGGTCAGAGATCTTCATCTCTATCCCGTATATGTCCCTCAGCTTAGGTTCAGTAAACACCTGTTCAACATTGCCTTGTGCAATCAAATCACCTTGATGTAATGCAACGATATGATCGCAAAAGCGCGCCGCTAAGTTGATGTCGTGCAATACGATAATAACGCCCAAACCCAACTCTTTACTGAGTTTAGAGATGAGCTTCAACATATCGACTTGATGGCTAATATCTAACGCAGACAAAGGCTCATCAAGAAGCAAATACTCGGTTTTTTGCGCTAATAGCATGGCTAGCCACACTCGTTGGCGCTCCCCTCCAGATAGCGTATCAACTAAGCGATCTGCGTATTTTAGTGTTCCTGTCATCGCCATTGATTCTTCAACAATGTCATGATCTTTCTTGCTCAAACGACCAAGTAAACCATGCCATGGGTAACGACCAAAGCCGACTAAATCACGACCTAAAATACTGTCGGTCACCGGAAGATGCTGAGGCAAGTAGGCAATGTGTTGGGCGAATTTTTTCGCTGAGAGATCGTTAATGCTCGTTCCATGCAGAACCACGTCACCAGCGGTGTATAGCTGTTGCTGTGCCAGCAACTTTAACAATGTCGATTTTCCTGAACCATTGTGCCCAACAAGAGCGTATGTTTTTCCAGGTTCAAATGTCACATCAAACGCTTTTAGCAATGACTTGCCTTCAATCTCAAACTGGAGTGCTTTAGCTTCCAACATCCCTACTTCACCTAATAGCCATTCACAAATGAAAGCTAATCAATCGCTTTCATTCGCTTTCATTCGTTCATCACGTTTGCCGTTCTTATTCAACAGAACGATTAATAAGGGAGGTTTTATATAACAACAAAGATACAAATGCAAACCGTTGTCATTATCATTACACCAACAAGATCATTGAGAGAATTACTAAGCGTTAATGATTATTTGTTGCGGATGACTTCATTAGTGGATTGTCGGCAGGTCAACGAGAGCAGCGGTCTACCACTGCCCTCGCATAAATTTGAATGAATACTGCGGCGCATGAAGAAATGAGAAATGCCGCAGTTAATAAATTAATGACGAGCGTCAGCGCCAAACTCTACTTCTTTATAGATATCGGCCAGCGACTTTTTACCTTGTTTGTCTTTGGCTGAACGCTTTTTCTTCGTTTGATAATGGTATTCTTGCTCCTGAAGTGCTTGTTCGTGCTCTTTTGCTGACTCAACAAACTCAGGATTTGCAAGTGCTTGTTGGCGTAAGCGGTTTACTCTTTCAAGGGTTTCCCACAACATACTTCACCTCCAAACTTACTACTGTATATAAAAACAGTATTGTTTAAATATTCCTCCTCGTCAACATTTCAACTTCGTTACTGCTCTTCACATTAACCCCAAGCCTGTATAGTGCTCCGGATATTTGTGGATGATTTGCTTTATATAACCTTGATGCTCTCGCAGAGCATTAACACATTCTCGAGATAACCATCCCTGATATACCCATTTTTCAAGTTCTAACAATGCGTATGGGATGGACCACGCTTGTCTGTACGGATGGTGCGTCGTCATAAAATCAAAGGCATTCGCGACAGCCGTAATTTGCGCGGCGATTGGTATATCGTCACTGGTTAAACCATACGGATAACCAGTACCATTTAAGTTTTCGTATTGATAAGTAACCATCTGCAAAAACAAAGTCACACTCGGGTGAACCGGATTTCCGATACGAGCCACTATGTCATCGGCCGAGTCGATGCAACGCTCAATATGTTGAATCAATATCGCCTCTTGTTCTTGAGTATAATTTGTTCGGCGACTAGCAATTTCAACTGGCAGCTGAACATCACTGAGCGCATGGAATTGAGCAAAAATACCAATATCTTCGACCATTTCATCATTCAGGTGATAACGATCCGCTAACTGCGTTGCGATGACTTGGCTATAGTACTTCATTCGTTTGGTATGCGCGTAAAACTCAGGGGAGTAGCCTGGCATCATACATTGCATTCGGTTCGCCAACGTTTCTATCGCGCTAACGACGTGGTCTTCTGATTCAACCGCAAATTGAATCATTTCGAAATAAGGTTTAAGACTCTTCAACGCTTCTAAGCTAAATGCATTGGGCTGAGTGGAATTTAAGAACACAAAGCCAGTAAATGCTTTATTGTCGTAACAAGGAATCGCAACCGACGACTGGTATCCGTGTTTGAGTAAGGTTTGAACCCGAGGACAGTGATTAATATAGTGAAGGTCTTCGACGATGCGAGGAATCGCGTTTTTGGAGGCAATATTGAGGTGGTGGAGTTTACGGAATGCTGACTCATGGTGGGCTAAACACCAAGTGTCGAACTCACTTTCTGCAAATGATTTGAGCACATCTTGGTCTGGGTGATATTTAGCAAATGACACCCTATCAATACACGGCAAGTGCGCCTGCATCCTGCCCTTTAGCGTTTGCAGTTGCTCATTAAGCGGTTTTGCAAACGGGTAAAAACTCCGGTGCGCCATACTTCACCTCCACACCCAAGCAGAGAAAAAAGAGAAGCTCATTGTGTTGCAAATTCAATGGTATTTTGAGCGGTTTTCTCCACTTAAATTATCGATATACCACAACTTAAGTGTACGAAATAAAAGCACATTTCTACCAATTCTTTCACCGAATATCTTACGGTAATTTGATCCAGATTAAAAAAGCCAACGAGCGAAACTCGTTGGCTTAACAATACTGATTGATTACGATGAATTCAGTAACTAGAAGTTATTCAGAAAACGTTCCAAACAACTAGCCCAAAGCAGGAAGCACACCCAAAGTAATTAACACCTGAGCTAATACGATACCTGTGCCTGCGATACCCGTTATCACTAATGCGCCTTGGCCACCAGCAACTCGGTACTCCCCCGTAAAATCATCCGATTTACGAACCTTGATCACCATAACCAGAGGTAAAAAGATGGCTAAAATCGCTAAGGCAATCGCTGCATAGCCCAAAGCCATAATAAAGCCTTGAGGGTAAAAAAGTGCGAAGCCCAGCGGTGGGGTAAACGTCACGAGTGCCGCAACCAAGCGATTAGGCTTATCGTTGCTCCCTTTGATGGTATCACCCAAAAATTCGAATAGACCCAAACTCACACCAAGAAATGACGTTAACAGAGCCAAATCAGCAAATACACCGACAATGTTGCCTAAGTTTGATTGGTGCACCGTCTGCGATAGTTGACCAATAAGCGCGCTCAACCCACCGTTTTCAATAAGCGTACTTTGGCTAACCACACCCAATGTCACGATCTGCCAAAAGATGTAAATCACGAGCGGGATCGTCGAGCCAATAATAACGGCTTTGCGCAAAGAAGAAGTATCGCCATCTAAGTAATTCACAATTGCCGGAATGCTTCCGTGGAAACCAAACGAAGTAAAGATAACAGGAATCGCCGCTACAATAAGACCTTGCTCAATCGGCATACTCAATAAGTAAGATTCCGTAACGTTTGGAGCAAGAAAAGAAAGCACAGCAACCATCGCAACAAGTTTCATCGCGAACAACACGCGGTTAACTTTATCGACCGTACCTGTACCAACTGTCACAACTAAAGTCACAATCAAGGTAAAGATCATCGTTGATGTAGGCCCTGAAATATCAAGGTCAAACCATTGTGCAAGGCGGTCTCCGAACTGAGCACCACCGCCAGCGATGTACGCTGCACACAATGAGTAGAACAGAAACAACATCGCAAAACTTGCCACCCACTTGCCTTTTTGGCCTAGGATCTGTTTCGCTAAAGTATGAAGAGTTGCACTACTTTCTGCATGCTGATGAAGCTCTAGCATGAGTAAGGCAGTGAAAGCCATCAGAGCCCATAAACTGAGCATGATGATGATTGAAGTTGAAAAACCAATGCCGGCAGAGGCAAGTGGAAGGGCTAGCATGCCAGCACCTATTGTAGTGCCCGCAATAATTAGCGTACTACCGAATACTTTAGAACGACTCATTGTATATTTATCTTTACACTTTATTAGGAATTATCGGTATTAAATCGAGCAACGGCGTACCGAAACCAATACCATATTTGTAATGCTGTCGATATTGTAGGATCTTCAGCAGAAGATCAAGCAAAGTGTAAGGATAAAAAACCATAAGTGTAAATAAAAACTTACACACCACTAATATCCAACAATAGCTGAGTACATTCTTCCCTGCTCATGAACTTAGGGACAGGGTAATTCCAGTGCGCCTCTTTCAGAATTAAATCTACAAGCGCATCAGCATCTTCGCGCTGAATGAGTGCACTTGTCTGCTTAATATCAATGCTTGCAAACAAAGACTCCACATGCGTCAAAAAGTGTTGAGCACTCGCCTCACCTGACTGCCCTTCGGCCGTCAACGCATCGAGTTTTCTTAGTTGAGGCTCTATCTCTGATAATGAAAAGCGCAGCACAGGTAACAAGGCTAATCCGTTTGCCATGCCATGAGGTATTCCATATTTCGCACCGAATGTGTGAGCAAACGCATGAACATAACCCAAACTCGCTTTCGTAAATGCTAAACCTGCGTAGTAGGATGCCATGGCCATTTTATGTCGAGCTTCAACATCATCCCCTTGCGCTACGACCCGAGGAAGATGCTTAAAAATTAACTTAATGGCGGCAACAGAGTAAGCCCTAGTTTCTTGAGTAGCATTTCTCGACACATACGCCTCAATAGCGTGAGTTAATGCATCAACGCCAGTATCAGCCGTGATCTTAGGAGGTAAACCAATCATTAAGTTCGCATCTAAAGCTGCCATTAGTGGCACCAACTTTGGATCCATCAAAGGGGTTTTAATGTGTGAGGAGGGATCTGATACGACCGCGGCGATGGTGACCTCACTTCCTGTTCCTGCGGTCGTTGGAATAGCAAACAGAGGCGCTGGCATTCGCCATACTTTCAATAGTCCAGCTAACTTTTTTATTGGCCGTTTATTGGTAACTTTCGCAGCAATGACCTTTGCGCAGTCCATTGCCGAGCCACCACCCAAAGCTAATATGCCCTCACAATGAAAACGATGGTAAGCCTCTAGACCGCTTTCTACCTGATCATAGGTAGGATCGGGCTGCACTTTCGAGAAAACATCTAACTGTAAATCGAGTTGTGCTGCCGCCTTGAGCACCTTATCGACAATACCGACTTGGACTAACCCTTCGTCGGTAACTAATAAGACGCGTTTAAATCCCAGTTCGGTCATCGATTCTAATAGCTCATTCATCGAACCAGGGCCGGAAAACAAGGTTGGTCTCGGCATAGGAAGGATAAGAGCTGCTATTTTTAGCCCTGCGGTGTAAGTCCGATATAAGCGATGCTTCAACATACGAAATCCTTTTCATTTAGAGCTATCATTCTAGCTACTTTTATCACCTATGCTTACTTTGCAATCACACATTTTTTAATTAAGTCATTCCATCAACGCATAAATGCTGCAGAGGGAGCAATACCGTTATCTTGATCTCCCCACACCACATGAGCTGTAGAGAAAATTATTTTTTATGATTTTCCATTAGCGTTACCTTAATAACTCACCCCTCTTCGGCTTTGCCGATCATAAAGTGGTTATTGAAGGTGCCTTATCATTCATACAAACTCAAAAATATGGATTCTACTTAATCACATAACGGTACGGTATATCAGTAATCTAATCCGAACATCACTTATAAAAATACAAATAAGAATGCGTTACATCATGATTTATTGTCGTTTTCAAATAAGTCAATAAAAGCAACAATAATCTTTCAAAACTAATACTTAGTTCAAATAACTGACTCTTAATCATGAGCTTCAGGTGATATTGTTATGCAACTAGGATTATTATCCGCCCCATAATTAAAACTACGTCTAAACGCCCACCTTTTTGGGGTCTATTCGCTGTCGTACCCAATTTTCCTATCACCTTCTGATTTGGGTTTCGCGTGGGCTAATTAGCAATGTCGGTATAAACCATGAATCATTCTTGCCATTCCCATACGGACACGGGCTTTGAAGTCGATCTAAAACAAGCACTTATCTGGGTTGCTCGAGCTCTCGATTATGTCGGTGTTGACGATACTCACCACAGCCATCGTGTCGCTTATATCGCTTACCAATGTGCTCGCGTCATGGGTTGGGAGCCAGAAAAAGCGGAGTTTTGTTACTTCGCAGGTATGATCCACGACTGTGGAGTCTCCGAAACACAAGAACATAAAATGTTACTTGGAGAGCTGGTGCCACAAGACGTGAAAACACACTGCTTAAGAGGGTACCGAAGCCTCAAGCAGTGTCGTTTGTTGCGCCAATTTGCGACACCAGTTCTTTACCACCATACACATTGGAGCGAACTAAAAGAGCTCGATTTACCGCCTTTTGAAAAAGAGGTGGCCGCCCTGCTCTACTTATCGGATCGCCTTGATTTTATGCGCTCAAAATACGTCATGAACTGCCACTGTGACATTGTCACGCTTCATGAGAAATTGATTGCTGAGTGTATCATGGCAAACGTTGGAACCTTGTTTAATCCAAGCATGGCCGAAGCAATGGTTAAACTCGTCATGACCGACGCGTTTTGGTTCGCGATGGAGTCGGAAAATATTGAAACCATAGGCCTAAATTTTAAAAGCATTGATTGGCTTCAAAAACAATTAACCATCCAAGATATGAACAGTTTGGGAATGTTTATCGCTCAAATTGTCGATGCAAAGAGCCCGTTCACTTATCAACATTCACAAAAAGTAGCGGAATTATCTCGTTATCTAGCAATTAAGCTTGGGCTAAACGAGCACGACCAAGAAATGTTATATATTGCAGGGCTGGTGCATGATATTGGAAAATTAAAAACGCCAGATGAAATCCTTCACAAAGAAGGCTCTCTAAACAAACAAGAGTACACACGCATTAAACGCCATACCATTGATACTCAGCTCGCATTGCACAAGGTCTTTCCTAACGCGAAAATAGCGGAATGGGCTTCCAATCATCATGAACGTTTAGACGGGTCGGGCTATCCCTATCACAAAACAGGCGACGAGCTCGATGTTCCATCGCGTATCATTGCTGTCGCGGATGTCTTCCAAGCCCTGTCTCAAGATCGCCCCTATCGAGGACGAATGACTCAAACACAGATCGCCGACATTATGGGTGAGCAAATAGCCAAAGAGGAGCTTTGCTCTGACGTTTATGCGGTATTAGAACGACACATGACAGAGTGTTACGAACTCTCAACCGACGTTTAATCAAAACAGGGGCGAACACACGCCCCCTTTTTTAGGATGATAAGACTAGGCAGACAAATAGCTACCTAGCAATATCAAGTAAATTATCTCGCACACCATTGATTCTGAACCAACCAGCGATACTAAAACGCTCGGCATTGGTTGGTAACACCTCATGTGGGAACTGCTCTGATAAGAATACGAACAAACGCCCTGAGCGTGGGGGAATGGTTGCAATTTTAGTGTCATTCAAATCGTATACTACTAATTCACCCGCGTCTTCTTCCGTCCAGGATTCGTTCATATAAAAAACGGTCGTCAATCGACGGTTTTCGTTACCTTTGAAACAATCTAAATGTTTTTGGTAGAAGTCCCCTTTCTCGTACTTGGCAAAATGAGCTTCGTACTCAAAAAGTCCAAGAAACAAGTGACGGTTCACTTCTTGGCGGATCTCTTCCATTTTATCCAAGTAAGAAGTAACAGCATGCCCCATATTTGGCGATAACCATTGAATCTTGTCACTACGAATAGATTCAATACGAGTAACATCATCGTTACGACCAATACGTGCTTTTTTCCAGTTGCTTGGAATGCAATCTCGCAGTTGAGCCACCTCTTGTTCAGAAAGAAAATCATCCCAGATGTAGTAGCCATTGGTTGCTAACGCATCGATCATTTTATTCATTATTTTCGTTCACTCGTGTTAGTTGGGCGCTCTATATAAAAAATCTGCGACACAACAACAAATGCGATTTTTTATCGAGACGACAACAAAGCAAAACGAGAATTAAAATAGGCGATGTAAGATACAAAAATGCCGCTCATGTGAGCGGCAATGTCGTTTATTATTGACGAGCTTCTAATCTCGTTGCTCGAATTCGCAACGGACGAAGACGCTTAATGCTAGGACGCTGTTTGTTTTTTAGCTGGATATGACAAAGTTCCAGAATCAAACCAAATGCCATCGCAAAGTACACATAACCTTTATTGATATGAATTGCGAAGCCTTCTGCCATCAATAAGCCACCCAATAAAACGAGGAACAGCAATGCCAACGTTTTAAAGCCGGGATAGCGCGTCACCAGATTATTGATTTTTTCAGCAGTCATTACCATCACGATTGCAGACGAGACAATCGCCGCGACCATAAGCGGGACATCACTTGTCAAACCGACGGCGGTTATCACCGAGTCCATTGAGAATACCGCATCCACAGCAACAATCTGCAGCAGCACTACCGCTAATCCAGTACGAGCATGAGTCGAGTGGCCAGATTCATTGTGATTTAGCCAGCTCCACAACTCTTTCAGGCTTTTTGCCAATAAGAATGCACCACCCGCGATCATGATCACGTCTCTTCCGGTAAACGCTTGGTTTACGATGGAAAACAGTGGTTGAGTCAACTGCATAATCCAAGAGATAGAAAAAACCAATGCAATACGAGCAATAACAGCAAGGCCGATGCCAAGGTTTCTTGCCAGTTTACGTTGGTGCTGTGGCAATCTTTCACATAGGACGGAGATAAAAACGACGTTATCAACGCCTAAGACAACTTCAAGCGCAAACAAAGTGGCGAAAATCGCCCAAGCCTCTGGTTGCATGAAAAGTTCTAACATGAGTACGCCTCCAGTGATGGGAAGACATACGGTGAAGGGTTCTGTCGACTAAAGGGGTCGTCCATTAATTATTTATACCTCTGTTACTTAAGGATCTTGAGTAAATCACCAAACAATTAACAACACAATGGCTATTTTTAGAGGCAATTACGGCTTTTCATTCGTACACAAACTATTCAGCCCTCGCACTAGAAAGATAAATGAAATAGAAATTCTAAAATTGAGGAAAGGAAAATGCCAAAGACCTAACAAATCCAAGAGAATTCTTTAATCTTACAAAGCTCAAATTATTTTTACACAACACGTTAAATACATTGAGCTCAAAGCGAAAGATGCTCATTTACGAGATAAACAATAGTAAAAATTTGTTTCATCCTGATATACTGCCAAAAATCATAAGAAACCATGCTATTTATGGACTACATTGCTCTTTCACGCATTAGCCTAAAACACCTCACTGTATTGCATATGTTGTTAACCACTCACAGTGTTACGCTTGCCGCAGAGCGCCTGTGTGTAACACCTTCGAGCGTCAGTAAAACACTTGGACAATTACGTGAAACGCTGAAAGATGACCTCTTCTATCGCGATGGTACTCGCTTGGTACCAACGGCATTTGCGCTGCACATTGGCCCCTCGATCCATGGCATACTCTCTAGCATGAATGGATTATTACATCAGGGCTCATTTAATCCAGCTTACTATCAGGGCAGTTTCTCATTAGCTATGCGTGAAAGTTCGTTTGAGCTTTTTGCGCCAGTTCTACAGCATTTATCTCAGCAACTCGGCAATCACGCACATTTGAATGTGCATGCAAAAGAGGAAATGAGTTTCGATGCGTTGGTAAGAGGCCAAGTGGACTTTTTGCTGCTTCCACACGATCTTAGTCAGCCGCCCACGCAAAACAAAGACTTGGTATGGCAAACCATTCTGAAAGATGAAATGGTTTGTTTAATGGGACCATCAAATCCACTCTCTAATCAGCCTTTGTCTATTGAAAGCTACCTCTGTGCAAGACACATTGGGATTCATGATAAAGATCTCTCACAACCTTATTTCGAGCAGAACCTCACACAAAGGCACTCGAAGCGAAACATGGCTATGCGTGTAGCGGATTTTGGTTCAGCTGCGGTGATGTGTCAGCACTCAGATTACTTGTTCACCTGTTCCAAACTTTGGGCAAGGGCGGCCATGCAAGCAAAAGGCTTGGTTGAACAATCCCTTCCATTCGATTATGGACAGGTAGCCTACAGCCTCGTTTGGAACAAAGCGAGCTTGAACGATCCGGCTTTAAAATGGCTACAAAAACAATTGCTCGATGCCTGTGCCATGCTAGACGCGTGCGATGCGTGAGTAAGATAACGAATCAAAACTGCATTACGTGAGTACAGTCGGCACTGCGATGGGGTTACTCACGTAACGTAAAAGTTCTGATTTTAAGCGTTCGATATCATGGCGAGAGCACGCATCCCAAGTTAGCGCCTCCCCCATGACTCCGTGATGTTGAAATGCATTTAAACGGATAAGCACCGATTCAGGCAAAGTACTCAAATAGCGCCCAATCGCTACGATTTCTATATCTAAATCACTTTTCCCTGGAATATGCAGTAACCGAACTTCATACAATTTTTCATGCTTTGCGAGGTACTGAAGCGTTTTGAATACACGGTGATTATCACGCCCAGTTAGCCACTGGTGCGTCTCTGTCTGCCACGATTTCAAATCGATCATCGCACCGTCCAGAAAAGGAAGCACACGCTGCCAACCTGTCACTGATAAAGAGCCATTGCTGTCGATGAAACAAGAAAGATGCTGTAGCTCAGGATCTTGCTTCATCCCTTTAAACAGCTCAATAATGAAAGGAAGTTGTAAGGTAGATTCCCCACCGGATACTGTAACACCACTGATGAAAAAGCGATGTTTGCGTATCAAATCGAGCATTGTTACCACAGAGTAGTCAGTAATTTTTGGATTAGATTGGTTCTGACATATCTCTATACAATGATCGCAGTGGGTGCACTCCTCTTTAAGCCAAACAACGTTGTTGTTTTCGTCGAACTTCAGTGCGTCTGCCGGGCACTCACTCACACAATCACCACAGTGATTACAATGGTTTATTGTATGAGGGTTATGACAGTTCAAACACTGATAGTTACAACCCTGTAGAAAGATGACTAGACGATTTCCTGGCCCATCAACACAAGAGAAAGGAAGGATACGAGTGACTTTTGCCAAAAGGCTTCCACTTCGTCTAGACATCTTGTTCTTTCCTAAACCGACCTTTACGCCTGCGTGTAGGTCGGTGTCATTTCATGACTCACCACACGTGGTGAGCGTTCTAAAATCCCAGTATTTTTTGCCGCCTCTGCTCCCAGAAACGTCGTATTGGTTCTCGAACCTTCTTCATCATATTTTGCGATATCAGAAAGTTTGACCATGTATCCCGTAACGCGAATCAAATCATTTGAGGCCACATTCGCGGTAAACTCACGATAGCCAGCATTTAATGCCCCTTTGCACAAATTGAACATCGCTTCTGGGTTTGATTTCACCGTTTCATCAATCGTCAAAATATCGCTGATACCTGCACGATAATACTGGTGATGCTCAGCTGTTGCTTGTACATAAGTGACAGGGTCTGGCTCCGTTCCATAAGGAAGGCGCACACCTGGCGTAACGCCAAGATCTAAGCTAATACCACCTTGAGCATGTAAGAGCGCTTTGCCATCCAAACCGTATTTCACTGGGGTTGACTCCACTAGTTTCGCCAGTGTGGCTGAAACATCATGAGCAAAGGCATTCGCACGTTCATCTTTTCCGTACTGCCCCGTTTGGCCTTCTTTTTCGAACAGAAGATTCACCGCTTCTGCCATACCATAAATGCCATACATTGGTGCGAAACGGGACTCTTCAATCAACCCTTCTTGCGTCAAAAATCCTTGAAAGAAATTGGACTTTTCATGCAAGTGCGTACTTCTAGCATCCATCAACTCAACCATTAATTGATGGTATAGAGGTAAAACACTGTTTAAGAAGTCGTTACAATCCGATGCTCGTTCTGCGACTTCTTTTAGGTTCATTCGCACCAGCGTGTTTGAACCACCAGCCAGTGGCAGTGAATTGTAGCAACTTACAATACCAAAACGTGAACCGCTGTAGGCTTTAGAGTGCGCAGGGTAATTGGCAATATGAGGCTTACTACACTCGCAAATATTCTGCGTCGCTTGACGAAGTAAATCATCAGGCGTGACCGACTCGTCGTACATGAAAGTAAGATTTGGCGCAATCTGCTTGAGCTCGGCGTCCACTTTTAAAATAGTGCGACAAATAATATTGTCTGTCGGTCCGACATTCACGTGCATAAACGCATCTGGCAATGTGCGATCCAACATGATCCAAAAATGTTTTAACTTTTTGTAAATTTGATTCTCTGTCAGGTCGCCTATGTAAGGCAGTAAGACATCATCCAACTGACCTAAATACACCGGAATATTCGTTACCGATGGAACATGATGGTAAATGATGGTGAGCATATTCAGCGCATCATCGAAATCGTCAGCTGGAAGCAACTCTAGATACTCAGAGCCTTGCGATAGGAACTTAGCGTAATCAGGCAGCACATAGCGTGGTTTGAAAGGTGCATGGCCTTCAAACATATCACAGATGATTCCTTCATCCATTGCTTGTCTTAGCGATGGGGAAATCGACATGTAAGGAATACATGCTTCCGCCTCCAAGACCAAAAAGTTCGACTTTTGTTTTGGAGAAAGACGAACATCAGTCGCAATGTCTAGAAAACGTTGTTGTAGTTCAGAAAGGCTTTTCATCTGAGATGTCCCTGAAAAAGTAACCACAAACCCACAAGATAAAACATGGATTCTACCCCTAAAGAGTAACGTGATTTTACTCCGGCTTACCTGTTGCCACTAATGAAAATAAACAAAACGTCTATTTCCATAATGGAAATAAGCTAACGCTAAATTAGGTTATTGCAACTTACGCTATTGAAATAATCCAACCATGCACCGAACACGCGCTTTCTCATCGGTTTGCCGTCGACAACATGACGCCCGCGCTAATAAATACTCCGCCAGTCAGGCGATTGAACAACTTGGCTCTTCCAGCGACAAACAGCCAGTCTGAAGCTTTTACACCTAATAATGCATAAAATGTTAGCCAACTTAGCTCAAACACCACAAATGTAGATGCAAAAATCGCGTATTGAGCCAGCAAAGTCGCAGAGGGATCAATGAACTGAGGAAACAAAGCGGTAAAAAAGACAATCGCTTTCGGGTTACTAGCGCCAACAATAAAACCACTGGTGAACGCGCTGATCCCATTCGAGGAGCTTTGGACGGCTGCCGTTTTGTCAAAATCCGTTTGAGAAGAGCGCAGCGCTTGAATGCCTAACCAGATTAAATAAGCGGCACCACACCATTTGATGATATTGAAGACCAGCTCAGATGAGGCAATCACAACCCCTAACCCGGTAAAAGAAAGCGTTAGTATAATAGTGATCGCTGATAAACTGCCTAGCGCAGTCATGAGGGCAATACGAAACCCACTACTCACACCTTTACTTAAACACAGCAATGAGCTTGGCCCAGGCGATGCAGTGAGCACCAAAATGGCCAGGGTGTAAAAAATCCATGTATCAATTTGCATTGGCATCCCTTCCCGCAAAAAGTAGAGGGTTATATCTCAATCTTTATTGAGATATTCCTAGCTCAGTTTCCATCCATGAAACTCGATTCTTTAATAACCACCTAATCCCTACATAATTTAGAAACCATTAATAGATAGTTATGCAATCAAAATACGCTCTGCATGCAAGGTTGTAAAGCATGTTTATTTTTCTTAATCATAAAAAGGCTTGGGATCGATTTCTAACGATGACGGAGCGACTGCTCTTTCTATTTTGTGTAGGCTATTTTTCAAATCAACCATCGCCACATCGATATAACGCTGATATTTGCGTGAGTAAAAACACTTCACTTCTGGCTTTAAAGCTTGAGAGTCATTTGAGGACCAAACAATACCAACACGCCCATCACTCAACTCAACAATAGAGCCCACTGGGTACATCCCAACGCAATTAATGAACTTGTAGACTAGGTCTGCATCTAAATGAAATGGCGTTAAACTCAACAAGATTTTAAACGCTTCTGCTGAGCTCATGCCTTTTTTGTAGCAGCGATCGGCCGTCAACGCATCGTAAATATCAACAATACAACTCATGCGGCCGTGAATCGGAATCTCATCGCCCTTCAAGCCTCTAGGGTAGCCATTGCCATCTAACTTCTCATGATGCATCAAACAGACATCGCGACTCACATCACTAAGGCCCTTTACATGGAGAATAATCTCACCAGCGAACACTTGATGTAGCTTCATGTGTTCAAACTCTTCAGGTGTTAGCTTTGCTGGTTTATGCAAAATCTTGTCATCAACTTTAATTTTACCTACATCATGAATGATGCCACCAATAGCGAGCTGCTTTAATGTCTGCTTATCTAACCCCAAGTACTTACCAAATGACACTAAAAGGCAAGCCACATTGACGGAGTGTTCCAACAAGTAGGAGTCTTTTTTTCGGAGTGCAGAAACACATTGCAACGCATCTGAGTCGATAAAAACGCTTTCAATGACATCATCGGCCCAAGCTTCTACCTCATCAACTTCAATGATTTTGCCTTCAAAAGTTTGATTCAATAGTTTCTGCGCCAGATCTTTTGCTTCCGCAATTAGCTTTTTGGCTCGTTTATGTTGAACATCTCTCGAGCGATAAGCGCGTTGAACCTTCGAAAAGTCAGAGGACTTGGGCTCTCGCTCCTCTTCTACGGCAACAATGGATTCATCCACAGGCTTAAAAACACACTTCTGAGAAGATAATGTTTGATCTACCCAAACATACTTCACGCCGCTCGCGGTAAGCTTCTTAATGCCCTCTGGGCTAGATATCCGCCCTGCATTGGCTAAATTTACGCGCTTGTTGTGCTCTATCGCGGTAACAAACATACCAACGCCGACATCAGCGAGCGCAATTTTGATTGAATTTTTTGGATCGTACTGCATAAAAAGAAAGCTTACTCGATATTACCGGCAGTATTATAAGAGATTTGATTAATTGGCGTGATAATAAATTAGAATTGATTACTATTAATGAGCATCCTGTCAATTAATAACCCATCGCGATCACTAAGCCCTTTTTGTTATTATGGTCTTTAGCCTAGCAAATATACAGATATGACACTCAAGAGCAGAACCTCTAACCGACACGTCTTAAAATAACTTGAGGATAATTATTCATAAATATTTATAGATTGCGGACAGCATCAATAACTGTATTTTATAAATGATTTTTACTGTTGACTATTTTTTATAAATGTCGATGATTAGCCGCCTAATCTTAGTATGTTATTAACCTAGTAGCGCATAAAATGATAGCCAAACAATTTGAACTGATACTTTTGTGATTGTAATGTACGCCAACAGATCAACTCTATGTTATCAAACCCCCACACTCATCTCTGATGCTAACACGCTCGAGGAGGAAATATCTTGACCACCATATTTGACCAACAAGCCTCAGATAGTGACCGAGAGTTCCTGAAAATCGTTGAAGAACGATTCATTCATATCTTCGACGTATTTAACGAAGGCCTCTTCTACATGGATGAGTTTGGTACCATGGTATTTTACAACAAAGGCTTCTATGAACAGCTCGGTATTAACGCTGGCCGAATCAGTTTAGAGCAATGGTTAGAGCTTGTTCATCCTCTTGATCGAGAAAGGCTGTCCACAAGGGTCGATGCGCACATCACGACCAACAATAAGAGGGTTACAACCACTTACCGAGTGAGTAAACCCAATGGACAATACGTCTGGATAGAAGGCGTAGCCATGACCAAAGAAACAGAACATGGCCATTACATGGTTGGCAGCCATCGCGATATTTCTGAGCGTAAGCTGATGGAAAGTTACATCCATCAAGTTGCATTTCATGACAACGCGTCAGGCATGGCTAACCGCGCCCATCTCTTGCTGGATATCGAAGACAGTGTACGTACCACCGATTCTTGCGCGTCTATTTGTTATATTCAGATCGAAGACATCAAATCTTACTTGAATCAATATGGCAGCGAACTGGTCGATGGGTTAGTAGAGAAGTTGCTACAAACTCTCAGCCACTTGCCCTCTCCAAACAGCTCGGTGTATCGAGTGCATGATGATGACTTTGCGATTTTGATTCACGATGAGTGCTCAATAGAAGCGCTACAGAGTTACGCTGAAAGTTTAAAACAAACCTACCATGAAGCGGTGATTGAAGAAGGCCAATACCTAGGTAGCAACATTAGCATTGGTTTGTATCCTTGTATTGACCCTAGTCACTCCGCAGAGGAGATTTTACGTAAAGCGGCAAGAACTTGTCAGTACGCGAGCGAACAAAATAGAGACCGCGTCGCGGTCTACAGTGAGAAGACGCAGCATGCCGTTGATCGCTACTTCTTTATTGAGCAAGGTCTTAAAAGTGCGCTAGAAAAACAGACATTAAGTGTTAAGTTTCAGCCAATTATTGACGCCAAAAGCTCAAAAGTGGTGAGCTTCGAATCGCTAGTTCGCTGGCGTAGCAAAGAGTTTGGCGAAATTTATCCTGACGAATTCATCCCTGTAGCAGAGAACAAAGGATTGATCGTCGAACTGGGATATCAAGTATTTGTCAAAGCATGTGAATTCATCAAAAACTACCGTGAACGTTACCAAAACCAAGTTCGTGTTAACGTGAACGTTTCTGTACTTCAGTTGATGAACAGCGAATTCCCTACGCGAATTAAAGCCATGGCGGATGAAGCAGGTGTTGACCCCGAGTCTATTGTTTTGGAACTGACAGAAACGTTTATTTTGGATAATAACCAGACGGCTATTGCCCCCCTAAGCACGCTCAGGGAGTTAGGTTTTGCACTCTCGCTCGATGACTTTGGCTCTGGTTACAGTTCATTAAATAGCTTCTTCGACTTGCCGATGACACAAATCAAAATTGATAAGTCGATGGCATGGAAGACACTGACCAATCGCTCTTCTCAAGAGTATTTGAAGTTTCTTATCACTATGTGTCAGGAAAACAATATTGAAGTGGTGATAGAAGGCATCGAAGACGCAAAAATGTGTGACTTCTTTTCCGAGATGGGCGTCGATTATTTGCAAGGTTATTGGTTCTCTAAACCACTCTCTGTTGCCAGTGCCAGTCGCTATTCATTGAGCTAAACCGTTCTTCGGCGAAATAATCCCAGAATTAACGCTATTCCGCACGGCCACGTTAAGCACGCTGAACTACTACTCACAGTAAATTTCAGACACTAACTGGCCGTGACGAAAACAACCCTAGAGAGCCTTGATTAACGTAGGCGCTCAAAAACAACTCTCTGATCTAAGTGTTCGTGATATTGAGTGTAATCTAAGCCCATATCAAAGATATATTGAGTCACCAAGTTTCTAACGCACTCAATCAATTGGCTCGCTTGCCATGGCTTCTCAAAGTAGCGGTCAATACCTGCGGAGTTAATCGCATTAATGGTATCCGTGTGCGTCGCCTGCCCCGTCAGAAGCACTTTACGTGTGCGAACAAAACGACTGTCTTGTGATACCTCTGTCAGTAGTTCCACTCCTGTTTTACCTGGCATGACATGATCGGAAATTATTAATGCGATCATCTCGCCTTCTGCATCAAGCTCATCCATCAGTTCTAGAACTTCACCTGCGGATTCGCAGTCTTCGATATTCAACCACTGATGTAACGGCTCTAAATCTTGTAGAACCGCGCTTAATACCTCTCGTTGGTCATCAACGCAAATTACATTAAGCTTCTCCATGTTCACCCTCTACTGGTAACTTGATTCTAAAAATTGTTTTTTCACTGTCGCTCTTTACCACAATAGAGCCGTTATATCCGGCGATAATGCGCTTCACAATCGACAGCCCTAATCCTAAACCAAACGACAACCCACCCTTTTTAGTGGTGAAGTTTGGCCGGAAAATTTTTCTGCGTGTCGCTTCATCGATTTCTGGTCCGTTGTTAGCAATCGTGACCAAAATTTTCCCCTTACTCTCTCTAGTATGTATTTCGATCCCCGGATCTTCGGTTTGACCAAGTGCATCACACGCATTCTTTAAAATATTGACCCAAACTTGTACGAGTTCGGTTTGAGAGCCAACAAAGTCCGGCAACTCCGCTGGGCTAAAACGTACGCTCACGCGTCTTAAGTCACTTTGCAATAGGGCCAGCGCTCGATTGATTGAGTCATTAATATTAAACGCTTCATCCAAGTCGATATCCGTACGCCCCAATTGTTTCACTGAACGTACAATGCCAACAGTATGTTTAGAGGCAATACGCAAATCATGAAGGTCTCGCCCCATTTGCCAGAAACGTATCGCTTCTTCGGGTCTTTTTAACCAATGCTCCGACAGGAAATTATTTGGAACGGCACGTGCGAGATCACGCGCGAGATCCTTGGGTAAGCCGTAATATTTTTCGAAGTGACGCCCCCGCTTTCTCGCTTCGCTGGAAGAGACTTTCTGTCCTTGCATCAAACCAAAATCAAAAAACTGACTCGCTTCCGGATGAACTTCTTCAAGCAATTCCATGATGACCGACTCGAGTCGCTCAGATTTACTGCTTACCACACCAATAGCATTGTTCAACTCATGAGCAATACCCGCGGCAAGCTGCCCTAACGTTGTCATTTGCTCTGCGGTATGAAGCTTTTGTAACGCTTTTTCTTTAGCTAAGGCCTCTTGCATTGCACGCCGTTGACGCCGAGATAACTCGTTCACCATCACAGGCATAAATTGTGTCGTCAATGGTCCGTATGTCGCCTCTTCCACCGCGGGCGTATCACGCTGTATCCAAGCCAGTTCAACGTCGGTTTGAGCAATCACTGTCGAAGAGGCCGTCCATGTACCAGAAAAGAAACTATGTACGCCAATAAACGCACCTTGAGACGCAGAAAATACCTGGATTGGCTTCTTGTCATCTTCCGCATAATAGCCAGCCAACTCTCCTGACAGCACGTAGTACAACCGATCGTTGTAGCCAGCTTGCTCAATAAGCACCGATCCGGATAGGACCGTTAATCGGCGTTCAAGATGGTTAAAATAGCGTTGTACTAACGCATCTAGTTTCGTTTCGTACATGGGTTACCCAATATGCCCAACGGTATGTAAAATCCAAACCATAACAAAACTAAGTAATACACCAATCACGCCCAGCACTGCACCGATACGAGCCATTTGGCTGCTTTCGACATGCCCAGTAGCATGAGCTAACGCGTTTGGTGGTGTACTGATTGGTAACGACATACCGAGTGAAGCGGCAAATGTCACGACTAAGATCAGCGTCACTTCTCCACCCAATGGCGTTAACGAAGTCATCGAGGTGCCTAGCGCAGCCATAATCGGCATAAGTAAGTTTGCAGTAGCCGTATGCGACATAAAGTTTGCCATTAACAAGCACAAGAAAGCCGCACCAAACAAGACCACATATGGCGAGAACTGATCAAACGGAATACTGTGTACCACCAGCTTCGCAAGCCCTGTTTTATCCAGAGCAAGACCCAGAGCGATACCACCTGACACCAACCAAAGCACGTCCCAAGAAATTTTCTTCAAATCTTCCTTGTTGATAATGCCCGTCAATGAGAATACCGCGACCGGAATTAATGCCACTGTGTAAGAGTTCATCCCATGTGCTGACCCCATCAACCAGAGAATAATCGTACCTGCGAAGGTGACATAGACAATCATCGCTTTTGGTGTTTTCAAAAACTTGCTCTTAATATTCAGATCAATGGTGGTTTGCTCGGCTTTATACAAAAAGCCAATCAGAAACCACGCTAGCGCCATCATCACAATGACGAATGGCACGCCAAAGACCATCCATTCACCAAAGGTAATTAAGTTGTCACCAACCAAATATTTCAGCGCGATAGCATTCGGGGGCGTGCCGATTGGTGTACCAATACCACCAATGTTGGCGGCAACAGGAATACACAAGGCAAACGCAATTCGACCGGGATCTTTAGGCCCAAATACCGCAATCACAGGGGTTAGAATCGACAACATCATTGCTGTTGTTGCGGTGTTTGACATAAACATGGAAAAGACAGCGGTGATCAACATCAAACCCAACATAACGAACTTTGGGTTTTGCCCAAATGGTTTTAGCAACACGCGCGCTAAGTTGACATCCAGCCTGTACTTTGTCGCCGCCATAGCTAAGAAGAACCCACCGAGGAACAGCATAATAATCGGGCTAGCGAAAGTCGCCATTATCTCGTTATATTGCAACAGCTCACCAAAATGTGGCTGCCCTTCTTGCAAACGAAAAAGTACGATGCTTTTATTCGAAACAAGCAATAATTCGAGCACAATGATAACGACCGAAGTGGCGTAGATTGGAATTGGTTCAAACACCCAACAGAGTGCAGCAAGCAAGAAGATTGCGATCACTCTCTGCTGGACGATAGTAATGCCGTCAAATGGGAATGCAGAGAGGGGCATTAACCAAATAAGCAATGGTATCAATGTTGGAATAATGTATTTGAGATAAGGGCGCATAGTACTACTTCTCTTCCTGAGATGGTTAGCCAGACACGATTGGCGTATGGAACGCCATTACCCACCGCAATACCGAAGCTTTTAGGCTCTGACTAAGCCTTCAGAGACGAAAAATGCAGTAATGGCTTGTTCCAGAGAAGATTATGCACACTGTTTTCAAACAAAACTTTGGTGCGAGATCAATGAACTTGTTTTCACATTGGAAAACATTTTATATCTGTGTTCAAGCTCACTAAATGCTCACGATTTCAGTGAAATATACTTTTCCATCATAAAGTTAGTTAAGGTTTCTCCCCTAACTTCAGCACGTTGCTGAACCTTAACTGTGAACCCCATTTTCTCGTAGAAAGGTCGGGCAGTGATACTCACTTCAGAGTACAGTCGCTCTATCCCCTTTACTTTCGCCTGTGAAAATAGAAAAGACATCAAATCACGACCAATACCTTGGCCTTGATATTCATGGTGACAAAAGAAATGGTCAATCAAGCCGTCACTTTGCAAATCACAATAGCCAACGATCTGCCCTTCTATTTCCGCGATATAGGGTTGAATAGCATCCATTGTGCGTTGCCATGAATTGAGATCAAAATCTGATGGGGCCCAAGCTGAAACTTGTGATTCGGTATAATCGCGACGATTAATGACTCGTACAGTGTGGTAAAAAAGTGTCCACAATATTGGAGCATCCTCTGTGCGATAGCGGCGTATTGAGAGCATCGGTTTAATCATTCCTATTCGATAAATACCAAGTATTAACGCAAAGTAATACTGGTGAATTCATCATTTTCAATACCAACCACTAAAGGCTTTTCAAGCTGATCGCTGTTCATCAATACGGTGGTATTCAGCTCTCGACTTGATCTGCGTATTTTGCTTTTTCTGATGATATGTATATTAACAATGTAATCGGAATATTCCTTCGTGACTCCTCCAGAAAACTCCACATGCTCACTTTCATTATCTTGGACCACATGAAATTTTCGATTTGCTTGAATATCAGCACTGAGTGAAGAGTCACCATAGTTCAGTACAACGGACGTTGGTTCACTATCTTGATGGGCAAAACAGCCAAATGCGAACATGCATAATGCAAATATACTTTTTGATTTAAACATTGGTTATTCAATTTCTAGTTATTTTTCTGCCATTTGCATTACCAAACAGCACTCCTCAATAATCGCCTATTGTGCCACAGGTGTACGCAAGTCTCTAAATACAGTAAAAGGATGTACGATGAAATTCCGCTAAAAATGGGGAAATCACAATGCAGCCGAGGATAAAACAGCCTATTTAATCGCCCCCAATAACACCCAAGCAATTGTTTTTATTGAATTTAAAAGTAATAAATAGTGTAAGCAATATACGTACAAGCTCTTACTTTTTCATACGCAACTAAGCAAGTTAATAGAGAGAGACAATATTGTCTATGCCACATGTTACAAATCTGCTTACCTCATTATTACGTATGATCCGATATTGTGGCGCTAGCCTTCCCTTCTTTTTAACGAAGGGAAGATTTAACAATAAGGCTTGCACCTATTTTATAGCTAAAATCAATAAAGCATTTCCAACATCGGTTGGTCTAGGAGCGATCAATGAAAAACTCTCTCAGTTTTACTCATCTATTAAAAGTTGGCTTGATATCAATCGCAGCTTTGATGGGTGGATGCACTCAAGGAGATTGGCGTACCGCAAGCAGAGAACCTGCCGGTATCGCGCCTGACCCTTCCAATGTGAAACATGCCGTAATTGAGTTTTACGCCGCAGATGCATTTGGTTGGCGAGGCTGGTTTGCGGTGCACACTTGGTTTGCGATAAAGCCTGAAAATGCGAACGAATATACCGTGTATGAAGTGGTAGGGTGGCGCGTGAATCGTGGACAACCCGCTCTGTATCAATACCAAACGGGCACACCTGATCGCTACTGGTATGGTGCGAAGCCAGAAAAAATACTCTCAATACAAGGTGAAAAAGCCGATAAACTTATCCCAAAAATACAAAGCGTTATCAACCAATACCCTTGGGCTGAAGAATACACGTTGTTTCCAGGACCAAATAGCAATACATTCCCGGCTTGGGTAGGCAAGCAAATTCCGGAGTTAGAACTCGACTTGCCATTTAGAGCAATTGGTAGCGGCTACGCCAACGAGTAAAACAAAAGCTTGGTAACTGGCGCGTTTTACGTGCAGCGCATAGCACTATACCTATTGTGCGTCTTCACCCAACTCGGTTCTGTTTCTTCCGTTGCGCTTTGCTTTATACAGAGCGTTGTCAGCGTCTTTCATTACCGCTTCAATTGGCATATCGTTGCCTTTCCAGTGAGAAACACCAAGTGATACCGTTACCTTACCAACGACCAGGAAATCGTGTTTTTCTACGTTATGCCTAATCCGCTCAGCGACATCAGCCGCGTGATGAACATCCGTCGCTTCAAGGAACATCATGAACTCTTCCCCACCGGAACGGCAAAGGTGATCATTCTCTCGGGCTTGCTCTTTCATCAACTGAGCGAATTCTTTGAGTAGATTGTCACCCACATCATGACCATAGTTATCATTGACGCTCTTAAAATGATCAATATCCAAAGCTAAAATAGAAAAAGCGGTGTTTTCTTGCTTAAACAAGCCTAGAACTTTGTCTAAGCCGCGTCGATTTAACAACCCAGTCATCGCGTCTGTTAGCGTATCCAGTTGCAGCTTATCAATGGTTTTTGAAACGATACCAAACGCTTTGAGGAAACTGAGCTTCAAATGTGAAGCCTCAAAATACCAAGACTTAACCAGCTTCAAATCATCGATGGATGAAGAGTGTTCTTCCACTCCTCGAACAGCGCCAGCCAGTTGCCATAATGGTCTTGAAATAAGTAGAGAGAAGAACCAGATCAACAGCAGAGTTAATAAACCAATTGGAATCGATTTGAAAAATACACTCCACATCTGCTCATCTAGCACCATTAACGTCATTGATTTCGGGCGCTGAGCGACAATGCCCCACCCTGATGATTCAACTGGTGCATACCCTGCTAGCATTTCAACACCGCGAGAGTTCACAATTTCTTTGTTACCACGCTGACCCATTGTCACGGCGTTAATTGCCATATTATCGTTGATCACTTCACCAACCCGCGATTTATCTGGGTGGTAGATCAGCGTATTGCTTTCGTCCACAACGTAAAGGAAAGAGCCATCTTTGTAAGCATGCTGGCTAAGTAATTCCGCAAGAATATTGTCCTTCTCTAAATAGATAGTACCGCCGATATAGCCTAAATATTCATTGGACTGAGAAAATATAGGGTATGAGATCGTTAACAGATAATTTCCTGCGGGTGAGATAAATGGCTCAGTGACAACGGGCGCTTGAGCATTTAAAGATTGACGTTTTCTTTCACCAACGAGCTTTACACCTTTCACCTGAAGTGTCTCTGGTGATACAGAAATAATGACGCCTTTCGCATTAACGACAACCACAGAGTTGAATGATTTGGTTTGCTTTCTCAGCCTCTCCGCCTCTTCGTCAAGAAACTGAGCATCGTGCATCTTATCTTTTAGCAAGTTCGCACTGTATTTTAGCTGCGACATTGAGCTTTCTATGAAAGAGTCCGTCATTTCTGACATTTTTTGCGCATAAACGCGGTTGGACTCTAACGTGTTATTGATGATGAGATCTCGTTGCACTCGATAGATCGAATAAAACGCATTGATCAAAGTGACAAGCACACTGAAAACACACAAGATTACAATAAGGTTTCTAAGATTAAGTTTTTCTTTTCTTCTAAAGGACATTTGCCAACTGCCAGCTTCGATGGCTTTTTGTATGAATGAGCGTATAGGTTATATGAAATCGATTTAATTTTCAGGTAGGAAGTTGGGAGCAATATTAAATATTTTCTCACATAATAGAACACAAAATGAGCTAATAAGAGAATTCAGTGACACAAAATAAATGCCGTGCCACTGTAATATCGCACAACTTTAAGCAAGCTCTGTGCTGGTCATTACCATTGCCTTTAATACATCGACAACAAGCTGATGATCATCTAACTGCGGTAAACCCGATACCGTCACAACCCCAATTAAACCAGAACCCAAGATTCGAATTGGGAACGCGCCGCCATGAGCACAATACTCACGCGCATCGAGATGTGGCTGATTTTCAAAATCACGCTGCTTTTGCTTATTGTATAGCGAGAGGTAGTAAGAGCTGTGACCATATCTCAATACTGAGTTTCGCTTTCTACGAACCCAATCCAAATGGTCAGCGCACGTTCCTGTCATCGCGTATTAAAATAGCGTTTGTCCAAAACCGTAGACCTCAATAGCCACAGCCGCGTCACAGGCTTCCGCCGCTTCTTTTAAAGCTAAACCAATAGACCACGCAACTTGATGGTTAAACTCTTTCAATTGAAGCTCATGCTCTTGTTGAGCGACGAGCTCAAGCGTTAAGCTCATGATTTCACCTGAATCGTTTTACCCGTTTTACTGCTTTCCAATGCCATCTCAATCAGAGCGATATTCTGTACTGCTTGAACGGCAGGAACCGGGTTATCAGTCCCCAAACGAATTGCATCTGCTACACCAACAAAATAAGCTTGATACGCACCTCTCTCCGTTTTGATGGTTTGCGCACCGTCTTCGTCGTAGCGGACACCGTATAACGCCTCGTCCTCTTCTGACCAAGCATCGTTTTCCGGTAATCGGCCTTCTTTTAAGTAGCCTTCTTGAGGATCTAATCCGAACTTTTCATATTTAGCTTCGGTACCCAATACTTTATAACGCAGGTTTGGTTCTGGGCTGTATAAGTTTGAATGTAAATGCACAATATGGTCTGGGTAATGAAGCACTAAGTTGTAGTAATCAATCGTCGTCGCGCCCGGACGCATCATTCGACACTGTGCGTCTATCGCATCTGGCAAACCAAATAACACCAAGGCCTGATCGAGAAGATGGGGAGCAAGATCGAATAAAATACCACCGCCATCTTGAGCCTGCTCTCGCCAGCGTTGACGAACTTCAGGACGGTAGCGATCAAAGTGCGACTCAAACAACCTCACACCACCTAACTTACCTTGTTCGATAAGCGATTTAACGGTGAGAAAGTCGCCGTCCCAACGCCTATTATGAAAAACGCTCAGAACCAATCCTTTTTCTTCTGCTAAGGCGATCAACTCATTCCCATCTTCTATGCGCGTTACAAACGGTTTTTCAACAATGACATGTTTCCCATTGTTCAACGCGCGCTTTGCGAGCTCGTAGTGCACGTCATTTGGCGCAGTGATGATCACAAGCTCAGCGTCACTGTCATCGAGTAAAGTATTAGCATCAGCAAACCACTGAGCATCTGGCCAATCATTTTGGACCGCTTCCTGTTGACGAGAACTTATTGCGCTCAACGTCAAGTTTGGCAGTGCTTTAATGAAGGGTAAGTGGAAAGTTTTTGCTGAATATCCGTAACCAATCACGGCGGTCTTTACGGGATCGTAAGCCATACTAAGATTCCTTATTTCGGTGAAACAACAATACATTCAATATCATTGTGGTCGAGAAGTTGTTGAAAATCTGATTGAGGAGCATGATCGGTAATAACGATGTCGATCTTTGACAAATCACATACATGGTGAAAATTGTCGCTTCCAATTTTGCGGGATTCACAAACGACAATGACTTGTTGAGCTTGCTCTATCATGGTTTGTTTCATGGTTGCTTCTAGCTCATTATTTGTCGTCAACCCTCGGGATGACAACGCGCACACACCAATAAACGCCTTATTCACATGATATTGCTTCATTTGCTGTTCTGCTTGTGCACCCAAGATCGCTCTGGCGTAGGGGTCAAAGTGTCCACCTAAGAAATGGACGTCCATTGATTCACTTTTTTCAGCAGCGAGCAGTACGTCAATACTGTTGGTGACCACGTTGAGCTTATCTTCTTCACAACGTGCTTTTTCTACGTAAAGTGGGAGCAGAGATAAGATAGTACTGGTATCAATGACAAGGTGGTCACGCTCATCCAAAAGCTTAACAGCCGCTTGAGCAAGGCGATGTTTAGTGTCGCTAATTGCTCGACTGGAGTACGCCTCTGTAGAGGAAGATATCGGGGCAAGCATGACGCCACCTCGGATTCTTTGTAATCCCGGTAGTTGGCTCAACTTAACTAAATCTCGACGCGCTGAATCTCGCGAGATGCCAAAATACTCGCAAACTTCCGATAACGTTATTTTGTTTTGTAGCTCTAGCTTGGCTCTGAGCTCTATCAATCGCTCTTCTTGCGTCATTACTTAAATTCACTTAAGTGGTTTTAAGCAATGATGCCACACAGCAATCAAATAACCAATACGGACGCACGCAATATTTGCTTATGCTGATACCAAACAGAATTGTTAAGTTGAGGAGATGAAGAGCGTTTTGCTCATCACCCCCTATCAAAAAATTTTTGGTGTAATGTTTACGTTGGCTGGGTCGCTACTTTTTCATGGCTTCTTTAAAAACTTGATTCCAATCTTGTTTCATATCAACAAACAACCAACCTTGCTCTTCACCCACTTTAAATGATTTGTCTAATTTCCCCACGTGAGAATCTTTATCATACGCCCATTCTCGCTTGTCATCCGTGTGATGGATAACCGCTGAAAATCGTGGGCCAGACCCCGCTTTAGTCCACTCTAGCATTTGTAAGTCACCGTCAGAATTACCAAATGCCATCACCGGGCGCTTACCAATGAAGTTCTGGATCGTGACAGGCTTCACCGCTTTATCATTCACAAAATCAATTTCAGGCAAGCGTTGAATCGTTGGCTTTCCATCAACGACCTGATACTCCGCTTTTAATGTCGTCCCAACGATATTTTGCGTTGGGATCCCGTATACTTCTGGTGCCCAAACACGCATGAAATCAATGCCACCTCCAGAAATTATATAGGTCTGGTAGTCATTTGCTCTCAAATAGTCGAGTAACTCAAGCATCGGTTGATAAACCATTTCAGTGTATGGCTTTTCCGTCGTAGGATGCACGGCCGTTTTCATCCACTCCTTCACTTCTTGATGGAACTGATCAGTCGACATTCCGGAGTGAGTCGCCATAACAAGCTTCATCACACCTTCAAGGCCTTGCTTACCAACCCCCTCCAAGTCACCTTTTATTGCCGAAGCAAAAGGTTCTGTTGTTTTCCAATCAGGATGCTCAGAGGCCATCTCTTTCACTTTATCGATCGCAAAAAACAGCTGTAGATAAACGGGTTTTTCTGCCCACAGCGTCCCGTCATTATCAAACGTAGCGATCCTTTGGCTTTCAGGAATATAAGCGTCCGAGCCTTGAGTCGTCGTTTTAGTAACAAACGCCATAATAGCTTGCTTCGCACCGGTGTTGTTCCATGACGGCAGAGGATCTTGCACATCAGCAGCAATGCTATAGCTAGACAGAGCAAAACTTGTCGCAAGGACAATCACCTTTAACTTTATAGCCATTTTAATTCCTTATATTGAGGTACGGGATGCAAATCCAAATGAAAGTATAGTTCACGATTAACAAGCGCAATTCAGAGCAACATATGCAACGACACCAGAAAGTGACCTTGTAACTAGAAACACGCTTTAATTAAAGAAGCTTACTGATAAAGTGTTGAGTTAGCTGGCGTCAACCTGCTCTGAAGTACTTTGACGTCCCTTTTTCTGATTAAGCTCATCAATCACGTAATCCGGAGCCACTTTCTTAAGTTCCGCTAAACACTGTTCAGACTTGGGGTTGTCGTAACGAATGTAGATATCACACACTGCATAAAGCTGCTCCGGCGCGCCAGAGATCAAATAAGCTTTTTCAAAAGCGTCCACAGATTTTTTAAGATCTAACTCTTCTTGCAGAACACCATTTAAGTACCAAAAATAACTGTTGTTCTTCGCCATATTAGCGGCCTTTTCAATTTCGCTAGCGGCATCATGCTTCTCACTAAGTCTTACTAGCGCCAACGACTTCGAGTAATGCAAAGCAGCGTTATCAGGAAAAAGTGTGATTGCTTCATCAAGTACTTGGATAGCTTGTCGATCTTTTTGTTGCGCTCGAAAATTGTCCGCATAGCTTAACCAGACTTGCGGGTTACTTGGCATCAGTTTGGTTAGCTCTGGATAAATCAATGCCGCTTTGTCCCACTCTCGATGCCAACGATATACATCGGCAAGGAGTAATCTAGAAACGTTGTCAGTTTTCTGCGACAAGTAGGATGTTAAATCAGTCACCGCGCCTTCGAGTGACTGTTGCTGCTCCGAACTTAAACTGGCGTAATCTCGAACCAAGTTTATCGCTGCGGTAATTCGAACCATTGCATCGTCATCACTTAGCAACGGGGAAACCAGACGCCAGCGATGCTCTATCATATAGGGTTGAGCTCCTACAATTGCCGCTTCACGAATTCCAGCATCTGCATCTTTCAAACCACGAGCGACGGCAACCAAAGCGTTTTGGCTGGGGTAGTTGGCTAGTTCACGTAAAGCATCAATACGCTTTTCTGAAGACAACTTCTTGTTTTGTGCATCATAAGACAATTTTTCGACTTGCTGTGCTAGCGTCATTGGTTCTTCTTGAGATGCTATCTCAACGGGTGAAACTCTATCTGAATTGAGCGGAGGTTTATCTTGAGCCCAAGCGCCTTGGCTTAACGCTACACTCAGCGTGAAAGTTAAAAGTGACTTCGTAAAACGCGTTATCTTTTGCATTGATGAGACCTTACTTTTATAAAACTGGACCAGTTGAATCTTAGAACTTAGTGTCAAAAACAGGTCGATTAGACGCTTTCAGGTGTAAAACCTTATCGCTGTATTTACCGTGTACCACAGGGTTGCCCATCGCTCGTAAAATGTACGCCATTGATTTGTCGACATGCGCAAAAAACTTCTTCCAACCTGCACATAGATAGTTAAGGCCAGGCTCACCTTTTCTGGTGCGAATAAAGCGGTTTTTAGGGCATTCTCCAAAACATGCAAACTGATAATCGCAATGAACACACTGCTGAGGCAGTGTACGACTTTTAGCAAACCCGAATTTCTGCTGGTCAGGGCTATAAGCGAGAGTATCGAGTTTTTCGCGGTGAATATTTCCGACCTTGTATTCCGGGTAAACATAGTGGTCACACGCAAAGACATCACCGTTTGGTTCCATTGCTAAACCTTTGCCACAGATTTCACCTAGCGTGCATAGTGGGTTTTTGCTTCCCATCCATGTTTCCAAACTTGCTTCAAAATACTGTACAAAAACGTTACCAATATCATGCACGACCCACTCATTGAATATCGCGATAAGAAAGTTACCCCATGCTTCATCCGCCACACAAAATGGCTCGACAACCGAATCCTTGTGACCGGGAATCAGACGTTTATCACCTTGCATCAGTTGCTCATTGGGCTTCCAAGTTTGTGGCGCGGTTGTTCTGAAAGTTTTCTGCTCAACAATCGGAATAAACTGCATTTGAGGGGAACGTACTTCATCTCGTAAGAAGCGATACACTTCCAATGGGTTACGGCTGGTCAAGTTGTTCACACACGTGAGCGTTGCAAACTTCACTTCATGCTTATGTAATAGCTCAACGGCGTTCATCACTTGTTTAAATGTTCCTCTTCCTGATCGATTTGTTCGGTAAGCGTTGTGCATCATCTCAGGGCCATCGATGCTTAAACCGACAAGAAAGTGGTTCGCTTTTAGAAACTCGCACCACTCATCATTAAGAAGCGTGCCATTAGTCTGAAGATCATTAGAGATCGTAATACCATGAGGGCGGTATTTATCTTGTAATTCAACAATTCTTTTGAAGTAATCCAACCCCAGCATAGTTGGCTCTCCACCTTGCCAAGAGAAGATAATTTCAGGTGTGTTCTGTCCTTCTATGTATTGGCGGATATAGCTCTCTAAGGTTTCGTCATCCATTATTGGCGAGCACCCTTGCTTATATTCCAACAAATCTTGTTTGCTTAAGTAATAACAATAAGTGCAATCGATGTTGCAGGCAGCACCAATGGGCTTTGCCATCACATGTAAACGCTTAGATGCTTTTCCGTTGAACTGCGGCCCTTGAGTTATGTGCATTCATCACCTTCTTAGTTGCTAACCTGTCCCCAATGATGTCAAACCTAATCATCGAGTTAATCGCCTAGGGTGATGATAATGTTCAATTATTCTCGGCGCTTGTTATAGTGTGTATAACCGTTTGTTATGGTTTTGCTTGCTAGACTTTTTGACCAAAGTCGTTGACGGAGTTGCCGAATGAAGCATCCCAAAAGTAAGATTATTTCCTTTGTCTCAGCCATATCGGTCACGCTGATAATTAATGGGTGTGCAACAACCCCACCAAACTCTCTCGCTCAGAAAATCGATCAAGATATGGTTCTTGTCGAAGGTGGGCAGTTTACGATGGGCGCAGATAATCCATCAGCCAAAAAGTCAGAGCGCCCAGCTCGCACTGTTAAGGTTGATGGATTCTATTTGTCAAAATTCGAGGTAACTCAATCGGTCTTTGAAGCTGTCACTGGCTCCTCTCTGAGCTACTTTCGAGATCCAAATACACCCGTCAATAATATTAGTTGGCAACAAGCCAATTATTTCATTAAGAAATTGAATGAAAAAACGGGAGAGCATTACCGTCTACCAACAGAAGCTGAATGGGAGTTTGCCGCTAAAGGCGGAATTTTAAGCAAAGGCTTCACTTTTTCTGGATCAAACAATATTGACGATGTGGCTTGGTATGCGAATAACTCGCACAATAAGGCTCATAAGGTAGGTCAAAAGCAACCAAACGAGCTCGGGTTGTACGACATGACAGGTAACGTAGGCGAGTTTGTGATTGATGCTTTTGACGAAGGTTATTACAAAACAGCGCCCAGTGATAATCCGGTAAACGCAAAAGAGGAAAAAGAAAGCCTTGCACACAAGTCTGTACGTGGCGGCAGCTTTGCTTATGACGCAGACGAATCTGAAAACTATCGCCGCGATTTTGCCAGCCAATCCGTCATTATGTCTGACATGGGCCTTAGACTAGCGAAAGACGTAGACTAAACTAAGTAGAGAAAGTGGCGCGATAAAGGCTCCACTTTTTACTATTGGTGTTTAATCTCTACAGATTCGCAATAGATGCTTTCAGCTGATCAATAGCCTGCTTAGGTGCATAATTACTCAGCTCTTCTAGACACCTATCGAAAGCAAAAGCGACAGCACCTTTTTTATGATTTCTCGCTAGAACTTCGCATTGAGCATATAAATGTTGAGGGTTCCCACCGACTTTAAACGCAGTCTGCAATGCCTTACTGGCTTCCAGAACGTCACTTTTTTCCAAAGCCAGACCATAAACATACCAGTAGTGAGCGTTAGTCTTTCCTAGTTCTGCGGCATGTTTAAGTAGAGCTTTGGCCTCATCTTCCTTGCCTTGGCGTAACAAAGAAAGACCGGCACTGTAAGGTAATGAGCTGGATTTAGGCTGAGCTTTCATCCCTTGCTGTAACACCGAGAGCGCAGCTTTTTCTTTCCCAAGGCGTCTATACAGGTCCGATAAATTCACGTAACTATTTTCGAAATAAGGCTCGATACTTATCGCTTCTTGGTATAACGCAATTGCCTTATCGATTTCGCCTAAGCTGCGGTATACATTTGCCAAATTGGTTCTGCCGAAACCACGATCGGCGTTAAACTTTTGAATGTCCATGTACTCTTCAAGCGGTGGTTGAATCCTATCTTTTTGTAACGGCGTCATTTGCGCATAGCTGGTCACTAATACCGAAGCCGCCTCCGCCCTCACTGAAAGTACGGGATCATCCAGCAGTGGTTCTAAAATTCGCCATCGATCATGAAACTCATAACCAGACGAGCCCGCGACTGCGCCGAGTCTAATCATTTCATTCTCATTTTTAACGGCCCTTGCGAGCGAAACAGTCGTATTTTGGTCAGTATTGCCGCCCATTCGCTCTAATGCAGAAGCTCGTATGATGTCTTTTAATGATGAATCCTGAGCAGAGTAAGCCAGAGCATTCGCCGCCCCTTTGTGCCCAATTGCATCGGCATAAAACGCGACAGCAAAGTGTTGTTGATTGCGGTATTGAGAGTGAGGAAACCATTCGGCTATCTGCGCATCCGCCCACTGGTTACTCTTATCCTCATGACAAGACGTACATACATTGGGCGTATCGATGTGTTTGCTCAAGTCAGGTCTAGGTACGTGCCAACTATGATCTCTACGAGGATCGACTTGCATATAAATCGTTTCTGGCATGTGACAAGTCGTACATTGTGACGCTTTAGATCCCGCTTCATGGAAGGTGTGGTTTTCTGGGGTATATTCTGACGCAATATGACATTGTGAACATACCGCCTCTTCTGGGATGTTTAGCTTTGCCGAATGAGGATCGTGGCAATTGGTGCATGTTACGCCTTTTTCAGCCATTTCAGACTGAAGAAATGAACCGTAAACATAGTCTTCATCGTAAATTTGGCCATCGTGGTAGTAGAGTTCTGGAGTGATCAGGCTTAACCGATATTTATCGAAAAATGAGCCTTGAATGTGATCACCTGTCTCATTTAACTGCGTTCGACGGCTGTGACATTGTGCGCACGTCTGAACTTGATTTGTTTCTGCGATTGCTTTTGGTTGTAACGTTCTGTGGCCCTTCTCAAATACCCACTCGGTTACCGCTTTAGATAAATTTCGGTCAAAACCATAGTGACTATCTGTATCGAAAGAGCCTCCTGTAGATGCGGACTTTTTCGCCAACTCGATGTGTCCACTTGCAGGGCCATGACACGCTTCACAACCAACATTGATCTCGGACCAAGACGTGTTGTAGGTATTTTTGATTGCGTCATAGTTCTTCTTTACATTGGTCGAATGACAGTCTGCACACATGAAATTCCAATTTTGCCCAGTGTTAGTCCAGTAAAACTCATCTGTCGTTGTTGTCTCTGGATAAAGGTGAAACCAGCGCTGACCACCTTCCGATTTCGTCCTTGAATCCCACGCAAAAGGAATGAGCTGTACACGACCGTCTTCAAACTCCACCATATATTGCTGTAACGGTTTCCAGCCAAATGTGTAGCTAATTTTATAATCATGCCATTGACCATCAGGGCCTTGAATATTGACCCAATACTCCTCGCCTTGTCTAAAAAAACGGTTGGGTTGCCCATCATGCGTCACTGTGCGGTTATCAAAATCACCTTGAACAGATTCTGAGTTTGCATGTTTCATTGCCATATCGTGATGAGAGCCCTTCCAAGCCTCCACCTCTTGTTGGTGACATTCCGCGCACGTTTGCGTGCCAACATATTCCAACCCAAGCTTCGTGGTATTTTGGGGGCTCTCTATCACTGATGCCTGGGAAAAAAACGAACCACTCACCATGACGATACCCAGAAATAGACACCGAAACCGACCTGACCACTGACTCATAACTATCCTTAGTATTTAGATGGTGCAACTTGAATCAATATAGTCGCTAACCCCTTGGTTATACAAATAATTAGAAGTGAAAGGCCTTCAAAATGAGTGCTCCATTCTTCGTCCCCCGATTAGGGAGTAGCTCGGTGTTTTTGCTGAAACTTTATTCGTCTCACCAGCAATCGGCAATGGTGTTCATTAGTGACCCATCTCTATTTTTAAAACCTCCCCAAATCATCACAATGACAAGTATTTTTATTTAGAAACAAATAGTTAAATACCCTCGATAACTTATGGTTATAAAGAGTATAAGAGGATTTTTCTATACACATCATTAACTTATGCAGCACTTAAGCACAAGGTTTACTTGTGATTCTCGTTACTCTCAACCTCCTGGAGTTTTTTATGGCAAACCAATTGAGAAAAATCGCAGTAGGCGTCGGACTGTTAGCAACGTCCAGCGCAGCGATGGCGGCAGACAAACCCAACATACTCGCAATTTTCGGTGACGATGTCGGTTACTGGAACATCAGCGCATATAACCAAGGTATGATGCGTTACAAAACCCCTAACATCGATCGTATCGCGAACGAAGGTGCTTTGTTTACAGACCATTACGGCCAACAGTCTTGTACTGCGGGTCGAGCAGCATTCATTACTGGCGAAGAACCATTTCGCACTGGCTTGCTGACGATTGGTATGCCGGGTTCCGACCATGGGATTCCAGATTGGGCACCAACTATTGCTGACTTACTAAAAGACCAAGGTTATATGACAGCTCAGTTCGGTAAAAACCACTTGGGCGATCAAGATAAGCACCTACCTACCAATCATGGTTTTGATGAATTCTTTGGTAACTTGTACCACCTTAATGCAGAAGAAGAGCCCGAAACCTACTATTACCCTAAAGACCCAGAGTTCCGTAAAAACTATGGTCCTCGTGGTGTAATTAAATCTTATGCCGACGGTAAGATTGAAGATACTGGCCCAATGACGCGTAAACGCATGGAACACGCGGACGAAGAGTTCCTCGAAAGCACTTTATCGTTTATGGAGAAAGCTGTTAAAGCAGATAAGCCTTTCTTCATCTGGCATAACTCTACGCGCATGCACGTGTGGACCCGATTACAAGAAAAGTACCGAGGTAAATCCGGTGTTAGCATTTACGCTGATGGCATGTTAGAGCATGACGATCAAGTCGGCGTATTGCTCGACAAACTCGATGAGTTAGGCGTTGCTGACAACACCATCGTTATTTATACAACAGATAACGGCGCAGAGACCATGACTTGGCCTGATGGGGGCGCAACCCCATTCCACGGTGAGAAAGGCACGACTTGGGAAGGCGGTATGCGTGTGCCTCAACTTGTGCGTTGGCCAGGTGTCATTAAGCCAGGAACGAAAATCAACGAAATGATGGCTCATCAAGACTGGTTGCCAACATTGTTGGCGGCAGTTGGCGTTCCTGACGTGAAAGAAAAGCTTGCTGAAGGTTACAAAGCAAATGGTAAAGACTGGCGTGTCCATATAGACGGCTACAACTTCATGCCATACTTCGAGGGAAAAGAAGAGAAAGGACCACGTGAGTCTCTGCTCTACTTCACCTCAAATGGTGAACTAAACGCAGTACGCTGGAATGACTGGAAACTTCACTTTGCAACTCTAGAAGGAAACCTAAGCGACGCCGTGCGATCTGTACCAAACTGGCCTAAGATCATTCACTTACGTGCTGACCCATTTGAAAAAGGTCCTAGCGAGTCACAAATGTACCTACGTTGGATGGCAGACAACATGTGGTTGTTTGTACCAATTCAAGACGTTGTTGGCGACTTCTTTAAAACGTTACCTGAATACCCAATGCAACGCGGTACAACTATGAACCCTGCTTCTTTAAATTACGACTCTTTGCAGATGCAAGAAAAGATGCAGCAGTTAGAAATGCTTAAACAGGAAGTGAATAAAGTTAAGTAATCTAATTAATCACTCTAGATTGCGTTACTGAGCCAGCAGAGTTCTGCTGGCTTATCTGTATCTC
This sequence comes from Vibrio sp. J2-3(2022), assembly GCF_021725735.1. Taxonomy (NCBI): domain Bacteria; kingdom Pseudomonadati; phylum Pseudomonadota; class Gammaproteobacteria; order Vibrionales; family Vibrionaceae; genus Vibrio; species Vibrio sp. J2-3(2022). Next base: position 354,239 of record NZ_JAKKCK010000002.1, read on the forward strand.
TACGGACACACTTAGCTCAGTAGTTTACTCCATGCAAAACGGGCCCATATTGAGAACACAGAAAAACAAAAAAAAGAGAGCAAACCTGCTCTCCTTTGTATTTTAACCGTGAATAAACTAAGCTACGTTAACCGATTTAGTTAAACTATTGCTCTGAAAGAATTCATCATGCAACGCACAAATTGCACGCTGATATTCTTTATCACCCACTACGAACTGAACGTTTACATTTCTCATTGATGAGTGAAGTGCAACTGGCGTTACGCCATTGTTCATCAAAGAAAGTACACCTTTCGCTAGTGTCTTGTTAGTGTCAATTTGAGAACCGATGGCTGAAATCAGCGCGACCATACGGCCTTTAATCGACGCATTCGGATAGCGTTTTTCAGCTTTATACAATACTTTGTTCAAGCTATCAGTACTGCCACCTAGATAGTAAGTAATAGAGTTCGCGTTCATCTCTTTACCAACTAAACTTACGCGAGCATCAGAGATAATTTCCATTAATTCGTAGCTAACGTTATCAGCTTTTCCCACCATCGCTTGGTCAAACAAATGCAGTGCGAACACCTTTTCTTTACCTGCGATAATTTCGACTTTGTCTTCTTCTGGGCGGTAGCTTGAAGAGATCAAAGTGCCTTCGTGTTCAGGTTCAAATGTATTTTTAATCTGTAGCTCAATACCACTCTCACGTAAACCTGCGGCTGCATTTGGGTGAATCGCTTCCATCCCAAGGTTAGCAAGTTGGTCTGCTACATCATAGTTTGTACTACCAATTGGCAAAACTTTTTCAGGACCAACAACACGCGGGTCTGCAGAGCTCAAGTGATATTCTTTGTGAATTACCGCTAAATCCGCTTTTGTTATCGCTGCAATTCGGCTAAATGTCATTTCACTATAACCTCGGTCATAAGTGTGCATTAGGCCTTCCTTACAGTAAGCATAACCTGTAACGATTGGCAGTTCTTTCGACACATCGATATCAGCAAACGCATCACTGATCGATTCATCAAGGCTTCTTGGCGCTTGATTGTCCCAACCGGACAGGTCAACGAACTTAGCGTTAATACCCATATTTTTTAGTTTCAGTGCCGTGTTGTAAGCACTGTGCGCCTCACCGATAGACGACAGAAACTCTCGAATTTGAGGCAAATACTGACGTAGCGAAAACTGACCGTACTGACACGTTTCTAAAATGTTCGCAATACAGTTTTTTGCTTCAGCAATACGTGAGCGAATAAATTTATCTGCGCGGATACGATTCATTGGGTCCGCGAAAATATTTTCATTTGTGAGCAGCATACGGCTTTCTACATATGCTAGCGCTTCTTCCCATTTGTCATCACGTTTCGCGATAAGCTGATAAACACCTGGCTTACTGGTTTTTTTACATTCGAGTAGCGCGTCGGTCATACCGCCATATGCAGAGACAACAAAGATACGATTGTATGGCGATTTAGGACGAAGAATAATGTTGTCGAGAACAGCATCAAATGCTGTCATTGATGTACCGCCGATTTTTTCTACGGTAAATGTCATGATAAGCCTTTTTTGATTGGTAACTTTAAAAGAAAAAAGAAGAGATAGTTGATCGTGGGGTGACAAGCACCCCACCTCTATCTTTTAGTCAACGAGAGGATAAACACCGTTTTCATCGTGCACTTCAGCGCCGGTAATTGGTGGGTTGAATACACACGCCATTACCATTTCTTTATTCTTATAAGCTCTCAAGTAGTGCTCATCGTGTTTATCAAGGATGTATAACGTACCCGGTTTAATTGGGTAAGTTTCTCCACCAACGACTTCAATTTCACCTTCACCGCTCATACAAAAAACCGATTCTAGGTGATTTTGATAGTGAATGTGTGTTTCAGTACCTTCATAAATCGTAGTAATGTGGAAAGAAAAACCCATGTTGTCATCTTTCAACAACATACGGACACTTTCCCAGTTATCTGAAACCACACGTCGCTCACTGTTGCGACACTCACCGAGTGTTCTGACGATCATAATTAATAATCCTTATTAAGATGCTTGTTTGAAATGTTTCGCAGCGATGGTTTCCACTGCACTTTCAAAGATGCTTAGTCCTTGGTCTAATTCTGACTCGCTAATCGTAAGTGGGCAGAAGAACTTAACGACTTCGTCGTCAGGGCCAGCTGTCTCAATTACCATTCCGTTTTTGAAACAGTTTTTCGCGATTTCAGATGCCATATCACCGTTGATACACTCAATACCAACCATCATGCCGCGACCTTTTTTCTGTACAAACATTTGCGGGAAGCGACGAACGCAGCGATCAATAACGGCACTTACTTTGTCTGAACACTGCTTGATGTGTGTTTCAAAGTCATCATTTGCCCAATAAATTTCTAAAGCTTTCGCCGCGGTAATAAATGCATGGTTGTTACCACGGAACGTGCCGTTATGCTCACCTGGCTTCCACTGGTCTAATTCTGGTTTAAGTAGAACGACGGCCATTGGCAAACCGTAACCACCGATCGATTTCGATAGCGTCACGATATCTGGTTGAATACCTGACGGCTCAAAGCTAAAGAAAGTACCTGTACGTCCGCAGCCAGCTTGAATGTCATCGACAATCATAAGAATGTCGTTGGCTTTACAGATTTTGCTCAAACGTTGTAACCACTCGTTTGAAGCAGCATTTAAACCACCCTCGCCCTGCACAGTTTCAAGAAGTACAGCGGCTGGTTTATCCATACCTGCAGAGTTGTCGTTTAGCATGGTTTCGAACAATGCTAGACCATCAACGCCAGCGTAACCTTCAAATGGAATACGAGTGACGTTACTTAAGCTAGAACCGTTACCTTGTCTGTGATGCTGGTTACCCGTTGCAGCCAGTGCGCCAGCTGTACAACCGTGGAAACCGTTGGTAAATGCAACAACGCTGTCGCGACCTTTTACTTTTTTCGCTAACTTAAGTGCTGCCTCAACGGCGTTAGTACCAGTTGGGCCAGTAAACTGGACTTTGTAGTCCAAGTTTCTTGGTTTAAGGATGTAAGTATCCAACGCTTCAAGAAACGATGCTTTCGCTTCTGAGTGCATATCCAAACCGTGAGTAATACCGTCCATCTCAATGTACTCAAGCAGTGCTTGCTTAAGTACTGGGTTGTTATGGCCGTAATTTAGAGATCCCGCTCCAGCAAGGAAGTCTAAGTATCGTTCACCTTGTTCTGTTTCCAGCCAGCAGCCTTTCGCTTTACGAAAAACGACTGGGAAATTGTTTGAATATGAGCGTACGTTGGATTCCTGCTTTTTGAAAATATCCATGATGAGACCGTTTTTAATTCCTATTGTTTGAGGATTATTTGAGAGGAATGCGATACAAATATTCTGTATCGTGTTTGCCTTTAAAGTGGGCTTCTTCATCCAAAAATGTGCTTACTTGGCCAGAGTTGCCGTTCATCGCATCTAACTTTTTGAACAATGCCCAAGAGGCTTTATTATCTTCCGTGATGGTAGTTTCTACCGATTTAACACCGCCCAATTCCTCTCGGGTGAGAAGTTCTTTCAACATGCGGAATGCTAAACCGTGACCTCTAAAGCGAGGTGAGACTGCAACTTGCCAGACAAATAAAACGTCTTGCTCGTCTGGTTTCTGATAACCGGAAATGAAACCTGCGATTTCGCCTTTTTGCTCAACCAAAATACTGGTTTTGCTGAAATGCGTAGACTGTAGGAAATTGCAATAAGATGAGTTCATGTCCAATGGAGGACAATCTGCAATTAAGCTGTAAATGTCGTCACCATCAGAGATTTTAGGCTCACGAAAAATCCATTTTTTACTTGAGTCTTCTCCAATCTCTGGATAAAGAACCCAAGGTGCTGATGTGATCATGTGGAAATACATATCCTTTGAGGTCTAATTAAATTTCCTTTTTATTATGGGCATTCCTCGCGACTAAAAATCAAATAATCCGCCTTTTTATCGACATTTTTGTGATACACATCACACAGACAAACCATTTAACCAAATCTTAAAATAGTTCGAGGTCTAATTTATTAAAAAATCACTTAAAGAATAAGTATAAAAAACGAACAGAAAAAACAGTCCTCCATGGTCTTCATTTCTCAGCAAAAAATTCAAAAATCAAAAAAAAGCGGCATGCTTTCGCATGCCGCTTTATTCAAATATTTAACTGCTGATGTTGGTTATTTCGATTTCTTCTTAGAAACCGCTTTTGGACGAGGTTCATCCATCAAGCCTTTTACTAGAGAAACCGTTGCAACAAGCAGAACAATCGTAAATGGTAGGCCTGTGGTCACGGCCATTGCTTGAGCTGCCGCTAGGCCACCACCAAGCATCAATGCAATCGCAACTAAGCCTTCAAACGTACACCAGAACACGCGTTGAGGCGTTGGCGCATCGACCTTACCGCCCGCAGCAATAGTATCAATAACCAGTGAACCAGAGTCTGAAGAGGTAATGAAGAATACCACCACCAAAATAATACCGACGAAAGATGTAATTTCAGCTAGCGGCATCACATCTAACATGGCAAATAGTTTTAACGGTAATTCCGCGTTGAACACGGCTTCATAACCATCGCTCACGTATTGGCTTATAGCGTTACCACCAAAAGCGGTCATCCATAACACACAAACAGAAGAAGGGATAAGGATAACGCAAATAATGAACTCACGAACTGAACGACCACGAGATACACGCGCAATGAACATACCGACAAATGGTGACCAAGAAATCCACCAAGCCCAGTAGAATGCTGTCCAACCTTGAGAATAGTTTACGTCTTCTCGTCCAAATGGCATTGATAGGGCAGGAATATTAGCCACATATGACACTATATTTTCGAAGAAGCCCGTTAAAATCGCGATCGTCGGGCCGACAACAATAACGAAAAGCAGTAAAAGCGCAGCGAGACCCATGTTGATCTCAGATAAGATTTTCACGCCTTTGTCTAGTCCCGCAACAACTGAGATTAAAGCGAGTGCGGTGATGCCAATAATCAATAGTACCTGCGTAGTATTCGTCATTGGGACATCAAATAGGAAGTTCAAACCCGTTGCGGCTTGAGACGCACCGTAACCTAGAGACGTTGCCAGGCCAAAAACTGTCGCGACAACGGCAAGAATGTCGATAATGTGACCAGTCCAACCCCATACACGCTCACCAAACAGTGGGTAAAAAATGGATCGCATGGTAAGTGGTAAGCCTTTGTTAAACGAGAAAATCGCCAAACCAAGAGCCAATAGCGCATAGATTGACCACGGATGAAGCGCCCAGTGGTAAATCGTCGCCGCCATGCCTAGTGCAGATGCAGCACTTGCATCGCCTTCTGCACCACCTAGAGGGGCCCAGTCAGTACGAACACCGTTCTCAACGTTCACGCCACCAATAGCAGAACTAAAATGAGACATAGGTTCTGATACACCAAAGAACACCAGACCGATACCCATACCTGCTGCAAAGAGCATTGCCAGCCAACCCGCATAGGAATAATCTGGCGTCGCTTCTGTACCGCCGATTCGTACGCGACCTAGCGGTGTAAAAATCAACCCAACACAGACAATGACAAAAATATTACCAGATGCGAGAAAGAACCAATCCAAATGGTGTAACAAACCCGCTCTTAGATCTGCGAAAAACGGCTCTACCTGTTCTCGAAATAATAGTGTTACTACAACAAATAGGATGATTGCTAAACCAGAAATTGCAAAAACACGGTTATGAATATCAAGGCCAAACGGGCCTACTTTTAACGCGACGTTATCCTGACCAATTTGATAGTCAGTGTCTATCGCGTTTACCTTTCCATCGGGGCGTTGAATGCCACCGTTATTATCGGTGCTCACGGATAATCTCCTTAAAAATACGTGACCAAATTTAAATTACTTTCGTCGGAGTTTGAGTGATGAAGCCTCCCATCACTACCAAGCACATGTTCAAAAAACATAGTTCTTATAAGCGGTTACTCAGTCCGCCATCATAATCGCAAAGCCCCCTACCTTTCATTGCATTTTATTGTCTTCATCATAAACAACGCTTATTGCCAAATCGAAGAGATTGGCATGCTTCGATTAAAATGATATTGCAACTGTGCTTGAAACAGTTCAGCAGTTGCCAGTGCATCGGTCAAAGCATGATGAGGTTGATAAGCAGGAAGGCGATACCTTTCACGAGCATGCCCCAGCCTGACAGAGCCTGGCTTCTTACCTTTTAACTTATTGAATAGGCCACTGCATTCACGGCGCTGTATCGCGTGTTCAATGTCTAGCGTATCGACAACGGGAAACTGTATCCCCTCCCCAATGCTATTTAGCAACGCGTTATTAAAAAACTGCCTTTCGATATTTTTATAATGAACAAGCACAACTTTGCCTGACAGCGCATCCAATATTTCCCCTAAAATGTGGGTTAGTTGGGGCGCGTTTTTGACTTCAGAATCAGTGATGCCATGAATCACAACTGACTCTTCGTTTAACTCACGATTAGGGTTAACAACCCAATGCGCAGAGCCACTACATTGAACACGATCAATGGTAAACGGCACAAGTCCAATCGTGAGAATTGCATCCTCTTCCGCATTCAAACCTGTCGTTTCAAAATCTACCGAGACAAATGGCACTTCCTCAATTGGTGTTTCCCCATTAACCATCGGTGTCGAGTAATAACGTTTGAGCCTCTCGTCTCTTGCTTCTTTCGCGAGCTGTTTGAATAACGTTGACCACTCTGGCGTCCGAGACGTATCCAACAACGGCTGATCTTTTGCTGCCTTTTTTGAGAACCACATTATTTGCTACTTCTCTGGTATCGGAACTTGATGAAGTTCTGTGCATTACTAAGGATTTGGAAAGCAGCTTTTAAGTTTCGGCGCTCAAACTCTGACATGTTCTCTGGCTCAATGTTGTTATCTGGTTCATCTCCATTTTCGATATCGAGTGCTTGATGACGAATTCGAACCATGTAGATCAATTCCATTGCATCCCTCAAGTCCATTCCTCGACCTTTAGGTAAAATGCCCGCATCATTGATATCGTCTAAACGGTCAAACGAGTTTTGCGAACGGGAACCAATTGCCAATGAATGTACTCGAATCAAATCTGCCAATGGCGCAGTTCCTCTTCTTTTCAAGTTAATAGAATTGCGGTGACGACCATCTTTCTCCATAACAAAATCTTTGAAGAAGCCCAATGGCGGTGTACGACGTATCGCGTTGTAAGCCATACATGCAAGGAAGCGGTTGTTTCTTTTCGCGCGCCTAACAATAAAGCTGCTTAATTGTTCCGCCCACTTCACTCGCCCATGAACACCTAACAAATCAAAAAAGATATTACTGTTTAACAACCTTTCAGGAGTTGGGTTATCTATCCAGTTGCCAAAGCACTCCTCCCACTCCGCTCGGGTTTTTCGCCACTCTGGATTGGTTGCCATAATGTCGCCAGTACAGTAAGCATAGCCGCATGCTGCTAAACCATCACAAACAAATTTGGCAAACTTTTCAAAGTACTCCCCGTGCATCTCAACATCATAACTGTTATCGAGAATAAGGGCGTTGTCTTGGTCCGTTACAATTAACTGCTCATCCCTGGCCATCGATCCCATAGCGACCAAACAATACGGAATTGGCGCAGGGCCAAGCTCTTGCTCTGCTAATTCAGCCAAACGCTGTTTAAAGCTACTACCAATGACCGACATGGCTCGACCAATCATATGAGCGTTGGCATCTTCATTCACCATTCGTACAAAGCAGTCTTTCACTTGTTCAGAAACTTGCTTGAGATCTTCAACGCTGGTTTGTTGGAAGATAGAGCTAACGAGTAACAAACTGTTTTGAGATTCATAACGGACAATATCCGTCATGCCAATAATTCCTATCGGCTTTTTATCTTTTAAAATTGGGAGATGGTGCACGTTGTAGCGCAACATGGTTAACATGGCTTCAAAGACATAAGCGTTGTAATCCAGAGACACCACGTCATAACTCATGACCTCACTCACTGGAATATTGGTATCAATGCCCTGAGCCAATACGCGAATACATAGATCGCGATCAGTCAATATTCCAAGTAGTTGTTCATCGTCTTCTTCTGTGAGTTCTTCTGCTGGGCGAACAATAAGCAAAGAGGTAACATTTTCCTCCGCCATCAGTATCGCGGCTTCTTGAATCGATGCCGTCGCCTCCAACGTTACCGGATCTCTCGCTAAGATCTTACGTGCTTTGGCAGTGGTAAAGTCATTACTTTCTGAGCGGCTGGATATTGCGCTTCGCAAGCGCGCGCTGTCTTCCAGTTCCATGTAGTCAGCAAAGTTTTCAAACTCGTCACAAAGCTCGTTGAAAATATCCTCCGGAATACAGTAAACCAAGGTGTCTTCTATCGCTTTGGCAGGCATACGCACACGGTTGTTCATTAACAACCCCATCTGTCCAAACAGTCCACCAGCGTCAATCCTGTTATAGAGTTCGCCTTTACGTCGGTAGATCTCCACAGCGCCGCTTCTCACCATATATAAGTCGCGGATCGTGTCTCCAAAATTGAGTATCTCTGTGCCTTGCCGAAAGTATGCAACCTCGGCATTTAGAGCGATCTTTTTTAACTGCTCTTCGGGTAGATCATCGAAAGGTGGGTACTGGCTAATGAAGTTGAGCACTTCTAACTGTTCGGCTTCCATCTTTTATTCCATACGTTGCCTAAACTACAGCGATAAATATCACCAAGATTGAAATCAATCAATGAATAAATCTAAGAATAACAACACCTAACCTAGTTCGCAGAATAAAACTCCAACCAAAAATTAGAGCTCTAATGTTTTTAAATATAGACCTCTAATCTATTTCTCCTTATAGCTATGCAGATGGGCTGAGTTGAAATGTACTAAAAACTTCAAAATAAATTCAAACCAATGTCATGGAAAAGTTAAGCGAAGACAAAACCAACCGTAAATATCTATTTTTGTTAATAAAAACACTATTTAACCACACCACCTTCATTGTTTATTGTATGCACATAAAATCCTGTTAACCGAACCCCATTCGTTGAAAGTTGAACTAAAATTAATTAGAGTACAAATCGTTAAACAGTTATAAACACACAAAAAAGGACAGATAACATGGATCCCATACTGGAAGTTAAGGGACTGTATAAAGTGTTTGGAGAAGACCCAGAAAGAGCCTTCTCGCTTATCGAAAAAGGTATCGATAAGGACGGTATTTTTGAACAGACAGGTTTAACAGTCGGCGTAAACGATGTATCTCTAACCATTAACGAAGGTGAAATTTTCGTGATCATGGGGCTTTCTGGTTCGGGAAAATCTACTCTCGTTCGACTCCTAAACCGACTCATTGAGCCAACGAAAGGCAGTGTTTATCTAAAAGGGAAAGATATTGCCCATATCTCTGAAGACGAACTTCGAGAAGTTCGTCGCAACAATATCTCAATGGTGTTTCAAAGTTTCGCACTTATGCCTCACATGACGGTGATCGAAAACGCTGCATTCGGTTTAGAACTTGCTGGCATTGATGTTAATGAACGTCAGAAAAGTGCCCTTTCCGCCTTGGAAAGAGTTGGCTTAGACCCTTATGCAGAATCTTTCCCTGACGAGTTATCCGGTGGTATGAAACAGCGCGTGGGTCTAGCAAGGGCATTGGCTTGTGACCCAGACATTCTATTAATGGACGAGGCGTTTTCCGCTTTAGACCCATTAATCCGTTCTGAGATGCAGGATGAGCTTATTCGTCTACAAAACGATGACAAACGCACAATTGTCTTCATATCTCATGATTTGGACGAAGCAATGCGTATTGGTGATCGTATCGCCATCATGCAAAACGGTGAGGTTGTTCAGGTTGGCACACCTGATGAAATATTGCACAGTCCAGCAAATGATTATGTCGAAGCGTTTTTCCGCGGCGTAAACATCGCAAGTGTCTTGACAGCAAAAGATATCGCTCGCAAGAAGCCAGCCGCCGTCTTTAAGAAATCGGAAAATGATGGCCCAGGCTCTGCGATGCAGATTCTGATGGATCATGACCGTGATTACGGCATTGTCGTGGATAAATCTAGCCGATATTCCGGCATCGTGTCTCTTGACTCACTACGTTTGGCTCACAAAGAAAACCGCTCTCTAGCCAGTGCTCAATTGACGGATGAAGTCACTCTTCAGCCAGAACAGTCAATCAATGACATTTTGGGGCTAGTTGCAGGCGTTCCTTATGCCGTACCTGTCGTTGATGAGCAAGGTACTTACTTTGGTGTCGTGACTAAATCACGTCTTCTACAAACACTAGATAAGGATTAACACGATGTCTTCAGAGCAAACTAACAATGATCCCTGGTCGAATACCGCTCCTGCACAAGATGATCCTTGGTCACAAGGTGCAGGTGCTGACGCTGCCCCAAGTAATGACTGGTTAAGCTCAGAAACTGTAGAGCAAGCGCCATTCGACATTATGAACCCATTCCAAGATGCGGTTCTACCACTTGATAGCTGGGTAGAATCGGGATTGAACTGGTTGGTGGAACATGGTCGCCCTGTTTTCCAAGCAATTCGAGTTCCAATCGACTTTATTCTTACCTCGTTTGAAACTGCTTTGGTGTCCACACCTGCGCCCATCATGGTGCTCATTTTATTTTTGCTGGCGTGGCAGTTTTCCAATGTAAAACTCGGTTTTTCAACGCTTGTATCCCTTGTTTTTATCGGCCTAATTGGTGCTTGGTCACAGGCGATGACAACGCTCGCACTGGTTTTAACCGCCGTCTTCTTCTGTTTGCTTATCGGGCTACCGATGGGGATATGGTTGGCGAGAAGCCAAACCGCAGCCAAATTTGTTAGACCAATACTCGATGCAATGCAAACGACCCCCGCGTTCGTTTATCTAGTGCCAATCGTTATGCTATTCGGTATTGGTAACGTTCCTGGCGTTGTAGTAACCATCATTTTCGCACTGCCTCCCGTTGTGCGCCTGACTATTTTAGGGATTCAGCAAGTACCTGAAGAGCTGATCGAAGCGGGCCACTCTTTCGGGGCAAACAAAAAACAGATGCTTTACCGCATCCAATTGCCATTGGCGTTACCAACGATTATGGCAGGGGTAAACCAAACCTTGATGCTTTCGCTTTCTATGGTAGTGATCGCTTCAATGATTGCGGTTGGCGGCTTGGGCCAAATGGTACTTCGTGGTATCGGCCGACTTGATATGGGTCTTGCTGCTGTCGGTGGCTTAGGCATCGTAATTCTTGCCATTTTATTAGACCGTATTACCCAAGTATTAGGGGTTAATGCGGGTAACACCAAGCTTCGCTGGTATCACACAGGTCCTGTTTCATACCTATTAAAACTGAAAACAAAGACGAACCAAGACGATCTAAAACTTAGGAGAAACATCAATGAATAATTCATGGAAGAAAGCGCTCTCTGTTGGAGCTCTAAGTACTATCGCATTTTCAACTTATGGTGTGGCAAGCGAACTACCGGGTGAAGGTGTGACTGTTCAGCCAGTTCAATCAACCGTTGCAGAGGAAACGTTTCAAACATTGATCGTAAACCGTGCACTTGAAGAGCTTGGTTACGATGTAAAACCGACTAAAGAAGTCGATTACAACGTAGGCTATACCTCTATTGCTAAAGGCGACGCCACTTTCTTAGCTGTAGGTTGGTTCCCTCTTCACGCCGATAAGTACACGATGTCTGGCGGTGATGATAAGTTTTTCCGCAAAGGTCAATATGTAAGTGGTGCTGCTCAAGGTTACTTGATCGATAAAAAAACCGCTGAAAAATATGGCATCACAAATATTGGTCAATTAAAAGATCCAAAACTGGCGAAACTTTTCGATGCCAACGGTGACGGTAAAGCGGACTTAACAGGTTGTAACCCAGGTTGGGGTTGTGAAATGGTCGTTGAGCATCAGTTGGATGCGTTCAAGCTTCGTGACACAGTAACGCACAACCAAGGTAACTACGCTGCGATTATCGCTGACACGATTTCTCGTTACAAAAAAGGCGATCCGATTCTTTACTACACTTGGACACCTTACTGGGTAAGTGGCGTCTTAGTTCCGGGTAAAGATGTTGTTTGGTTAGAAGTGCCATTCTCTTCACTTCCTGGTGAGCGTAAGGACATCGACACAACACTAGAGAACGGTAAGAACTACGGCTTTGAGATGAACTCTATGCGCATCGTTGCGAACAAAGAGTTTACTGAAAAGAACCCAGCAGCAGCGAAGCTGTTTGAAATCATCAAGCTAAACATCAATGATGTTAGTGCGCAGAATATGATGATGAGCCAAGGTAAGAACAGCTCAGCAGACATCGAGTCTCATGTAAATGGCTGGATCAAAGCGAACCAGAAAAAGTTCGACGCATGGGTAGACGAAGCTAAAAAAGCAGCCATGTAATCGGCACAACCATTAAAATACGTGACACCTAACTTTAGAGCCAACCGATCACATCGGTTGGCTCTTATTTTATTCACATTAGTAAAAAGGATTGCAACAATACTGAGCCTTGCTCCTCAGTATTTTCTTAAAGTTTCTACTTAATTTCATTCCTTAAGAATTTCTTAAGTTTCGCGTTTTATTTTGTTGATAACCAATCAAACAAAGGAAGCGCTCATGAAACACCATGCACAAATTTCTGCAGATGGCTTTACTTTAGACATCGTCTATCCAATGCATCCGCTTTGGAGCCAAGTTATCGAGCATGTTTCTCAGCGTTATCAAGAAGCATTCTTTGCCGAGCTGAAACAATTTATGCCGGCGTATTTAACCCTCATTGAAGGCGCTCAAATTATTTCCGTATGCGGCTTTCGCATCGCCGAAGATGAGCCCTTGTTCCTTGAACAGTATTTAGAAGACGACGCTCAAAAGCTGGTTTCTAACGTATTTAACTGCGACGTAAAACGTTCGAACTTAGTGGAGTTTGGTCACTTGGCATCTTTCGCTAAGGGCATGTCATCTCTGCACTTCTACCTGATCGCAGAAATGCTGGTCAATCTCGGTTTTGAATGGTGCATCTTCACCGCGACAGACCCTCTTCACGCAATGATGGCGCGTCTAGGATTGGAGCCTCATATCATCGCGCAGGCCGATCAAAATAAAGTCCCCTATGCCAAGTCCACTTGGGGTTCGTACTACGAACATCAACCGCGTGTGTTAGCTGGTAATTTGCAAAAAGGACTAGAGCGCCTTCGATTAGTCCAAGAAAGAAAACGCAAACAAGCCTAGATAGAAAAGTAAACGTCGTTAAAACCGCAAACACAGCCAGAACAACTTGGTTAAACACCACTCCAGAATATAGGTGACGTATGAATATTCTCCTCGATGCCATTACAAAATGGGCAAAAACGACACCAGATCGAGTAGCACTTGTCGGCTACGAAGCGAATCAAACCGTTGAACTGACTTACTCTGAATTGTTAAACAAGATCGAACTCGTTGCCGCCGAGCTTATTGCACAGAACATCAAAGCACTCGCGCTACGCGCAGAAAACAGCATCAATTGGGCCATTGTTGATTTGGCGGCGATGGCGGCAGACATAGTCGTCGTACCTATTCCGACTTTTTTCTCTGATGCACAGGTTGAACATACGTTAGAGCAATCACGCGTCGATGCTTTAGTCGGCGATTGGCAAGCATGGTTGGCTTCTAACCCTAAGCAAAGCTTTAATCAGCAAGACCATCCGTTTTCCATTACCAATTTGCCTTTGCTGCGTCGTAACCAGTTGGGAGATGAAGGTACACAGGTAGCTTATCTACCAGAAACCGGAAAAATCACATTTACGTCTGGCTCGACTGGTCAGCCTAAAGGCGTGTGTTTAAGCAATGATCATTTGTGTTTGGTGGCGAAGTCGCTCGCCGATGCAGTAAACAGCGCGGCGCACTCGCACTTAGTGCTGCTTCCGTTATCGACGCTTCTCGAAAACATAACCGGTGTTTATGTACCACTCATGTTGGGCGTGACGTCATATATTTTACCCGGAGAGCAAACCGGCTTACTCGGTTCAAGCCAATTCGAACCGGGTTTGTTTGCGCAAGCATTAGCGACCATCAAACCAGAAAGCTTAGTGCTAACACCAGCATTATTGCTTGCGCTCATTCACATCGCGAAACAGCAGCCCTCTCTTGTGGATTCTCTAAAATTTGTCGCTGTTGGCGGCGCAAGAGTGTCGTCGCAACTGATTAACACCGCGCATGCGCTGAACACCCCTACGTTTGAAGGTTATGGCTTATCTGAATGTGGCTCTGTTGTTTGTTTGAATACACCAACCGCATTTAAAGCAGGAACGTGTGGCAAACCGCTTCCGCACACTCAGATTCGTATCGCGGAAGATGGTGAACTGCTCGTCAAAGGCAACGTTGCTCTTGGTTATTTGAATGAGCCGTTTACTCAAGAATGGTTAGCAACTGGCGACTTAGCCCAAATTGACGCGCAAGGTTTTGTCACTCTCTCAGGACGCAAGAAGAACCTTATCGTCACCGCATACGGCAGAAATGTCTCACCGGAATGGATTGAATCAGAAGCGTTGGCGTTTTTGCCGATGACGCCACTGATCGTTACAGGCGATAGCCAACAAACATTATGCGCTGTCATTGCCAATAGCGAAGACGTCGAAGCAAAGGTTCATGCATTAAACCGAACCCTACCCGATTACGCTCAGATCCGAACCTTATTGCTGCTGGACAACCCACCAGCCATCTCTGGTTGGTACACGGATAACGGCAAGCTCAAACGAAATCAAATCGAACATGATGTGGCTCAGTTATTAGCGAGCACAACGCCTGAATTAACGCTGCAAGCGCAAAAGATCCAACGCATCGATTTGCCCTTCCAGCAACACATTACGTCTTTCCAAACTGCATCTTAGTTAACGGCTTCTTAAGGAGAAGGTTATGACTTTATTTTTCGAACAACTCAAACAAAGCACTACCGCTGCTCAACAAGCAATGTTAACTGCGCCAGTCATCGCAGACGTTCAACAAGGCAACATTTCCAAAGATATGTATATCGCCTTTCTAACCCAAGCTTACCATCACGTTAAGCACACTGTTCCCTTGCTGATGGCGTGTGGAGGCCGCCTATCTGGCGAATACGAATGGGTACGAGATGCCATTGCCGAGTATATCGAGGAAGAGAAAGGCCATCAAGAATGGATTTTAAATGACATCAAAGCGTGCGGCGGCGATGCCGAAGCAGTGCGCAACAACAAAGATGTAGGTCAAGTAGGTGCACCGATTGAACTGATGGTTTCCTACCTTTACCACAACATTGATCGCCACAACCCACTCGCGCTGTTTGGCATGGTGTGGGTATTAGAAGGCACCAGCGTCGGCATTGGTGGCCAAATGGCTGAAAAAATCCAGTCAACGCTAAGCCTACCGCCTTCGGCAATGACTTACCTAGTTTCACACAGCGTGTTAGACCAAGATCATCTGCAATTTTTTGAATCACTGATGAACAAAATCACCAAAGTGGAAGATCAACAAGTCATCATCGACTCCGCAAAAATGGTGTTCGCATTGTACGGACAAATGCTGCGTTCTTTGCCTTCTTTCTCAACCCAACAAGCGGCGTGAGGTGAAGCATGATCATTAACAACAGCACCATTCTCCTGACAGGCGCAACGGGCGGAATTGGGCAAGCCATCGCGCAAGAGTTAGCAAAACGCGGTGCCAGCCTCATTCTTGTTGGGCGAAACGAAGAGAGCTTGCAAACACTACAGCGTGAACTGTCGAATCCAGAGCGCCATAACCTAGTCGTTGCAGACATCACCTCATCAGAAGGATTAACAGCGATTAAAGATCGAGCGCGCCAACATCAAAAAGTGGACGCACTAATTAACAATGCGGGCAGCAACGATTTCTCGTTGTTAAGCCACAAACGACCAACGCAGATTGCAGACGATATCCAACTCAATCTCGTTGCGCCGATGCTGCTGTGCCAATCGGCGTTGACGTGGTTAAAACAGCCTGGGGTAATTCTCAATATTGGTTCCACATTCGGCTCAATTGGCTACCCTGGCTATACCTCCTATTGCGCGGCAAAAGCGGGATTGCACCGTTTTACCGAATCGCTCGACAGAGAACTGTTCGCAACCGGAATCCGTGCGCTGTATTTGGCACCAAGAGCGACAGAAACCTTACTCAATAGCGATGCCGTCAATGAGATGAATCGACAACTGGGTAACAAAACGGACTCGCCGCAAGTTGTTGCCAATCACGTTGTCACCATGTTGGAAAAAGAAATTTCCGCGAAATGGATTGGTTGGCCAGAAAAGCTTTTTGCACGCATCAATCAACTGCTTCCAAGCGTGGTTTCTTCTGCGATTCGTAAGCAACAAGAAACCATTCACCAATACGTAAACCGGGTCAGTCATTGAAGAGGACATGGACGATGAATACCAAACAACTACTTTGCGCTTTGACGGTTTGTTCAACGTTAGCTTCGACCGCTGCGTTGGCAGGTAATGCTCCACTGCAACAGGTTCAAAAGAAATGGGCGGAATGTCAGTACAGCACGCCCGATGGTGACGAAAAGGAACAATGCTTCCATCGCGCGATTGCCAAAACCAGTATTTATCTCGACAGAGAACCGGGCAATCCCGAACTCACTGTTTGGCTGGCAATCAATAAAGCATCGCTGGCTGGTGCTCAAGGTGGCTTGGGTGCACTATCACTCGCCAAAGAAGCCAAATCTTTACTCGAAGGGGTAATTGCAACGTCACCGCAAGCGCTTGATGGATCTGCATACACCAGTTTAGGTTCTCTGTATTACAAAGTTCCGGGGTGGCCAATTGGCTTTGGTGATGACGATAAAGCCGAAGAAATGTTGAAAAAAGCGTTAGAGATCAATCCAAAAGGCATCGATCCGAACTATTTTTATGGAGACTTCCTTGCAGAAGAAGGTCGAGACAAGGAAGCGAAAGTGTATTTGACTCGCGCAATGCAGGCGTCACCTCGCCCTGACCGACCTTTGGCTGATAAAGGTCGAAAACTGGAAATTGAAGCGACTCTTGGGAGATTGAAATAAACCATGCGCTTATTACTCGTAGAAGATGACAAACTACTCGGTCAATCCATGGTGACTTCATTAAGTCGCCATGGGTACACCGTGGATTGGGTGGAAAAAGGCTCTGGCGTGACTAGCGCACTCAAAACAGAAGCGTTCACCGCCGTAATATTGGATCTCACTCTCCCCGATATCGATGGATTGGAAGTTCTGCGTAATATTCGCAAAGGCGGATTTAAGCTCCCAGTGATGATACTTACCGCACGAGACGACATTCGCGATCGCGTTCAAGGCCTTGATGGCGGCGCAGATGATTACCTCGGAAAACCGTTTGCACTCGAAGAGTTGCTCGCTCGCTTGCGTGTGTTGATTCGCCGTCAATCCGGTAGTGCAGAAGAAATCATTCAAGTTGGACAGTTGTCTTTATCCTTATCGGAACAAAGCATTCGCTACGATGACGCGCCGCTTAAACTCACACGCAATGAATTTAAAATCCTCACCAGTTTG
Source organism: Vibrio sp. J2-3(2022) (assembly GCF_021725735.1). Lineage (NCBI taxonomy): Bacteria > Pseudomonadati > Pseudomonadota > Gammaproteobacteria > Vibrionales > Vibrionaceae > Vibrio > Vibrio sp. J2-3(2022). The sequence continues at coordinate 371,730 of NZ_JAKKCK010000002.1, forward strand.
ATGACGAACGCCGGACGCGTGCAAAGTAAGGAGCAATTGCAACAATCACTGCACGGCTGGGATGAAGGTTCAAGCGACAACGCTATCGAAGTTCATATTCACAATTTGCGTAAAAAAGCGCCCAAAGTGGTCATTAAAAATATTCGCGGTGTGGGGTACATTCTTGAAAGATAAGAAATCGTACTCGATCAAACGTCAGTTAACTCTATCAGTAGGCGTGTTGGTAAGTGTTCTCTTACTCATCTCACTTTATTTCAGTTTCCAATCTGCGAAGCACGAGGTCGAAGAAGTTTATGACGCTAGGCTTGGACAATCCGCAAAATTAATGTTGCTGACGCTCTCAATTTCAACGGAAGAGAGGACTCTCGCTAACCATCGAGAATTATTTAATGAGTGGATGGAAAACATTGAGTCAATGTCAAAGTCTGACGATGACAATGTCACAACGTTCGGCCACCCTTATGAACAAAACTTGGTTTTTCAATTCTATCGAGACAACACACTGCTCTGGAGCTCTGATCAAACCTTGCACGCACTCTCTACGTCCTTTGATAATAACGGCTACGCTGATATCGTAAAAGACGGTACACAATGGCGTACATTTCAGATTTCACTGCCACAAACAAAACATGATAATGAATACGTCGTGGTTGCAGAAAAATACAAGATACGTAAAGAGATCATCCACGAAATTGCCCTATCCACATCAATAGAACAATTGCTGATACTACCAACTTTGTTGCTTTTGCTGTTTTGGTTGATCGATAAACATTTCCGACCGATTAACGACCTGCGCACCGCCATCACACAAAGAAACGTACACCGATTAGATCGCATTCATGTAAAAGACAACACCGTTGAACTCGCACCACTTGTCGATTCGCTCAACTCTCTCCTCTCTGAACTAGAGTTAGCCTGGCAAAGAGAGAAACGCTTTACACGTGCTGCAGCGCATGAACTAAAAACCCCACTAACAATCCTTCGTCTTAACGTAGAAAATGCACTTGAAAGTAATGATCCGGAGCAACTGAGAGGAGATTTACACAACATTCTGCAAGGCATTGAACGCACTGACCGCCTTATCCATCAGCTACTGACTTTAGCTAAAGTAGATAGCTTATCAGAACGTGTATTCGACACCGTTGAGCTAACCCCTTTGTTGCAAACCGTTGTTGCTGATTTGGCACCGTTAGCATTGAAGCATAAGCAAGACATCAGTTTATCATCTTCCAACATCGCTATATCCGGTGATCGAATGTTGTTAGAGGTGTTATTTCGTAACCTCGTCGATAATGCGATTCGTTACTCCGGCGAGCACAGTGACATACAAGTCAGCGTCACAGAGAACAATAATACAATCAAAGTCTTAATTTCCGATACTGGTCCAGAAATCCCGAAAGAAACTCGTGAAAGAATCTTCGAACAGTTTTATCGGGGTCATTCCGAACATGGCGACGGTGCGGGTTTAGGGATGTCAATTTGCAAAGACATTACAGCACTACACCGTGCAACACTTGAGCTCATTCCCAGAGAAAATAGTAGGAATACGTTTGTCGTCACTTTCCCAAAGTGCTAACAAAAGCGATACAGACCATAACCTGTTTAATTTATGTTCCAGCCGAACATGAGCTTCATTCCACACTTACATAGACATACCAACACTTACACTACTCGACCATAAACCCACATTATAATTCACGTTTATTTCACGCTTGCTTTGTTAAAAACAACACAACATAACAATTAAACTATTCGAATAAATATGAAAAACTTATCTAAGGGCTCTGTGTGGGGGCCTTTGCAGCCAATTGCTGCTTTTTCTTTGTTTTCACTTATATTTTTGTCTATCTCACGCGTTTTGCTCGCCTTTTGGCAACTTGATCGAATTGACTCTTTCAACGACTTAATTTACATCCTAGGCCAAGGCTTACGCGTAGACATTGCAACACTGTGCTGGTTATTCATCCTCCCTGCACTGCTTTCAGCCCTAATGCCATTAAACGGCAAGATTGGGCAATACTGGAAATGGATATTGCGCATATGGATGGTTTTAGGGCTTTGGATTCTCGTGTACATGGAACTGGCAACGGCACCATTCATTCAAGAATATGACCTACGCCCAAACCGTCTGTTTGTGGAATACCTTATCTATCCGAAAGAAGTCATGGGCATGCTTTGGACTGGCTATAAGCTAGAGCTGTTTATTGGCGCGTTAGGCACGGCATTAACTCTAGTTTTGGGTTGGAAGTGGAGCAAAAAACTGACCGACAATGCACAGCAGATCAACTGGAAATGGCGCCCACTATTAGCCATTTTTGTTGTGCTTCTTGGTGTTGCAGGCGCACGCTCGTCTTTAGGCCACCGCCCACTAAACCCAGCCATGGTGGCGTTTTCTAACGATCCACTGCTTAACGACTTAGCATTAAACTCATCTTACTCACTGCTGTTTGCTGTCAACAGCATGAAGTCAGAAAAAAGCGCAGAGCAGTTCTACGGCAAGATGGATAATCAAAAGATGCTGGAGCTAGTTCGCGCTTCGTCAAAAAAGTCCGACTTTGATCCAACATTGCTTCCAACCATGAACAGTAACCCCGCGACTTACCATGGTAAACGTAAGAACTTAGTGATCTTGCTACAAGAGAGCTTAGGAGCGCAATTTGTAGGTTCTTTGGGTGGTCTACCTCTTACGCCAAACCTGGATGAACTCATGGCTGAAGGTTGGCAGTTCACGCAAATGTACGCAACGGGTACTCGTTCTGTTCGTGGTATCGAAGCCGTAACCACGGGTTTTCCACCATCCCCTTCTCGCGCAGTGGTGAAACTAAGCAAAAGCCAAACAGGCTTCTTTACCATCGCAGACTTACTCAAAGCACAAGGCTATCACACGCAATTTATTTATGGCGGTGAAGCAAACTTCGATAATATGAAAACCTTCTTCTTCGGTAATGGTTTTGATCAAATCGTCGAAGAAGATGATTACAATAACCCAAGCTTTGTTGGCTCTTGGGGGGTCAGTGATGAAGATTTATACAACAAAGCAGACGAAGAGTTTGAACGTCTTTCAAAAAGCGACAAACCTTTTTTCAGCTTAGTTTTTACGTCAAGCAATCACAGCCCTTATGAGTATCCGAAAGGTAAAATTGAGCCATACGATTCCGAACACATGACGCGTAATAACGCGGTAAAATATTCAGATTACGCTTTGGGTACGTTCTTTGACAAAGCGAAAAACTCATCCTACTGGGATGATACTATTTTCATTGTCATTGCAGACCACGATGCCCGCGTGTCTGGCGCTAACTTGGTTCCAGTTAAGCACTTCCACATTCCTGCATTGATCATTGGTAAAGACATTCAACCACGTAAAGATGACCGTATCGCAAACAACATAGATATGCCGCCTACGCTGTTGTCTCTTATTGGCGTAGACGCCAAAACGCCGATGATTGGTCGTGATTTAACGAAACCACTGGCTCGCGAAGATGAACGCGCAATGATGCAATACGACAAAAACTTTGGTTATTTAACGCGTGACAACCTAGTTGTGCTTTCTCCTGGTGAAAAAGTATCGACCCTGGCGTACGACTTTGAAAGCCAAACCATGAAACCGCTAGAAGTCGATGAATCCGTTATTGAACGCGCAAAAGCAAACGCACTGTTTGCATCTAAGGCGTATCAAAACAACTGGTACGCTTCGAAACGTACCAACTAATATCCGCTGATTCAGTTAAAAAGGAGCCAAATGGCTCCTTTTCTTTATTCTTACACTCTCCTTCGAATCTTCTACTGACAAAGCCTGTCTTACCCTTCCGTTAGATTCAACCTCATACTTCTAGTAAATTGAGAAACAGACCATGCTAACTATCAATTCATTCGTCCTCTATGTTGAGGACATCCACGTAAGCCAAGCTTTTTACTCGAAACTGTTTGATTGTGAGGTCACGTTTTTGTCTCCAACATTTGCTTCTATGCCACTCGCAAATGGCTTAAAACTGACACTCAAGCAAAGTGATGTTCTTTCCCCTTCCAGCGACATCAAAGGTGGTGGCACCGAGTTATCATTTGCAGTGCGCAACCGCCATACGTTAGAGCACGTTTACAACAGTTGGAAAAACATGGGCGTTGAGTTTGCTCAACCACCAATGACTTCGGTGTATGGCTTAAATTTTGTGGCTACCGATCCGGATAAACATCGCATTCGCGTTTTTATTAGTGAATAAAAATGCGTTAAAAATGCTTTTTACCCATTCCCAATGTGACTTCAATAAATTAGACTCAGGGAAACATCAAAAGCTGCGTAGTATATAAGAAGGAATGCCCATGAGCTCAAGTATGATCCTTAGCGAATCTCTAATCGAGAGTGGAAGAGATATCCCCCTCAAAGAACTGCTTTATGCAAAGCGCGTGCTGGATAACTACATGGCGGTAGCAAAAGAGAGCAGCCCACTTGAGCTGTTGACAGAGATGAAATCGGCAGCAAAGCAAGTGGAATACTTTACCACTACGAGTAACCCGTGTGAGGCTCGTAATGTCATCAGTCAGATGATTGAAAAAATCGACACCGCGGAATCTTTTGAGTCGTTCAAGGCTTTAGCAGGCAAGCCCTCACTAGCTCTCAATGAACTGATTGAAGATCGCGCCCAACTGATTAAACATGAGCGAGAATTGCTGCTTGCTTCAGGCTATGACGCCTCGCGTATCTAAGAATAAACGCTAGCTCCCGAGTTTAAAGCTAGCAACGAAAAAGGAGCTCTTAAAGAGCTCCTTTTACTTTCCAAAATCAGGTATAAAAGATCTAGAGGCCGATATCTTCAGTTATTGCTTTGATTTGCTTGAGATCCATTTTATAAACTTCAATCATTTGATCGACCTGACTTAGTCGTGAATTGGCTTCATCGTGTTTATCACACGCGTCCGATTTCACGTCCCAAGATTTACCTTCCAAAAATACATCACACTCTTTTTTGAGTTTCTCGATCTTAGGCAATAATTTCGCCCTTTCTTTCTCTAGAGACTCCAATTCTTGCGAAATTTTCAGCTCTTTTTGAAACACCTCGCGCGATCGTTCAAAGATAGTCGCTTGCATATCCGCTTGACGACTCAACTTCTCATTTTCCGACTTCGTCGTATTGATCTTATCTGCCTGTTGTTTCAATTGAGACTCTAGCGACAAGTTAACTTTCTCGACCTCAGTCAATTGCTTTTGTAACTTCTTAAGCGCTTTCTCGTGCGCTTCATCTTTCGCAACGAGCAGTTCAGTGACTTTATCTTGTATTTCTTGGTCGAGCGCTTCTTCGCGCACTTTTACTTGAGACACCAACTGCGTTTTATCTTGCGTCAACGCTTGGTATTTTTCTTCTAGCACATGATAAGTCGATTCCCACTTGTTCGCAGTGACAATCGATCCAACAAGGCCACCAAATGCCAAGCCTAATACCGCAGCAATCGCGATATAGATATGAGTACGTTTGTCACGCTCTTCAATGACAACAACGTCGTCTTGTTCTTCCATCTTGTTCTGAGAACTCACCGTATACTACTCCAAGGACTCTTTTACTTTGCTAGCGGATCAATTCCGCAAACATAATCGATGCTGTATAAATCAGAAAGGCGCCAATTAATGTTATAACGGTCGCTTTTTGGACTTTTTCATTGGTTCGATAACGAAACAGCACAAATGCTACTGCAATCAACACCGCAATGGCTAATAATCTGGTCATACCGCCTCCTTGTCCACTCATGAAAAACTGCCTAGGTCCATAGACGGTTTCACAAAGATTTATTGTAACTCATTTATACGCCCCATAAGGTCAACTTAGCGTAGATTTTAAAATAAGTGCTTCGATTTTAATCAAATTTGTGTTCTCAATTGAATAACTTATGCCGTAATAATCGAAACATATTTATCGTTCTGAAGTGTGTTCTTGGTTCTATTCCCTAGCCCAATGAGTTTTGTTTATGCAGTTGCTCACACAAAAAACTTGGTAAACATAGCTTCGTGAAAATAAGTGGGGGTTATTTCGTTGAAAATAAATTGACATAGGGTGTTGAAATGGACCAAAAACATGATAGAGTTCACACGTTAATGATGACCAGCATCATTAACTAACCTTTACTCATTTAATTGAGTAATTGTTCCGATGAAGACTGCAGGAGAGTGGTTATTAATCAAATTTTAACATTTGATTAGCATAACTCGCCGAAGAATTAACTATTTCAGGTGCTACCTAGGTAGCGGGGACTGTAGTTGGAGGAACCTCTGGAGAGAACCGTTAAATCGGTCGCCGAAGGAGCAAGTCTTGCACTCACGCAAGGTGAAACTCTCAGGCAAAAGGACAGAGGAGTGGAAAGTTACAACCTAACTATTTTGCTTGGCCTTCCCGCCTACAACCAATAGCTTAGTTCTTTTAGAGATCGTTGATCTCGTCCTTTCCCTCTTCTCCTTATTAGTTGTTTTATTAAGGGGAAATCATGAACGACCTACAATCTTTACTACAAACCATCGATAATTTTGTCTGGGGTCCACCACTGCTTATTTTGCTAGTGGGTACCGGTGTTTACTTCACTTTTAGCCTCGGCTTGATCCAGTTTAAACATCTCCCAACAGCGCTAGCGATGGTATTCAGTAAAGATAAGTCATCTGATAAACAAGGTGACGTTTCTAGCTTTGCAGCACTTTGTACTGCGCTCTCAGCAACGATTGGTACTGGTAACATTGTTGGTGTTGCCACCGCGATCAAACTTGGTGGACCAGGTGCCCTATTCTGGATGTGGCTCGCCGCCCTTTTCGGAATGGCGACTAAATACGCCGAATGTTTGTTAGCGGTTAAATACCGAAGAGTAGATGATAAAGGCCAAATGATTGGTGGCCCAATGTACTATCTGCAATACGGTGTTGGCTCAAAAGCCCTCGCGATCATGTTTGCAGTGTTTGCTTTGGGTGTTGCTTGTTTTGGTATTGGTACGTTTCCACAAGTAAACGCGATTCTGGATGCAAGTGAGATATCTCTCGGTGTTGACCGTGAGCTCTCTGCCTTTGTACTGACTCTTTTGGTTGCTTTCGTAACTTTGGGTGGCATCAAATCCATTGCTAACGTTGCAGGAAAAGTGGTTCCTACCATGGCTGTATTTTACGTGTTGGCGTGTTTAAGCGTGATCATCATGAATGCAGACCAATTGTTCAACGCCGTTGAATTAGTGTTGGTATCAGCATTTACATCAACAGCAGCGACTGGCGGTTTCTTAGGTGCAAGTATCATGCTGGCGATCCAATCAGGTATCGCTCGTGGCGTATTCTCAAACGAATCTGGTTTGGGTAGCGCGCCTATGGCAGCAGCGGCAGCGAAAACAGACTCTTGTGTGAAACAAGGCCTGATTTCAATGACAGGTACCTTCTTTGATACCATCATTATTTGTACCATGACGGGCCTAGCGTTGATCCTTACTGGCGCATGGCAAAGCGACTTTTCTGGTGCAGCAATGACGACTCATGCCTTTGCGGTAGGTTTGAATGCGGATACATTTGGCCCAATGCTGGTGTCAATTGGTTTGATGTTTTTTGCATTCACAACCATTCTTGGATGGAACTACTACGGTGAGCGTTGCGTTGTGTTCCTCTTTGGTACAAAAGCGGTGCTTCCTTATAAGCTGATTTTCGTTGCTTTGGTGGCATCAGGCGCGTTCCTCCATCTAGACATGATTTGGCTACTCGCCGATATCGTAAATGGTCTGATGGCGATTCCTAACCTAATCGGTTTGATCGCACTGCGTCACGTCGTGCTGGCAGAAACCAAGCTGTTCTTTAGCTCAGCATCGCAATCTGATGAAATTGAAGCAGTAAAAGCTTAGTGACATGACAAGTGTTCAGTAATGAACCGTCAATCGCTGAAAGTAAATTGGAAATGGTAAAAACATAAAGCCCGCTGGTATTCAGCGGGCTTTATTTTATCTTAAGTTAAGCGGTTAATCTCTCAACCATTGATGCTCAACCTTTTCTCCACGTTCTTGAAAAAACTTCGCATTTTTTTGCTTGAATTGATCCGACTTCAGCTCTGATAGCGGCCAGTCTGAAAACGCCTCTGTTACGAACGAATCTCCAACCCCAACTTCAATCGATTCAAGATGCTTCCCGATGTAGCGATAAAAGTAGCTCTGCCCCAGTGCATCACAAACCATCGGCACATGTCTCATGCGTTGATGGTTGACGGATACTGAAGCCCAAGTTGTCGTTTTAGGTTCGCAGCTTTGCTCTTTTACAACATCAACTTCAAATTTATTGTCCATTGTTGTCGAGACAAAAACGACAATACCGTCATTCATATACACACGTCGAAGTAACAGCTGTTTCGTATCTTGAGTTCGCGTCTGTTGTATTCCATTGGAAAATGGCTCGAAATAGCCCCAGTGCCAAGACCAGGTCATGCCACGTTGCGCAAACTGTACCTGTGGCCATGTCTGCCAAACAATGGCACCAACCACGCCAGTAATAAACACAACGAGCAATATCAAAAGGTGGTAAATATTGCGCATTACACGGGCTTTTCAATCAATAACTTTACGCCAAGTGCGACTAAGACAGCGCCCGTCGCCCCTTCCATCCACTTCATAAAGCTTGCATTCTTTAACAGGCTCTTAGCTGAGTTAAGTGCGCCAGCCAAACCACACTGCCAAACCATCGCAATAATAAAGTGCACGGATGCCATCATCATTGATTGAAACAAAGGAGAACCTTCTGGATTCACAAACTGTGGCAAGAACGCCAAGTAGAAAACTGCCGTTTTTGGGTTCAAGACGTTAGAAAGAAAGCCCTCTCTAAAAGAGCGTTTGCCATTAAACACTTCATGAACCTGCTCAGTCACTGACAAACCATTCTTCGACGACATCAGGGCTTTTAAACTGCTCAGACCAAGCCAAATAAGATAAGCTGCACCAATCATTTTTACGATTTGGAACAACTCTGCAGATTGCGCCAGAATGGCCGAAATTCCAACCGCTGAAAAGAAAGCATGCACAAATAAGCCAAAGCAAATCCCTAAACTGGTTGTACATCCGTCTTTTAAACCCGCGCGACTGGTATTACGGATAACAAGGGCCGTATCTAAACCCGGCGTTAGCGTTAAAATAGTGATGGCAATAATAAATGCCTCAAAATTCAAGATATCCATATTATCGTGATAATTAATTGTTAATCCGTCATCAATACCGTCAATCCACGAGATTCGCAAGCTTCTTTTTTAAGAGAGCTATACAACTGAGTGAATTTATGGACAATGAGTGACGATTAATTGTTAATTATTAGTAAATTAACGCAGGTTGTTTCGTGCAACTCGACGTAAAGGACCCGTTATCGGGTGTTTAGGGAAAGAACAAAAGAATAAGAGTAGTCACATGAAAGCATTTACAAAACTCATTGAACATTCCAAAAAAGTGGCAAACTTTGAGCACCTCTCTGCCATCATAGGTTGGGACCAAGCAGCGGTCATGCCATCTGGTGGCGCTGAAGCACGCTCCAATGCTATGGCAGAACTTGATGTACACATCCACTCATTGATGACTCAGCCACACTTGGGCGAGCTTTTCGCTCAGGCAGAAGAAGAGACGCTATCTGCAAGTGAAAAGTCCATCCTACGAGAAATGAAACGTGAATGGCAACAAGCTAACTTGCTACCAGAATCATTAGTTCAAGCTCAATCTCTTGCTGGCTCCAAATGTGAACATGCATGGCGTACGCAACGAGGAGAAAATGACTGGTCTGGCTTTGAAAAGAACTGGGCAGAAGTCGTCAAGCTATCGCAAGAAGAAGCGCAAATTAGAGCCGAAGCAAACGGCACAACGCCTTACGATGCCATGCTTGATATTTATGAACCAGGCACAACGTCTGCATCGTTAGACACGCTTTTTGCTGACGTAAAAACGTGGCTACCTTCCTTGATAGACGAAGCGCTTGAAAAACAGCAATCAGACAACATCTTATTGCCAACTGCGCACTACCCTGCGGAAAAACAAAAAGCGCTGGGACTGGAAGTCATGAAGCTACTTCAATTCGATTTTGAACACGGTCGGCTTGATGAAAGTGTCCATCCATTTTGTGGCGGTGTGCCAACAGATGTGCGTATTACAACACGTTATGATGAAAGCGAGTTTGTCCAATCATTGATGGGGATCGTCCACGAAACTGGCCATGCCCGATACGAGCAAGGGCTACCAAAAGATTTAGCAGGAACACCAGCTGGTCAAGCCCGCTCTATGGGAATTCATGAGTCACAGTCGCTCTTCTTTGAAATGCAAATAGGACGAAACAACGCATTTATCGACCATCTTGCTCACATGGCTTCCAAGCATTTTTCTGGAGATGAGTTTGAAAAAGACAATCTAGCCAAAATCTACACTCGCGTAGGGAAAGGCTTTATTCGCGTAGATGCGGACGAATTAACATACCCTGCCCACGTTATTCTTCGATATGAGATTGAACGTGATCTTATGAACGGTGCCATCAAGCATACAGACGTACCAGAGCTCTGGAACGAAAAAATGAAAGCGTATTTGGGACTCTCAACGGAAGGCAATTTCAAAAACGGTTGTATGCAGGACATTCATTGGACGGATGGAAGTTTTGGATATTTCCCGTCCTACACTCTCGGTGCGATGTACGCAGCCCAGTTCATGGCCGCAATGAAGCAAACAGTAGATGTGGACGCGGTTATTCGCTCTGGCGATCTGACGCCGATATTCCATTGGCTGTCGAAGAACATCTGGAGTAAAGGCAGCTTATTAACAACAGATGATCTCGTAAGAGAAGCAACGGGTGAAACACTAAATGCTAAGCACTTCCAAGCGCACCTAAAAGGCCGCTACTTGTAAATAGAAAAAGAATAGAACGTAAAAGCCCAAGGTTCGTATGTTCCTTGGGCTTTTTTAAGCTCTTTCTATGCTATGCCAAGCTAGGGATAAGTCTGGGCTTGTACAAACAATCCTCGCCTTCAGGTCTGGTTTTAAACCGACGGTGAAGCCACATATATTGGCTCGGACTTGCCATGATTGACGTTTCAACTATCTTATTCACGAAAACTGCCGCACCTTGAGGATCTTCTTTCGGGAAACCGTCGACTGGCGCACTAATCGTCAAGGTATAGTGTCCGTCCTTTCCTCTTACCATCGTAAAAGGCACGATGGCACAATCTGTCGAATCAACCAGCAGACTTGTACCTGTCGTCGTGCAAGCATTTTTAACGGCAAATAATGGCGCAAACGTTGAGCGTCGGTTTCCATAATCATGATCCGGTGCATACCAGACCCGCTCACCCGTTCTAAGCGCTTCAAGCATGGCTTTAACGTTCTTGCGATCAATAAGCGTACGATTAGAGCGAGAACGCCCCTTGTATTGAAAGTAATCAAAACACGGATTGTTGTTTGGGCGATAAACACCAGTTCCAGACTTTTTAATGCCAAAAGCACGAGCACCTAACTCTAAGTTCATCGAGTGTACGGCCAACATTAATGCCCCTTTGCCTGATTTTTCTAAAGCCTCGAGGTGCTCCATTCCTTTTATCGTAACGTGTTTGTTTACCCGTTTATCAGACCAAAACCATGCCATCGCCGTCTCAAATAGCGCAATACCTGTATTGTCGATATTGTCTTTTAAAATTGCTTCGCGTTGGCATTCTTCCATCTGAGGAAAGCAAAGCTCAAGATTGCGCCTAATCGTAACTTGACGTTTTTTCATGATTCGCATAGCTAAACGGCCAATGCCACGTCCTAACGCTAACTGAACTTTGAAAGGAAGGAGACTGAGTAAGTACATTACGCTGATGATAATTAAGGTTCCCCAGTAACGAGGCAAAAGAAATTCAGCCTTGAATTCAGGCTTTTGGTATTTATTCATGTGAGTATTGTCAGATGTGCCCATCTATAAGTGATAAAAACAATGATAATGGACTGCACTTTTATCATTGATAGCGCTAATAACATAAATTAAAGCGCGCGGATTCTATGGTTCTTCGACACACTACACAATAAGAACTTTGCAGAAATATGTAGGGGGATGAAAAAGCAGCAAAGATGAATCACCACGTTAACATCGATTGGAGTGATTAATCTACCGCACTTTCATAAAGTTTGGACAAACATAACTTTGTGTTTTCAATGCGCTAGATAATGGTGTTTTTTTAACCCCATAATGCAGCTATCATGAAAATAACAATAAACATGATAACCATTACCCTGAATAAGTAAGACAACTTTCCGGTGCCACCTTTTGGCGCTTGGTTACAGCATCCCATTGTGTTTCTCCATCGTTTCATTTCGATATGGCGTTAATGTACTCCTTGACCTTAGGGGAAAGTCAAACCTTTACCTAAAGGTTCTAATTTATCGCTATAAGTGTTTATTTATCCGACATATCACTCGTTTATATCCCATGGAAATAAAGCGCGTTGTTTTCAGCTCATTTTCGGATAAATACATACCGTTTTTCGCTATATACCCACTATTTATGAGGAACCTACAATACGCGAGTCTTACTTGTAGCACGCTACTTTTACAACCTAGAAGTTGTGCGCTCATCCATTAAAGGTATCGAATGAGCAATATCGTTAAATCCGCCGTTAAATTGAGTGTTTTCTCTATCATCATGATTACCGTAACTTCGGTCGACAGCATAAGGAACATTCCTGGGGCGGCTTTGTTTGGTAGCCATGCCATTTCTTTCTTCTTACTTGCTGGACTCTGTTTTTTTGTCCCTACAGCGCTAGTGTGTGCTGAGCTAAGTACCACTTATCCAGAGCAAGGTGGTGTATATCTTTGGGGCAAAGAAACACTAGGGCCAAACTTTGGCTTTGCCACCGTGTGGTATCAATACGCTGAAAATATTGTTTACTATCCACCTTTAATTTCATTCATTGTTGCAACGGGAGCCTACCCTTTTTTCCCAGATCTGGCGCAAAACAACATGTTTATGTTGTTGATGATTAATGTGATTTTTTGGGCGTTAACTTTAGTTAATATCTTTGGCTTGCGCCTCTCTTCCCTGATTACAAATGTATTCGGCACCCTAGGTTTGATATTTCCGATTCTATTGATTATCGGATTAGGCGGGTACTGGGCGTATACCCACTCTGGTGAGTCTCATATCTCGCTTCGCCACGTATCTGACTGGTTGCCGGACCTTTCTCAAGATGGGATCGGAGCGGGTTTTACTGCGGTAGTTCTTTCACTGACAGGCCTTGAAATCACGACCTCTTATGCAAGCGAAGTCGAAAATCCGCAAAAAGCCTATCCCAAAGCTCTGCTGATCTCCACAATCTTAATCTTGGTTTCTCTGACGGCGTGCTCACTGTCTATTTCTTCGGTCGTCTCAAGTGACCATTCTAGTTTGAGTGAAGGAGTGATACTTGCCTTCAAAGCTTTTTTTGATGATCTGCACCTCTCATTCCTGCTGCCTGTCATTGCCCTTGCTATTGTTTTTGGCACGCTTGCAAGCCTGAATAACTGGATAATCGCCCCAACTAAAAGTCTGCATGTTGCCGCAAAAGATAGTTTCATGCCGATGTCGCTCGCCAAAGAAAACCGCAACCAAGCCCCCGTCTCATTGTTGCTCTTGCAAGGCACGATTGTTAGCGTGCTCTCTTTGGTTTTCATTTTTGTTCCTAACGTCAATCAAGGCATGTGGTTATTGAATATCCTGATGACTCAGCTCTATATGGTGATGTACATCTGTATTTTTGTTAGCTTTTTGGTCTCACGCTACAAACACGCAGATATTGAGCGCCCATTTCGAGTTGCGGGCGGAAAAATAGGAATGTGCTTAGTGGCAGGATTAGGCTTGATGAGTTGCTTGGTGACGATTGTTGTATCTTTTGACGTGCCAGCAGGAATTAGCGCAAAAACTGGTGCATATGCACTGATATTAGGATTTATCGCATTTAGCCTCCCAGCGTTCGCCGCCGTGATGTATCGCAATCGAAAACATCGTCAACAAAGCAAAATGCTTGAGGTACTAGTAAGTTAACTATTGGATTGACATTAAAAAGCCGCAGCAATTTCTCGCTACGGCTTTTTATTTGGCATCACTAGTTGTGTTAGTTATCCGTGTCCTACAGTCTTGGATAACAGGTTAACAATCATCACACCAGTGAGGATAAACCCAATGCCAACAAGCGCCGGCAAATCTAGCCGCTGTCCATAAACAAAGTAGCCAACCGTCGCAACTAAAACAATACCCGCCCCACTCCATATGGCGTAAACAACCCCAACAGGCATCGTTTTTACCGTGACGGAAAGCAAGAAGAAAGCAATGCCGTAACCAATCAGAACGACTGTACTCGGCATCATTTTCGTAAATTGCTCTGTTTTGGGAATATAGGAAGTGGCAATCACTTCACATACAATCGCGATCGACAGCGCCAACATTGGTGGCATAGAGACAAGCATTTTGAACATAAGGCATTAACGCTCAACAGAAATGTAACCGACAACACGTCCGGATAATTAGGTCGCGCATTATACCCAACTCATCTCTCGATGGAATACCTCTTACTCAAGCGGCTTCAAAATGCAGGATTCACAGCGTGATCACTTGAATATAGAGACATTCACACGCCATCGCTTTCACTCACTTCTTGATGAGTAAGCGACAGGCCTGCTTTTTGGTGCTGCCGAGCAATTTCAAAGTAGATGTGCATATCAATTGGCTCTGGTGTATTGAGCAGCATCTTGCCCACTTCTCGTTGAAAGTGACCATAATTACCTAACTCATCCGTCAACCCTAACTGCTCGTAAGAAGGTTCATTGGCAAACATTCCATAGGCATACTGATAATGACTTAGATCCTTGCTCTTATCATAACCAAGCTCTTGAAGGGCTTGATCAATTTCTTTCGGCGTATAAGTGTCTTTATCGCCAAACAAGCGCAATAGTACGCTAGGAACCTCTTGAGCGATGCTCTGAATTTTTGTCTTTCTTTTAAAAATACCGAACATAATGTCCTCCACTGACGATGTTTCCAAATACACACTTTAATGCATATTGGTGAGCTGATTGTTTTTAGTATGGCTCATTAATCTGAGACTTCCTTACAACGAAGTCACTTTCGCATATTAACGTGATCACATAATTACCAGCAAATAGTACGACCAGCGTTTCAAACATATCTCATCAGAAACTCCGCTCTAGTCACAATTGTGTGACAGCTTCGAGCTCGGTTTACCATAATGTAAAGAGTAGATTGAAAAGTCATATTTCGTATCGACATCTAAACTTAATTAAGTTAGCTTTAGAAGTATAGACGTCTAGATTGACTATACTTAGGGAGAGAAAGTCGTGCCAATTAGAATTCCAGATCAACTACCAGCTACCGATGTGCTAAGGACAGAGAACATCTTCGTAATGAGTGAAACGCGTGCTGCGAGTCAGGAAATACGTCCTTTACGAGTGCTGATCCTGAATCTGATGCCCAAAAAAATAGAAACTGAAACTCAGTTTTTGCGTCTACTCTCAAACAGCCCATTACAAGTCAATGTCGAGTTGTTACGCATTGATAACCGCCCAAGCAAAAATACGCCAACCGAACATTTGGATACTTTTTATCGTCAATTTGAAATGGTGAGAGATAAAAATTTCGATGGCATGATCATTACTGGTGCCCCACTAGGTTTGGTTCAATTTGAAGATGTCATTTATTGGGACCACCTAAAAACCATCATGGAATGGGCAAAAGATCATGTGACATCGACTCTTTATGTCTGCTGGGCAGCACAAGCAGGACTGAAGTTGCTCTACGATCTACCTAAAAAAACGCGTAAAGAGAAACTTTCAGGCGTGTACCATCACCAGATTCATCATCAATTCCATCCTATGTTACGTGGGTTTGATGACACATTTTTAGCGCCTCATTCACGCTATGCCGACTTTTCACCTCACTTTTTAGAAGAACATACCGACTTAGACATCCTAGCCACATCGGATGTTGCAGGTGTTTATTTAGCTACAACAAAAGACAAGAGAAATGTGTTTGTTACTGGGCATCCTGAATACGATTCGCATACCTTACATAACGAATATATCCGCGATTTAAGCGAAGGCATGGAACCAGCCATTCCCGTCAACTACTATCCAAACAACAATCCTGATAATCCACCAATTGCCAGTTGGAGAAGTCATGGACATCTCCTCTTTTTAAACTGGCTGAACTACTGCGTTTACCAGCAAACACCTTATGATCTTGATCACTTCAGTGAAGACGCTTTTACTAAAGACGATTAACCTCAAAGCACGCAAACAAAGCGCTTATGATGCCTAAATGTAATATGTGAACCAAGCCGCCATATGGCGGCTTTTTCATACCAGTTTGCAAACCTGATCGCATAGTGTTTTTTCCTCAATAGGCTTTTGCTACGTAATTCATATCATGCTGGGAGATTCAGGGATGTAGGGACAAAGAATGAAAACAACAAAGCTCGGTGCACTACTATTAATCTCTCAGTTTGCACTTGTGGGCTGCGTGACGGTGAAAGAAGATGGTAGCCCTGTCGTTAAAGCCGATCCTGTAGCAATGGCAGAATCACGTATCGCACTTGGCCTAGGTTATTTAGAAGGCGGCAATATGATTCGCGCGCATGATAACTTGCAACAAGCCTTAACCCACGCACCTCAATACTATCGTGCTCAGTTATCGATGGCTCACTACTATGAAACGGTTGGCGAAGATGCTAAAGCCGAGCAAATGTATAAACGCTCTCTACGCCAACACACCAAAAACGGTAACGTGCTCAATAACTACGGCACCTTTCTTTGCAAGCGGGGTGACTTCGAGAAAGCCGATCAAATGTTTAATCGAGCCATTGAGCAGCCTTATTACTATCTCATTCCGGCCAGTTATGAAAACGCCGCATTTTGCGCGTTGAAGTCACAAGATAAAGACAAAGCGAAATACTACTTCGCCCGAGCTATTGATCATGACCCTCATAGGCCAAAATCTATTTTGCAGCTAGCCAAGCTAGAAATTGATAGCGGCAATTACACTGAAGCCAGAATTCGATTAATGAGATTTAATCAAATGTATGGCGTTAAGAAACCCTCTTTACAGCTCATGATTCAACTTGAACGTGCAGCAGGTAATGAAGCACTCGAGAAAAAATATCAAAAGCAATTGGAGAGATTTTCTTAACACGACATCATGATAAAGAGGGTGTACTCGCTCACAGACACTACTGAACTTGACTAAGAATCCAGTGAATTAAAACCCACGGTGAAACATTCATCCTGTACATAAACTTCAAATTCGGTACTATTTGAACAGAATAAGTGACCAAGTCACGTTATAAAAGTGCGCTAGTAAAACGAAATTTGTACATCATACTGTTTTTACTATTGATTTGGGGCGCATTGATAAATGCTAAATATTACTGACATGCACCAGAAGGAAGTTGAAGCCGGATGAAACCTGCCTGCACTCTGTTATCACTCACTTTGCTGAGTTCGCCTTTTGTCGTCAGTGCACAAGAAAATATTGAAAAAACATTCACGTTTGGCATTGTTTCCAATAAAGCTCAAAGCAAAATCAAAAAGTCGACGCCTTTCACGCAGTACGTGACCAATGGTTTGGCTGAATACGGATACACCAAGGGTGCTGTAAAAGTATTTAAAAATTATCGCCAGCTCGCGGTGGCACTTGAAAATGGCACCGTTCAAATTGCAACAGCCACCCCCTTCAATGCAATGACCCTCGAGGCAGAGTCTGGTAGCCAAGCCATTGCCATACGCTGGAAAAAAGGTTTACAAAAATATCATACGGTATTCTTTACCCACAAAGAGAGTGGTATCGAGTCGATTTCTGACCTGCGCGGAAAAACACTTGTTTTTGAAAAGCGTACATCCACCAGCAGCTATTACTTACCCGCTATTACACTGCTTAATCAAGGGGAGAAATTAGAATACCTCCCCTCCTCCGATGACAAACCAGCCAAAGACAGTATTGGATATTTATTCCTTGACGAGCACTTGGCTCAATCGAATGAAATCAACCTTTCAGTATGGGTGTATAAGCAGAGAGTCGCAGCAGGAGCGTTCAGCAATTTCAATTGGAGCAACCCTAAAGATCTTCCAGAAAGCATGAAAGGCAAACTAACGATTTTCGCTCGCTCGGTAGAAATACCTAGAGACTTAATTCTCGCCTCTCCGACCTTAAGCCAAGATCAGCAACATAAAATCACGTCAATATTGCTCGGTATGGAGGCATCTCAGCAAGGTGCCCTAGCACTTAAACAGTTCCAAAACACGAAAAAGATCACCGCTCTAACGCCAGAAATGTCCGCGTCCTTAAATACCGTTCGAACATCTATTCACTTGTTACCGAAGGTGGATTGATGTTCCATAAACTCTCACTCGAAACTAAATACATTTGCTCGACCATTTTTGTTGTCCTGTTTGTCGTAGTGATAAACCTCGCACTATATATGCATGGTTACGATACGTACTCAAATAACTTAACCCGCCAAATCACCGAGAACTCACAAGAAAAAACAGAGTCTTACGTCAAGCAAAAAGGATTGGTTTACGCAGAGTTATTATCAAAGCAACTTTTTGACCCACTCTATACGGATAATATCAGCCAAGCATACGAGCAGATTAAAGCAACATTAAGCCAACCAGATGTCTCGAAGATACACGTTGTTGATAATGAAGGGCTAATCTTTCACGACGGTACGACTCAGCTGAGTATGTTTGCCCAGCCTCATTACCGTTCTCGCTTTATTTTAAAAGCAATAGAAGAGTCTAGAATTCTCATTTCTTTTTCTAAACATCAATTAGAAATTGCGGCACCGATTCAGCAATCGAATATCACACTGGGCGCGGTGTATCTTGAACTCAACCTAGCACATCTATTAGAAGAGAAAGAACAAAACATTGCTCAAGTACAAGCGCTTACCTCAAACGATAAGCAAAAGATGTTTAACTTGCTGCTCACGATCAGTGCGATATCCGTTCTGCTCGGAAGTGCCATCGCGTATGCTTTAGGTCGCTCATTAATAAAACCACTCAAACAACTTAAAGAACAATTTACAGAGTCAAATACTCAAGCACTGCCAATCACTGATATAAAAAGTAAAGATGAAGTGGGTGATCTTATTTCGGCGTATAACAAAATGTCGAACAAAGTGAACAGATACACAAGCCGGGTAGAGTTCATGGCGTATCACGACATTCTTACCTCCCTGCCTAACCGAGAAAAGTTGCTCATTGATATCCAAAAGCAAATAACGAACCGCAAATCACCCTCACTCGCGGTTGTTTTTATTGATCTGGATGACTTTAAACATATTAACGATAACTACGGGCATAGCATCGGAGATAAATTGCTAGGTCATCTCGCCTCAGAACTTCAAGGTCGTTTACCGAGTTACTTCCAGCCTCTTTACCGTCTTTCAACCATCGTAAGCCGAGTCGGCGCTGACGAATTTGTGCTGGTCTTTCCATGCAAAGACAGCCTCCACGCTAGAGAAAAAGCGGACGATATTCATCGCCAATTGCTTTCTCCTTTTAATTTGGAAGAGAACGATATTCAAATTACGGCAAGCCTTGGAGTAGCGGTGTATCCGGAATTTGGCTCAAACGCAGAGTCTCTTTTACAACTCTCCTCACTGGCGGCGCAAGAATCTAAACGACGCGGCAAAGATATCATGACGATATACGATTCCGTGTTTGATGAGACCGTGAAGCAGCGCTTATACATAGAAAAGGAACTGCGCCGCTCAATACGTGATTTATCTCAGTTCGAGCTTTGGTATCAACCCCAGTTCGACCTCAACACCTACCAGTTGATTGGTGTCGAAGCATTGGTTAGGTGGAATCACCCGGAGAAGGGTTATATCAGCCCAGAATTATTTATCCCGATTGCAGAACAAAGTGACTTAATTTTAGAGCTTGGTGAATACCTCATCGAGACAGCAATTAGCCAGCGAGCACAATGGGCGGATCATTTCGCTGCTGATTTTCATATCGCATTAAATTTGTCTCCTAGGCAGATCTACCGCCAAGATTTAAGTCAGCTCTTTTCGAAATATTTACAACAATATCAAGTCCCCCCTCAAACCATTCATGTTGAAGTGACAGAGTCTCTGTTTATTGATGATATTGAGAAAGCGCAGTACGTGCTCAAAAAATTAAAAGATAACGGCGTAGAAGTGTGGCTAGATGATTTTGGAACTGGGTACTCTGCCCTCGCCTACCTACAACAAATGTCGTTTGATGGACTTAAAATTGACCGTTCATTTATCGCTCAAATCCAAAAAAATGAACAAGATGATTCATTAATCCGTGCGATTATATCCATGGCTCATAACCTAAGAATGAGAGTGGTAGCTGAAGGCATAGAAACCCAGACCCAACTAACAAGGATGGAATCACTTCACTGCGACGTTGTTCAAGGCTTTTTCTTGGGTAGGCCGGTGCCGGCAGAAGAAATCATAGAGTTTGAGCAACAACGCCAAGCAATAGATGACTCAACCGCCAGCAACTATGCTTAACTGAATAATTTATCGCGTTCATTGAATTAAAGGGGATTCGTTCTGCAATATCGGTCACACTTCGCCATCTCACAAGTATGAATTTCCTCTTAAAATCTAACATTTGAGATAGGTACACTACACTTTTCATATCAACTCTTTGGATATGGAAACGCGTGTGGTCGGGATATTTGCTTGGAACAACCTGTCTGTAAAGCAGAAACTTTTTGGATTGGTCCTACTACCAATCTTATTGTTATTGCTTCTGGCGGGCAAACATGTACAAAACCTCTCTATCCAAGCTCAAGAACTTCAAAAAGCACAACTCTTCTCCCAATATATAGATCGTGTTTCCTCACTGTATTATTTGACGAGCGATCCAAAGGTCGTGAACAACGCTCAAGAAACCCGCCAACTCGTTCAAACTTTACAAGATACAGCTTCACCTGTTTTTGGTGACAATGCCGATATATTAAATCAGCTCACGAATTTCGAAGAAGCAACACTGTCAATGCTCTCGTCCAATAATACAGAAGATAAGTTAGATGCTGCTGAGTGGCGTGCCGACACATTCAAAGAGATTCTTTTGAGTTTGGATAGAGTCTATTTCAGCCATGTAAGTTATGAAACCAACACTCACCTCTCCTCATTGATGCAGCTTGAGTGGTTAATGTTTTGGTCAACAGAAGAGCATAGACTCAGCAAATACTTAGTGGAATCCACAGAACAGGGGCAGATTTACGATCCAGCTATCCAAGCCAGTATCCAATCATTAATCCAGAACCAACAACTGCTGTTCGAACGCTTTGTCACACTTAATGCGAATAAGCAGCAAGTCAACCTCCTCATCGAAACCTTTACCGATAATGTCTTTGCTAAAAGCCAAGCATTTCGAGCCAATTTGTTGCAGCCATCAAACCTTAGAGTATTGACACCCACTCAAATAGATGACGGGTTATCTGCGCTTTATAAACGCTTAAGTTTATTACGTAACGTTGATGACCAGATGGAACAGCAACTTATTAAGGATATATCCAAGACGATCAGTGAAACAACACAGCACCGCATTGGCTTCATTGCGCTAATGAGCCTCGTGACATTACTGGTTGTGAGTTTAACCCTGAGGTTAGTGCGTAAGGTCACTGGCAACTTGAATTTAGTCCTCGAATTCCTAAGCCGAGACACTTACGAAGAGGACAACAATGAAAACTCACCACTGACAGAGTTGACCAAAGGGAAAGATGAGCTCAGTAAGTTTGCTAAAGAGGTAAAAAAACTGAGTTATGAACGTGAGCAGTCAAGACAAAAGTTAACCCAAGCCAAAGAAGATGCTGAAAAGGCGAAAGATGATGCCATCGAGGCAAGCAAAGCCAAAAGTAGCTTTCTGGCGAATATGTCTCATGAGATTCGAACCCCGTTAAACGGCGTTATTGGCATTTCAGAAGTTTTGTCAGACACGCCACTAACGGCGACACAGCGTGATTATGTTGACACGATAGAAACCTCCTCGCAATTACTGTTGAGCTTAATAAATGACGTTCTGGACTTCTCTAAAATTGAATCTGGTATGTTGCTTATCAGCCCTCATTCAACCTGTGTTCGTGAATCCATCTACGATATTGCTTCTATTATTTCCCCGAAAGCGAAAGAAAAAGGCATCGATGTTCAAGTCAGCATCAGCCGCAATACGCCCTATCACGTTATGTTGGATGATCACCGTATACGCCAAATTATCATGAACTTCATGTCCAATGCCGTAAAGTTCACCGAACAAGGCTGCGTTGAACTCTCTGTCATCACTAGAGAAATCAAAAATGGTGAAGCGAGTATCGAGTTTTCAGTCAAAGACTCAGGGATCGGTATTGATGAGCAGCAACAAAAGAAGATATTTGCTCCTTTCGCCCAAGAAGATAACTCCACCACCCGACAGTTTGGAGGGACAGGGCTCGGGCTTGCAATTAGCACGCAGCTGGTAGAGTTGATGGGCGGTGAGATTCAGCTTGAATCCGAGAAAGGCAAAGGTAGCCGATTTTTCTTCGAACTTACGGCTCCAATTGTGACTCAAGAGTTCAATGGCTATCACTCCCTTAATCACAACGATATATGGATAGTTTGCAACAACCCTACTTTGGAGCAAAAGCTGCGTGACGAGTTGAGCTTTTTCCACATCAATGTTCAGCAATCAGTAAATACACTGGATGCTCTGCCAACGTGGATTGATAACGAGCGCATCATTGTTATCAACGTAGAAACTTCTCCAAATACCGCAGCCAAACATCTAGGTGAAATGAAAAGACTTTGCATGCAAAATGTTCGAGTGTGTCTTATTAAACACCTTCATAGTGCCCAGCGTGATTTTGGTAACAGCATTAGTGCATTGGTCACTCAACCCCTCTTAGGACAGCGCTTAGTAAAAGCACTTGAAACTTGTGCTGCAAACTTCCCTCAAGCAAACAAAGAGAACACGACAACACCCAATGCTAAGACTTTCCCCAAAATTTTGGTGGTCGACGACAACACCGTCAATCAAAAAATCGCTGGATTACACGTCACAAAAGCGGGCTTCGACTTTGATATCGCCGTAAACGGAGAAGAAGCCGTAGATATGTTTCAACAGAATCAATACTGCTTAATCCTAATGGATTGCATGATGCCGGTGATGGATGGGTTTGAAGCAACCAAAATGATCCGTCAAATTGAAGCAAAAGAAAAACGGACGATCAGAATCCCAATTATCGCGCTAACAGCAAGTGTAGTCGATGATGACATTCAAAAGTGTTTTGATGTTGGAATGGATGATTATGTGCCCAAACCTTTTAAAGCGGGTTTGTTGAAAGAGAAATTAGATAAAGCCATTGGACTACGCATTTCCAATATTGCTTCTGATGAAAAGCGACTGGCAACAAACACC
Source organism: Vibrio sp. J2-3(2022) (assembly GCF_021725735.1). NCBI lineage: Bacteria > Pseudomonadati > Pseudomonadota > Gammaproteobacteria > Vibrionales > Vibrionaceae > Vibrio > Vibrio sp. J2-3(2022). Next base: position 395,139 of record NZ_JAKKCK010000002.1, read on the forward strand.
ACTCACACTCCTGAAAAAACCTCGCATGCTGAACAATCAGAAGCGACCGTGACGCCTATTCGCTCAGAACGGATTTTGCTCGTCGAAGATAACCGAGTAAATCAAAAAGTCGCTTCGCTGCTTTTATCCAAAGCTGGTTATCAATTTGAAGTGGCCGAAAACGGACAGGTTGCGGTCGAAATGTTCCAAAAAGATGGTGGATTCGACATCATTTTGATGGACTGCATGATGCCGATCATGGATGGGTTCGAAGCCTCGCGACAAATACGCGCCTACGAAGCAAGTAAAGGTCTTCCTAAGACTCCCATCATCGCGCTAACGGCAAGTGTTGTGGATGATGACATTCAACGCTGCTTCGATTCAGGCATGGACGCTTATGTACCCAAGCCTGTTCGTAGAGAAAAGCTGTTGTACCAGATTGAAAATGCGATATAGGTAGCGATGATGAGCGGCGACATTTCTCTCCTCTGTTTTCTTTTGCGCTGCATAAAACGCTACCTATTCATTGTTGTTTTCCTTCTACCCATAGATAGTCAAGTACTTGCTGCAGAGAGCTACGCCGTTTTCTCGTTTAATAATGAGTTCTCGCCCCTAACCATCAATAAAGCGCGAAAGTTGTACAGAGGAAAACGCAACTCTTACAAGGGCAGAGAATTGAGCTATCTGACTGGCCAGCGACATCAGCGGAGAGAGCGGAGTTCTATCGCTACCTTCTCAATAAAAACTTGGCGCAAATGAACGCGCACTGGGCGAGCTTGTCTTTTTCAGGCAAAGCGAGACCACCCAAAGTGATTGCAAACTCTAGCATTGATGCGCTGATCACGTGGATGCAAGAAAAGCCCAATCGGATTGGTTATGCCCCTGCTTCGAGCGTGCCTGGAAATGCTCGTATTTTGTGTGTGGTGAGCTCGGAGGATTAATATGAAAAAATATTTGACCATGTTATCACTGAGTGTTGTCGCCTTTCCGAGCTTAGCCACCATTGAGTTATCAGATCACCTGTCTTTGAGTGGTTTTGGTTCGACATCTTGGTCTAAGTCCGATAACTCTACAACGGTTCTCGTCAACCGCTTTATTCATGATGAAGCCTGCTACGATTGTGACACAACCTTCGGCCTGCAGCTTGATTACTTTTACAAGGCATTTCGAGCATCCGCACAGATAGTCAAGCGTCCGCAAGATCATTGGAGCTCGCCCCAATTAGAGTGGGCATATTTAGCTTATACCTATAAAAATGTAGAGATACGTGGGGGACGATTGAGGCTGCCGCTGTTTTTGATGTCTGAGTATAATTATGTCGGTCACGCTTTTACCCAAGCTCGACCACCAAATGAAGTGTATGACAGCATATTAGGCATCACCGCTTACAATGGTTTATCCATTCGCTGGAATCACGACCTCAATGAGCAAATCATGCTTACTGCAATGCCGTTTATAGGGTTTAAAGACAGCAGTGATGTCACCCTCAACGAAGACACTGAACTGAAGATCGAATCAGACAACACAGCCGGAATAAACTTAACACTCAGCGGAAATGCCTACCGTTTGAACTTTTCTTATCTACATGGCGATTATGACCAAACTACGGTTCTCTCCAATACCAAGCAATCCACACCTGAAGGGGGAGCCATGTTAATTGACCGTTTGGTTCTAAAAGAAAAAGGCAATACGATTGACCAGTTTTCTCTAGGAGTAAGGTATGAGCTTGATAACGTTGTGATAATGGCGGAAGGACAAACCAGCAACATTTCCTCCTCTTGGTACGCAACAACGAGTTACAACGTGAATAAATTGACCCCCTACATAGTTTACGGCCAGCAGTTTAATAGCAGTGATACAAAGAATGGGGACAGCTATCTGTTTGGGGTGAGATACGACCTAGATTATAACGTGTCACTGAATGCTGAATGGCAAAAGTTTAACGCCCACAATAACGATACTGGCGCGTTTTCATCAATACCAGAAGATAACAGCGCCAATCTTTACACCCTGATGTTAAATTTCGTTTTTTAACTTTTCTATACTGACACCGTATAAACCATGGGCATTTACCTTTGTTATCGTTGATACATGTTGTGCGTGATTTGACGCTCTTTGTAATAGAATTCTTTGTCATGTTCGCCTATCTCTCGCAATACACGACACGGGTTCCCTACCGCAACAACATTACTTGGTATATCTTTCGTTACCACGCTACCAGCACCAATTACGCTGTTTTCTCCAATCTTGACGCCAGGCAATACCACTGAGTTAGCGCCGATCCATACATTATCACCAATATGAATAGGGATATTGAATTGCGCAACTTCTCTTCTGAGCTCCGGTTCAATCGGGTGTCCTGCCGTTGCTAGTGTCACATTGGGTCCAATCATGACGCTATTGCCAATGTAGATATACGTATCATCGACTAGGGTTAAGTTAAAGTTTGCATACACGTTATCACCAACGTATGTATGCCTCCCCCAATTCGCTCGAAGCGGCGGCTCAAAATAGCAGTTGTCACCAACAGCGCCGAGCAAACGTCGTAATATTTCTGTACGCTTTTCAGATTCAGAAGGCCGAGTTTGGTTGTAATCGTAAAGAACTTCTAAACACTGTGTTTGCTGCTCGACTAACGCTTCATCATTACAAAAATATATTTTCTGACTATGAAGCATTGATTCACTATCCATAAAATCCTCCGTTCTATCTGCCCAGTAGCTTCAGGCTGCTGGAACACCTCGCAATACGAGTTCCTGTCAAGATTGGCTAACAGAATGCATGATGTCGTTTTTTACAATAAGTTTAATGACATGCTTGCGAGGCCTAACGCAAAATACCGAATAACTTGAAAGAAATATGTGAATCAGACGAGTAAATAACACAAAGCTCGATGCAGAGTTAGCTTTGTTTATCTCGATTCATTTTCAAGCGCTTTTCTTTACGTCGTAACGCTCGGAAAAACTTCGACTCCTCGTGATACCAGCCGATAACACTAACCGGGAAGCCCACTAGCATCATGATAAAAAGATCCGCGGGCAGCTGCTCCAAAATATCACTCAGGGAGTGCAGCTCACCAAAAATGAATAAACCAATGACTTTACCAAGCAATAGTGCGCAACAAATCATAAAAAAAGACTTCATGATGTAATGCCATTTGCCTTTTTTACGCTCTTCTCGCCAATAGGCATATTTATGTTGTCGGTCGTACATTCATCCCCCCAAGTGACAATGTCACTAGCCACAAACATTCAGGCAAAGTAACGGCTTTAGCTGCACTCTAATGATAGTGTGAATCAGAAGCGAATGCTTGTCATGGCAATGAGAAAGCGGCACATCATGCTGCGCATTTTACGACCTTATGGACGCTAGCATGATCGTGCAATACAGGGAGATATCAGCTTGTTAATTACGGAGTGAGTTAATGTTTTCGGAACACCCAAATTGGACCAATAAGAAGAAACTGCAAATCTTCGAAAAAAGACGGTTTCTTCCCTTCTATTTTGTGACCAATGAACTGCAAGATCCACAGTACACCGAATAGGAGCATCGAAATATGCAGTACGGGCAGCGCCAATACCTCCAAAGACCATATCAGGCCGATGCACGCTAATGTATACCCTAACATCATCATAAAGACGCTGAGAGACAAACGAAAATAGAAAACCCATACGGGTATGACAGCAATCCAGACCCAGTTAAACTCGAAACCCAAGATGGAGATTTGAGGAATTGACCAAATTAGACCGACCACAGATAGGTAAATACCCGGAACTGCGATTGTGTGAATCTTTTGGTTGATGGGGTTTTGATGGCTCTCCCCATATTCTTTTAGCCATTCAGATAATGCTCGCATATCATTCCTACTTTTCCGCCTACTTATTCTTATATAGCTTGAGGATGGAAAAGGTGCGAATTTTTCTGTAATAGCTATTACTGACCAAGCAATGCTCGTTGCACTTTTGGTAGTTTGGCAACGACGAGAGTATAAGAGCGTTCACATAAATCCTGAATCAATCCATCTTCCACATCACCATTAAAATAAACCGTTATCCAGTGACGCTTATTTAGGTGATAACCAGGAGTGATGTCCGTAAACTGCGATGTTAAGACTTCTCCATCTTCTGGTTTTACTTTTACGCTGACATACTCCCGACCGTTTCTCTCTGCAATAATCGCAAACATTTTACCTTTGATTTTGTATACAAGCGCTTCTGGCCCAAATGGGAAATCACTCTCTGCACACATAAAGGTACTTAAATAACCTTCTAACTCTTTGCTTCTCATTCCGTCCCACCCTTCCTGTATCTTTTACTCAAACAAAGGCAATAGTAGTTTTAACGCCTGGTTAACCTGCGCTTTCTCACTACCTTCTAAACCATGTAGCAGCGATTGCTGAACGTCCACATGCTCTAAGATCAACTTGTCAATTAAGGTTAAGCCCTTTTCGGTTAACTCAACGGTGACACTGCGTCTATCTTCTTTACTGTGTGTTCTGGTAATAAAGCCTTTCTTCTCGAGTTTATCTAATCGGTTCGTCATCGCGCCCGAAGTGAGCATCATCGAATCAATTAGCGCCGAGGGAGTAAGGCAGTATGGTGAACCTGCTCGGCGAAGTGTCGCCAACACATCAAATTCACCCATCTTAAGATCGTACTTCTTATGTAGGTCAGCGACCCGACACTCCATGTGCTTAGCAATTCGCATTAGCCGACCCATAATTGCCATCGGTTCAGTGTCGAGCTCTGGCTTCTCCTTAGCCCACTGCTCTACCACTCTATCAATTGCGTCCATGGTTTCTCTCCAAACGTCATTTAATTTTTATTTTAACATAAAGATACTTTACAAAAAGTAACCTTACCGATATCTTTACAATTAATTATCTCAACGTAAAGATATTTAACATGAATATTTTGCTTGCAATGATCCCGGCTTTTTTTTGGGGGACAACTTATGCTGTTACTCAGTTTACACTTCCGGACTGGCCTCCCGTTTTACTTGGTGCGCTAAGAGCATTGCCTGCGGGTCTTTTGCTGCTCGCAATAAAGCCATCTTTCCCGAAAAAGAGTGAATGGAAAGTGCTGCTTGTTTTAGGAACTATCAACATCGCTTGCTTCTTTGGTCTCATTTTTGTCATGGCGTTGACGCTTCCTTCTGCGATCTCAGGTGTAGGTATGGTATCAGTGCCCGTTTTTGCGATGCTGTTTGGCTGGGCAGTCTATAAGCGCCAGCCAAGCGCAATACAGGCAATAAGTGGAGCGACTTTGATTGCTTTGGCTTGGTTCTTATTTGATCCTAGTTCTATTTCGCTCAACCCTATGGGTTTGCTGGCGATGATCTCCGCCATCATGTGTATTGTGGTAGGTAGTAGCGTAACGAAATCACTAGGAACGAAAATGCATTGGTGGACAGTATTAACATGGCAGCTCATTTTGGGTGGTGTGATTATGTCTGTCGCAACAAGCGTGCTAGCAATAAACAATCCAGAGCCATACGTTACAGCCATTCAAAACTTATCAATGACGAACACCCTTGGGCTGCTGTGGGTGATCATTCTGAACACTGCATTAGGCTACGGCATGTATGTTTGGCTATTGCAGCGTATGTCGGTCGTTGACTTTACTTTTGGTGGCATTGCCAACCCCGTTGCGGGCATTGTGTCAGGTTTGCTGCTATTAGGTGAGACTTTCACCCCTCTCCAATACAGCTTGATGCTAGGGATGATTGTTATGTCATTGCTCCCTCAATTGATCGCTTCATTAAAAACTAAAAAAGCCGCCCTTTCTTCCTAAGTAAAATCCTAACGCCCGATGCTAAAATCGGGCGTTCATATTCTCTGTAAACTCTGTTTGAATTCTAAGACTTCAACAGATTTTTATGGAACAGTGAACCCAAAAAGGTTCAGCAATAAAAAAGGTGCCGAAAGACACCTTTAATAATGAATACGCCCCATTATGCCTTGCTTTAAGTCATCACAAGGTTGTTAATAGGCTCTGGTTTAGCGTAGACATACCCTTGAATAAGGTAAATAGAATGCTGAGCCAAATACGCGACTTGAGCCTCGCTCTCTACACCTTCTGCAATCATCTCACATTCCGCTTTCTTTGCTGCCGAGACAATAGAATCTAACACTTTCAATTTTTGGTCATCAGAGCCTATTGGATCGATGAACATCTTATCCACTTTTAAGCATCGGATACCCAGATCTTGCAAATAAGAAAAGCCGCCATACCCAGTCCCAAAATCGTCAATTTTGAACTTGTAGCCTTTATTCGCCAGATACAAAATCTCTTTTTTCGCTGCCTCTGTATCTTTTACAGGAATTCGCTCGGTCAACTCAAAATGCACTCTCTTCGGACATGGCCAATTCAGTTCTGACAGTAACTTAGTGAGTTCACCTGATTCTAAATGGGAAGAAACAATATTGATGCTGACCCACACATGCTCAGGCAATACACTAAGATCTTGTATGATTTTACGAATAAGCTGATTCGTCATTGGGACAATCAGACCACTTTCTTCTGCAGCGCCAATGAACATGTTTGGCGACACCATACCCTCACGACGAGACCACCGAATCAGTGCTTCATACCCCACTGTCGCACCATCACGGCTATCGACAATCGCTTGGTAATAAGGGACAAATTCCGCATTATTAATCCCATTCTGGATCAAGCCTTTGATAGACTTTCTCAAGCTCTTACTGGACACATATACAAACGCAAAAGCCAGCCCCATAAGCACACTGACTAGGCCTCCCCATAGAAAGACTCTTTCCTGAGCATAGCTCTTCAGTTTCTCGCCACTGTGTATTTTGATGAGCATATTGGCTTGAGAATCAGCCGAGAAGAATAACTCCTTTGAAACTGCCGCTTCTTCTGCTGCAATGGCTGGTTTTCCTCGACTTATTGTTAAATCTCCAAATACAGGCTCATCATATATAAACTCGACGAACAAACAGTCTTCACAAGGCGTTTTTATCACTTCTTTAACCCAACTATTATCGAGAACCCAGACAACTTCAACATGTTCATTTTCATAAATGACCATCCACTCAACTTGATCTTGGTGTTCCGGTAAAATAAGTGATGCAAAAAAGTTTTCGCCAAGCTGAAATCGTTGCGCATTGGATAAATGAGATACTTTACGACCAATCGTGGAGCATGTTTTACCGTCACTCGTTTCCATCGCAATAAAACGGATGTAGTGGTTATAAAAACGTGGGTCGCGTAATGTTCTAACATCACTATTACTGCACGTGAAATCTAACTGCGCAACCTGCTTTACAATCGCCTCATCCAAATACATGGATCGTTGGTGTAAATAATCGACATAGGTGTCTATTTTAGTCTCTTTGATATAGCTGATGTAAAAATTGGCTATTGAATTAAAAGCCACAACAAAAACAGCAATGGGAACTAGGCCAAGCAAAATGGCATTTCTTGTTATCTTTGTAATCAAAGCTCCTCCTAACGTTCAGCCAAACAACTTAAATTAATGAGTGACATGAACACTATCTCACGTTCACACACCAAAAAGTGAGGATCGAATCTCAATAAGAAGTATAGAAGCGCAAGGCTTGCCACAGAAAATGAGAGTACTGCTGCATATCCAAGATAGCAACTCTCTTGAGTGAGACTTACCGACGATAATCGCGAGAAAAGAGGGGCTTATGCTCAACATAACCAATGTATAAAACGACTTTTTTGCCATCCAATGACTCGCCACAGTCACTAACTTTCCAATTGACCTTTGAAGGCACTAGCAACACACTGCATGATAAAATAGGAAAAGCTACTTAGAGCTTTTACCAGCATTACAGGCTTATCGACCAGGGAGGGTCATGAAATGAAATTAGCTCAATTAAATATTGCGCTTGCTAAATATCCTTTGGATGCACCAGAAATTAAAGATTTCGTAGACAATTTGGACTTAATTAATGGTATAGCTGAAGAAAGTGAAGGCTTTATCTGGCGTCTAAAAGACGACTCCGGTGATGCAACAAACATTAAATTATTTGATGACCCGAACATGATTGTAAACATGTCTATTTGGGAAAGTACTGACTCACTTAAAAACTTTATGTTTCGTACCGGTCATAGAGATTTCATGCGCCGAAAAAGCGAATGGTTTCATCGTTTAGCGGTGGATAGCTATGTTCTGTGGTGGGTAGAAGACGGTTATATACCAACACCACAAGAAGCCTTGTTACGCCTTCAGCATTTGCGCGAAAACGGAGATACGCCATTTGCTTTCACATTTAAAACAAACTTTACAGAAGCAGATCTTGTGTAAAGTACGCGTATGCCAAAGAATCGGCGTTCAAATTTACACTGACTATAAGGTTAATTGGTGTGAATCACTGTCAGTTCTACCGACTTACTCGGAAAGGCGGGCGAGTGAACGCATAAAATGCGTTCACTTGGTTTATCGTTCATAGGGTGTTCTATTTCAGAAATAAAGTTCATTCGTGCTAAATTTACGGTACCATGCACAATTGACCAAATTGTAGTTATTCATGATTATACCAACTAAGACTCCCTCTCCCCTGCCCTCTGATGTATCTTGCTCTAACTGTAAGGCTTGTTGTTGCCGTCTCGAGGTTATGATTATTTCAGATACTGGCGTACCTGAAGAGTTTATTGCGCGTGACCAGTATGGAGGCGAAACCATGATGCGGCTAAATGATGGTTGGTGTGCAGCTTTAGACAGAGACACATTAATGTGTACGATTTATGAAAATAGGCCTTGGATTTGCCGCGAATTCGAAATGGGTTCCAACGAGTGTTTAGATGAACGAGTTAAATTCTTGTAAAACCACTCAAATTTACACTGATGGCAATGCGGAGTATTTGTAGAAAGTGTGCAAAGGAAAAGTAAGGTGTTTGAATCTGAGTATCAACAAATTATGGACACAAAAAAGCCCACCGTTTGGTGGGCTTTTTCTAAAATTTGGTGGGTCCGGGCGAACTCGAATCGCCGACCCCTACCATGTCAAGGTAGTACTCTAACCAACTGAGCTACGGACCCAAATTTTGTGTTCCTAACCATTCAATTCAGAATGGTGCGTCCGAGTGGACTCGAACCACCGACCCCCGCCATGTCAAGGCGATACTCTAACCAGCTGAGCTACGGACGCATTTCTCTGGAACGACGAGGATATTAGCTATAAGCGAACGACGGTGCAAGCACAAATTTACCAACTTTGAACCGTTTGGCGAAAATGTAAACTCAACACGCGTTTTCAGATGATTTTATCGACAAGGACTGAGCCTGCAGGGTTTAAAAGTGTGATCTATATAACTTTTATTATCTCACTTAATTGTCGTAAGGCACTTCACTGAGCATCCAAATCTGTAAGGTTTGCGATACCTTAGGGCAAGTGCCGAACAAAATCTGATATTTAGGTTTAAATGGTTCGCCGATATAGGTTGTACGGATCAACTCTCCTGTTTTGACATCCACTTGAGTGCTCACCCTGCCTTTGAAGTTTTGAAATATGACAAACTGCTCACTGTGGTAAACCATTTGCTCTCGGTAAAACAAGAAATGATCTTGGGGTGTCTCCGTTAACTCACACTCCAGTGGTTTCAAATTAGGTATCGCACTAACATTAGATGCGATGAACAACGCTGACAAAATCCATCCGTATCGCATATGGCTTCCCTATTCTGCACTCTTTTTCAAAGTATAGGTCTTGCCTTGGGGACTGATACAAAAAAGGCTTTGATCATCTCGAATCAAAGCCTCATCCGTTTTGCTGTTCAACTGTCGTCTTTAGCCGTCCGAATCAAACACCACATTGTAATTCTCGGTGTAAGTACAATTTGGTTGGCGGCTGCAAGTAAAGAAGCGTCGACCTTTGAACTCACCTTGGCTTGCGGTTTTAATGATCATCGGACTGCCGCATTTTTTGCAAAAGCGCACTTCTTTATCAGGCTCAATCAAATCTATATGTGCCGCAAGCAAACGACGTAATCGCCCAACTTGATAACTGTGCTTTAAAGAAGCGCCGATTAAAGGTAGGTTTGCCGTCTTACAAACATGGATCAGTAACTTTTGTCTTTCTACCTTGCCCTTGCTTAACTCTTGCCCGTTATCCAATTCAACGATCACACGCGGCTCTAGCGTCCTAGGATCACAAATAACGTAATCAAAATAACTTCGAGATATGCGATTGTTCGCGACAAAAAACTGCTTCTTATTTTTGATTTCTTTTGGCGTAACCAAACTGGACATGTTTACTTTCGCAAATACCACCGCATGCTCACCTACCGCTGCCCTCAACGCATTATAGAATGCGCTCTCTTGCCCCCTGAGTAACGGTCCTTTCGAGCGATAAGGATAACCACGCGTGTCGTCGTGCTTAATCATGTACTTTTGAATAACAAAGAAGAATAAAACCAGAAGAACAACAATGATAAAAATGTTGGTCATAAATAAAGTGCATCCAAAACAACTCGTTGCTCAAAGCGTAAATGGAAATGCTATGCAGAGCAACAAAACCTCGCAATTTTGAGGAGCCACTACGATAGCGTGATACAGAAAATTTGACTCCCCAATAAAAACGAGCCAATCACACACTTGGATTGGCTCGTTTAAATTTTTTGTTAATACATTATGATGCTAAGAATCAACTATTAGCGTCTGGCTGATTCTCTGGCATCGCATCAATAAAAGCAGGCAGTTGATTGCATGACTGCACAACCGCGTTAATGGTTGGATAAAGAGAAGTATCTACACCAAAGCGTCGTGCGTTATAAAATTGTGGTACCAGACAAATATCGACAATAGATGGCGAGCTTGTCAGGCTAAACTTACAATCACCATTTAGTTTACGATGCTTCTGAAGTTTCTCTTCTAATGCCGTAAAACCTTTGTGGATCCAGTGATGAATCCAAGCGACTTTGCGCTCTGGCTCGCAAGCTAACTCCCCCTCTAAATACTGTAGAACTCTTAAGTTATTCAGAGGATGAATCTCCATTGCAATATCCTGAGCCAAAGCCAGTGCTTGATATCGAAGTGGCGTTTGCTCGGGGATCACAGTGACATCCGGATAGTGTTCTTCTAAGTATTGGATGATGGCCAGTGACTGGGTTAACTGAACCTCCCCATCCACCAGCACAGGAACCAGTTCAGAAGCGTTTAACTCATGGTACTCGTCACTGTGTTGTTCACCACCATTGCGCACCAAGTGTACCGATTTTGAATCATACGATAACTCTTTAAGATTCAAACAAATACGCACACGATACGCCGCTGAAGACCGCCAATATCCGTACAAAACCATGCTATCGCTCATATCGTCTCCCAACCAGCACTGTTAGTGCTTGAGATATTGGCTAACTTGTTGGTCAATCGAACCGAATATGTTGTTGCCATCCGCATCGAACATTTCCAATCTGATTGAATCTCCAAACGACATGAAGTTAGTAGACGGCTTACCATCACGAATGGTTTCAATCATGCGAACTTCCGCGATACATGAATAACCAACACCACCCTCCTCAATCGAAGTGCCATGTTCGGTGCCTTGCTTATTAGATACCGTGCCAGAGCCTATAATTGCCCCAGCAGATAGCGGGCGCGTTTTAGTCGCATGAACAATTAAGTCTGCAAAATCAAACGTCATATCGATACCCGCATTTGGGCGACCAAACGGCTTGTGGTTGTAGGTCGAGACCAGTGGTAAATGCACTTTGTTTTCGTACCACGCATCGCCTAGTTCGTCAGGTGTTACTGCCACAGGAGAAAACGCAGAAGAAGGTTTAGATTGGAAAAAACCAAACCCTTTAGCTAATTCTGCGGGAATTAGTCCACGCAGCGACACATCATTCACCAGCATGATCAAACGAATCGACTCCTGAGCCTCTGCAACACTTGCGCCCATCGGGACGTCACCAGTTACCACAGCAACTTCGCCTTCGAAATCAATACCCCATTCATCACTGGCAAACTCGATGTTGTCACAAGGACCAATAAAGGCATCAGAGCCTCCTTGGTACATCAACGGATCCGTCCAAAAACTTTCAGGCATTTCAGCGCCGCGAGCTTTTCGAACCAACTCAACGTGGTTTACGTAAGCACTGCCATCAGCCCACTGATAAGCGCGAGGAAGCGGCGACTCGCAGTAATGCGCTTCAAACTCTTCATACCCTGCGACCGTACCGTTGTTCAGTGCGACGTACAGCTCTTCCAGTTGCGGTGCTAGCGCATCCCAGTTATCAAGTGCCACCTGCATCGTCGCTGCCAAATTCATTGGGTGGAAAATTTCTGTCGCAGGTACGCAGCGCGTTAAGTCTTTGCTCACGACCATCAACAAACCGTCACGAGTGCCATTTTTCTTGGTTGCTAATTTCATCCTTGCCTCTTACTTCTCTTGCCAGCTATAGACGTATTCTTTGTTTTCTACTTTTTCCAGCTCATCCGAAAACTGAAGTGCGTGACGTGTATCGATCATGACCGCTACTTCGTCGGTAAAAGTCTTCTTGTGCTCTCGCCCTGCTTTGAATGCTTTCGGGTGAGGGCCATGTGTAAATCCTGCTGGATGGAATGTCACCATACCCGCTTCAATGTTGTCACGACTAAAGAAGTCACCTGCATGGTAGAACAAGACTTCGTCATAATCGTCATTGTTGTGGTAGAACGGTACCTTGAGCGCTCCAGGATCACTTTCAATCGGACGAGGAACAAAGGTGCACACCACAAATCCTGCTCCTACAAATGTAGTATGTGCAGAAGGCGGTAAGTGGTAACGATGTGACATAAGTGGACGAATATCACGCCAGTTCACTTTTACTACCGCCAAATCACCATGCCAGCCAATCGCATCCAACGGGTTGAATGGGTAAGTGATAACATTGACTTTATCGTGGCGTTTCACCTGAACCTGTGTTTGATTCTCAGAATATTGATCACGGAACTGATCGTTGATCGACGGCGTTTCCAAAACCGCTGGATCAAACACCGCGTGGTTTCCAACCATGCCTTTTTCGGGCAATGTATAGGCCGCATCGGTGTTTTCGATCATCAAAATGAACATCGGCTCGCTTGGCTCTAAACGCCAGCTCGTTGAGCGCGGGATCATGACATAATCCCCTTCACTCACTTTCAAATGACCATAATCACAATACAGATCTGCCGTTCCTTGGTGGATGAACAGCAGTTCGTCGCCATCCGCGTTTCTTACCAAGAAGTCCATTTTTTCATCCATACGCCAGACACGAACTTTACAATTCACGTTGTGTAATAGATGCGGGACTGCCCAAGGGGTAATATGGCTGGCTTTCTCGACTAGATTAAAATCGAACGCTCGTGGACGTAGCTCGCCCTCCCACTCAGACCATCCCGTTGGGGCATGTTGATGATGAAAATGTGTTGCGGGGCCAAAAAAACCACTTCGACCTGCCTCACGTTCATAAATTGCCTCTTCCGGGAAGTCAGCATGCGCTTGTTTAGAGCACACTCCCTCCCGGTGAGGGAATGTGATCCATTTATGCATCGCTCAATACTCCTCGGCGAATTTGGTCTTCTTCTATCGATTCAAACAACGCTTTGAAGTTACCCTCGCCAAAGCCTTCATTGCCTTTACGTTGGATGATTTCGAAGAACACAGGGCCGATAACGGTTTGAGTAAAGATTTGTAGCAAGATGCCATCTTTCGTTGGCGCACCATCAATAAGAATCTGCAAATCACGAAGCTTGCTTACATCTTCACCGTGGCCTTCAACACGCTGATCGACTTTCTCGTAATAAGTATCTGGCGTTGGCATAAAGTCCATGCCTCGCTCACGCAATGTTTTGACCGTTTCGTAGATGTCGTCTGTGGTCAATGCGATATGTTGAATGCCTTCGCCATTGTATTCACGGATAAACTCTTCAATCTGTGATTTATCATCTGACGACTCATTGATAGGAATTCGGATTTTGCCGCAAGGTGCGGTCATCGCGCGGCTGACAAGACCAGTCAGCTTACCTTCGATATCGAAATAACGAATTTCGCGGAAGTTACCAATGCGCTCATAGAAACCAGACCAGACATCCATGTTGCCTTGCTTAACGTTGTGCGTTAAGTGGTCGATTTCGTAAAGACCAACATTCGCTTTTGATAAACGCTCATCAGCATCATCATAAAAACGAAAATCGACATCATAGATGCTCTGCTTTCCATAACGATCGACAAAATAAAGCAAGCTTTCACCGATGCCATAAATAGCAGGAATGCTTAGCTCCATCGGCCCAATTTCCGTTTTATATTCTTTACCGCCATTCTCTAACGCATGCGCCAGAGCAACGGTCGCGTCTTTCACTCGAAATGCCATGCCACACACCGACGGACCGTGAACTTTGGCGAATCCCTCAGCTTGGCTATGCGGCTGCGCATTCACAATAAAGCTAATGTCACCTTGTCGATATAACCACGCTTCTTTTGAGCGATGCTTTGCAATTTCCGCAAAACCTAACGATATAAACAGATCTTTAAGCTGTTGAATGCCTTTGTTATCAGCAGCGGTATATTCAACAAACTCAAATCCGTCTGTTCCTAGTGGGTTATATGCATCAACCATGACTTTCTCCTTGTCTCAGTAGCTTTTGTTTAGACTTATTTTTCTAACTTGGCGCAGGTCTTGAGAAATTGGAATACGTGGGGAGAAATCTTTAACTTGGCGATTTTTACGCATAATTGTAAAATATATGTTACACACAGGAGGCGCGTCGAATCCACTTTCGTAAACATCAAATAAACTGCTTATTTTCAATATGTTAGATTGATATTTTCGGCTTTACGCCAACACATAAAATGTAAATAACTTGTTACTTTGGCATTTTATCTTGGCAACGTAACTCAAAAAGTAAAAGGGGATGGAAAATCTATTGCACCCTATCTCTATCCGATTTATTCATTTGCTCCTGCAAAACATCAAAAGTAATGTTTCGTGACGCTTCATACAGTTCGAAAGGCTCATCGGTCAGAATCGTGTCATGGATACCCCTTTATTGATTCACCTCAGTTTTATTTAAAAGTAACTGTGCCATAAGTGGTGCTCTGTTCCCTATCGAGCCGAGCCACAAGGCTTCACGCTCGATCAGAAAAAGAGACATCTAATGACACACATCAATCAAGAACGCTTAGTTGAACATTTTTGCCAACTGGTACGTATCGATAGCGAATCAACAAACGAAAAACAAATTGCAGAAACACTGGCAGAGCAGCTAGGCGACCTAGGCTTTACCGTGCACAAACTTCCAGTGCCTGAGCACATTTCTAACGGCTTTAACCTGTACGCCCGTTTAGACGGCAAAAAAGATGGCTCTATCCTAATGAGCTGTCATATGGATACGGTCACACCGGGCATTGGCATTGAGCCAATCATCGAAGACGGCGTTATCCGTTCAAAAGGCAATACGATTCTTGGTGGCGATGATAAATCTGGTATTGCTGCCATCATGGAAGCCGTTCGTTGTATTCAAGCGGACAACCTTGAGCACAAAACGTTAGAGCTTGCTTTTACCGTGTATGAAGAAGGCGGTTTATTCGGTTCACAATACTTCGATATGTCACACGTCACTTCAACGGAAGCAATCGTGTTAGATACGGGTGGTCCTATTGGCACTATTGTGACCGCAGCCCCAGGCCAGCAAAAAATCGTGGCAACAATCAAAGGTCGACCAGCACATGCAGGGCTTGCGCCAGAAGAAGGCATCAGTGCGATCATGGTGGCGGCAGATGCCATCAACCAAATGAAGCTGCTTCGCATCGACGAAGAAACGACAGCCAACATCGGTGTAGTGAATGGCGGTCAGGCCACAAACATTGTCATGCCTGAATTAAAAATCGTGGCAGAAGCACGCTCCCTGAATGGCGATAAACTAGATGCTCAGGTCAATCATATGATCTCAACATTAGAGTCTGTCTGTGAAAAACACGGTGCAGAAGTCGACATTGAATCTAGCCGAGCCTACGATGCATTTGTTATTGAAGAAAACCACCCACACGTTAGCGCTATAAAAGCGGCGTTTGCAGAGTTGGGAATTGAGGCTTTCACAAAAGGCACTGGCGGCGGTAGCGATGCTAACAACTTTAACAAGAAAGGTCTCACAACGGTCAACCTTTCAACTGGCATGGCAAAAGTACACACGACAGAAGAGTTTATCGCGGTAAGTGATATGGTCAAAATCACTGAGTTCGTGAAACATTTCCTAGTCAGTTAACGTCGTGCCTTTTGAAGAGCAGACTGACTATCTTCCCCTTCTAGCCTGTGCTTGAAGGGGATTTTAATTTGTATCGAAGCAAAATTACTTCCCGTCATGCCAACTTGATATCAGATCTTCAAAGAAATTCCCCTAGCTCACTTTTTGAGACCAGACAGCTCAATACCTGACACCCTGTTACAGTAATGTTAAAACTCGATTGTGTAGACAATTTATACAATATACATTTTTGGCATCTTTCAGGATGAAAAGAGTGAGACAAGGATGAAATTACCTAAGTTGCTTTTATTAGCGTCGATGATGAGTCCAATACTGGCAACATCAAGCTATGCCGCGCCGTATCCCGTAGGTGTGACCCTCGATGAGACACAAGAAATTACGCTAAACAATGGGGCTGAAGTTACTTCTATTGACCCAGCCAAGCAAGCCGCAGAGCCCGCTTTCAATCTCGGTCGAGACCTGTTTGAAGGTCTGGTCATTCAAGATAAGCAAGGTAAAACCATTCCTGGTGTTGCTGAGTCTTGGTCAGTCAATGACAACAATACGGTTTATACCTTCCACTTACGTGATGCAAAATGGTCAAATGGCGAAACGGTCACTGCACAAGATTTTGTCTACAGCTGGCAACGCTTACTGAATCCAAGCACTGCTTCACCCTACGCTTGGTTTGCGGCCATTCCAAATATCGAAAACTCGCAAGCGATTATGAAGGGCGAAGCCGAGCCTGAGTCTTTGGGCGTGAAGGCGCTGGATGAAAAAACGTTCCAGGTAACACTCGAAGAGCCTATTCCCTTCTTTACGAAACTATTAAGTCATCCCGTACTTGCACCCGTTCATAAAGCGACCGTTGAAAAACATGGCAACCGTTGGACCCAGCCTGAGCATATCGTTACAAATGGTGCGTTTACTGTCTCTGAATGGAAAGTTAACGAAAAACTGGTGATGGTTAAAAATCCACATTATTGGGACGCAAGCAATGTAGTGCTGGAAAAAGTCACTTGGCTACCAATTGGTGATGCAAACGTAGTGCTAAACCGCTACCTAGCTGGTGAGATAGACCAAGCGGTTTCCATTCCTGCCGCCCAGAAGAAAAAGTTAATTCAACAACGCCCAAAAGAAGTGGCAAGCACCAGTGCGTCTCTTGGCTCCACATTCTATTACCTCAACACTCAACAAGGGCCAACAAAAGACGTGCGGGTTCGTAAAGCCCTCTCATATGCCATTGACCGTCAACTGTTAACGAGTGCTATTTTGAGAAACGGTGGGGTTCCAATGTATACCCTTGTGCCACCTCAAACAGATGGTTTTAAATCTCACACTCCTGAGTTCGCAACTTGGAACCGCCATAAACGTATCGAAAAAGCGCAGCAATTACTGTCAGAAGCTGGATACGATAAAAGCAATCCGCTTAAGTTAACGTTTACCGTACCAACTTTCTCGATGGACGTAAAAATGGCAACCACCATGGCAGGCATGTGGAAAAGCCGATTGGGTGCGCAAGTCACGATAAAACAGCTAGAACCGAAAGTGTTCTACGCACTTAAAGAGCCGACCGACATTACTCGCGGCGGCTGGACGGCCGACTACAATGAAGCCTCTACATGGTTGGATATCTTCGTTTCTAGTGGCGAGTACAACGATTCTCGTTATAACAACCCGCAATACGACGAGTTAATGGCTCGCTCAAAGACCATGAGCAACCCATCAGAACTGTATTTACAAGCAGAAAGCATGCTGATTGAAGACATGGCCATTATTCCTATTTATCGTCCGGGTAACGATCAATACCTCATCAAGCCTTACGTGGGCGGCTACGAACTGACAAACCCTGAGTCGTCGTACTACCGCAAGAATGTCTATGTAAAAGCCCACTAAAAGCATGTTTTCGGTCTGAGTCGGCAAGTTCAATGTTTACTTGCCGTTCCTCATATCTCTCGGTGGAGAAGGCAACCTGAGCTCAGACCATTTTTTTATTCATAACCGTTCGAAGTGATTTCGGATGACCAAAGGATGATGGATCATGATTTGGTACATTGTTAAGCGATTAGCTATCGCTATCCCCACGCTTCTATTCATCGCACTCGTATCATTTTGGCTGATGCACATTGCACCGGGGGGACCATTTGATATGGAACGGCCTATGCCAGAAGTGGTACGTGCGAATATCGAAGCAAAATTCCATTTGGACCAGCCCTTCCTTACTCAGTTTTGGATTTACATTGGTAATTTCATACAAGGAGATCTCGGTCCGAGCTTCGTTTATCAAGACTTCAGTGTTACACAGCTCGTCGCACAATCATGGCCAGTTTCAGCAGTATTAGGCGTACTCTCTTTTTGTATCTCCGTTCCACTTGGCATGTTACTTGGCACCATTGCGGCATTGAACCGAAATAGCCGCCTAGATTACGGCCTGATGACACTTTCGATGACTGGAGTTGTGGTTCCAGCTTTCGTGCTTGCTCCGGTTTTAGTCATGATTTTCGCTATTCAGCTCGGCTGGTTCCCTGCTGGTGGTTGGGAAGGAGGAAAGCTGGCTTTTCTTGTTCTTCCCGTGCTCAGCCTGGCGATTGGCTCCATTGCGAGTATTGCACGCGTCATGCGTGGCGCAATGATTGAAACGCTCAACCAACCATACATTCGAACGGCAAAAGCCAAAGGTTTGTCCACAACCTACATTTTATTCCATCACGCTTTGCGACCATCCTTGATTCCCGTCGTTGCGATGCTCGGCCCTGCGTTTGTGTCTGTCGTGACAGGCTCGGTGATTATCGACATTTTCTTTGGTACAGGTGGCATGGGACAACACTTTGTGTCTGGGGCTCTCAACCGCGACTACGGCCTAGTAATGGGCATTACTCTGATTGTCGCTTCACTCACTATCTTCTTTAACCTTGTGGTCGACTTGCTATATACGATTATCGACCCTCGTATACGCGTTTAGGAGTCCGGCATGTTAACGATCAAAAAACTGGATACACAAGCTCTTCAAGATCAAGTCGTCGACAATATTGAAGCCGTCGAAGGTCGCAGTCTTTGGCAGGATGCATGGACTCGATTTCGTAAAAACAGAGCCGCGATGACATCAGTGTATGTTTTGGCGTTCATTACCTTATGCATTACCTTCGGCCCCTCTCTTGCCGCTTTTGGCCATGATGAAATTGACTGGGAAGTGCTCATCGATCCATACGAGCTAGGGAAACCTTCACTGAGCAGTGGCCATTACTTTGGTACTGATGACCTCGGGCAAGATGTCTTTGCTCGCACGATGCAAGGCGGCAGGCTTTCTATTTTGGTAGGTTTTGTTGGTGCCTTAGTCGCCGTTGTTATTGGTACGATTTGGGGAAGTATTTCCGGCTATCTTGGCGGCGTTGTCGATAGCGTAATGATGCGCATTATTGAGGTGCTCGATTCGGTGCCATTTATGTTTATGGTTATCCTGTTTGTTACCCTTTTTGGCAACAACATCTACCTGATTTTTATCGTGATCGGAATGGTATCTTGGTTAGGCATTGCCCGTGTTGTACGTGGTGTCACCTTCGGTCTCAAAAAGCGAGAATTCATCGAAGCCGCACACTCTATTGGGGTTTCTAAATTGACAATTGTCCGACGCCATGTTCTGCCTAATGTGCTTGGTATCGTGATGGTTTATTCCTCCTTAATGGTGCCTGGATTCATTATGTTCGAATCGTTTTTAAGCTTCTTAGGGCTTGGTGTTCAACCACCGGATACAAGCTGGGGAATCCTAATCTCCGAAGGCGCAAAAACGATTGACGTTGCATTGTGGATGCTGCTTTTTCCCTCTCTGTTTTTAGTTGCCACCCTCTTTTGTTTTAACTTCATCGGCGATGGCTTGCGTGATGCTCTTGACCCGAAAGACCGATAAGGACAAACCATGCTATCTATTGAAAACATGAACGTGCGCTTCGATACGCCAGATGGGCAAGTGCAAGCGGTCAGTAATCTCTCCTACTCGATTAAAGCAGGCGAAACTCTTGGGATTGTTGGAGAGTCAGGTTCAGGAAAAAGCCAGTCTGTCTTCGCGTTAATGGGGTTAACCGCGGATAACGGCACCGTGTCTGGCAGCGCGATGTTCCACGATGATGATTTACTCGCGATGTCGAAAAAGCAACTCAACCGCATCCGTGCAGAGAAAATCGGAATGATCTTTCAAGATCCGATGACGTCACTCAATCCATTCATGAAAATTGGCAAACAGCTTTGTGAAGTTCTCATGATTCATAAAGGAATGAGCCGAAAACAAGCAAAAATTGAATCGATTCACATGTTGGATGCGGTGCGTATTCCCTCTCCCGAAACTCGGATGAATCAATACCCTCACGAATTATCTGGCGGAATGCGTCAGCGAATCATGATAGCGATGGCATTGTTGTGTAAGCCAGAGTTGCTAATTGCAGACGAACCAACCACCGCACTGGATGTGACCGTTCAGGCTCAAATTTTGACACTATTACGAGACTTACAACAAGAGTTCAATACCGCTATTTTACTGATCACTCACGACATGGGCGTCGTCGCCGAGATGTGTGATCGCGTATTGGTCATGTATGGTGGTCAAAAAATGGAGCAATCAGATACCGAGACATTGTTCGCTCAACCTGCGCACCCCTATACTCAAGGCCTGCTAAAGGCTATTCCTTCTATCACTGAAGATATGCCACGTTTACCAACCATCCCAGGTAACCCACCAAGTGCGTTGATTAACCATCAAGGGTGTCCGTTTAGAGAGCGGTGCGAGCATCGAGAGACGCGTTGCCAATACGAAACCCCACGGTTTTCTCCATTAAACACGAGCCAGTCCATTGCCTGTCACGTTAACGCACCCAGTGTTATCACTCCTATTCAAATAAAAGCTTAAGGAGGCGTTATGAATAAAAAAGAAGTCCTCATGTCTGCTCGTGATTTAAACGTCCACTTTCCTGTGTCGCGTCACCTTATTCCAAGTCGACGTAAAATCGTGAAAGCGGTCAATGGTATCGACTTAGATGTTTATCGAGGCGAAACACTTGGCATTGTGGGGGAATCAGGCTGCGGAAAATCAACGCTTGCACGCGCCTTACTTCGCTTAATTGAACCTACACATGGCGAGTTGACTTGGAAAGGTCAAGACATGCTCGGGTTTAGTAAAAAAGAGCTTTCCTCTCGACGCAGAGAATTTCAGATGGTGTTTCAAGACCCATCCGCTTGTTTGAATCCGAGATTAACCATCTCAGAATGCATCGCCGAACCACTGCTCACCCACGAGCCGCAACTTAAACGGGCAGAGGTAGAAAAGCGAGTCATCGCTATGATGGATAAAGTGGGTCTCTTGGCGAGCCAGCGAAACCGCTATCCACATGAATTTTCCGGAGGTCAATGCCAGCGTGTGGGCATTGCCAGAGCATTAATTCTCAATCCAGATTTGGTCGTGTGTGATGAACCCGTTAGTGCGCTAGATGTCTCCATACAAGCTCAGGTCATCAATCTTCTAGATGATCTTAAACAAGAAATGGGGTTAACACTGGTAATGATTGCGCACGACTTAAGCGTGGTGCGCCACATCAGCGACCGCGTTATGGTGATGTATCTTGGTAAACCTATGGAAGTAGGACGTTACGATAAAGTATTTGATGATGCACAACACCCCTACACCAAAGCACTGTTATCTGCTGTCCCGATAGCTAATCCGCAATTAGCACGTGACCGTGAAATACAACTATTGCCCGGCGATCTTCCTTCTCCACTTAACCCACCGAGCGGTTGCGTTTTTCGTACTCGATGTCCAGAAGCCACAGAAGTATGCGGGCAACAGAACCCAATAAAAACAGGCTCGGAGCAGCATCATATCTATTGCTCAAATATGACTTTAGGAACCATTTAATGAACAATACTAACTCAGTAAACCAACGCCTTACGTTATTGCGTGAGGCAATGTCCTTTCACAACGTGTCTGCATATATCGTAACCAACAATGACCCACATAACAGTGAATACTCAGCGGATCATTGGTTAGCGCGAAGCTGGATTTCAGGTTTTACCGGCTCAGCAGGCGATGTCGTCATTACCCAACAAGGTGGTGGCCTGTGGACTGATGGTCGTTACTATATTCAAGCTGAAGAACAGTTACACGGCACAGGACTTGAACTGTTTAAAGCCAAACAACCAGAAACGCCGACAATTGCCAAATGGCTAGCTACCACGCTCCCTGAAAACAGTATTATCGCGGTTGACGGGCGCGCCATCAGTTACGCTTATTATCAAGGCCTCAAACAAGCCTTTGAAGCGAAAAACATTAAGATCATTCTCGACCTGGATTTACTCGCACCGATTTGGCTTGAAAGACCACCTCGCCCAAGTGCACCCGTATTCGAGCATCCCACCGCTTTTGCTGGCGTTGACACAGAAAATAAGTTAGCGAGAATCCGTTCTTGGTTAACCGAGAACCAAGTAGATAGCTTATTAGTGTCAACGCTAGATGATGTCATGTGGACAATGAATATTCGAGGTGGTGATACGAATTATTGCCCAGTTTCTGAAGCTTATCTAATCGTAGAGCAATCACTTGCGACACTGTTTATTGATAAAGCCAAACTGCCTCAAGACGTTGAAAAGTCGTTGACCGAGCAGAGTGTACACATTCGCCATTACAACTACGTAAGTCAGTATTTGAATCAGCAATGTGAGGGATTATCGATCGCTTTTAGCCCAGCCCACACAGACAGCTTATTGGTGAGTTCGATTGAACGGAATGTGAATCTAAAACCAATGGCTTGCCCTGTAACGGCAATGAAGGCCATAAAAAATGCGACCGAACTAACTAGCCTAGAGCAGGCATTAACGGACGATGGTGTGGCAATAGTAAGGTTTATGAACTGGCTCGAAGAGCAAGTTCCAAGCGGACTCGTTACAGAATTGTCTGCTGAGGCACAACTGAATCACTATCGCCGTCAAACCCGACATTATGTGAGTGACAGTTTCCGCACTATCGCAGGCTTCGCAGCTCACGGGGCAAAAATGCATTATGCCGCCGATGAAGAAAGCAATGCGGCAGTCAATGAAAGCAACTTCTTTCTCGTCGATTCTGGTGGTCAATACCTTGGCGGGACAACAGACATCACCCGTACTTTCCACTTCGGGTCACCGACCATTAAGCAGCGCAAAGATTATACCTTGGTGCTCAAAGCGGTCATCCGACTGACTCAGACTCGATTCATGAAAGGCTCTACGGGTGCCAATCTTGATATCATGGCGCGTGGCGTCTTATGGCAACATGGTATTGATTACAAATGCGGCACTGGACACGGCGTAGGCATTTGCTTGAATGTTCACGAAGGCCCACAAAATTTCTCGCAAAGCCACCGCGAGGTTGAGCTAAAACCGGGTATGGTCATTACTAATGAACCAGGCGTTTATCGCGAAGGTGAGTACGGGGTAAGAATAGAGAACATTCTTAAAGTTGTAGAAGTAGAACAAAATGAGTTCGGCACGTTCTACGGTTTTGAGACCATCACTCTTGCTCCCATTGCGACCAACGCCCTTGATTTATCAATGCTAGATCAAGCAGAGCTAGACTGGCTTAATCATTACCATTCACGTGTCTATCAGGCGCTTAGCCCTTTTCTTGATGCGCAAGATAAAAACTGGCTGCAAAGCACAACCCAGCTTATTGAGAAATAGGATATCAGCAAGTTTTATAACGTTTTCATTTTCATCTCAAACTCCTTGTTTGCCAGCCTTCGGGCTGGTTTTTTTATAGAGATAACGGCGTAAAAAACAAAAACGCCCCGCGATGTTAGCGAGGCGATCCATTAAATTAAAATGATGCAGTTAAACTGCCCTACTGACGACACTTCTGAACATCAAAATCAACCACGATGGCGGCATTCTCAAAGTCACCAGATACTTTAACGTAGCCCCAGTAGTTACTCTGATTTGACAACGTAATACACTCTCCATTACCAATATTATCTGACCACCCGTGAAGATTAGTATCATCCGGCCAACCAGAGTTACTGTATTCAAGCTTTAGGTTGCCCGTACCATTCCCCGTCGTTATCGCCAGGTTTGAGCTTTCATTCACCGCTGGTACGCTCAGCCAAATGGTTTGTTGATTTGCCAAGCAAACTGGCTCTCCTGCTGTTAAGCGCCCACCGCTTACTTTACTTTGCACCGCGCAGTCTTGTGGCAATGTGTCATTACCGCCCAACGCTGAGATAACAACAGTATGAGTGGCGGTTGCCGTCAAGCCTTCACTGTCTGTCACACTTAGGCTGACCGAATACTCCCCTTCACTCCCATATTGGTGCGTCGGCTTGGTTTGTGTACTTGTCGAGCCATCACCGAAGTCCCATAAGACGCTGACGATCTTCCCGTTTGGGTCTGTACTGTTTTCACTGCTAAATGTAATGCTTTCACCGACTTTCCCCTTGTTGTTTGCGGTTATGACTGCATTAGGTGCACCATTTGAGACAAGGGCTTGCTGCCACTGCTCAAACTCACTTTGATATAAATTCGCCCATTGGGTGATCGTTGCTTTGTAATTGCTCCAATTCCCTTGGCGTGTTTCCACCAGCATTTGGTTTACGTCATCTTTATGATTTTCAAACATAAAACGTACAGCTAAGTACCCCCAACGATAAATTCGATCGACATCAAACCCATCATAAGTAGTCTCGAAAATCTCACTTAAGGTATACGTCGAGCCGTCTAAAATCGTCTCAAGTGCTGCTTGGTTGTCATTTTCTTGAGCGACATACTCTGCAATGCCTTCACTCCACCACACTATTTTTTCAGTTGGATGACTAAACCCTCCATAGAGATCAAATCGACCATCTAAGTAATGCACGTATTCGTGCTCTAAGTTCCAGACAAAGTGATCCGCGTTCGCATAAGAGGCTTCATAAGCAATAAAGTTGGGAATATTCCCCGGCTGGGAAGGATCACCCTCCAAGTACATACCGCCATTGTCAGTACTAATATCGAAAATTGGCCCTGCGTACTTACCATAATCGGTGCTTGAATCGAAGATATTAACTTGGAGCTGAGTATTGTGGTCATCTTTTACTGGCTGTTCACCAGTTTCTAATGACTGATGAAAGTAACCCTCTTCGTAACCCATTTTAGAACATGCGGCCGCGTGTTGCTCTTGCGTCATATTCTGAGACAAAATTCGGATTGTCGGGCTACAAGTATAAGTTTGCGATAGCACCAAGCCTTTTAGCTCAGTTTCGAAATTACAAATTCCGAACTCACTACAATCTGCGTAATATGAGGCGGTGTCCGCCGCCGCAAGCCAAACCGCGTCACCCCGACCATACATTTCATACTGTTCAAAGATTCGACTCAGCTGACTCTTCACAACAGAACTCGCGTTACCCGTATACTTGGTCAGACGCCCGAGCTCTCGCCCCGCATTCGCGGCCATAAACTCATCTTCAGCACCGATTGATGACGCCCTTAGAGCAAAATCGCCTAAAGCTTTGGCAAGGTCTGTTTGGTTACCAATTACTTGCACAAATTGCTCGTTCCACTGCCCACCAAACAAAATAGTGAAAACACCGTTAACTGCATTGCGCATATACCAGTGCTGGGCGTATTGATCATTCCAACGTGTAAGCCACTGGGTCACTTGCGGTAAGTACGCGTGCTGCAAGCCGGCACTATCCATAGTGATGATGACCTCACTAAGCACTTTGCCGTGACGGTCGCTGTTCTCGTAGAAGTTTGCGTTATTAACAAACGCATCCACTGATTCTTTCACCGCTGGTGTGACCCATTCAATAAATGAGATGTTGTCATTGTAAAACTCGGCGTAATAACCCGCGCGTAAGTATAAGAACAACGTTTCGAGTTCATCGCTCCCGCCACCCGTATAACCCTTCGCCAATGTCGTAGTGTGCTTAGCGATGTTGTACATATGATCGGAGCTAAATACCGACTCTTGAATCCGACTTTCAGCAGAGAATAACTGGTTCACACACGTCGCGCCCTGACTTAAAATTTCGCTGATCAATTGGTTACTACTTTCGGTAATCAATGCCTCCAAATCACAAGCAGTGCTCGACTCATCAAGGCTTTCAAGTGACTGTACTCGAGTTGCCTTAGAGGGCTGAATTGGGAGAGTTGCGGTTGGTTGGTATTCAACTCGATTGGATTCAACACCGTGTGTATGAGCCGAATGTGCATGTTGCTCTGTAACTTGAGAAACTGGCTCGCTTAACGCAAATACGCCAGTGCTGGTTAATGTTGTCGCAATCGCGACACTCAAAATCTTCAGTTCCATCTAATTTCTTCTATATTGAGTTTTCCTTTGATGCATTACGTCTTTTGCATCGCCACTGCCCTTATTACTGCAAGAGCATCTCCATATAATCTACTCGCAAGACAAGAAGAAACATTTTGTTAACAACTGGGTGTGGCGGTATCAGTTTTTGGTACCAGAAGGAACACGGAGTGAGCTTTAAAAATTCGTATTTGTTAAAAAATAGAGATGAGCTAGAGAAGAAACGTGTAGTTAAACGGGTATACCCAGCACGTTAAATGGCTAGGTATACTCCAAAGCGGGTCGGTAAAAATTCGCGAATCAAAGCCCCTAAAGAAGGAATCGGACAATGGGCTAATACTCTGTAGGTTCTAGGCTGCTTTGTGGTCGAAGAGTGCGGTAATTTGTTCTTTTAACGCGTGCAAAAATTCGGTATTTGGTGTGTTTTCAAGGTACATTTCATACTCTTTAGAATTATAAAAGTACTCATGCGCTGATGCGTTAAGGATCTTACTAAAAGACAGTGTTTCCAATTCATCTTCAAGAGCACGGCAACTCAATTCACCATAACCTGAGTCGCTATCTTTAGCGAATTGGGTTTCAATGTTGCTGATATATAAAACACAATCCTTGATAAAGAGCTCAACGTTACTTATGCGCTGTTCGATATCTTTAAGCTGACCGCTGTTCCACTTAGACTTTTCTTGCTCGAGCTTATCAATAAGTCCACTTTCACGTAGTCTGGTATTGTTATCTTTAATTCTTAGTAACTCATCGAGCACTTTATTAAACTCAGACTCAGCCCTAAGTCTTAAGATTTCCAACTCCTTGGAGAACAGCTTTGCTTTTAACTCACTTGCTTGATACAAGCCAGATATAGCAGCATTTCTTTTAACTCCAAACATAAAAATCCACCCAAAAGATACTTACTAAAAAGTAGCACACAAAAAGCAAGATAGAAGACGCGAGGTTTTCGTCAGCACGCTACACATTACTACCTAATCTCGATTGTAACGTAATAAACAGAATTTTCATCACTTAGAACCACCAACTATTTGAATGAAAATCACACAGTTACTTTGATAAAAGTATTTATTTTAGAAAAGGCAATCCCAAGTATGTAACGGTATAAAATTGACACTATAAAAACAAAAACGCTCACACTATACTACCAAAGTCAAATATCAATGTCAGAGATTGGACAAAACACTCACTATTTACAGTAATGAAAAGCCACTATTTCATTGAGAACCAAAATTTCAACATACTACATCGGACTATGCTGATCATAGACGGGGTTACTGATGAAACGTTAGAATGCCACTACTCTGGTAACCTAGCATAATATTTATGACCGACGCTGATATCGAGCTACAACACCTTTGGTTAGAAGTCCAAGCCGAACGCTGGCAAAACCTGCCACGCTTTTTATTCAGTTACTACTGCTACAAGCACAACCTTGTCAGTAAAACCAACAAAGTTTGCTGGGAGACGGCACGTGCAAGACTGCCCGCTTCAACATCAATAAAAGAGCGAAAAAACGCGGTGGTTGAACCGTTAGTCCCTGAGGAAGCCGTCGTTGGATTATTGAAAACCATCAGCAAAGATGGGGAAATGACGTTTGACGTGATGGGAACCACACTTGATGCGTTTTTACACTATGTTGTGATTAGCAAGGAAGAAAAAGCCCGACTTAAACCAAACATGCCAGCTAGTTGGTATCAGCAATCGAACAAGTCGCCTTTGGCACGTTTCGAGCAGGCTGGCATTAAGCTACAAGAGTGACATGTCAGTCATCGCTGACGATAAACACAAAAGACAAGCGCCTACAATGAGGCGCATTTGGTCAAAAATTGAGGAGCCCCTAAACAAAAGTGCATAGCGAGCAACAAAGAAAAAGTTTGGTTATTCTTGAATGCCTCGAATGCGTACATTACGCCTACGTAGAACTTCTAAAGTCACGAGCAAACACACCGACATAAAAATCAGCAACGTAGCGACCGCCAATATGGTCGGACTAATTTGCTCTCGAATTCCTGACCACATCTGCCTCGGAACGGTTTTTTGTTCTGCCCCAGTCAGGAATAACGCCACCACAACCTCGTCGAACGATGTGCCAAAAGCAAACAAGCCGCCAGAAATCATCCCCGGACGAATCAGCGGAAAGGTAATGTGTCTGAAAGTATAAACAGGGGGTGCTCCTAAGCTAGCCGCCGCTTTTACCAGGCTATGATCAAAGCCGCTTAAGGTCGCAGTAACGGTAATGACAACAAAAGGCGTACCTAACGCGGCGTGTGCCAAAATGACGCCTAGATAAGTTTGTGATAAGCCAAGGCGTGTGTAGAAAAAGTACATCGCAGCAGCAGAGATAATGACTGGTACGATCATAGGTGAGATCAACAGCGCCATAATCGTATTGCGAAAAGGCAAATTACTACTGGCTAAACCCAACGCCGCCAGAGTTCCTAGCCCTGTTGCAACGAGTGTCGCCATAAAAGCAATGAACGTGCTGTTTTTCAGCGCCAACAGCCACTGATCACTAGTAAACATTTCTTGATACCAGCGAGTAGAATACGCTGCCGAATCAAGGTTTAGCATCCCCTCGGTAAAAGTAAAGTAAGGCGTTGCATTAAACGATAACGGGATGATGGTCAGAATTGGAGCGATTAAAAAGAACAGCACCAACCCACAAAAAACTAAGTAACCTGCGTAAGCGACTCGCTCTACTTTTGATGCATAGTTTGGTAATGCCATGGTTATCCCCCTACCTTAAGGTTGTTAATGCCAACCACACGGTTGAACATATAAAACAGAACCAGTACAACGAACAAAAGCAGTCCACCCAATGCGCCAGCCATCCCCCAGTTCAGTGATGTCTGCATATGATAGGCAATCATATTGGATATCATCTGTCCGCTTCTTCCACCAACCAAAGCGGGCGTAATGTAGAAACCAATAGAAAGAATGAAAGTGAGCAAGGCCCCCGCACCTATCCCTGGTAACGTAAGCGGCATATAAACTTTCATGAACGCAATGAAAGGCGTCGCGCCTAGAGAACGAGCTGCACGGAAATAAGTTGGGCTAATTCCTTTCATTACGCTATACAGAGGCAGGATCATAAACGGCAACAGAATGTGAACCATAGACACCACCGTTCCGAAGGTATTGTGAATCATCTGAATTCGCTCGGAAGTAAAACCCGACCAAATAAGGAGATCATTAATGACCCCTTGGTTTTGCAGCAGAACAATCCAAGACGTGGTTCTGACTAACAATGATGTCCAAAATGGCAGCAGCACAATAATTAAAAGTAAGTTCGCGCGCTTATCAGGTAAATTGGCAAGCAGGTAAGCAACGGGGTACGCCATCACCAAACAAATTAAGGTGATTGAAATAGACATCCAAAAAGTTTTAAAGAAAAGGTCGACGTATATTTGGCGTTTTTCTGGTTGGGGCTCAATGTCTCCAAACTCATTCACTTGCAAGTCTAGCGCTGCAAGATAATGACTGAATGTTAATGCGCCACTAAGATTCTTAAACGCCGCCCAATATTTAGGATTAGCCCAACGCTTATCCAGCTTAGCTAGCTGTGTCACCGAGCTCGGCAGCGACGCCAAACGAGACAACTTTCTACCTGTTTTCATCAATAAGCTGCGCATACCAGACACTTCAATATTCATTCGGCTGGCTATTTTCGGTAGCTCTTTGCTTTGATAAAGCGCAAGTACTTCAACAGAGAATGCCTCAATGACTTCTTGATGAGGCTGACCTTGATAATCCCAACTTTCTAAGGCTTGAATAGTTTGTGGTAGTGACTGGGATATTTCTCGGTTATCCACGCTTCGATAAAGCATGTCGAGGATAGGAAAAGCAAACGTAAGCAGAATAAAACACACCAATGGCGTTGTGAGCATAATGGAGCGAAGCTTTTTTCGGCGCTCTGCCTTTTGCAACTGCGCTTTCAGATTGGTTTCTTGTTGATGAACTTGACGTTCGATTTCCAATACAGAATCTAATGCGGTTAGCTCTCGACTCATGCTGCTACCTCGCTACTTTGAGTTTGTGTCCCATCAAGAGCATGGCAATCCTCACTTTGCCAACCAATACGACAAATTGAGCCAGGCGTTAACTGCAAGTGTTTACGATTATCGTTAGGTACTTTAACGATGAAGTGACCAACGCTCTCTACTTCGACGACCAGACGATAATGATCACCGTGATAAATCAATTCTCGTAGAACGCCCGAGACTTGGTTCTCACAAGACGCTTTCTCTGGTTGAATAACAATCTTTTCTGGCCGAATGGAAAGTGTTGTTCTCTGTCCTTGCTCAGATACTCTGACAGGTTTCGCAGTAAATAACTCTTTCCCAACGAGCACTTGGCAATACTTTCCGTTCCACTCTTTGACTAAACCTGAGAGTTGGTTGTTTTCTCCGATAAACTGCGCCACAAACGTATTACTCGGAGATTCATAAAGCTCGGTTGGTGTCGCGAGTTGTTGCACTTCGCCGTGATTAAAAACCGCAATACGGTCGGACATAGTGAGAGCTTCGTCTTGATCGTGCGTCACATACAAAATGGTGATGCCAAGCTTTTCATGCAAATGTTTAATTTCCATCTGCATTTGCTCACGCAACTGCTTATCTAATGCGCCGAGCGGTTCATCCATCAACACAAGTTTAGGCTCAAACACTAATGCTCGCGCTAGCGCAACACGTTGTTGTTGACCACCTGATAACTGCTTTGGGTATCGAGTCGCAACATGCTCAAGCTCGACCATTTCTAATACACTCTGAACTTTGCTTTGAATCGTGTCACTGTCGAGTTTTCGCACCTTTAAAGGAAACGCAAGATTCTCAGCAATGGTCATATGTGGAAACAACGCATAGTTTTGAAACACCATACCGATATCGCGCTTGTGCGGCGCGAGATGATTAACAGGAACGCCATCAATATAAATGTCTCCACCGGTCGCAGTTTCAAAGCCTGCTAGCATCATCAAGCAAGTGGTCTTGCCCGATCCTGACGGCCCCAACATAGTAACAAACTCTCCAGGAGCAATATCTAAGTTGAAGTCTTTCACCACCAAATTCGTGCCATCGTAGGTTTTCTTAACGTGTTGAAAGCTGACATAGTCCTTGTTTTCCGTGCTCATGACTTCCCTCTTCTCATTTTTTGAATATTACGAATGAGTAGAGCGTCAGTTAACGCTCTACTAAACAGCACAATTACAGATTGTATTTGGATAGGTCTAAGCGGGTTTCTAACGCATGTTCAACCATTTGAATGACTTGTTGACGCTCTTCACCTTGTAAAAGTTGGCGTGGCGCACGAACTTGTTCAGATCCACGTCCGCAGACTTGCTCGGCCAATTTAATGCACTGAACCAGCGTAGGAATGGTGTCTAAACGCAGTAGCGGTAAGAACCAACGGTAGATTTCTAACGCTTCAGCATAACGACCTTGGCTTGCCAGTTTATAAATCGCGACGGACTCTTCTGGGAATGCGTTGGTTAAACCAGAAATCCAGCCAGTCGCACCTAGCATCAATGATTCAAGAGCGATGTCATCAACACCACTGAACACGGTAAAGCGGTCATCAAATTTATTGTAAAGCTCGGTGATACGACGAGTATCAGTGGTCGACTCTTTGATAGCTACAATGCTTTCAAACTCAGCCAGTTGCGCCATGATATCGAGGTTTACATCGACACCATAAGCAACCGGGTTGTTGTAAATCATGATTGGCATTTCTGGCGTTGCTTCTGCTAGCGTGCGGTAATATTCGAACGTTTCGCTCTCAGACGTGCGGTAAACCATGGCAGGCATCACCATACAACCATCGATACCAATTTTGTACGCATCCTGCATGTAATCAACAGCTGCTGTGGTAATAGACTCTGCTGTACCAGCAATCAAAGGCACACGGTCATTTACGACTTCTTTTGCCGCTTGCAAGACCTGGCGTTTCTCCTCCGGGTACAACGCACAGTTCTCACCGACAGTACCCAAGCAGATAATGCCATTCACACCATCTTTAATTTGGTTATCTATAACAGTTTGCGTTGCGTCTAAGTCGATTGACTGATCTTGACGAAATTGCGTACTGACCGCCGGATAAACACCTTTCCAATCAATTTTCATGAACTACTTTCCTTATATGTATATTGTATGCAATTTAAATGAACGAGCGAAAATGCTCAGACATGGCTATCTATGCCATTTTCTAACAACACCGCCTTTACAGCGGCCAAATCAGCCAAAGCACTGCCAACTGATTTGTATAAAGTAATGACCTCATCGTTTTGACGTCCTGAGATTTGTTGGGCGCAAAGCTGCGGTAATTCCCCTTTGATATCGTCTGACGTGAATACGCCCTCTTGAATTGGAATGAGAAGATCGCCCGCTTCGGCTAATACATTAGTACGGCTATCAACATACACCTGTGCTCGTTGCACTGCTTTAGAGTCGCATTCACGCTTGTCCAAGTCATGATTACCGACCAAATCAATATGGGTGCCCGGCTGCACGTCTGCGCCATTAAACAAAGGCTCTGCTGATGCAGTAATACAGCTGATGATGTCAACGTGTTTGATAACGTGGTCCACTTTTTCTACGACTGAAACGCGAAACCGACGCTCATCGGGAAGCGACTGATACTCTGAAGATGACACAATGGCATCTACCGTCGCCTCGGCTTTATCTGAGTTACGCCCCCAAATATAAACCTGCTTAAGTGGGCGAACCGCAGCGTATGCCCACGCAAAATAAGGCGCAAGATTGCCCGTTCCGCAGATCAACAGACGATCAGCATCGGGACGCGCTAAATAGTCCGCTGCCAACGCAGAAGCTGCAGCGGTGCGCCAAAACGTTAAAACTTTACCGTCCACGAGTGCGAGCGGCTCACCATCGTTTCGTCTAAAAACAAGCAGCTTAGATGCAAGCGTATCTTTGCCTTGCTCGGGGTTATGCGGGAAATATGTAAAGGCTTTCACCGCAATTAACTCCTGGTTCCAAGCAGGAAGTAGCGCAAACGCCTCGTATTCTCCCTCTTCTAAGGGCATGACTCGGCGTTGAGGTATTGTTGCTGGCCGCGAGTACATTTCACGCATCGTTTCAATAAGAGACTTCATTGTTAAACATTGCGCGACTTGCTGTGCTTCGATGACTTTCATCATTTCTCCGAAAACATAAATACAGTTGAGGAAAAGTACGGAACCTCGCTTATGGATGAAAACTCGGCCCCATACGCAAATTAACGCCTAGTTAAGCAGCCAGGTGTTGAACTCTTCATTGAGTTCATCCGCGTAGTCTGACCACCATTCATCGTTAATCAGGAAGGCGGTTTGGAAGTTTTGAGGTGCGGTAGGAAGGTTCGCTAAAATGTCTGGGTTCACCTCCGCCGAAGACGACTTACGCGTAGGCCCATATGCAATGTACTTAGCTTGATCAGCTAATGGTTTTGTTCCTGAAGAAAAAGCAATGAAGTCCAATGCAAGCTTTGTGTTCTCACTCCCTTTAGGTATCGCCCATCCATTCATGTAACCCATTTGACGGTCCCATATAATCCGAAATGGTTGACCTTCATCTTTACGGGCATTGTGGATTCGGCCGTTAAACGCCGAGGCGATCACCACTTCTTTGTCTGCAAGCATTTGAGGTGGCTGGGCACCTGTTGTCCACCACAGTACTTCTGATTTGATCGTATCCAACTTAGCAAAAGCACGCTCACGCCCCGCTTCGGTTTCGAGCAGGCTGTAGACCTCTTCTGGCTTTACACCATCAGCCAATAGTGCCCACTCAAGATTGCCCTGAGGTTGTTTTTGCAATGCACGTCGACCTGGAAAAGTTTTTAGGTCAAAAAGATCGGTCAACTTGCTAGGCAAAGCCTTACCTTTAAATGCGTCTTCGTTCACCGCTAATACTGTGGACACAACGATGGTATTGATTGCGCATTCGTGAATCGCACCATCAATGAAATCCTCTTGTGCTGGTGTTCCATCTGCGCCCGGAGGCAAAATACTTGGGCTCACTGGTTCTAGTAACCCTTCGGCGCAACCACGAACAATGTCTGGCTTGTCGAGAGAAACCAAATCCCAGCGCACATTGTTCGCTTCCACCTGTGCTTTAATTTCGGCTAATCCGCCGCTGAAATCCTCGGATACGATCTCGACACCTGTTTTTTTAATGAAAGGCTTGTGATATGCCTCCACTTGGCTCTTGGTGAATGCACCACCCCAAGACACGACCGTCAATTTGTCTTCAGCATAAGCAGAGGTCCCCAACAGCATTCCTGAAATCAACAGCGCCAATGGTGCTTTGGTCATTCGTGACATGTTTTACTCCTTTTGGTTGTTTTTCTGGAGGCATCCGAGTACGGCTGTTGGACACCATTTTTGTTAAAATTAAGTTAACATTAGCATTTAATATATTTTATACAATATTTAATATTAAATTTTTTCAGGCGAATCGTTGTAATGAAAAAGGTGAAAGATCAATCGATGTCGGCTTTCCTTCGATAAGCTCTAAAAGGAGATCTGCCGTTATCGCCGCTTGAGTTAATCCAAGGTGTTGGTGGCCAAATGCCAGTAATACATTTCCATCCCAAATGCTATCAATAACCGGTAACGAGTCGACTGTTGAAGGCCGATTCCCCATCCACTTTTCTCCTTGCTTGAGTGGATGTAACCTCGATTCAAACATCTCATCACCTAACTGAAAAAGCATTTCTGAACGTTTCATATTGGGTGGTGACTCTACATCGGCATACTCAACAGTGCCTGCCAAGCGTAGCCCGCCAGACATCGGAGTCATGATGAATTTTCTATCGGCAGAGCTAATAGGAAATGGCAATACATCACGCTTGTCATCCACCATTAGGTGATAACCACGCTCGGCTTGAATAGGCACTTTGACTCCGGTTAGTTGCCGTATCAAAGGCTTAGAATGTACACCAGCGGCAACAATGATTCGGTCAAATGAATGTGTTTGAGACTCAACCAACACCTCGCCATTTTTCGCCAACGCAGATACACCTTTTTGTAAAACCTTACCGCCAAGAACTTCAAAAGCTTCACTTAGCTCAACACAGAGCTGATAAGGGTCTAGCGTATGACCTGTATCGGGAAAAAAGACGCCGACACAAACCTTATGGCTGAGATCAGGTATCCTCTCTCGAATCGCCTCTTGTGTCCAAACTTGATACGCCACACCGTTTTTAGCCAGTGAGTTAAGCGTACTTTGGTAGTCTTTAAACAGTTTCTCGTTTTCAAAAGTGAGCAATGAACCATTCATTTTTATTAGATGTGCTTTTCCGATTGAATCAAGCACACCACGCCAACTTGCCACTGACCGCTCGTTAAGACTCTTAATCGCGTTTTTTGCCTGCTCCGCGGCTGATGGCTTTGTTTGTAATAGGAAACGAATCATCCACCCGATTGTGTTTGGAATATCTTGCCAACGGATCGAAACCGGACTTTTGGAATCTAGCAGCATTTTAGGTAATTGTGGAAGCAGCGCTGGCGTTGCAAGAGGGAAGATTTGCTCAGTCGCGATATGACCTGCATTTCCCTTAGAGCATCCATTCCCCACGCCATTGGGATCAAAAATCGTGACTTGATAACCTTGCTGCTGCAACTTCAATCCAATTGATAAGCCAATAATCCCCGCACCTATCACGGCGATCCTTTCCTTTTTTGTTTCATCCTTGACCAACATAAATATGCTCCGAGTCACACTTGAAAACGCAGATTGTATACAATATATTTTACATTACGTTAACATCGCTATTGTTTAATTCAACCATTTTTTCAGCAAGGAGCGAAAAATGAGACAAGGAACTTTTTTCTGTATTGATGCCCACACCTGCGGCAACCCAGTTAGGCTGGTAGCAGGCGGTGTGCCTCCACTCGAAGGCAATACCATGAGCGAAAAGCGCCAATACTTTCTTGAGCATTATGATTGGATTCGTCAGGCACTCATGTTTGAGCCTCGTGGCCACTCAATGATGTCGGGGTCAGTTGTCTTGCCTCCTTGCAGTGATAACGCAGACGCTTCTATTCTGTTTATTGAAACCAGTGGCTGCTTACCAATGTGTGGCCACGGCACCATTGGAACCGTCACTACCGCTATCGAGAATCGCCTTATCACTCCCAAAAAAGAAGGCCGTTTGATACTTGATGTCCCAGCAGGACAAATCGAAGTGCACTACCAAACAAAAGGTGACAAGGTCACGTCAGTGAGGATATTTAACGTACCAGCTTACCTTGCCCACCAAGACGTAACCGTGGACATAGAGGGCTTAGGTGAGCTCACTGTCGATGTTGCTTATGGCGGAAACTATTACGTAATCGTCGACCCTCAAGAAAACTACGCCGGACTTGAACACTACTCTCCAGATGAAATTTTGATGCTTTCACCAAAAGTTCGCGAAGCGGTATCTCGAGCGGTTGAGTGCGTACATCCAGAAGATCCAACAGTATGCGGTGTTTCTCACGTGCTATGGACCGGAGAGCCCACTCAAGAAAACGCTACCGCTCGAAATGCTGTGTTTTACGGCGACAAAGCGTTGGATCGTTCGCCATGTGGTACGGGAACAAGTGCACGTATGGCGCAATGGCATGCAAGAGGCAAACTCAATCAAGGGGAAGACTTTGTTCACGAAAGTATCATCGGCAGCCTATTTCAAGGACGTATAGAAGGCATTACCGAAGTGAATGGCAAAGCCGCTATTTTGCCAAGCATTGAAGGATGGGCACAAGTATACGGTCACAACACGATATGGGTAGACGATGAAGACCCATATGCGTACGGATTTGAAGTGAAGTAATAAGGATAGTAAGGAAGAATGATGAACCCACAAGAACCAACCACTTTTTACGCAGTCAACGCC
This sequence comes from Vibrio sp. J2-3(2022), assembly GCF_021725735.1. Taxonomy (NCBI): domain Bacteria; kingdom Pseudomonadati; phylum Pseudomonadota; class Gammaproteobacteria; order Vibrionales; family Vibrionaceae; genus Vibrio; species Vibrio sp. J2-3(2022). Next base: position 432,478 of record NZ_JAKKCK010000002.1, read on the forward strand.
TTTACTGGTGAGCCTCTACCTATAGCGTTTCCGGTACATGGAGAGCAAGAAGTTAATCAAGCCGCCTCAGCCGCCCAAAGCGTTGCGCGTGAGTTTCGCCAACTAAGCAATGCAAAGCGAGCGAGCTTACTTTGCTCTATCGCCTCTGAATTGGAAGTGAAGAGTGAAGAAATCGTTGCTCGTGCTCATTTGGAAACTGCCCTTCCCGAAGCACGTTTAAGCGGTGAAATAGGACGTACAGCGAGCCAATTAAGACTATTTGCCGAGGTTGTGAGATCGGGTAATCACCATCAAGCAATTTTCGATACGCCAAACCCAAACCGTCAACCACTGCCAAAACCAGATATTCGCCGTCAACAAATCGCAATTGGCCCTGTCGCCGTGTTTGGTGCGTCTAATTTTCCGCTCGCATTTTCTACGGCAGGTGGTGATACGGCTTCGGCACTGGCCGCTGGCTGTCCTGTGATTGTAAAAGGCCATACCGCCCACCCTGGCACCAGTCAACTTGTTGCAGAGTGTATTGAGGCTGCACTGGAGAAAGAGTGCTTACCGCAAGCCATCTTCACGCTATTGCAAGGCAACAAACGCGCACTTGGCCAAGCACTCGTTACCCATCCAAAAATTAAAGGGGTTGGGTTTACAGGCTCCGTCGGTGGTGGCCGTGCGCTGTTCAATCTAGCTCAGCAAAGACCAGAGCCAATCCCCTTCTATGGTGAACTAGGGGCGATTAACCCAACATTTATTCTCCCTTCAGCCATACGAGCAAACGCCTCATTGGCTGAAGAGTTTGTGGCTTCTATGACTTTGGGCTGTGGACAATTTTGTACAAAACCAGGCGTTGTATTTGTCTTGAATAGCCCAGAAACGCAAGCCTTTATCGAAATAGCTCAAGGGTTAATTCGACAACAATCAACGGCCACTTTGCTAACGCAAGGAATCCGAGAAACGTATGAATCCGAAGTGGATAAGCGAGCTTCCGAAACAGGCATTAACGTCACTCGTTCTGAACAAGCAGAAGCGACCAATGTCTCACCAGCACTGTTCGTGACGGACAGTAAAAACTGGCGTGAAAACCCGCAATGGGAGGAAGAAATATTTGGTCCTCAATCGTTAATCGTAATCTGTGAAGATTTCGATGACATGTTGAAACTGAGTGATTCACTGACTGGATCGCTCACCGCAACCCTTCACGCTACCGCTGAAGACGAAGAACAAGCCAAGCAACTGCTTCCAAGTTTGGAAGAAATCGCCGGACGAATTGTATTCAACGGTTGGCCAACTGGCGTCGAGGTTGGTTACGCTATGGTTCATGGTGGACCATATCCGGCTTCAACCAATTCTGCCTCAACATCTGTCGGTGCGGAGGCTATTCATCGTTGGTTGCGTCCGGTCGCTTATCAAGCTTTGCCAGAATCTTTATTGCCGGATTCATTAAAAGCATCGAACCCACTGGGTATTCAACGCGCCATAGATGGCAGTGTGTCCCAATAAGCCCACCAAATGGCTCAAAAAGGCATCAACTGATGCCTTTTATTTCACTCTACTTCTCAAAACCTTCTTTCCTAGTTGGTTTGTGCCAGAAAAACAATAAACTACTAAAGTAAATGGATTGGATACAATATTAATTTCACGGGAGACTTCAATGTCACAGAAACCTGTTTTTAAAACGCGCACTCAGCTCGTTGAGGAAGCAATTCGAACTCAGATCTTGAAGGGCGAGTTAAAAACTGGTCAACCTTTACGTCAAGATGCGTTAGCAAAAGAGTTTAATGTTAGCCGAATTCCTGTGCGTGAAGCGTTAGTTCAATTGGAAGCACAAGGACTCGTTAGCTTTGAACCTCACAAAGGTGCGACGGTCACTGAGCTATCTCCAGAGAAAATCAATGAGCTATTTGAACTGCGCGCTGTCGTGGAATGCCACATTTTAGAGCGCGCGATTCAAAATATGACAGACGCTGACCTTGAACGCGCGCGCGAAGTTCGCGAACGTTTCGAGTCAGTAGTGAACAGTGGCGACGAAGTAGAAGAATGGAGCAACTACAACTACGAGTTCCACAAAGCCCTATATGCGCCAGCCAACATGCCTGAAACTATGGACGTCATTTACAACCTGAACACAAAGTGTGACCGATACATACGCATGCAGCTATTGTTTACTACAGGCATTAAAAAGGCAGAAGAAGAGCACTTAAGCTTGTTTGAAATGTGCCAAAATCGTGATATCGAAGGCGCCAAGTACCTGCTGAAAAAACACATTCTAGAAGCAGGCACAGCGATTCGAAACCTGCTGCTTGAAAGGCAAAATATCAGCCAGTAAACGGAATAACGAATAAGGTGATATTCAAGGATGAATGTTGGACCAAAGTTTTTACTCGCAGCGCTACGACAAAAGATTAAAGAAGAAGGGCTTTGCTACAATTCCTTGTCAGAGAAAAGTGGCATCCCTTTATCTAGTATTAAACGCCACCTACATAATCCAGCTTTAGGTTTGGATAAAGTACTTATTTATCTGAACTACCTGAATACCGATCTCGTCGAACTCGCAACCTTAGCCAACGAGCTTCAGCACCAAAACGAGCAAATGCTAACAGATGAAGAGAGCGCCCTTTTCGTTGAGCACCCTTATTTACTTGATTTTATTTATATGCTGACTTCTCGTGATATTAAACCGCAAGAGATAGCCCAAACTTACGGACTTTCTGATACAAGCTTACGATTCTATTTGCGTATCGCGGAAATTCTAGGATATGTCGAAAACTTCGGAGACGGCTTGTTTTACCGTTCTGGTCGTCGATTTATTATGGAAGAAGGTACGGCATTAGACACCTTATTCAAAGAGCGATTTCAACAAGATTCGCTTTCTCATGATATCAACCCAGGCGTATGTATAGGTCGCATTAGGCTCACCGAAGAGCAGAAAGTGCAAATAGAGGACGAGCTTTGTAATAAATTAGCGAAACTTAACGCAGTTAACACTTCCAACAATGAAGGTGAACTAATAAATATATTAATGCGTTGCACTCCTGGTGCTCAGATATTTTTCGCTGATGACTTGCCAGATATTGATGGAAGCCTGTTAAAGCACGTCGCCCAATTGACTAAAATAAATTAAAACATCAGATTAAAAATTTACCCCAAACCTAGAACGCATCATTTATTCCTACCAAATCTCTAATAAGTAGAGTTTCCCGTCCCGAAACTTACTTTCTATTTAGCAAACAACAATTAGTCGACTAAGAGAACCCTCCATTTCATCTTTGTTTTTTTCCTTATTATTACGCTGAAACTACTAAGGAACTTAAGGAATAACTAATGGATTTATAAGAATAAAAGATAAACATTTTTACGTTATTTACCTCACACTCTTTAAATATAAATTTGCAGACGAACGAATTAAATT